>JBDHUW010000015.1:0-4570 GCA_039809345.1 Candidatus Absconditabacterales bacterium | reverse complement strand
AGAACCCCTTATGAAGTACAATATACTACTAACCTAGCTTATATCTCTTAGTGGTGCAATTGGGTTGAAATTCAAATGAGAGGAAATTATGATTTTACTATTGTATCTACTGGCACGTCTAATGTTGGTTTTGCTATGATGTTCTGCCTGTACCTACTATATAAAAACATTAAACTCATAATATGTAAAATACATATACACATTAAGAGAATCGTAGCAATTTTTATTGCCTCTGTCCTCAGTGTGTTGCTAATATCAATTTCCCCAAATATAAAATAAACTGTAGTCAAAAATGTAACAATTCGAATTAGGAACATGATCTGTAATTGTTTTTTACTATATTGTTTCTTAACAAACACCGCTAGAAAGAAAATTACCGATACTAACAATAGGAATCACGAGAAGAGGAATATATCATTGGTATATAAAGGTGTTTCAACAGCAACGATTATAGGATATTCTTGTCTATTCATAGGGGGAGCTATGATCCTATCAGCAAAGACAAATCACACAAGAGAAAACACAAGAACCATACATGAAAAAAGGGCCTTCATATTCTAAGCAATTAGTAACTAAAAAATCAATATACTAAGAACTGAGCTATTTACAATATAATTTATCTTAGCATATAATACTTACCTAGTGAGGTGAATCACCTATTCTCAAGCAAAATAGTAATATATATAGACTGCAGCCATGTAACATAGTCATCGTACACTACAATAAATCAACTGTATCTAGCCTGATTGATTGTGCTTTCGACTTTATCTGTAGTATCAGTAAGTAGCGAAATTGACAACACATTTTCTCATGCTAAGTAAGAGGCGATCCTCGAATCTATAATATGGACTGATTTTTCATATTTTCTCAAAGATCATTTTCTCAAATCTCATTCTAAAAAAAGTGATGCATACGCACTATAGAAATCATTGTTTCATACTCGTTTTCATCATTGACTAACATATCAGTCTAATCATTCTATTAAATAATAAGCTTCATATCACTGCGTACGCATATAAGCAGTAATTGCTCTCCCTCTCATACTATTTGAGCATAGGAAATAAATTGGCTTAGAAATTTCAATGTTATCCCTACCAGTACCGAATTTAATATCTGCAAATCTTATATGCATAGTACCAGGGATATGTCACAAATCATATTCTGCATCCTCACGAATATCAATTACTTGTAATCAAGATGAGTTCATCTGCAACGCAATAAATTCATTTGTCGGAATGGCATACGAATCAATCTGTGCTCAAGAAGAATTTACTCATGCAATCTGATCCAACACATTCTGAGACTGAGAATAATCTCTTGTCTTGTGAAAGCCAGTTACATATCTATATTGTCATATCACGTGGATCATAACTCAAATGATCAATCCAGTTATTCCAATAGTCCCCAATAAAAGATAATGAGATTGAGACCTTTTAATAAATCAAATAATTATCTGGCGAAAAATAAAAAACACAGTAGTCAATAAACCTATTATATACAAAGCGACGCCACCAATACTAACAACAAAATCTGGTGTTGGTAGTGCATATGTATTTCAACTTGTTATTATTGAAAGAATACATACAGCAATTAATAGATATATTTTTCAATTATACATACCATGGATAGATTATATAAAATCACAGAGAACACTGCATTATTTTTGACAAATGGGCTTCCATGAGAAGATTATATTTCACCCGCGATCTTATGAAAAAAAGCATATAATACAATAATTTGTGATAAGAACAATCTTCCTATACCCAAAAGCATCATATGCACAACTACAATTACAGAAAATTATTCTTTGTTTTCTGATCTTATGGATGCATGTACTGTATTTCTTGGGAGCATGCCATATATAATCAGGTCAAGCTATCCAACTGAGGATTGAACTGAACAAAGTAATGCATGAAAATTTCTTTCAGTAGTCTGTTGAGGAAATATGAAAGATTCGATCGATGAGATCAAATCACATGCACTTTCAATATGAGAAAATCAGGATTTTTATATTATAATCCAACCATATATAGTTGGCAAAACTAGCTGAATTTTATTTACTCTAGATCCACTATGAGATGTGCGAGGACAACGCATGGTATTTGGAGACGGGGACAATAGATCGCACGTAAGCGGGGAAAAAAACATGACTACAAAGTTTTTTTCTAGAAATAAATGTGAGGATACAGTAGCAAAACTAGGAATGCAATGTGAAGCACTATTTGGCTATCCACAAGATATTGAGCGAGTTCGTGATGAAAACAATACCGTGTGGCTTCTACAATCTAGACATATTACGACATTGAGAGATTGTGATACTATCAAAAAAGAATTTGATTTATATGAGATCAACAGTGTACATCAGCAGAACCTTATAAAAAACAACTTTTGACTTACCTGAGAAACAATTTCAATTGAGACAATCAGCTTTATAAAAGATCTATTTCAACATGCATTAAACCATCACTATGCATGATTACACGTGAAATACACATACACTGATTACATTAAAACAATCCTCTGAACAATATATATAGACAAGGAAAAGCAAAAAGCATCATTGTTTACATCATGAGATCATTTTAGCAATCTATGCAATTATATTAATATTCGACGACATAGAGTAAAGATATATTCTAATCCAACTCGCATTATCAACCAATACATAAATGTATATAATGAACTGATTGAGGAAATTACTACCCCGAAACTTATGCATGAACAAATATATGAAAAGATACTTCACTCTTGGTACCCTATTATATTTACAGTGTCATTTTGCTATGAGCACCCTGCTCAAAAATTCTTTCATGATGTAACCGCACTGGAACAATATATTCGCTTTCAAGATAGTGTGAAAGATAAAATAGAACAGTTGGATCTTATTGGAAATTCAGTAAATCTTGACGATAAAGCAAAATTTATGCATGCGTTTCTGAGCCCTCATGCCACTTTGCGAGCACATTTAAAAAACGATTCTAGGATACTAGTCACATGTATGACTACTCTTCTAAAGCGTAATCAGATTGGAGGCACTCCCCAATATTTAAACAATCTCTGACCACAACATTTCATCATTCCTGTAGAGAAATACAAAGAAGATAAGCATATTTGTGTTTGTTCACCGTGAAAAACAACCTCTATGCTTATGATGAGCGAAACAGTATCTGATTACGTAGACAAACCAATTATCTATGTCAAAGAACTAGTACCTACCCTTGTAGAGCATTTCTCCAAGATAAGTGGAATAATCGCAATGAACTGATCCGAGCTATCTCATCTTGCAATTGTTGCTAGGGAGCAAAAAATACCAGTGATCAGTTGAGTCCCACTTGCATCAATCAAAAGTTATATCGGTAAGGTTATAATATTAGATACTAATTCCAAAAAAGGCTTTATGAGAAAATGTGGACAAAAACAGTAATATCAA
This sequence comes from Candidatus Absconditabacterales bacterium, assembly GCA_039809345.1. Taxonomy (GTDB): domain Bacteria; phylum Patescibacteriota; class Gracilibacteria; order Absconditabacterales; family Absconditicoccaceae; genus JBDHUW01. The sequence continues at coordinate 1,140 of JBDHUW010000015.1, read as the reverse complement.
AAAAGACTCCAATTGGAGTCTTTCTCATTTATTTCAACATAACCTCAAGAGCTATTTTCAAATAATCTAATTTGATCAGGAATCCAGATAGGAAAATTTCTTTTGACATAGTGAGCTCTTTTTTCTTTCTCAAATCATTTCTTTCTTGTTGTGTTGCTTTGATAATTTCATCTAGGGCATTTATAACTTTCTGTATTTCCTCATTAGTTGGCACTTCTCAATCTGATTCATCATCAGAACTAAAGAACTCATAGATTGCCTTCAATTCATCTTTGTATTTGCCTTTACATGCATTTTCATCGTCTTGCATAAACTTCATTATAGAACAGTTCCTTGTGAAAACACGATATGTTCTTTTCCAAGTAGCCATTTGTTTTGAAAGCTTTTGAGTGAATTCTTTTTCTTGTGCAGCAGTAAGTTTAAAGTCTGGATCCTCTGATATTGCATTTTTGGTAGTCTGATTCTGTGTTTGTTGGAGAACAGATTTCTTCACGCCTGCACACTCTCATGCTTTAGAACATGATGCTGCTACAGATGAATTATATCTTATAGAACCATACAATCCTGGCTTCCCTCATTCACAATACTGCACAAAGTCGATGGCCGCACGTTGTAATGTATCATTGCTCACTACATACTCATGGACATAAAATCCTCATCCTATAGTATTGCATCACCTTCAATCTCATGAAACGTCTATCCCATTGAATGAACCTCTAAATGCATTACGTTTAGCTGGATAGTATAATCATTTTTGCAATGTTTTCCCCTCCTCTGCACTAAATTCAAAGTTCATCCATGAAATATCGATTGACTCTGCATTGAATGATACTGATGTAGTCGTAGCAGTTTGTACTTTCACCTTGCTATTGTTCGATGGAGAAAAATTCCAATGTTCCCCTCATCCAATATAATCCCCCGCATCACTTTGTGTAAGGATTTGAAAGCTATCAGCAGCAGATACACTAGATGCAGACACCAATACAAATGCACTAGATAACAAACTAGTAGCAACCGTCTTCATTACAATTTTGATTATGTTCATAATGAGAATATAATATATAAGGGTCTCCCTAAGGAAACTTGCATTTATATAGCAAAATACTATGGTGAGAACTATGAAATCAGTGTTTAAAAAAA
>JBDHUW010000014.1:0-11596 GCA_039809345.1 Candidatus Absconditabacterales bacterium | reverse complement strand
TTTTTTCTTATAAGGATTTTTACTAGTCATGAAGCTATATTATTCATTATTAGATATACTTCAAGTACTCTAGACCCATTTATAATTTCAGGACTCTTGAGGAAGTTCGATTTTTTTTATAATTGGAAGATGGTGTAATGATTGATATACTAGGAAACTTAATTTTGTAAGGTCGTGTAGAGGAACATATGTCCTAAATAATCAGTTTTGTTTATTCCTTTTTAAAATATTAGCAAATTCTTCTAATCATGTCACTTGCAATGTGTTTTTGATGGCATCAGAAATATGTGTATTTAAATAGATGTGATCAAACATCTCTCTGATTGATTCTACTAATGTCTCGGTTCAGTCTGGCTCAAGTGTATTTGTCATGATATATTATAGTTAGTGTCAGTAAAGAATTATTTATTTAGAGCTTATTTACATTGATATATGTTTCAGGGTATATCTTAGATTGAGTGACAAAGGCACCTCTATCAGTGTCATCTAGCACTATCTCTGCTATAGCTCAAGCATGATCATACTTGCTTACTACTGGTCGTGTGATTCAAAGTGATCTGAGATGTGCTTCTTTCTTCTTTACATCGCCTCATGTCCATACAGTAATAGACTTTCATTGTGCTTCATACTCTTTGAGCAGAGCAACTACTGCGGGTTTGAGTTGTTGTGTTCATTCAAGTGGAGATCAGATTGGCACATAGTCAATCAGTGTACCATCTACATCTACATATACTCATTCTATTCTTTTTCATTTCATTACCTCAGGTATATCTATATTTATATTCAGCACATAATCTAGTACTTTTTCTGCTGTATCTAAGCCCGGGAAGTACTGTTTAGCGAGGATCATAGTTTCTCTTAAATATCATTCTTCCCTTGATGTTTTAGGATTGTAAGGATCGGAAATTTTACTAGGATGTAAAGCATGAAGAATGTACTTGAGTCATTCTGCTCATAGATTTTGCTCTGCTTTTTGTTGTATCAATAGGTCTCAAGGAGCGGTGATATTGTCAAAGACTGAATTTAACCTCTCTATTGAATAGGGAATTTCTATAAATCTACAGTTTGAATTCTGCAGTAGCCATTTATATTTCGAGATTTTACTTGATTCATCATTGAATCTTGCTGTTTTAAGAAGATCTAATAATGGATCTATTTGTACTTCTCATAAAAAACCTGACTCAATAACTTTTTGATGTAGTAGGGGGGCCATGATCACAACTTTGGGTGGATTATCCCCTTGCAATAATTGAAATGCCATATCTATTCCATAGAACTCTTGAAACTTATATTTTCATCCAGCATTGTACATCATATCAATCATATAGGCTCAATGCAGATTATTGTTTGAAATCATACGACGTACTCAATCTTTTCTCATGGTACTTCAAGGTTTATCTTGTACATAATCTACATTGATAGATTGTTGTAGTGAAACTAGGTCCGATGATAGGACGTCTGTAAGTTGATTTACGGTGTTGGCATCTGGTGTGTTTCTTGACTCTATATTAGTTGTGCCAATTCATGTAGTAGTCAGTTCATTAATTTCTTTCATGAGTATAATATACAATATAAATATGAAAGAATTATAGTATCTAATACTGCAAAACGCAATTGATTATATCGTTTTGACGTTGTCGAAGTGCATCGACATGTTATTTTTTAGATTTATTCTGAAGCCAAATATAATCAAAAAGAGTACACAGCGACTCAAAGAGAGGGAGACTCTGAATGAGAATAGTATATGGTTTTTGATATTCATCGAAGAAGTGTAGAGAAACCTTTCATGGTCCATAAATGTTGATATCAGCTTTTAGTTCTCATGGGAAGTCACTAACAATAAGTGTTTCTCTATTGTATTTTTTATCATCTCTCTTTTCTATTTTAGGATCTGCATTATCATGAGTTACAATTCTCTTTGAAAATAATCACTTTTTTACTCTCATGTCTCTTACTTTCCCAGCAAACGGAAGGTGTAGACTATCGTGTGTATTGTGGGTCCCATAAATTACTCTCATATCAATTGAGGAAGTCAAAAAGTCTTCGAATAGCTCTCCGAGTCCCTCTATTCCTTCTAGGTAACGAATAGTGGGTTTCTTTCATATTTTCCCTTCCAGATTCTGTAGCATAGGAACTAGTAGTTCTAGAATCCCTATTTTGTCTTTTGCTTTCTGTAGAATTTCATGAGGAGGTTTGGCGAGATATTGTTTTGCATTCTTTGTTTGAATCTCTTCAATATATCATCTTAACTGCAATGCTCACAATACTGAATACACCGTAGGTCTTTTTTCACTAGTAAATCTAGCTATGGTACCTGCTGTGGCAGTTCAAAGTTGTAGTAGTGCAATATAAATTTTTGCTTCTTTTTCTGTCAGTCAAAACTGACATAATTGAAGCATGAGATCCTTTTCCATAGATCATATTATAAGGTTAAATAATACTATTATAGTATAGTCATTTCAAAGAAAGTGTCAAATTTATGGCTCGTATTATCAATTATATATTTGATGTGTCGATGATTTTTGACAACACTAAAGTGGCTTTTGATCTTGTATCAAGAATAATCTTGGTTACAGTGTGTATACAAAAAAATGTATATATAAAAAATTAGTCCGGGGACAGGGATCCTGAACATTATAGTAATATGGCAACAGCATTTTTGTTACTCATGGCTTTCACAACTGGTTTTGTGGTAGCAAAAGTTACTTTTCTCCTCCAGCAAAGGAAACCCTCATTCAAACAATCAGTAGCTGCAGCGATAAAGAGAGCAGAGCAGTTTAATCGATTGTTGCCTGATTTGAGGTAAAAAGTAGTCTATACGAATTGTATATCAAGTCTTGGGCATCCCCTGAGACTTTTTCACATTAAAGTAATGGTATTTTGCACAAATATCATCAAAAATGAATATAGCAAGAAAAATCTATCCAATAATCCCATTTATAGCTTTTTCAATCGCAGGTGGATTTAGCCCTTTTACCTCCTCAATAAATTTTCCATCTTTGTAAAAGTGCAGAGTAGGCATAGCTGTAATTCATTGCTGTCATGCAAGTGCCTGCTCTTGGTCAACATCTACTTTGTATATCGTGATTCTGTCGCCAAGTTGTTTTTGTGCGTCTTCCAACATAGGGGAAAGAGCTTTACATGGAGGGCATCGCTCAGCGAAATAATCGATGATTACTGCACCTTTTGAGATTGCGTTTGCGAATTCAGCTTGAGTAATTTTTTGCATTACAAGTATGTAAATAATAAATATCGACAGTCTACTACAAAACATGTTCTGTAATAGAATATGTTTTTTTATTTGAATTGCAAGTGATTCCGAATATATTCTTAAATAGAGAAACATTATTCTACTTATGTCAACCGTATGTAATTATAAAAATATAAATCGGCTTCTTGTGTAATGAGATAACAGTAGAAATGCATTCAAAAATTGCTCATTCATACTAGTAGCTGTATACTAGATTATTGATATTTATATACAAAATTTAGTAACATGAAAAAATGTAATGACAGTACTAGGTGCTATATCAAAAAGCTTTTTGAAGCTGCGATATTAGCTTCTTGTTTAGGTTTATTTATTCATCCATCAAACGTGAAGTTTTTTGGGTACGATCCAATGTGATTTGTTTTTGCTCTGGAGGAATATGAACCCGTTGGTGCTATTTCTCAAATTGGTCTGAATATTGCTGATCTAGAAGATACACCAGTTGAAAATCTACCGATTGAGACCTCTCAAAACTCTGAGACCATGCTAGGATCTGCACCTGAGACGATAGAATTAGAGGCAACAATATCGCAACCAGCAGTTTCTAGCTCATCTCAAGTACCATCAGATACGCTGTCAGATGAAGTTGTAGTACAACCAGTAGAAACTACTACATACACTTATATACCAATTATTCCTATGGAGCAGAAAATAACCGTAGTGAGAGACCGGGCTCAAGAACTTAGCTTGTTGTGACTCTTTTCAAGCGATTTGAATATTCCACAAGATACAAATTTAGAGACAGAGAATTATACAGTTCACATCAAGGCTGATACTGTCATTTCTACTGTGTGAGAGTCAACTTTGCAGCAAGGAGCTATTCAGGATCTTTCTCCACTAGACGCCTCAGTTGATCCAGATGCGGTGATTGATTTAGGGTGAGAGTATGGGCACAAATGATTGGTAACATTTAGCACCCCAATCGAGATTAAGATACCAGTAGAGTTTGATGATGAGACGCCAATATTGGTGACTATTGAAGAGCCAACTAGTGACGAATCGATTGATACAAATGTCGCAAACACAACACCTGAAGATGCAGGTAAATGGATTTCAACTGATTGAGAACAATGTGATTCCAACTCATCGAGTACCTATTCTAACCAGTTGATTACATTCGCAAATCAGTGATACGTATCACTATACTCATGTGGTGAATATGTGCGTTAGAGAATTGGATTTAATATAGTAATTATTGACTGAAAATGTAGTATGTGGATTAAAATCCTTGCTACATTTTTTATTTTCTCTCATAGTATTCTCATGGATATTAATATCGTATTATTGTCATCTGATGCCAAGCTTCCTGCTCGCAATACGAGTACTGACGCCGGGTATGATCTCTATGCAGTAGAAGAATATATTTTACAGCCATGAGAAAGGCATATTTTCTTGACCAATATATCCATGAGTATCCCGGCATGATGGTATGGGCGTATAGCTCCAAGATCAGGACTAGCAGCTAAACATGGTATCGATGTGCTTGGAGGAGTAATTGATGCCTGATACAGAGGAGATATTGGGGTGATCTTGATGAATTTCGGATTAGAGCAGTTTCATGTTTTGAAACACATGAAAATTGCTCAAATTATATTTGAACGCTATGAAGACGTAAATTTTGTGAGGGTGGAGTCACTAGAAGAAAGTGACCGTGGAGGAAAGTGATGGTGATCTAGTGGAGTGTAAATCTACATCACAACATTTATCATTCTCCCAGGCACCACAATTACCTGTTTAATTGGCTTACCATCAATTAGTTTTTGTGCAATATCGAGTGTGATGATATGGGTTTTGATATCTTCTTCATTCATGCTCGCAGGCAGGACAATTTCAGTCTTTCTTTTCCCATTGATACAGAATGGATATGTGACCTCATCTTCTACCAAGTATTTTTCATCATAGGTAGGGTAGTCAGCTAGGTGAATTGAAGTCGAGTGTCAAAGTGCACTTCGTAGTTCCTCTGTCATGAATGGCGCAAACGGAGCTAGTACACGCAAGAGCATTTCTATCACTATCCTGTTTTTGCATCATACCTCCTTGAGGCTATTTACAGTGATCATGAAATTACTTACGCAGGTGTTGAGAGACATAGTTGCGATGTCATTGTGTACCTTCTTTATGCATGTGTGGATGATCTTGAGCTCAGCAGGAGATGGTGTAACGTCTTCTAATTTCAACAATCCATGCTCATCACAACACAATGCCCATACTTTCTTGAGGAACTTATACACTCCATCAATACCATTCATATTCCATGGTTTTGATTGATTGACAGGTCATAGGAACATCTCATACATTCTGAAACAGTCAGCTCCATATTCTCAAATCACGCTATCTGGGTTGATTACATTGTAATAACTCTTTGACATCTTTCCATTCTCAGATCTTGTGAGGATGCGGAATTTGTGTTGTGAGGTAGCGTCTTTTGATGGGTCATATATTCAATCTGGATGCTCAAAGAGTGCATTTGCAAAGTCGGGTCTTCGTTCTCATAATCCCTTGATGCTGTCTTGATCAATATATGAATTTTGCAATCCATAATCTTTTACATAGTTAATATGGATTGGAAGTTCTGAAAACTGATCTTTATTTTCCTTTTTCACAAGTGACGCACAGACGAAGACTGTCTTCCCATCCTGTTTTGCTTTGCGGAAATAGAGATATTCAATCACTCATTCAATCATTCATTGGTTGAAAAGCTTCTTGAACGGTTCGATGGTAGTCACATGCCCAATATCATACAAGAATTTATGCCAAAAACGAGAGTACATCAAATGTCCTACAGCATGCTCAGTTCATCCGATATACAAGTCTACATTCTCCCAGTAGTTGATAGCATCTTTTGATGCGAACGCGTCGTTGTTTCTAGGATCCATATATCTAAGATAATACCAGCTTGATCAAGCATAGCCAGGCATGGTGTCAGTTTCTCTTGTTCTTCCATTGTGTGATACTCGTTCTAGTGCATTTGAAAGCGGTGATTTCCCACCTACTCATTGGAATTTTTCCAACACAGGCAATACGAGCGGCAACTCACTTTCATCAATAGGGTAGGCAACACCATCTGCGTCATACTCTACAGGGATAGGTTCTCCCCAGTATCTCTGCCTACTAAAACTTGCATCACGCAATTTGAAACTGATTTTTTTTCTTCAGATTCACGCTTTTTCTAGATGCTCTATGATAGCTGATTTTGCAGCTTCGTTTTGTAGTCAGTCGAATGGTCATGAGTTGATGAGGATTCATGCTCAGGTGTAGGCTCATGATTCTATTGCTTCATAGTCTTGTTTATCTTTCTCTCTTCATTTTGCTTGAAACATTGCTTTTTTCGTTTCTCATAGGAATTTCGAAGGCAGTGTTAATGCCATTGTTCCTCGCAATGTATGTGTTTCATAGGCACAATTCTTGTCTAATTTTACATATCAAGGTATAATAGAATCACTATTCCCAATTTCAATTTCTATTCACTCATAATCAAAAACAGCAACTCAATTTGGTTTTACAAATTGTTTTGTGAATCATTCTTGTTCTAGTGTAGTGTAAAAATCTTCTTGATCTCATGCTATCACAGCATAATCCAAATCAGCATGATTTCTATAGACTATTCATAGATAAAATGCTATTGAAAGTCATCATGACATGCAAAGCGTGAGAGTGTGTTCATTAGCAATTTTTTGTATTTTTTGATGAACAGAAAGTAACTTTTCAATTTCATCTTTTGGTACTTCGTGAGGAAGAATAACCTGCTTCACTGGTAATCAATGTGTTTTTGCAAACTCCCAATCTCTTTCATCATGCGCAGGTACAAACATCACTGCTCATGTTCCATAATCTGGTAATACATAATCAGCAAACCAAATTGGCACACGCTCGTTTGTGAGTGGGTGAGTAGCATACACGCCAGAAAAAACTCATGATTTCGTTTCTGTCTCTTGTTGTCTTTCTACTTCAGATTTTTGTGATGTTGCTTTACGATACGCATCGACTGCCGATTGTTGTTCTGCAGGTATCAGCGAATCAATCACCGTATTTTCTGGTGCTAGCACCAGTGCAGTGACACCATACACTGTATCGGGGCGAGTGGTGAAAACCGTGATATTTGGTAAATCTAACTTATGAAACTTTATTTTATCAAGTATATCTTTAGATTCATTTCTGAATTTTAATTGTATTATTACATCAGAATGAAGTGCAGTATACTCAACTCACTGTATATAATTTTTGATTATAAACTCTTTATCAAATCATCGGTAATCTTTTTTATAATTTTCTAAATCATATATTCAATTATCATCAATTCCTATTCAGATAATATCTATCTTTATGTCTCATTTCTTTGCACAGAAACGATATAATGGATTATTGTGTGAAGGAGTGTCCAATATATATCATTCAGATTGTAAAATATTTTTTCGTCTTTCACAATCTTCTTGAACAATACAAATATCTAAATCTTCATGATTTCTATAAAAACTACCATTATTGATTGCAAGTCCAATACCCCCAGATAGTATGATTGGTTGTAGATTTTCTTGTACTCATTTCGCTTGTAATTGCTGTAATATTTCCATTAACTTACTGGTATGATCATCTATTGTGAATGACATGTTGTTCATATCATTCTTGGTATTTTTGTGTGAACCAGTCAAAATCATATTTACTAATTCAGGGAATGTTGCATTGATTTTCCCGTCGCCAAATGAGCTATTAAAATGTCATCTATTCTCTAGTGTGATATGGGTTGCATCCAATGCTTGGATATACATATCAGCAGAAGCTAATAGTCTTTCTGAATCATTTGATGTCATAACAAAAATACCATTTTTAACGCGTTCTTTAATTGATTCATCAATAGCAAAATTATATAAATCCTTGATTCATTCATATTCCGCTGGATCAACTGGTTTTCATGTTTGCGTTGAAACTGTCTTATTCTCTTCAGGGATTTTCCCAGGAGCGACTAGTATTAGTTTTGCAATTGTTATATCTGGATTATTTCATAGCCATCTTACTACAGCAGCACCTCATGCACTATGTCATACAAGAACTGTGTTAGAATGTATATCATGTTTATTGGCTTCAAGTGCTTTTTCCCATTCTTCTCAGTTTGCAGTTCGACTATTGTCTACAAAAGGGATTATAGTATTATATCATTTTTCTTTGCAAATATTTCATACATGCGATACCCATCAATTATTGTCATTAGTTTCAGGTCTTTTCTTGCCATGAAGTACCAGTACAGTTTGTATTTGTCATTTCCCTCACCCCACTGCAAAATCAATCTCTGCGCCTTCACTTTTCCCAATCCAATTCTTTTGCATTGCTTTCAAGGCATCACTTCGTTCAAGGGTATCTAAGTCATTGAGGAGTCTGTCGACATATGCAGTGATGCGGAGGGCTCGTTGTTTCATTTCTCTACGCTCTACAGGGTGTCAGCCACGTTCTGAAAGACCGTTTTTTACCTCGTCATTTGCAAGGACGGTTCATAGCGCTTCACATCGATTTACGTATCATGTATTACGATATGCTAAACGATAATTCATCAAGACGTCATCTTTTTGCTTAGGAGAAAATGTTGCTCGTTGGTCAGCAGTGAATTGCTCTTTTTGTGAACTAGTAGCATGTACTCACACATTCCCTTGCTTTTCAAACTGTGCTACAAGCTCAGTAATCGGGCGAGCTTTTTGTATACTTGGATCATAATAATGAGTAAACAGCTTCAAAAATATCCACTGTGTCCATTTGTAATACCCAGCTTCAGAAGTGTTTACCTCTCTTGACCAGTCATAACTCAACCCTAAATTCTCAAGCTGCTTTTTGTATGTCTCAATATTTTTGGCAGTAGCACTAGCAGGATGTGTTCCAGTCTGGATTGCATATTGCTCAGCTGGCAATCCAAATGCATCAAATCCCATCGGATGCAACACATTGAATCCTTTCATTCTCATATAACGAGAATAGATATCAGATGCTATATATCCCAATGGATGACCCACATGTAACCCAGCCCCTGATGGATAAGGAAACATGTCCAGAACATAGAATTTTGGCTTACTAGTATCATTTGTGATCTTGTATGTGTGATTGGTTTCTCGAAAAGATCTTCGTTTGGTAGAGAATGCTTGTGGATCGAATTGCATGGAGTGATATGGCGTATTGAGTAAAGATAATGGTCCTACTATACTAGAGTAGATTTGTTTTTCAAACGGAAGTAGTCGATATTCACCAAATAAATGTTTTCGTAGTTCATGAGGTAGTTTTCTATGCAACAAACACATACCACACGTATTTTGAGAAAATATGGTTTCCGAAAGTGTGTCGAAATAGAAAGCAGTCGTTACCTTTTTTTAACTCTGTACTTTCCTCTGTATACTATAGTAGAAGTGAATTTTATATCTATCTTGGATACACATGAAAGTACAAAAACTAATTTCGCTTGTAGCTGTTGGGATGATTACTATCCAATGAACAGTAAGTAGTGTTGTCACAGCATGATTCCTTGACAATATTCTTCCCAAAACATTCAAGAGGACGGTAACCCATCTTGTTGTAGATACACAAAAATATATTGAGAAGGAAGGTATTTCGGTAACACTTCCATCATGATTGGAAATTGTAAAAAAATGAAGTGCTTGAGCTAACACATCTACATTGAAAAGGATAGATGATTTTATCGTAGAACAAAGGTGAGAGGTGTATAAAATCTGAGATGAGGATGCACACTTGGAATTCAGTAAGCCAGTGAAATTATCGATTGCCGTAGACTATCCAGAGGGAACGATGCTGAAAGTGAAGGTAAAGCATGAATGAGAAAGTGAGTTTGGAGTAAGAGGGCTAACTGACAGCACTAATGCTACATGCGAAAACGGCTTTTCAAGTTTAGAAAATCCATATACGGTAGTGCAGGAAGGCAAGATTGATATATATACTTGTGGGGCATCTGAGTTTATGGTTTCTAGTGAATATATTCAGAAATGATTTAGTGATTATGTGTGAGTGACTGCTATACAATGAGATTGAAAAATATTAGTATGATGATTATTTGTATACCATGATTGATTAGTAAGAAATAGAATTACCCGCATAAATACAGATGGAAGTGTTGATACGTGATTTAACATAGGAGGATGATTTGATAATTATGTGTGAAGTATCGCAGTGCAATGAGATGGGAAAATAGTAGTAGGATGAAGTTTTACATCCTATAGTGGAATAGCTCAAAACAGGATCACACGTTTGAATGTAGATGGTAGTATTGATACGTGATTTAATATAGGGTCCTGATTTGATAATCTTGTAGCGGACATTGCGGTTCAATGAGATGGGAAAATAGTAGTTGGATGAAGTTTCATATCATACAATGGAATGACTCAAAATAGGATTGTGCGTTTGAATGCAGATGGTAGTATTGATACATGATTTACTATTTGAGGATGATTTAACTTTGGTGTCCAATCTCTCGCAATTCAATGAGACTGAAAAATAGTAGTTGGATGATATTTTACATCATATAGTGGAACAACCCAAAATAGGATAACGCGTTTGAATGCAGATGGAACAATTGATACGTGATTTACTATTTGAGGCGGGATCAATAATTTGCCAATTGATATCGCAATTCAATGAGACTGAAAAATAGTAGTTGGATGATATTTTACATCATATAGTGGAACAACCCAAAATAGAATAACGCGTTTGAATACAGACGGTACAAGAGATACATGATTTAATATGTGAGTGTGATTTAATAGTGTCGTTTCGAGTTTTGCTGTTCAGTGAGATGGAAAAATAGTAATTGGATGATATTTTACATCATATAGTGGAACAACCCAAAATAGGATAACGCGTTTGAATACAGACGGTACAATTGACACATGATTTACTATTTGATGATGATTTAATACTAATTTTGTCAATTCTGTTAGTCTCCAATGAGATGGGAAAATAGTAGTTGGATGATGGTATACTTCATTTAGTGGCACAGCTCAGAATAACATATCTCGTTTACATACAAATGGGACTCTTGATACTGCTTTCCATATTGCATCGCCACTAGTTTCGAATAGTGTAAACGCAATAGCAGCGCGATGAAGTGGGAAGATTATAATATGATGAGATTTTACAAGTTATAGTTGAGTTGCACAAAACAGAATAGCCCGTATAAATGCGGATGGGACATTAGATGCATGATTTAATGTGTGATGATGATTCAATGGTAGCGTAAAAGCTATCACGGTCCAGTGAGATAATAAAATAGGGTCTAGAGTACTTGAAGTATATCTAATAATGAATAATATAGCTTCATGACTAGTAAAAATCCTTATAAGA
>JBDHUW010000013.1:0-27145 GCA_039809345.1 Candidatus Absconditabacterales bacterium | reverse complement strand
TTTGTGGTACGATTGATCGATGCCAATACTTCGATTGACAGAAGAGACCTTGATGCACATTCTAATTATAGTTTCTTGATTTTGATAGTTGTTGATCATTTGCTTTCATGTTTGTGCTGTTTTTTTTCGGTTCGTAAATTTAGCATCATTTATTGATGGATTATATTGATCTATGCTGATTATATCTTCTTGATTGGAAGAGAAACGAGTATCTGAAAAAAGAAATGATTCTATTTTTTTGATCACCATGCTTATTCTGTAATTCATAATATATTTTCTAGTACTGCCTTGTCACTTCGAGGTCTTTTCCCGAAGTTTGTAAGTTGTACGTGTTCATGTCATTTTCATGCAAGTAGCACGATGTCTCAGGGTTTACTGATTTCAGTTGCTAGTCTGATGGCATACTCTCTTTCTGGTACTATCATATAGTCATCTCAGAGTTCTCTAGAGATTCATCATGCAACTTCTTGTATGATGCGCAAACGAGGCTCTGTATCTGGGTCGTCATCAGTTACTATCACAATATCTGCTAGCTGACTTGCGATTCTCCCCATCTCTGGCCTTTTGTATTTGTCCCTGTTTCAAGGTGCTCAGAATACAACTATGGTCTTATGGTCTCATTTAATTTCTTTGATGTAGATGAGTGCTGCTTTGAGTGCATTTGGTGTATGTGCAAAGTCGACGAAATAGCTTACGCCATTGTGCTGTATTGGCTCCATACGCCCCACTACTCACTCGAAACTTTTCAATGATTCAGCTATTTTTTCTTGCTCGATTCCTAGTACAAGTCAGGCAGAAATCGCGGCGAGCGTATTGTATACATTGTATATTCCAGGTAATCAGATATCAATACTTGTTTCTTTTGAGAGGAAGTTGAAAGAAAACTTCGTACGATTGTATTGAATGTCTATATTTTCAGCCTTTACCATAGATGAAGTAGTGATGCTGTAGCTTATCATTTTATCGTATGTTAGTTCATCAATCCATCTTCTTCAGCTTTCATCATCTTTTGGCAATATAGCTATTTTGTTTGATTTCTTATTTCTCATTACCTTCAAAAATAATTCCTTTTTGGTATTCACATAATTTTCAAATGTTTTGTGGTAATCTAGGTGCTCAGGGGTGATATTGGTCAGTACCGCCATATCAAAATCTACTCATTCAAATCTATGCTGATGAAGACCATGAGATGCTACCTCTAAGACGAGATATGTGCATCAAACCTCCTTTGCAATTTGTATTATTTTCCAAAGTTCTTTAGGATCAAGAGACGTCATTTTGTGCTCATTTGCTAGCACTTCATCTCAAAATTTAATCACGGCAGTCGTAATGAGAGCGGTTTTGCCTAGGTTTTTGTTTATCACATGGTGAATGAGATTGCAGGTTGTAGTTTTCCCATCTGTTCATGTCACTCAAATTACAAACATATCTTTTGCGGGATTCTCATATATGAGACGCATGGTTTTCGCATACGTTTTTTTTCGTCGTTGATTGATAATTGAATCATAAAAAAGTCCTTTTCGGTGGTTATACAGTAGTACTTTTTTGATAAGTTCTTTCATGTGCTTGGCCAATGAACATAGGATAAATACACTCACTATATTTTTTTCACCTATATATACAATATTTCATGAACTAAAAAACTCCCCAATAAAAGGAGAGTCTTTTAGAAGGCGATATATAAGATATATTATCTAACAGCCTTTTTGAAATCAGAACCAGCCTTGAATGAAACAACTTTCATTGCAGGGATTTTGATCTTCTTAGATGGATCTCTTGGGTTTACTCACATTCTAGCAGCTCTTTTAGAACTTTTGAATGTACCGAAACCTTGGATTCTTACTTCACCACCCTTTTTTACATTAGCGATGATTCCATCTACTAATACGTTGATAGCATCGTTAGCTAGTCTTTTTGACACACCAAGTTTGCTAGCAAGGTGAGCGATAAGTTGAGTTTTTGTCATAGTGTACTCATGAGTAAAGAAATAAATGCCCTCACAATATAGGCGTAAGAAAGGCATTTGCAAGTCGATTTTATCAAGAGATGCCATTTGTGGCGCATGCTTTGAAATGGCTTACTGTTGCTGTTTTAATGATTGATTGAGGTGAGAACTGCTTTTTTTGGATTGACATATTTCTTAAAGATGTATAATATGTGCTTTATTTTAGGTGAGAAAGCATCTCTTGTAGCCTTTTTATTCCTCTTGATATCCTTTGTCTGACTGCGTCTTGTGATAGCCCTGTTGCATATGCAATTTCTTCATAAGAATATTCTTCTATGTATTTTAGATGGATGATTTGTTTAAATGATTCATCTAAGCTACTCATAGCTTCTTGTATTTGCTCAAATGTGTAATCTCTATTTACT
This sequence comes from Candidatus Absconditabacterales bacterium, assembly GCA_039809345.1. GTDB lineage: Bacteria > Patescibacteriota > Gracilibacteria > Absconditabacterales > Absconditicoccaceae > JBDHUW01. The sequence goes on along the minus strand of JBDHUW010000013.1, from coordinate 24,775 downwards.
TCTCATAAAACATTTTGATCATTTGATAATCCATCTTCCCATGCAGTGTCACCATTTTCATCATCATACGATGAAAAGGTTGCAAATGGTATGTCGTCATTGCGTTTGAAATAGTCTTTTACATGATTTCTCATAATCGTTCGTAAAAATCCTGACAGTGAAGACTGCTCATCAATCTTTCCAACATTCTGCCAGATCTTTACAAACACTTCGCTTAGTAGATCCTGTATGGTGTTTTCATCGAGGCTGTAGTGGCCTTTTATATAACGGTAAAATTGGTCTACAAGGTCGTTGTATACTATTCAAAATGCATCCGCATCTTGTCTTTTTAAGTTCTGTATAAACTGTGAATTGTATTCTTTCATGTTGTATTTGAGATCTAGGTGCTAGAATGCTATAGGAAATATATAAGTTTTCAATAGCAGTTGATGATTTATTTTTTGCAGTTGTACAGCATTCAAATGTCAGCTCACTTTTCTTGTAATAAAATCTTCTCAATACTAAATCATACTTCATGTGCAATCTCCTCAATTTCTTCGCACTTCCAATGGAAATCTTGTATTTTGAATGTGTCATTTGGCATTTCATATACGTATTCGCGTCTTTGGAAGTTGTGAAGCATGATCAGATTGCCTCAGTCTGTCAGCACTCTTTTGGCTTCTTCTAAAAAATGGTGCATATCGCGAACGTGTACCAAGACAAAAAAAGCTAGTGCAATATCGATAGAAGAGTCGTCAAAAGGCCATATTTCTTCTATGTCTCACACAATTTTTTCTACACGAGAAGGTGCGCGCTTGAGCAACAATTCTGCACAATCAAACCCTATATATTTTTGAATGCGCTTATCTGCAAAATAACTATGCATTCTTGCATCGCCTGATCAAATATCCAAGATGATCTTGTTTGCTATATCTCTAGGAAGAAATCTTTGATAGAGTCATTTATCATAGCTCGCAAGTCATTTGTGAAATGTTTTGTATATTTTAGCAGCTTTGTTGTATCCTGTTTTAGGATCATAAACTGGTATTTTCGATTTGTTGTAAGACATGAGGAGAATTGTGTTGAAAGTGAAGCCGAACGAAGAGATTATCGTTTCTTCCCACTGCTATCGTTCTTTTTTTCTTGTGTAATCTTTTCAAAAAGTTTGTCTCAAATGGTTGATTGCATCTTTTCTTCGAGTTGTTTATCATCGATTTTGAGAAGAGAGTGGAGCTCGTCTACCTTTTCAGCAGCGAGTTTGATGCGATAGTATGCTCTACTGAGTTCTCATACAATTTTTGAGAGATCATCATTTTTGGCTAAAAGATCTGTAACCTTATTTCTGAGTATAATGTTTTGTTGTTCAAACTCTGCAGCGTCAGCACGAGCTTTTTCTAAATCATTGCGAGTATTGTTGAGATTGTTTCTCAGCTCATCGACAAAATGCTTATTTCCATATCTGAAATAGAAAACTAAATATCCGATAAGTACTCATAATAACACAGAAAGTATGATAGTAGGTAGCATGGTTGAAATGAACAAATACAAAGCTACAGCAACAATATGGATGATGTGTACTAATGCAAGCAAAAAAACTCTTCTTTTTTTTGCAAATATGATAGCGAATCACTATACTAGTTGTAAAGAAATTTATTACCCTAAAAAACAAAAACAAAAATGACACAACAAAACGAATCATTGGTATCTTTGCTTCACCTTCTCAATAAGCTAGAAAATGATGTAATCAAAGCGAAAGCATTGGTACAAAAACTTTTTGGAGATTGAGTTTCTCCTTATGAAAATGTCCAGAACGCCTCAGCTGCAGTTAACATTGAAGAAGATGGAATGCAGGTAGTAGAAGGGAAATTTGATGGAACTTTCATGAAAGGGAATGATACTAAGATCTACCCCGTGCCTATGAATTATGCGTCTAAAACGAAACTTATCCCTGGTGATATGCTCAAATTGAGAATCATGGAGGATGGTAAATTGATATATAAGGTGATTGGCCCTGCACCAAGAAAATTCTTGAAGGCCAAATTGACCAAAACAGAAGAAGGGAAATTTATAGCACTCACTGAGGAGAATAAAACATACTCACTCAATCAAGCTGCTGTGACATTTTTCAAATGAAACGTAGGAAATGAAATTACAATCATTGTAAATTCTGCTGATGAATGAAACTTTGCGGCTATTGAGGCGGTGATTAGTAAATAAGAAAACTTTAATTGGAAAATAATGTCCGTATCATTACAAGTATGATATGGACATTTTATTATCTGAGAAAAACCACTTTCAACAATTAGTTCTTGAGCGATATAGTGCTAACAAGAGAGATTTACCATGGAGAGAAACTACAGATCCATATAAGATACTTGTTTCTGAGGTTATGTTGCAACAAACCCAAGTCCCTAGGGTGATTCAAAAGTTTGTGCGTTGGATGGAGTTGTGGCCAACCGTATATGATTTGGCAAATGCGCATCGTGCTGATGTGCTTCGTGAGTGGTCTGGATTGTGATTCAACCGTAGAGCGATAAATCTACACGAGGCATGTAAAATAATTGCTGCCAGCACAATACCAGTCTCTGATGTAATGTCTGACTATGTGAATCTCCGCTCCCTTCCATGAGTTTGAGAGTATACGGCAAATGCAGTTTTAGCTTTTGCATATAATCAAGAAGTGTCAGTGATGGATATAAATATTAAAAGAGTGCTCATTCATACATTTCAACTTTCTCACGACACACCACTTTTTGAGTTGCAAGAGTTGGCATTGTCATTGGTCCCACAGTGAAAGTCTCGTGATTGGCACAATGCCTTAATGGACTATGGTTCCCAGGTTTTGAACAGTAGAGCAACATGAATTCAATCTGCAAAACAGTCTACCTTCAAGTGATCAGATAGAGAAGTAAGAGGGTGGATTATAAAACAGATTACGTCCTGAATAAAGCTGACAAAACAGGATGTTATAGAGCGTTGGCCAGAAAAGAATTGCGAGGTGATTCTACAAAAACTCCAATCTGATGGATTGGTTGCTGTACAGTGATGAAGAATTTGTATTTTGCCATAGTTTTGACCATTGACTTGCTTGACTGTAAAGATATAATATCCTCTCTGTACATGTAATACTATAAGCATGACCTCAAAAAATTGAAGATTATACCATTGAGAGATCTCTTCTGTGAAACCCAAAGAGTGAAGTGATTACCTGTACGTTGTGCAGGTGTTAGACGTACTAGGTACTCATTGAACAGTATCCACAAAATCATATGATGTTTGTGATTTTATGCTTGATGCAAAAGTAAGTATTGATGATTTACTACATAAGTATGTCGTGGTTAGAGAGAGTATTGATTGAGATTTGCTTAGATTATTTCTAGATGATTCATATCCAGAAAATCAAAATGTAGATAATAAATTGCTGTATAGATATGATAGATCTATGCTTCATGACTACATTAATGTTGATATGAGAAAGGTTTATAAAATTTTATATGATGCTCAAACGGAACAAGTCTTGGCGCCAAGGGATCAGGAAGAAGTTAGATTGCTTTTACATTCATTGCCATTGTATGTTTTAGATTATTTTTATTTACATGGATATTTGAGGTTGCACGAATTCTGCCCGGAACATATAGAAAAGATCTATTTAGCTTCTTCTATTTATGAACTTGCAAAGATGAAGGTATCATCTCATCACATTTTTGAGCAGCACCAGGAGACTTACTATAAAAAATACCTTGACGTGGTTTTTCGAAAAGAGTCAGCCATGGGGTTTGATTTATTTATTTCATATGTCGATAGGATTTGCTATGAGATAGAAACAGATATAGATAATAAAGAAAGCAGTTCTTTGCATATTGCAGTAATGGATAGGTATGCAAGTCTATCTCCGAAATTGAAATATTATATGTTGCCTGAAGAACCTATCTATCCATTTGACAAAAAGACTGTTACCTATGTTACATGTCTTTATTTTATTCAAGATATTCGAGAAAGATATAGTCAGGATCCTTCTTTTGAAAAAGACTTATGAACACTTTTAGATGTAGCTGAACACTACTATAGATGAGTTATCCCCAATACACTTCCGGATGATAATTCGCCCGCACATATACTTGATGATGATTTGCATATTGATGAAATATTCCACTTTGCAACTTGAGTTCATCTTGTAGTAGAATCTTGTTTCAGGTCAGTATGTAAAAGGTTGGAGGCGGAGTATGAAAGGTGAGTACATGTACAAAAAATATATCGAGAAGTGGTTGCTGATGAACTAGATAAAAAATTGGATGGTTCTACGAATAAATTACAGCGGTTTTTTTATTGTGTGTACTTGTTGCAGTGTATTCGTGAAAAGGAGATAGCGGCAAATGAGTAATCCTAAGAGTGAGCATAATTTAGGTGTGGAAAACTATATAAGGATAACTATACTATCAGTTGTGATATTGCATCGCATTTTTACAATTATTATTTTTTTGTATGAATAGGTGAGAGTTAGAAAAGATATTAGAATGTGAAAAAGACCGTCAACGTGACTGATTAGAACTTATTGCTTCAGAAAACTATGTCTCTTCTGATGTGATGATGGCGTATGCTAATCAATTTACAAATAAATATTCTGAGGGTAATCCTTGAGCTCGTTATTATGGCGGGAATGAAATTGTTGATTCGCTTGAAAGAGCAACTCAGTATTTGGCCTTGGCGCTGTTTGGTTTTGCGTCTCGTCAGCTACCGAGTGACGGAGCTACAATACAACAACACCTTTCATCTGCACTTTGGTGAGTAAACGTGCAACCTCTGAGCGGCTCTCCTGCGAATGTGGCTGTTTATCTGTGAGTACTGAAGCCGGGAGATACTGTTTTGGCCATGGATTTAAATGCATGATGACATCTTTCTCATGGGCACAAGCTCAATCTTTCATCTATGTATTATAGATTTATATGATACGGCGTGAGGGAGACTGATTTGGAGATCGACTATGAAGATATTTTACAAAAGGCTCTTGAGAATAAGCCGGCTATGATTATTGCTTGATTTAGTGCGTATCCCAAGAGTATCAAGCGAGAAAAATTTATAGAGATTGTTCAGCAGGTAGAGAAAGTACATGGGTATAGACCGCTTTTGATGGCTGATATCGCGCATATAGCGTGATTGATAGCATGATGAGCTATGGAATCACCGTTCCCTTATTTTGATATAGTGACCACAACGACTCACAAAACTCTTCGTGGTCCAAGATGAGCATTGATATATTATCGCAAGGACGATCGCGACTTGGAGAAAAAAATTAACCGTGGTGTTTTCCCATGATTGCAGTGATGACCTCATGAACATGTGATTTATGCGAAGGCTGTAGCGTTTGAGGAAGCACTGTCTGACGACTTTGCTTGATATGCAAAAAACATTATAGAGAATGCAAAGGTGCTAGCTCATGAACTTGTTGCTCTGGGGTGGAATGTCCTGACATGAACTACTGAAAATCATATAGTACTGCTTGATGTGACTACATTTCAGTGAGCTGAATCTGGTGTCACATGAAAAATCGCAGAAAGGGTTTTGGAAGATATATGAATCTCTGTCAACAAAAATCTCCTACCTTTCGACAAGCGTAGTGCGATGGATCCTAGTGGAATTAGGCTTTGAACACCTGCTATCACGACGAGGTGATTGTGAACTGATGCAGTGAAACAGGTTGGTTCGATCCTATCAAGAGCGTTGCAAAATACCGATAAGCAGGAGGTATTAGATTGATTGAAACAGGAAGTCAAAGACCTTTGTAGCAAATATCCTTTATGGTACTAAATTTTCATGCCTCGTCAGAAGCTCAATAGATATCAGCGTATAAACAATGATCCACGAGTGGTACAGTGATTGCAAAATCAGCATGTGCTTTTTCCTGATTATCAAAATATCGTTTTGGAGTTGGCGTGCGGAAGGTGAGAATATTGTATTGGCTTGGCACCTCATTCCCCTGATCATCTCTTCGTGTGAATTGATTCTAAATGAGATAGAATCGGAGTATGATTGGACAGGGCTCATCAGCTATGATTGCAGAACGTGCGTTTTGTTTGTGGAATTATTCATCATCTTGATCGTTGGTTTGCACCACATAGCGTAGATGAAATCCGAATTATCCATCCAGATCCAAGACCAAGAGATCGTGACGTCAAAAGACGCCTCACGCATCCTAGATTTTTGGATATGTACAAAGATATTCTAAAGCCAGGGTGAAAAATCATGCTAAAAACCGATGACTTAGATCTTTTTGAGTACTCACAGGCGCAGTTTGAGGAGGCATGATGGTGCTGTATCTCATTCACGCAGGATTTGCATACAAGTGAGCTGCTTGATAAGCACCATGGCATCAAAACGCATTATGAGAAGCTCGCATTGAATGAGGGTAGAAAGATTTGTTATGGTGAATGGAGAGTGAAATAAACTTGTCACAAAATGTCAAGTACTTCGTATATGGGGTATGATAATTCATTGAAAAATGCGAGCAGTGTTTCATAAAAAATGATTGATGGTAAGATAATATCTTTACCTCACTCTTTTTCTTGATTGTTGGTAGAGATGTAAATCGCTTTACCATTTTATATTGTTTGTAATGAAACAGACCCTTTTGTCGTGTAAAAATATTACTAAAAAATACTGAATACATACCATTTTATCGAATATCTCATTTTCTATCACAAAACCCGGTATCATCGGCATCGTATGAGAAAACTGAGTTTGAAAGTCTACATTGGCACGCATACTTGCACAGATTGAACTTCCTAGTAGCTGACAGGTTTTTGGCTCAGAGAGAGTTTTGTATATTGATCAAGAGATAACCTTCTGAGACAGTGTGACCGTGTGAGCTTATTTGCACAATTTTGTTTCTTCCCGGGAGAAATACAAAGTCATAGCGACATTGGCAGAGGTTTGATTTGATGAAAGAATACACAAAAAAAGTTTTTGGCGTACAAGAATTGGAGATTTGTCCTGATGAGAGCAGAAAAAGATTTTGATTGCTAGATGCATCCTCTCGAGTAAGAGGATCATGATCATGGATGAACCCACAAATCATATTGATAGTCAAACCAAGTGAGTGTTTGAGAGGTGGATTCAAGACTATGATTGAATAGTTTGTGTCATCTCACATGACAGGGCTTTTTTACAAAAATTTGCTTCTAAGATTATTGAAATCACTCCAGATTGAGCGAATGTGTATGATGGGAACTATGATGATTATGTACTCCAAAAAAAACAAGGTGATGATGCACAACTCCGTCAGTATGATGCATATGTCGCTAGAAAAAAACAAATTGAAGAGATGATCAAGCGTATAAGATTGAGGGCAAGCGCTACATCAGACCCATCAGTATGAAAACTCCTTAGAAATAAACTCAAGTATTATGAGCGCGAAATTCTCGATAAACCAACCAATAAGCCAAAACTGGCTGCCGAGTATCAATTAGATTTCGCAGGTTGATCTCATGAATGAAAAATAATCATATCGACGGATGAGTATGAAATTAGAGGGAAAGATAGAATTTTGGTCACGTGAGAAAATGGAGCCTGAAAAACGACGTTGTTGAAGTCGATATATGAAAATCTGTGTACAAACAACAAATCAGTGCTTTATTTTGACCAACATAACTCTTCTGTAAATTCTCCTAAATACCTACGTGATCGGGCCTATGATGTGCGATGATGATTTTCGTGATTGTGAGTATTGAAGGCGTATGGTTTTAGTGATAAATACTGGCATATTCCCGTAAATGATCTGAGTTATTGACAGAAAGTTCGTCTCCGTTTTGTGCAACTTATGAAACAAAATGTAGATATACTATTGCTCGATGAGCCGACAAATCATCTCGATATACCTTCTAGAGAGGCAGTTGAAGACGCGATTACTACATATCCATGAGCCGTGGTCTTGGTCACCCATGATCAGTATTATGTCGATAAATATGTATGTACTCAGGTGCGGAGAATGCAGAAGGATAGGAGTATTTTGATAGAAAAGTACGTCTAATTCAATATCTTGTCACAAAATGTCAAGTATTTCGTATACTATATCATGAGTCCTACAAGTTTAGATATACAAGTTATCTCTCCTATACTTGATGAAAAATGAAGAATAAAGATTTGGCCATCAAAGTATACAAAACAGCTCCATGTAATAGCATATCTTGCCAATAAAATACCGCCGAATAGGGTATTTACAGAAAGGCAGATCAATGATTTGCTTTCAATGTGGCATCTTTTTGGTGATTCCGCACTGTTGCGCAGAGAGTTGTATGTGCAAGAGTATCTTGATCGTGAATTAGATGGAAGTGTGTATAGGAGAAGGTAGTAGTGAACTTTCATAAAAGATTTAAATTTATATTGTGTGACTATGAAGAGGTTGATTTCGCTATTCAAATTTTCTTATGCAGAGGTTCGTAAATATGCAACATTATACCTTATAGCTTTTGGAATTGGGCAGATACTATGGCTATTGTTGCCATACTTATCAGCAAGAGTTATTTGAGTCCTTGAAAACTCATGAACTGTACAGCAGTTGTATTTTTTTGTGATTGTGACACTGGTTATCTCACTTATTGCGTTGATCTTTGATAAGACAACACGATGACTGTATGTTTATTTGGAACAAGAATTGGACAATAAGCTTGCAATCAAATATAGATGAGCAATTGCTAGATTGCAAATTCGTCATATTCATGATGTATGAACATGAAAACTGCTTTCTAAATTTGAGCAGGGAATCAGATGACAAGTTCAGGTTTTCATGGCTATTACTAGACTCATGATTGTAGTATGAGTGAGATGAACTGCGCTGTTTTTAATAATTGCCATCAAAGCTCCCTCTATTTTGGCTGTTTTATGATTACTTATTGTGATCTTCGCGCTGGTTGAACTCTTTTTGAAAAAGAAGGTTGAGAAGGTGGCTGATGATATCCGTGATTTGAATGAAGAGATCTCAAAAGCCAACGTGAGATTTCTCACGGAACATAACTTGGTTAGAGTAGCAAATGCCATTGAGACAGAACAGGCTTGATTGAAAAAAACATTGCCCATCTTGACTAAAAAGATATTGCGACAATATGTGTATGCTGATGCGAAAGATTTTATATTGCATTATGGTATCCACTTGATTGAAGCAACCATCTGGGTATATTTTGGTGTTAAAATCTTACGTGGAGAGTGAACAATAGCAGACTTTATATTGATTACATGATATATTCGATGGTTCTGGTGGCCAATTCAGGAGGCAATTTCTGGATTCAATATCATTCAAAAAAACATGAACAAATATGAAGCTCTGAATGCATATCTGAAATGAGATACATTTGTAGATGGAACAGATGAGTATGTTTATAAAAATGGAGACATCAAGATAGATAATCTGGTATTTGGATATAAGCAAGATAGTGCGCTGTTTGATTGATTGTGTATGCATATACAATGATGAAAAATGACTGCATTTGTTTGACACTCAGGAAGCTGAAAATCAACGCTTGTGAAAATGCTACTTAGATTATATGATTACACATGATGATCAATTTCTGTGGATGACCAGGTGATATCAGATATCAAGGTGCAGTCATGGTATGATACGATTGGTTATCTCTCTCAGGATCCATCTGTTTTCGATTGAACGATTCAGCAGAATTTGTTGTATTGACTGTCTGAGGAAAGAAAGCAGATAGCATTGCAGGATGAGTGAAAGCTCCTGTGGGATGCTCTAGAAAGTGCTCAAATAGCAGATTTTATAAGAGAAAAGGAGGGGTGACTTCAGACTGAAATCGGAGAAAGGTGAGTGAAGTTGTCATGATGAGAAAGGCAGAGAGTAGCAATTGCTAGATTGTTTTTAAAGGACCCGAAGATTCTTATTTTGGACGAGCCAACAAGTGCGCTAGATAGTGTTTCTGAAAGTGCTATATCGACTGTGATGAAAACACTCTTTGTAAATAGAACCGTGATTGTCATCGCGCATAGACTGCAAACAGTAATGCATGCAGACGACATAGTAGTATTTGAAAAAGGAAAGATAATTCAGCAATGAAATCACAATAAACTTATCTCAGAGACTGAGTGAGTTTATAAGAAATTAATAGATTTACAAAGCTGAGCACTACTCTAGGATATTTGAAATTTTCCATCACAACACATCTCATACTGCTTTGATGCGTGCAAATGATTCTCTCAGTTTGTATTGTTTTGTTTCATCGTATGACGCACGATCACTGATGATTCCAAGCACATTGAATCAAAGTGATTGTGCAATGAAAATAGCTCTCGGTAAATGAAATTCTTGAGTGCTGATAGCTATCGTTTGTATTCATGTAAGTTTTTTGGTGTTCGCAATACTCAAAAATGTGTTGTATCCTCATGTATCTAGGATGATGTCCTGACTGGGGATGCCACGGTTGATGAGATAGGTGTACATGGCATCTACTTCATTGTAGTATCTTTTTCCGTTGTCTCAACTCACTATGATTTTGAGAGCCTTTTGACGTTGGTACAATTGTATGGCAGTTTCTACTCTATCTTGCAAAATAGGGCTAAGTTGCAATCATTGCACGCTTGCACCCAGTATCAATACTGCGTCTACGCTATATCCTAGCTCTTCTGATTGTATGATGCTGTTTTGTGTGGTAGACAAAATGAGGGCATTGGTACTGAAAAATATGATGGTACATATGACTATCACTTCTATGATTAGGAGACTGGCTTTATAGATAATAGTACCTATTTTGCTCACTATGTTGATATGCATCCTTGATAGTATAGAGAATTTATTGCAAAATGCTACAAGTTCCGTACATACATAAGTATGAAACTTGACAAATTTTTGTGAAGTAAGACAAAAGTCGATATATTGAAATATCTGGTGTTTTGCAGGCAAGGTATATCAATTAGAGCTCTAGAACATGTGATACCATGGACTTTCCCTGCAATCAAAAAACAAGTAGACTCTCTAGAGGAGTCTGAAGTAGTGATGATAGACAAAGATGCATCAAAGCGGGCTATCACTATGCACCCTGCTGCTGCACCTCATATTAGATGAATGCTTTTGTATACGTTGGAAAGAGATCTGACTACTATGTTTGAGCAGTATACTTACATGATAGATGAATACTTTTTGGGACATATCTTTGGAAGAGATCTGGAGACGGATCTCGTGATTATTCACAAAAATGTAGAGAAACAAACCCTTGATGCTATCAAGGAAGCGATTGAATCTCTTTTTAGGAACTATTTTATAGAGACTGCTAAGGTCGCATTTATGTCGATTGAAGAGTTTCAAAGACGTTATAGATTGGCTGATAAATTTGTATTACAACTTAAAAGATCAAGATCATAATGGAAAATATCTACATGCCTCGTTATCATTTGTATCCTACCAACCCACAAATTCTCCATCATTTGATGCTAGAACTTTTTGTGCGTTCTCCAAAATATAATAAAGAGGATGAGGCGTTTTTTTCAATGATGCCCTCTGGCCCCGTGTACAAGTACGGTGGAGTATTGGCTGACCAATGGAAGCAAGTGTTTCATTCTCACCCTCCTTACACTACTTTGATTTTGATTGCGTTTGCTGACTTGCCTTCAGATGTGTCTTGAATAGTCACTACAGATGTTGCTCTGCACTCATTTTTCTGAACTATCCAACTATTCCCAAGTGAATATGCGTCTTGAATGATACAGAGTAGTGAAATGTTCGCGCTCTATGCTAAGCCCATCGAAGCACAAATTCCGTTTATCAGAGCATATAAACACCATACCAATGTAGCTCCCTATATTGTTAATTTGCAGAAAGACAAAATGAGTATATCTGATGTTTTGGATACGATACTGTCTCACCATGGCAACGGTGCGTGTGTGGTTTTTGTCCAGCCAGATAGTTGAGTTGAAAAGATTATGGAGTATGTAGAGAGTAGGTAGTTTTATTTATAGTAATCATACATTCATGTTACAAATTCATCAAGGTAAAAATATTCATGGAACGGTAGTGGTGTGAGGTGCAAAAAATGCAGCACTCCCTATTTATGCAGCCAGAAATCTTTTTGGCAATAGAGTGACTTTAGATAATATTCCGAATATCTCTGATATCGTGACTATGCAAACGATTATAGATGATGCTGATCAACGCACTGTGGCAGGATGATCATGGATGGTGGTGTCTGATTTGTGTAGCAAGCTGAGAGCGAGTATATTGTTGATCCCAAATGGACTTTTGACACATGGGTCTGTTGCATTCTATGGTACCGGATGATGTAAGATCGGTAAGAGACCAGTGGATACGTTTGATAATGCATTCATTGAAGCTTGAGTGACAATCTCATACAATGAGTATAAGAATTATGTAGTGACGTGATTGCCAAAGAAAAAAATAATTTTGCAGGAGCCAAGCGTGACGGCTACCGAAGCTATATTGACGTACTTGTCGTTTTGCGAGGCCTCATATGATGTTGATTTATATCATGCCGCTATAGAGCCGCACGTGATGAATCATGTTGCATTTTTACAAACAATGTGAGCTAAGATCGTAGTTCATCATGATCATCATTTCACTATTTCTCCAGTTCCATTTTCATCAGTTTCTTCGAATATACAGACAATATCTTTCCCAATTATATGAGATAGTCTCGAAGCTCTTTTCTATTGTGTGATTGGTGCGACAGTGCCAGGAGGAGATGTAGTAGTGAAGGGGTTTGATGTAAATGAGTTGAACTCTATTTGGGTAGAATTTGATAAGATAGGTATTGATTACACGATATTGGATGAGCACTCTGTGAAGGTCACAGCAAAAAATAAGGGACACTACAACGCAATCAAAATGCAAACGATGATTTATCCATGATTGCCAACAGATGCACAACCGATGCTGGGAGCTTTGTTGACGCAGTGTAATGGGGTGAGTCACATACATGAAAAAATGTATGAATGAAGATTTTGATATCTTGCAGAGTTGAGTAATTTATGAGCATCGTTTGAGGTCCTCAATCCTCATCAAGTTAACGTAAATGGACCAACTGCTCTTCATGGTGGTTATCTTGGCTCTACGGATTTGAGATGAGGTGCAGCTGCGATTATTTGTGCTATTTTGGCTGATTGAGTGACGCATGTATCGAGTGAGGAATGGGTTTTGAGGGGATATGAAAACGTAGTTGAAAAATTGACATCATTGTGAGTAGAGATTGCATCAGTTCCAAACCAATAGAGATTCATTTGTTTACATATTATCTTTCATGGAAGAGTTTGTATCATATTCTTTGCAGAGACACAATACTTTTGGGGTGCCGTCTATTGCAAACAAATGTATCAAGGTATTTTCACTTGAGGATGTTTTACAATTACAGACGATCCCATGAAAAAAAATAATCTTGGGTGGTGGGTCAAATGTGTTGTTGCAAGATAGGTTAGAAACCGTAGTTTTGAACTGCTTGATCAATGAGCCTAGAATTATACAAGGAGAAGGGAATCTTGTTTATGTGCAAGTGACATCTGGAGTTAATCGAGATGAGTTTGTGAAATGGACTCTAGTACATAATCTATATGGACTAGAAAACTTAGCATTGATACCAGGTACCGTAGGAGGTGGAGCCTTGTGAAATATAGGTGCATATGGAAAGGAGATTCGTGAACATATTTACTCGATAGAGTATGTAGATTTACTGACAAATGAGTTGGTGAGTCTTTCTTTGAGTGAGTGCGCGTTTTCCTATCGTGATTCGGTGTTTAAGCATATGGATAATTTTTTCATTACCAGCGTGACATTTGTCTTTGATACGTCTGATTCATATAGTGTCTCGATAGAGTATGGGGATATCCAATCCTATATAGCTGCGAACACAATACTGCCTGAGAAGCTCACTCCTCAAATGCTATATGATATTGTTGTAGCTATTAGAACGGCAAAGATGCCATCACGAGACGAGTTTGGTACTGCATGAAGTTTCTTCAAAAATCCAATTATCGATAGTGAGGTGTTAGAACACGTTCTCAAGATTGATCCAGCAGTCAAGTACTTTCCTTATGGAGAAAAGTATAAATTAGCAGCAGGGTATCTGCTAGAAAGATTAGGGTATAAGTGAAAAATGATTCTGCAGGAATCTTGAGGAGAGGTCGGGTGTTATCGTAATCAGGCCTTGATTGTGGTAAACAAAAATTGAACATGAAGCGAGATCGATGCATTCGCTTCTATAGTTGAAAAGGATGTTTTTGAACACTATGGAGTGCTACTTGAAAGGGAGTGTATTACTGTGCAATAATCTTCCTGGCTTCCTTGATGATATATCATCTCATCACTTTTTGTGAGCGAGAAAGTTTGCTGGCTTGTATTTTCTTCTCATACATATCGAGAGCTACTGTTCATCATTTGTATGGAGTAGTGTCATTTATTCTAAGCAGATTGAGTAGTTGCAACGCTTCTTTTCAATACTTTTTTGAAATGAAAACCATTTTTTTTCATCGTAGTGTGCGGCGAATTCAAAACACATCATACAGAGGCGCTCACATGAGATTGTTGTATGATGCATTCGTGAGTAAGCGCTTGCCTCATTCGTACATCTTTCATGTAGCAGGATCAAAGATAGACCAGTCTGCTTCTCATTGTTGCCGATTTGTCAGTCCATATGTCAGATCAACATTGAAGTAGATAGCTCATACTATGCTATCTTCTTTTTGTAAGAAGGTACTTAGATTGTCTAATCGTATATCTTTTCTCCATGATTCATTTTTAAATACCTCTTGCGATTTTTGTTGGTTATAATGCTCTGCATACCATACTGCAGTGGTTCATACCTCGTCAACAAAGAGAGGTTTGCCAAAGGTTTTTAGTCTTGAAAGTGTACGTCGTTGAGGATGTTCTATGATCTCGTATGGTTGTTGTCGCAAACGATTTGCTTTCCCTTTTCATCGATTATAAAACGTGAATCACAATATATCTACATAGTCATCTCCAGGATAATAGTCTTCGAATGTTGGGCATTTGAGTCTTTCTTTTTGTGATGGATAGCAGTATTGGAGCACTGAAGATTTGTTTGGACGAGCGTCGGTGGTTGGTATATCCCAACCATTTACTGACATATCAAAAAGGATATCCTCTTTTGATAATCAAACATCTCTCGATATTTTTCGAATACGCTTTCGTGCTATGGCAAAATTCTCAGGGTCAGAAGCTCGTGGATATCGTCCGCCATTCATTTCATGCATCGTTCTAAATACTACCTTGAGATGCAGGTCTCTCACCAACTCAAAAAATGATCTATACATCTCATCTTCCGCTCACTCTGCCACTTCTTTGGCTGTATGTGTGGGCGAAACTGTGATGTGGTATATTCTCTGTCTTCAGAGTCTAGCAGGTAACTCAGCGACAGTGTTGTATGCATACTCATCTCGCGGATCAAAGATGAATGATACCAATGGAAGTTGTGTATTGAGTTTTTCTTCTACCCATTCTATGTTTTTAATTGAGTTATCTCGTGATTTCAATCAAAGAAAATACCCATGTGCTGAGGGGGCGAGGAGTACTATTGAACTAAGGAGTATTGTACTTGCAAGTATAACGGAGAGGAGTTTTTTTTGCATACCAATGGTGTATTGAAAACGTCTCTATAAGCAAGAAAAAAGTTGTGAGATTTGGATGATGTTCATATATGGATCTATTGCTTTATCTGTGTACGCATATGATCAACATATTCAGAAAACTCTTCAAATGAGTAGTAGGGAGCTAGAATTTTACATGCTGATTTTTCATATGAGTCATAATGTTTTTTCTTGATTTGCTCATATGAGTCGTTGTCAATTACTTTCTCTGTTTTGTGAAATAAAATGAGATCGTTTTGTGCTTGGAGTAGATGGTAGTTGAATATTATTAGGCGAATATTGTTCATGTTTTCCTCTACATAGTCTCTCATGTAGAAGCTTTGTTGTAGTGCATATGGGTCTTTTACTATTGCTTCCCCTACTGTATGGTGAATGATATATTGGTATTTATTGTATATGTCTATTAGTTTTTCGCTATGTATTATTTTAAGAGCATTTTCTCTGTAGAAATAGTCTTGACTTCTAAATACATCTCCTATTTCTCGAGTAGGGAATTGAGTATCGTTGTCTTCGCATATTCATCAGTATTTCTTTGTGATGTTGTTCCACTTGTAAATACTGTTTTCATCTGCTATCAATTCAACCTCATCATCAGGATTGATTAATCCATGATTAAATAAAAGGTATATTGATTCCTGTGTTCATTCAAGGACGATTTCAACTTCAGATCTTTTTTCATCGTAGGCATTCACAGAAGCTACTTTTCAGTAAAAATATTCACTAGGTGCCATATTATTTACTATTGCGCGATATTAAAAACTTCTCTATCTCATTTGCAAAATTTTGTGCGCTATCTGAAAGTGCGGGGATATCAATAATTTCGATTGATGTGATGGTGTCTCATTGTTGTATGATATTTACAATCTCTAGATCGCTTTCGTCAACCACTTTCCCAAATACTGAATGCTTCCCATCTAACCAAGGAGTTTCCACGTGCGTAATGAAAAATTGACTCCCATTCGTGTTTGGTCATGAGTTTGCCATAGAGAGCACTCATGGTCCTACGTGCCTGAGCTCAGGGTGAAATTCATCACCGAAATGATATCACGGTCCTCCTGTGCCTGTTCAGAATGGGCATCATCATTGAATCATAAAATCCTCAATCACGCGGTGGAATTGCAGATTATCGTAGTACCCGTTGCGAGCTAATGTAACAAAGTTTCATACCGTATGTGGAACTTTGTCGGCGTGAAGAACAAGACGGATTGGTCATTTTGACGTGTGAATAGTAGCGTGGTGTGACATAGTTGTTGGTGAGTAATGTGTAAATATCGTATTATTATTTCAATAATCTTCCTAGATCGACTACTTGCAAATCCTTCATCTTTTCTACAAATTGTTGATCGTGGCTTACCATAATCATGGCTCATTCATACTCACTTAGTGCATCAGCAATCACTGGGAGATGACGGAAGTTGATGTGGTTGGTTGGTTCGTCGAGTATGAGGAGATGCGGCTTTTGAATTACGAATCTTGCATAGCAGAGGAGTCATTTTTGTCCTTCTGATAGGAGATAGATAGGGTTTTTGAGAAGGTCTCAGGTGAGGAGAAACATAGCTGCTACCTTGTATGTTTCTTGGTCTGTGATTTCATTGGTCACTTCTTGTAGTGCGTCCCGCACGATCATATTCATATCGAGTGCGTTGAAATCTTGGCTATAATATCACACCCTTACTCATGGATGGATAATTGCATCACCATCGTGAGATGAGATAAGTCTCTTGAGAAGCGTCGATTTTCAGATACCATTTGGTCATTCAAGGATATATCTGTCTCACTTTTTTGCGACGATTGGTTGTTGGAGGTGGAATGATTCTCTATCATGAGATCTATTCATCAACTCTACATTGTTTACAGTTACAATTGGTCCTACAAGATTTTCGAAAGGGATTGTGAATTTAGCGATTGTTTTGTCATCTTTCCTGACTTCTACTTTATTCTCTTCTGAGTCTTCTACTTCGTCTCTCATCTTACTTGCTAGTTTACGCATCTTTCAACCCTTGTTTGAGAAAAAGTTGATTTTTTCTTTGGCATCTGCAATTTGTTTTTCCATACGCGCATTTTGTGATTTCGCTTTTTCTATTTCTTTTGCAATTTGCTCCAATGCATCATAGTAATCTCCCCAGTATTGCTCTACCTTTTTTGTTCCTACGTTTACGTATAGTACTCAATCAGTAAACATATTCAAAAAGTCTGCATCATGGCTAATTACCACTACGGTTTTGTCGTATGTGAGGAGAAATCATATAAGATCTCATATTCATGCTTTGTCTAAGTTGTTTGTAGGTTCATCTAGAAGAAGAATATCTGGCTTTTGTATAAGTGCATGCGCCAAGAGTAATCTAGCCTGTTGTCCCCCTGAGAAGTCTTTGAGCTGTTTGTCGTAGCTCGGTACTGATAAATTTACATCCTTCAACACTCACTCTATCTTTCTATCGAGCTGATAATCTTTTTCAGAAAATGCAGTTGCCAAATACTCTCTGAGAGTAAGATTCATCATGTCTCTAGGGATCACTTGTTTTTGAATTGCGATACTATTGCCAGGGACAATATTGATTTTACCCTTTTGTGGCTGAGCTTCTCATGTAATCATTTTGAAAATAGTCGACTTTCATGCGCCATTTTGCCCCATGATAGTGATTTTAGTGTTTTGACGAATAGAAAAATCAGCCTCATCGAGGATAACTTTTTTGCCATCGTTGTATGCAAATGTTACTTCATCGAAACGAAGAATTACTGGATTTTGTGATCAAGACATAATAAGACTATAGGGTTATCAAGTAAGCGTGGGTGAAAGTATATGAAAAAGCACTCAAATATAAAGATGAAGTATTATGGCGTTTTTGGTGTGATGCTCCCTGTTCTCAAAAAATGCATCCACTCATATGATGCTTTTGCATACTTGGTAAAAAGAGCCACTATATCACTCTCCAGCAACTCTTTTTCATCAAGCGATGCAAACACAAGGTGCTGTTTGCGCTGAATAAACTCAAGATATGGTGTGTAGTGTTTGAATCACATTGGGGGCCTTGATAGAGACTGTCATTGGATAGCTCCGAAAGTCTTTTTGAATCAAGGCTTTTGGATGATTTTTTTGTACTGATCTCCATGTTTTTCTAGATATGCTCTGAGGTTGCGCAAGTGCTGAGGCTGAGGCATATAAACACCACCACCAAAAAATGATTTCCCATTTGGTTCTAGGTGAAAATAATATGCCGGCATATCACTTTTTTTTCATCATGGTCAGATCACGAATCCAAAGTTATTTTTGTATATCTGGTCTCATTCTTTCAGTCTTCTTGCATCACGATAGATACGAAACATACAATCTTTCGGAGTCAATCACTCAACAGCAGGGTCAAAAGCAGCTATAGATGTGATAGTCGCCGCGCATATATCCTTCATGTTTTGATAAATATCTTCATAGAGTGGCTTGGCAGTAGCAAAAAATTGCCTCGTGTTGTACTCATTGATTGCGGTGAGAAAAGCGAATGTGTGGGGGTGAAGGTGCATGATAGCTTTCAGATTAATATAACATTTATGTGAATTAGACTTTGTAATTCAAACAAAAAGATTTCCTTGTGTATTGACATCCGACACTGTTTGTATATAGTTCCTTTTATCGATTTGATAACTCTTATTAACCATGGCCTCAGAAAGTAGAAAAGAAATTATAACATTAATTGACCCCATAGCAATAACGGATAAAGGTTTGCTCCCAAAGGGTAGCATAGGTGATTATTTTCCGGTCTGGGAGAAGGTTACTTGAGATGTACAGGAAGCTGTGATTTTTGCTTTCATGGCAAGAGACTTTCTTGAAAGCACTATTAGGTCAGATAATTTAAATGCGAGATTGGAGTTGTTTATACGCGAGATTTATTCTTTGTTTGTTGTTCATATAGGGTATGATACAATAGTATCTAAATATGAAAGCAGTGATTTATCCCATGAGTTTCAGGAAAATATTTCTACTCAAACTATGATTGACATAAATAATCAAATAAAAAATAATATTGCTAAGTATCCTATGTTTAGAAATCTTTGGGATTATTATGTTGTAAACCATGGTGTTGAAATGGACTGAAGAGCTCTTACTGAACTTGAAAACTGGGATAATAGAGCTCCTGGTCAGTATTATGTTTCACCATGAGTAGCATTGTACAACAATATCCCACCAGAAGAAATGGTTGATCCTGATCAGATTGTCATTCCCCTTGATTATACTCAGGATAAAATATATGCCAATTTACAAAAAGAACTGTGATCCGTTGATCTTATGTCATATATTGCTGATCTATTGAAAAACAACCCTCAGCATAATATAAAAAGTATTCATAAATTAACAGAGGTCTTGTATAGTGAGCTTGTAAAGCAAAATAGATCTGATTGGTATGTACTTATAATTGCTACTGTGATATCATATTACACCGATAGTGAATATGTCTTCAACCGCATGATGATGTATAAATATGCTAGCATCAATTCAATTGTAGAAAACATAGCAAACTCATCTGATTATCAAATGCCAGAAGCTGGTCAGGTTATCGATTATAATGCTGACAGAATGTGAACATGGTTCAATGAAATTAATAAGGATAACTATAGGATGTATCTTCACGCTCTTTCTTTGACAGCCTTGATCAATTTTTTTGCAGAAGATGCTATAAATGAACCGAAAAAAGAAGTAAAGTCAGATTTCTTAAAGTTATGGAGGCAACTTTTACAGTGATGCGTAGAGTTGATGAAATCCGACAAGCAAATGGACTATGAAACGATTGATGCTTTGATGCAGTCAGAGTATGATGCATGGAACATGGCTCAAGAGTACTATACTCATTCAGATCAAGGTGTTGATCAAGAAGATATAGAGAATGAGGTCGATGATGAAAAAAATAGTGATTTTCGTTATTATACCGAATGGATGCTGGAAACTAGTAAACTGCCTGAGGAGGAGAAGCGTGAGATTATTTTAGAAGAGGCAATATATCAGGATCCAGGATTCTCATCTATCAAAGATGTGTTTGCATTAACAAGTGACCGTATGCAATATTACAATGATGCTCAACTATTGAAGATTATCGAGTGAGTGAGCAGAGAGAATATGAGTGCTGTAAAAAAGTATGTTGCACTGATTTTATATGCATTTAATGCAGATAGTATTCATGGTGCTCATGAGAGAATTAGCGAAAACTCACATATATTTGACATTCTTGCTGCGAAGATTGATGATATTGATGCGTCTTTAGAGATAAGATATGAGGATTTTGAATTTACAGGTGAACTGAAGAGACAGATGTTTGAATACACCATAATGATTTTGCAACATCGCATAGAGAATATTTTGGCGTATGCTGAGCAGGTTGAATCAATCTCCGAATGGGGGGATGGCGGTCCAATTTCAGAATTTAATCTATTTTCTGATTTTATAATTGCTTTCGCATGTGAAGAGGATCAACTTGAACTAAGACAGATGTTCGGTGAGTATTGGAATTTGGTATATTTCAACTATTTAGACGAAAATGAAAATCGAGGAGATGACGACGATAGTGATGAAGAAAGCTATACATAATCTCTCCGCCTCTATAATCCCACACTAGGTCTGATAAACACATCCTCTTGAGTAGCGCCTGTTTGGCTACTTTGGTATGCATCAAAAATAATCTTTGCTACGCTCTCTGGTTTCATCATAGTGCCTTTGCGATTTGTCATTTCTTCTTGGTCTCGCATTGGAGTTTCGATTGCTCATGGATAGATACCCAAAACACTAATTCCATATGGTTGCATTTCTTCTCTCAACGCTTCAGTATACATTTTGAGTCATGCTTTGCTAGCAGCATATGCGCTTGCTCCAACTCTGTGTCTTACCGATTGTGTAGATCAAATCTGGATTATTACTCATGACTTTCTCGCCATCATTTTGGGTAGTGCAAGTCTCGTACATCGCATAGCGCCTATGAGATTAGTTTGTATGGTGTCTTCTATATGGTTTAGTGATTCTTCAAATGTATTGCCCCAATATCATATGCCACTATTGTTGATAAGGCAATCTATATGATTTATTTTTTCAAAAACTTCTGTGAGACGTGCTTTGTCACGAATATCACAAACATAGTATGAAACCTTGTCGGCTCATAGTATATTTTGTATTTCCTTCATAGCTTCTTCATTTCTTGCTAGGATGATAATATCTCGATCGTGCTGAGCAAACATTTCAACAATTGCTTTTCATAATCCACGAGATCATCATGTGATGCAAAGAGTAGGCATAATGTGTGGCTGTGTATGTGGTAAAGTTTGACTCTCTCTTTCTATATCTTCTTGCGATTCTTTGCCCACAAATACAAGCGCTCAACCTCACTGCGAAAATCTGGATTCTTTCTCAGGAAGGTTAAACTAGATTTGATACTAGGATCATGCAGGAAGCAGTTTATGCGAATATAGCCACCCATTTTTTCCCATCATAACTCATCTACAAGATACTCCAATATGGCTTGGAGCGTGGTATTGTGTAGGGGATTGTTTGGTTGAGCGTGGTGCATTGAAGTGATTGTATTGTATCTTTGGTGGAGTTCAAGATGAAAATAGTTGAGCAAAATATGTGTTATAAATCCTTTATAAACTCTGCCATAGCTTTCCCAAGCTCTTTATTTTGTTCTTTGTCTAAGTGAACTCAATCTATCACTCAATATCATACTATTTCTGCAGCATCAAAAAAGTGTCGATTATTCTCTTTTGCAAATGCTTCATAATGTTCGTTGAGAATTTTTGATGTGTCTTCAGATTCTGGGTTGAATATTGAATTTGCACGTAGCAAAGTGCTATCTATGTATGGAGGAGAGACTAGAATTACTTTGGGGAGAGACATTTCAAATTCTTTGCATGCAACTTCTAACTCAGCTTTGTAAAGACCGAAAGAGGCAGTAATTTGCTCAGCAGAATGGTTACATTCGGTTTGCATATTGTTTGTTCACAAGAATATGATGAGTATGTCGATTGGGAACTGTGACAAAAGGCAAGGATAAAAGTATGTTAATCCATTTCTCCCACGAGATTTTTTGTTTTCATAATTTGTATATCTTCATCTCATTCATTCCTCAATCACCTCAAAACTGCTTCACAATGATGCTTGCATCACTCATGTCCGTCTCTCGTTGTTGGTAAATCTCTTGCCTGCCGGGATACGCCCTCGTGTAAGTGAGTCTCAGAAGCAGAGGATGCGAGTGGCTGTGGTCGTGTGCATGGAAGAGTGATAAAATCATAAATCTTTTTTGTAATTAGATATTCTTTGCTTTCCTGTCTGTTACTTTTTCTGATGAATGCGATAGAGCACTTTTCTTGGTTACAATAGGTTTTCAAGTCACTATTTCTATATTCTTTCTTGTGTTGAATGCAACTTCTCATCACTTTTTTGCGATATCTTTGCTTTCGTCAAAAGATGTAGGGTCTTTTACCTTTGAAATTTCTGAAGTAGTAGCTTCTGCAAGCATATTGATTACTAGTTCAAGATTAGACATATTGTCTCTCAAGTCTTCAGTATGTAAGCTTTTATATTTTTTGTATTCTGCTACATTCATACCAGACCACGCTTTAGTAATTTCATTTGTTAATATTGCATAATCTTCTCATGGTTGAATCCCAACTCTTTGTCGTTCATCTGTAAGCTCTTTGCGTATTTCAATGCTTTTGAGTCTTTGGTTAATTCGTCATGCATCATATCACTGTGCACCATAATATCAGATGAGTCTATGGAATCATTGTTCAGGAGCGTTTATTTCCTGTACTCTTTCATATCACACTTTAGCAAGTCGCAATTGGTTCAGCATTTGGACTTGGAACTGACTGAATTATACGGAGCATAGTTTCAGTATCAGCGACGTCAGTAATTCTCATTTTGCCGTCTTCAGCTATCATTTTCAACTGGTGACAATTTGTCACCGATTCATTTCACTCAGCTTGTAACCTTTGTTTAAGCTTATTTCGGTATTTTCTACCATCAATACTATCGCTGGCTACTCAAACGACATCTACTACTGAAAAATACCATTTTTGGTCGTCTTCACTTCGATGACGACGGATTTTTGCATTGTTGAAGAGAGTTATTTCATGCATGTGAGATAGGGGAAGAAGATAAAAGGTCGCTCAAAAATCTAATTATTATTCCTTTTATCGACTTGTATTATATGAGTAAGATATATGGTATGATTGTACCAATATAAGTGTGAAAATCAAGAGAAAGATATTTTATTATTTCAATTCATATAGCTTTTCTACAATACTATCTCTTTCATCTTCTAGTTGTTTGAGTCCGGCATTTGTTGATCAGATGAGTTCAATAATATCTGTTGGAAGTGTGTCGCTTGGTATGATGTCTTGAGGAATGATGATGTTTTTTCATGCATATTCAGGTTTAATTCATACAATGATTTCTTGCATGCTATCAGTATCAATCGCGGTTTCACAAATATCTTTTCGAGTAGTAATAGTAGATGCTCAATTTTTACATAAGTTTATAATTTTCTCACTATTTTCAATGAGTTGTGCTTTGAGTTTTTCTTTGATAGGTGAGTCGATTTTAGGAAATTTCAGGAGTGATAAATTAGTTTTATTTACATTTGTTCCAAAATCTTCAATAAATTGTCTTTGACATAAAAATGAGTTAAACATTCAAAAAAGAAATAGTAATTCAGGTATGTTTTCTTCCTTATTGACTCATAAAGAGGTAAATCTATCTCGCTTATTTAACCATTTATAATCGGTATATACAAAATCTATCCCATGTTTCTTTTTGGTTTCTTGACTCCATAGCATTGTTAAACTGCCTCGAGATATTTTGTATTTCTTATCAATAATTAATTCACACGTAGGGTATGTTTCAACCGCTCATATATTTGCATAATCAAAATATCATATAGCATTATTAACATTAGTATAATATCACTTGGGTTTGATAATCGGCAATCAAATCATTTCTTGATTTGTTTTATCTTGATCAATTCTTGAATAAATTGAAAAATGAAAATCGCTATCCTTAGTATTTAATTCTTTAAAATAATGATAAAACCTATATCAAGTGTAGTCAACTATCTCAGAAATATCCTTTTTAATAATTCAAGAAGGGTCTCCCTAAGGAAACTTGCATTTATATAGCAAAATACTATGGTGAGAACTATGAAATCAGTGTTTAAAAAAA
>JBDHUW010000012.1:0-31166 GCA_039809345.1 Candidatus Absconditabacterales bacterium | reverse complement strand
TGTTGATTACAAAATCTAGATGTATATACTACTGTTAGAAAATTAGTGAAATTATATCATTTGCTTAGGTAGACCCTAAAATATTACCCCAACCACTCACCCATCTCTTTCATCAACTCCTCTGTCACATTCCACAACCTTTTTATCTTATGTTGCCCTCCTAGTTTCCCTTTGGCAGCTAGATATTGATGGAATGTTCATGGTTTCAGGATTTGAATACGGAGTTTTTTCATCAAGATATCTCATGTGCGTTTTGCTTTGTAATCTGAGTTGTGTTCTTGGATAAATTGGTCTAGAGTGTCTTCAAAAAGGTTCTTATCTACTTGGACATCTTGGCCAAAGTCTATGTATCGTTGATGATATCACCCTTGCTCCAAGACGATTGGAGTAGCTACATATTCGGCAAGTGGGACATCACATACTTCACACGCCTTTTGGATTGCACCATCGGTAGTATGTACCATGAGTTCTTCTCAAAACGCATTGATGAAGCTTTTTGTCCTAGATGCGATACGGATTCTGACTGGATTGATTCCAGTCACCTCTATCACATCACCGATGCGGTATCTCCGCAATCACCCAGATGTAGTGATAATTATCTCATAACGCTTTCACACTTCCAAACCATCCAAAAGTATTGGCATCACCTTGCCTTGGTCATAATCATAAAATGGAATAAACTCATAAAATACGTGGTGCTGTGTTGCCAAAAGCATATCATCCACTTCCTCCTTATCTTGTATTCCGAAAAATCATTCTGATGCATTATAGTTTTGCCAATACCAAACTTGGTCTCCAGGTATCATTTCAGTAAGTTGTTTTTTATAGGGTGCTATGTTGATCCCTCATCGCATAAACAACTCTAGCCCTGGCCGAACCTCCAATATCGTCTTCTTCCCAGTCTTCTCAAGTACCCTTTGTAAAAAGAGAGTCAACCACGAAGGGACTCATGCCAAATATGTGATGTTTCTATTCAAAGTTTCAGCAATGATTGCATCCAATTTGGCATCAAAGTTTTCCATGAAACTCACTTCCAACGAGGGTTTGCGAAACAGCTTAGTATATGTGGGGGCGTTGTACTGTAAAATAGCAGAGACATCTCATACATTCATTTTGGATATATCAAATGGATTAGCTGACAATCTTCATCCCATGATGATACCCTCTCCACGAAAAAGCTTACTATCCTTACGTGCTTTCAAATAGTACCCAAATCCATCCTGCCCAACCCTGAAATGATTCTTATCCAATGCATCATATGTCACGGGGAGAAATTTACTCACTGCAGTTGTTCAAGAAGACTTTGAAAAGTATGGAATGACTCATTCCCAAAGCACATCTTTCTCTCACTTCAACATTTGTTCAATATATGGCTGTAGCACATCATACGTATGCAATGGGACTGTCTCAGCAAACTCCTTATACGAGCTAATTCCAGCAAAATTATATTTTTTTCATATTTCCGTATTTTCATTTTGCATCAAAAACTGCTTCAATAATCACCGCTGGTACTCTTCGTCAGATTGACGTGGTGTACTGATACGAGAAACGAAAAGACGAGACAAGATAGGGTGTACTACTTTTTTTCGCATTGGCATCAAGAAGGTCTGTAAAATTCTTTATATAAAAGAAAAATTGCTCACAATGTGATATACACATCTGCTATATTGAAAACAGGGAAAAATCCAAGATCAATTCGATCTCTCACCCCTCATAGATACAAGCGATCTATGATATTCCCTATCGCTCAAGCCAAAAGTAGAACTAAAACACACATAGAAATATATTTTTTGTGATACATATACATCATCGCAATACTCCATAGAATTCACACAGTTGCAAGAAGGTACGGATTAGCTGGCAATCACCATGCAGCGCCTGTGTTGAGCAAGCTAGAAAATCATCCCACCCCCTTGGTGACAAAAAAGTACTTTGTTCACAAATCTATTACCAAAAACAATACAAATCGAAATATCACATACCGGCTTTTTTTCATCTTGCAAGGATAGATAAAAATAGTATAGTAAAACGTATGTTTATATAATTACATGCTAAATAATGCTATTAGAGTTTACAGATTTTATGCTCAAAAACAATGTAATAGGAGTAGCTATTGGATTACTAGTAGCCACCAAAGTATGAGAAGTTGTCAAAAGCCTTGTAGAAGACCTAATCACCCCACTCATACTAGCTCCAATGTTCAAAAAGATGAGAGTAGAGAATTTAGAAAAATTATCAGCAAAATGAGTCTTGTATGGGAAAGTGATTGCAAGATTGATTGAGTTTATAGTAGTCTCATTGTTGGTATTTCTTGCAGTCAGATACCTAGGAATACAAGCTGCTAAATAATTCTCCTTTATACAATTATCATCACAAACCATGTACCAACAATATCGTCAACCCCAAAAGAGATCTGGCAAAGGAGTCAGAGTAATCGCGATCCTTTTTATCATCGCAATCCTTGGAGGAGGGCTATGGTATCTTAGCAAACTCTGACAAAAAGTAGAGCAAATCAACCCAGAACTCCCGACAAACACTACTGGATGAATCACTAGTAATCGATATGTAGGAAGAAGAGTATCTCTAAGTGGAAACATCAGTGCTGTCTCAAGCACGTCATACACGCATACACTGATAGTAGATGAAGATAATCAAATCAATATCTTCTCATCGAGTCGTGATTTGAACAACTACAATGGCTTTGTTTATATAGAATGAGTAGTGGCAAAATATGAATGATGATCATACATAGTAGATGTTTCAGCTATCGGTTCCTCACAAGAGGATTTAGAGACTATCAATCTTCCATCATCAAATCAAACTCGTATTTTACCAGAAATAGGATTGAAAATAGACCTCACTAATCGCACTGACATCACTTACAATACAGTTGAAAACACAATCAATCTTTCTGCCGAGGGGTTTTCAGGAACTACCAAAGTAGAATGATTCAGATGTGAACCATGAACTGCATGAAGAGATTGTGATGCACTTAGCAAAGAGTTTTCATGAGGATCATTTGTAAGTGCATGAGGCATGACATACAGCAAGTGAGAAAACGGTAAACGATTTGCATTCAACAATGCATGAGTATGATATCGCGTAAGTACAGAATCAGACGCGATGCTCTACAAGGTATCTAGCGCACTTGTTCCAATCAACGAAAACTATGCGAAGACATTCTTGTCTCAAGCGCAAAAACTTTGTACATCATTGAGTACTGTAACCCAAAACACTGTACAAAAAAATAGCTTAGTAGAATGGAATATTATCCTAGAAGGCAAGGCTACAAATGGTTCTCCATCATCTTGTAGCGTTCTCATCAAGTTCTCACAAACATGAGAGGCTCTAACCCTTGATAAACAATCAAGCACAAGCTCAACAACTACATGAGGTGCCACACCTACTACTCCCAGCACGACTCTACCTGCAAACACATGAAGTGTAGCACCAGTAGTTACTACAAGTGGTCTGACATTCACTTCTACAAGAGGGAATTACAGTATTTTCTATCCATCTGCTAAAATAGCATACAACAGTGTCAATGTACAAGAAGATTTATGAATAGAGAAACTAAACTGCTATGTTCGTATAGATGTAAAAGACTACAAAGATAGAGACATAGCTGAGATATGACCATGAGTTTCAATATATGAATGTACTTCAAAAGAATCATCTGCATCACTATCAGCAAAAGCATCATGATACATCTTCAAAACAAGCAACGATGGAACTAAACTGTTTTTCATCAAGGTGCAAAATGCAGCTTGGGCAGACTTTGCAAAATGAATTGTTATTCAATAGTATCAGTATAGAATTCAAAAAAACAGTGAGAGTATAATTCTCACTGTTTTTTGAATTATGCTTTGCAGATTCTACTGATCATTGATCATACTAGCCATTTTCCCTTCTAGATTTTCATTGATATAGACTACTTTCGCGTTATCTTTTCCAATCTTTTCTAATGTCTCAATACGAGATGATGCAAGAAGAAACTCTAGTATAACATCACCCTTCAATGTACCATCAGATGATTTGATTTCTTCAATAGAGTTCTTGAATCAGTTCGCTATTGCCTCTCTTTGAAGAGCCATTCACTCACCAATCAATTTCTTCACTTGTTTGTCAGCCTCTGCAGCTAGAATATCTGATTGTTTGCGTCACTCTGCATCATTGATAGCAGCAAGTTTATTTTTTGCCGACGCTACCACGCTATTCATAGCATCCAATACACGAGAATCCAACTGTATATCTTTCACTTGTACACTATCTAGTTCCATACCAAATTCTTGTAGTTTTGCAGCTAGTACTCATTTTACCTCATCACCAATTTCATTTCTTTTACTAAATATTTCATCATGTCCAAACTCATATACTTTAGCTCTCAACTGTTCTTCGACCATCGCTTTGATCGCCTTGATAGGATCGTTTATAATAAACAATGAATCAATAATAGCTTTATCATTGTTTTGCACACGGAAGATCACATTCAAATCAATTCTTGTTTTCACATTATCCTTTGTAATACTATCTACCCCCACATCCATATTTGTCATGGCCAATGTTTGCCTACGAGTCGTTTGAATGATGGGAATCACAAAGTTCAATCACTCTCTGATCACTCATGTAGGCTTTCCCAGAGTCAATACCGCTCTCGCAGTTCTAGGTCATACAATTTTGATACCTGCAAATAAAATAATCAATACTGCAATGATAATATACAACATGTTTTATATATAGTAGATAAAAGATTTCGCATTTAGTATTGCAACACCTGCATCAATAATTCATCCTCCAATGTTTTGGGATCATCTTTCCCATATCTATCTGGATCTATTCATACCTTCTCAATTGATTTTCACTCTTTCCCTGAATACCGCATTGCAAGAGTATATTTGATTGATGAACCATTGAGAAGTCAAACCATCGTTTGTACAGATCACTTCCCATACGATTTTTCTCATACTACGATTGTTTCTGGATTATACTCCTTCATAGTCATTGTCAGTATTTCAGAAGCTGATGCAGTTCAACCATTTATAAGAATATATTTTTTCTTACCCTTTAAAATCGACCCATCAAATCCCATCGAATACAATGTTTGTGAAGATCATCTTGTTTTCATAGTGATCACTGGTTGTCAGTCAGCTACAAAAAAGGAAAGTAATCATTGTGCCTCATCCAGATATCATCATGGATTATTTCTCAAATCTATCAGGATCTTATCTGCGCTTAATAATTCATCTTTGTGCTTGATGAGCAAGTCCTCAAATATACTTGTCAATCATCTTCCAAAAGTTGTAATCGTAAATACTGCATTTTTACCAAGCATATGAAATTCCAGCATTGGAATGACAATTTTTTTTCTCATCACAACAAATTCATACTCTTGTCATAGACGACGTATCTTGAGCCTCACACTCGTTCATTCGGGTCACTTTATCCTTTTTACTACTTCATTCATCGTAAACTTTTCTGGCACTTTTCGATCATCTACTTCTAAGACAATATCCCCTGCCTCTATTCATGCCTGATACGCTGGAGATCACTTCATCGTTGAAGATACTGTAAAAAAGCCATCACGAGCCTCTACATACATACCTACACCATAGTACTCTCACTGTGTGGAATCCACAAAATCGGCAAGCTGTTCTGGAGAAAAATGTACACTATACTCATCATTTAAACTCTTGACCATTCCCTCTATCGCTCAATACAAGAGTATTTCATCTGAATTCGCCCCTGAAAAATAATAAAAATTATTTTTCAATTCGTTGTATACTTGAGAAAATGTCGAAAAGTGCTTAGATCTAATCAATCATGCTTCAAAATCACCGTTTGAGCCAAATCAAGAAATCTCAAGAAGTCTTTCTACTGCATAGTATGTAGGTACTCTATAACGAATTCTTTTTTCCCACTCATCAGTATAGACCACATCATCACGGTATAAATTGGTTTCTAGCGGTATATACATCTTTTCAAGAAAGAAATCTTCTACAAATCACATCTTCACAGGAACCGTGAAATCACTGATTTTTTCTCTCTTCCCAACAATCCCATAATAAGCACACTTCTGCAATGAATTATACAAATTTGATCCTTTTTCTACTCATGGCCAAGCTAGAACAATATCCCTATACACATCTGGCATTCCAGTCCCCAAACGATCACATACATCTACAAAAAACTTTTGTAAAGTGACAGAACGAGGCTTGGGAGTATAACGTTTTTTTGGAACGAGAGCTGTAGTATTCGATGTTGGGGGTTCCAATACTCATAATATTGATCAGCTATTTGTCGTTCATGTATTCACTGATCCAGTGTTTGCTAAAACAGACCATCACGACATCATCGATAACAAAAAAACTCACAAAATTCATTTAGAAAAAATATTTCTCATTAATACAACGATTCTTTAATACTAAAAGTGATAATCAACTTCTTTCCTGCTCGCTCAATAGGAAGTGTGTGCACCCCTGTCTGATCTCGAACTGATTTTTTGATTACAAACTCTGTTGGGATCTGTATTTTCCACTGCTCATACACAGCTTTTTTGACATCACTTTCATGTACTTTTTCGTACAAACTCCCAGATGGAGTCACTTTTTTCTTAATCACCAAACTCTCAGATGCTTGTACATACAACTGTAGAGAAGACCAAATTTCTCCAAGGAGCTGAATATGTTTTTTTTGTTGTAATTGCTTTTGTGCGAGATCATTTTTTACACTTGCATCAGCAGGCTTTGCCAGTCATTTTGCAAATAATACATTTTTTGCATATGCAACTGATACGGCAACCACATCATTTTTCTGTCACAAAGACTTTACCGCTTGTAAAAGTACTACATCCACTTTTGCTGACATCCTAATTAATTTACAATATAAATGAGGTCTCTTCATATATAGTTTTCTATTGGACAACTTCAACAGGTTTATCTGTGATAAAATATTTCACTCACCAATCATACAGTTGGCGTAGTTGCGCTCACTCATTGATTGTATATGCAACAGGAATCTTGTCTCAATCGAGTATCTTTTTTATCAATTCAGGCGTTATAATATCTCATGGCAATAGGACAAAATCATGATTTGCTGCCAATACTTGCTCAATATCATACTGACTGAATATCTCCCATCATGCAATGATTCCACGAGATGCTCACAACTGATAATTCACTTCTGCATCGGTACTTGAGAACATAATCTTTTCATTGAATCACAATGCTTGAATACTCTTTATCATAGACGAGACATACTGCTTTTGTCATGGATAATGAATCTTTACATCTATGAAGTACCACTCAAACATTCACTGAGTTTTCTCCAACATTTCTTGCAATGTCAGTATCACCTGACCATTGTACAACATACAATTGTCTTTCATCTCTTGTAGATTAAAATCACTTACATATTTCTTCCCAACAGAACGAGAACATTTCGTACGTCATATTTCTGGGCCATGGATCACAATTGGATATCCATCACGCGTGAAGGACACGTCCATTTCCACTCATTCTATATTCAGCTGCTTGGCTGCCTTGAACGCATCGAGTGAATTTGGTGGTGCTTCGTCAAAGACGCCCTGATGAGCAATACGAACTATTCCAGGAAATGTGACATGCACATCAGAAGCCCCAGAAGAGGTTATTGGATCTGCACCATATTTTTTTCACTGCTGAAACTCATAATATGAACGAATATAAGATGCATACTTGTTTTTTTGCGTGGGAGAAATAACCCATGACGTACCATCTTCACGAGTAGCCACATACTGTCTGTCTACAAATTGACAGTAGCGGATCGCAGCGTCTCTCCCCTGATATCAACCAAATATATCATTGTAATACGTATTGAGAGTAACCTCTCATGATGCTGTCATACGCTTCAAAGATGAGAAGACATCTCGGTGCTGTACTGGTGTTTTTACTATTTTTCACGGCTGTATTCATTTTCACACTACTGCAAATACTGCTTTCCCATAAGCGGCTTTTCATCGGCGAGCAATCTCGTTGTATCACATGGCTTGCATCTTGCGATGATCTCAAGCAACTATCAATATTCCGTTATCAAAATAATTTATAGACTGCAACTGACGATAAAACTTCAATAGCTCCTGATCTGAGTATGTCATAGCAGCCAACTCAGTATTCCCCTTTGGCGTATCATAAGGTTTATGTGATGAGATCGTTTGTAGTACAAGAAAAAGCGGTTTATCCTTTTGAGCTAGCACAATTTTCTGTGCTTCCTGATAAATCGCTTCATCTGGAGCAGCACGGAACACATATTTTTTTCGATTCGCAAATGCTTCATTTCAAATGATGGTATCAAACTGCAATGAAGAGAGAAAATCTTTTTGTCCCAAAAATCACAAGGAAGTAGTTGAAAGAAAAGTAGTCTTGTATCATTGTCTACTCAAGAATGCGGGCAGTCACAATGAATAACTTTTATAACGTGTATACTCTTGAGAATTGTTCACACTTTCCCATGGCTCTACTCATTGGAGCAAAGCGATATGCGAACTGTCGGATGTACACCCGTTTGCAATAAAATTATTGTAGAACATACCATCACGAGCTATGATATCAAATCACGACAGAACATTTTGACTTCCTCATGCATACAGAGAATCTATACTCGAAAATGACTCTGCAAAAACCACTATGATATTTGGTCTTTCTGCCTTTCATTTGAATGTATCAAAATATGCTTCATACGGTCTATCAGTACCTTCCTTTTTCCACCCTCATCATGAGTATTGGATTTGGAATAAGTTTTGCTGATATGAAGAAGTAGGCGGGATCAAAAAACTTACTACCAATAGACTAGCCGACAACAACAACGAATAACGAAGTGCTCTAAAACCTATCTTATAGTTTCAATATTTGGCGAGCAAATACATGATACATACACTAATGTATAGTCATCACATCCACAGAAGAGACGCAAAAAATCAGGAAGCCATATATGGTCATGCATTTTCTTGTGAAAAAAAACCAACTCCAGTAAACATAAATCTACTATGAAAGTTCACCAACGCAAATATGTCTACACCATACACATAGAGCAATGCAGACATAATTACAACAAGCAATGATTTGACTGTTGTATTACTGATGCGCATAGCTAAATGTGCAATCAATCGCACAACCAAACAGTATAGTATGTCATTGCCTAGTCGTCATATATACCGTTTTAGCACTTCCCAAGCATCACCTACATCTACAAATCAATAGACGTTTAGCACGATTCCCTTAAAAAACAGAAGTAGTACACTAAAAAGTACTACTCAACTAGTCCAATACGGAAATGATTTAAAACTGGGTGTAATCAAAACTTTTTTGACTTTTTGCAACAGTTCTGCTGCATGAATCTCACTATTTTCTTTCCCATTAACAGAAAATACTGTCTTTTTAACAGGTGTAGATGTCATTTTTTGAGGTGAATCTGATTTTTGTTTCCTCTTTACCTTAGACGTTACCTCTTGAATTTTTCTGGGACGTCATGGTCATCTCTTTGGAGATGTTTCTATTTTTTGTTTTTTACCCACCATGAGCTAAGATTCCTTTTAGGTACGATAAAATAGTTTTTTTTACATTTCTATTGTCCTTTTCATGAACTACCCACTCAAAGGCTTTTTTCAATAAATCTCAGATAATCTTTCCAGGCGCTAAGTCAAACTCTTTCATGATATCATCCCCATTGATAGCCATATCACTTGGAGTAAACTGTCCCTCACTGTCACGCAAATAGTACAAATGTTCATATAAACTATCTACGACATCTACTTCGCTAGATTGAATAGGATTGAACTGTC
This sequence comes from Candidatus Absconditabacterales bacterium, assembly GCA_039809345.1. Taxonomy (GTDB): domain Bacteria; phylum Patescibacteriota; class Gracilibacteria; order Absconditabacterales; family Absconditicoccaceae; genus JBDHUW01. Next base: position 21,352 of record JBDHUW010000012.1, on the reverse strand, counting down.
ATAATCTATCAGCTCTACAAATGTCAAATAAGTTCTTAACACGTTCGAATCCAAATTCACTATACAGCAAGCGCACTTTCTTGCGCTGATTATCATCACGAGCCTCCAGTATCTGTCACGGTCTCATATGCATAGATACATACCAGGATATCTCCTCTATTTCTTTCTGTGAAAATGCCAAAGCAGAAAAATCCCTTTCAGTAAACTCCGCCCCACACACAATATGATTATACCAAGAACCATGCAATGCCTCTATTTCTTCTCTTGTCCTACACTGTGCATAATAGTGGTATTGATCTGGTTTTCCTACATCATGATACAGCATTCACAGCTTCACTAAATAATTAGTGTTTATTTTTTGGAGATTCCATAAGGTAAGCAGAATATGAGAATAAGTATCGAATGGATGATATCTAATAGGTTGTTCGTTGTACTTACAGCGATGCAATGCAGGAAAAATATATTGTAAGATGTTTGCTTCATCAAGCAAAGCGACATAGCCAAAAGGATTATTAGCAGAAAAAACTTTCACTATTTCCTCACGAATACGTTCCTTCGCCAAATACTGTACAAGATGATACTGTTTTTTGATACTTGTTCGGGTGTCTTTGTGAAAATCAAAAGGCAATCAACGCTGGTTCCAAATATTCACAAAACGCAAAGCACGCAAAATACGGAGTGCATCCTCATTGAATCTTTTGTCTGCATCTCACACTGTGCGCAGTTTTTTAGACTCAATATCAAGTATTCATCATGTAGGATCAAACAAAACACGCAATCATCTACTAATATCACACTCTATTCATGTGTTTTGCAAAAAAGCTTCACATCTTTCAAATGATATGTCTCACTCCAACAAGAGAGATTCTATTATCTCACAATTTTTGATAATTAAAAGATTGGATGATTGTTCAAAGTATCGTCACTCCCTATCAAGCGTCTTGATATTTAAATTCGCATCATCAATACCATCTGACACCATCCAATCTGCAGGAGAGATAGAGAAAGAGGTATAGTACAATGCATTTACAGTAAAATCTCTACGTTGCGCATCAGATACAAGTGAATTTGACCAAGAGACCATCGTAGGATGCCTACGATCAGTATATCAAGATTCTTGACGAAATGGAGTAATCTCATATTTGTACTCATGCATTTCACCAAACCCATGCTCCAGCAAGATGGTTGCAGTACCAAACTTTTCGGTACGAAAAAGACCATTGATGGTCTTGTTGGAAGCATACTTTTGAAGCATAGAAAAAACTTCCTCGGGCACCATCGCACAAGTGATATCAATGTCTGTAGGATTAGTAGTTATATTGAATAGCACATCACGGACTGATCATCAAACCAAGAAAATCGATTTTCAAAGTATTGAACTCAAAAGATTTATGTGCATATCTAGATAACGTAGATTTCATATTGGCATCATTGTGAATCATTATAGAAAACCTGAGAGCTTTTTCAATGCGCAAATCAAAAAAAGACAGAGCACGATTATGTCTTGCTTACATAGCATGAATCAATATTACTTTTGTACTTTATAGCCTGATACCTAATGCATAATCGACATATTTGACAACAAACATTGCCAAATTTTTCACATCACAATACTCTGTATATAATTCACAATACTAGAGACTTTCACCGACTTGGAGACAATGATGCAAAGCAAAAATATATTGAAACAACTATTGATATTAGGACCATCACAAAAGCAAAAATATATCAATCTACTTTCTGATTTGCAAGATTGAAAAACATAGCTGCACATTATATGATTGGATTTGTATATGTAGAGAATTGAGAAGAAAAAGAGATTGTCTTTTCCATAGAAGCCAGAAGCACGTCTGGGAAAGAGTATTCGCTTTGGACTGGTTTGACACCAGGGGGATATTCTATCATCTATATTCGAGGTACTCCAAGCGATGTACTATCACTAAGGAAAAACACCTGGCATGATCCATTAAAATCGTTTGATCTACTCCTTTCTGCAGAAAAAGTACAAGAGCTATTCATCTATTTTTCACGCAGAACAAATTTCATAGTCCAACACAGATTAGGGTATCACTTGTGGTTTTATAATTGCCTGACAGATCTTCACAAATGACTATCAATAGTATCAGGGAAAGTACCCCGCATCTCTACTCGAACTATCAGACCCAAGTGATATATTTCTTATTTACAGAAAAAATGACTGGTTGCATAAAACTTTTCTATTGTAATTGAGGGCTATAATCATATAACATTTTCACGAACAGATTTTTTAGTATTTGCAGAAATATATGCCAAAAATCAATGACATTCTAGAAAAATACTCTATTACAAGAGAAACATTAGCAAAATCATACAAGCTAGTAATCGGTAAAGCACTTGGTGCAAGAACAGCCAATATTAAGGATGAAGAGTGGGCTCAGATTGAGCCAACCTTTGAAGCTGCTCATATTGGGAAGCCAAAGAAAAGCGAAACTGCCAAAGTTTTCAAAGCCGAAGAGGTAGGATTTTGAGATGACTTTCTTTCTGGTTTGTGATTTTGACCAAAGGACACTGAAATTGATGAAGATACAAACGACATAGATGATATATTTGTGAAGCCAGCACCAGCTGTAGTGGAAGAACCTGTAGCCAAAAGTACTTTCGGTAATGCCAGAGTGATAGAATCAGCACCTGCCCGTCCAGCAAGACCAGTGCAACACAAGCGCCGTGAAGAAGCTACTAGACCTGCTGCTGTTCCTCAAAAGCAGTTTGATAGACCAAAGACAGACTCTGAAACACGTGGGAAGACTTTTCACACTTTCACCAACAACACTCCTTCATTTTCAAAATGAACATACAAACAACCACCTGTACAACAAAAAGCTAAACCCAATCAAGCTAAACCAGCTACGCCAACTACTCCGGTTATCAAAAAAGAGGCTGCTACTTCTGGGACGCTTATCAAAAAGCAAGAAATCATACTCGGTGATTCAATCAGTGTGAAAGAGTTCTCTGAAAAGATGTGAGTGACTTTCCCAGAATTGATGAAAAAATTCATGGCAAACAAGATCATGGTAAATATCAACTCTACCATTGATTTCGATACAGCCGCACTTATCTGAGAAGAATTTGGGGTAAAGGTGAAAAGAGAAGCTTGAAGTATGTCAATCGAAGATATGATGAGCTGAAACTTAGGAGCTATCTTGGATATAGACAAAGAAGCTGAAAATAAAATCAAGAGACCTCCAGTGGTGACTATCATGGGGCACGTGGACCATGGTAAAACAAAACTCCTAGATTATCTGAGAAAAACAAATGTAGTATCTTGAGAAGCAGGTTGAATTACGCAGTCAATATGAGCATCTCAAATAGAGTTTAATGGTGAGAAAATCACATTTATTGATACTCCAGGGCACGAATTGTTTACTTCTCTTCGTGCACGTGGAGCCAAAATCACAAATATTGTAATCATCGTAATAGCAGTAGATGATGGTATCAAACAGCAAACAGTAGAGGCTATCAATCATGCTAAAGCGGCATGAGTACCTATCATGGTGGCTGTAACCAAAATTGATAAATGAAGCAACAATATCGAGCATATCAAATCACAAATGGCCGAACACTGACTAGTGCCTGAAGATCGAGGATGAAACGTCCCTGTAATTCCGGTGTCTGCTATGACATGACAATGAGTAAATGACCTATTAGAACAAATACTCCTCCAGGCAGAAATGCTAGAGCTCAAATACAATCCTGATAGGAACTGAGTATGTGTGGTATTGGAAGTTACAAAGGATCCAAAACAATGAGTGTTGACTACCCTATTGGTAATGACAGGGACGCTAGAAGTATGAGATATACTCATGATTCACAACACATACGGTAAAGTAAGAAAAATGCTTGATCGAAAAGGAGATGAGGTAAAAATTGTGCATGGGTGAGATCCAGTAATGATACTAGGTATGCAAGACGTTCCAGAACCAGGTCGTGTAGCTGAAGTTGTAGACACAGAACGTCAAGCGCAGGAAAAAATAGCACTTGTAAAGGAAAAAGAAAAAATACAAAAAGATGCATGATGATTGCAAAATATTATCACACAAATGGCAAGTTGAGAACAAACCACATTGAATGTAATTCTCAAGGCAGATAGTTTCGGTAGTCTAGAAGCTGCAAAATATGCACTTCAGAGCATGCCAACACCTGAAAATATTACAATCAAAGTAATACATAGTGATGTAGGAACATTCTGAGAAAGCGATATCTCTCTGGCTCATGCAGCAAACGCGATGATTTTTTGATTCAACGTTCCTATCCCTGCCTCGATCATCAAAAAAGCAGATCAAATGAGATTAAGTATCAAAACATATGATATTATCTATGAAATGACCGACTATATCGACTGAGTACTCAAATGAATGATCAAGATTGAAGCAAAAGAAGTATGAATCTGAAGATTAACAGTGCTTGGTATCTTCTTCAAGAAAGAAAAAGAGATGATTATTGGATGAAAAGTAATCGAGTGAGAAACAAGAAATGGTGCTGAATTTAGAATATGGAGAAAATGAGAATCAGGAGAAGATGAAATCATAGGACAAGGACGTATTACCTCTCTCAAACGTGATCAAGAAAATGTTTCTAAAGTAGCGGTTTGATACGAGTGTGGTATGAAAGTAAGAGTAAGCAAAAAAGTGATGGAATGAGACCAGTTGGAATTTTTCGTGATGGAATAAGGATATTCTCTGGACAATAATATAGCTGCTTTATTACTTTATATAAAGTATAATGCTTCAAACCACTCTATGCTTCATATTTAATCCCCAATGACAAATTCTCCTATGCCTAAAAAAGCGCTCATTCGGTGAGGGGAAATGGAATGGTGCTGGGGGGAAGCAACTTGATTGAGACTCAATTGAACAAACTGCAATGAGAGAATTTCAGGAAGAAACATGAGTGGAAATTGTACCAGAAGGGCTTGCAAAACAGTGAATACTACACTTTTATTGGCCACATAAGCCTGATTGGAATCAGTCAGTACATGTTTTTGTTTGAACAAAATATGAGTGAGAACCAACCGAGACAGAAGAAATGAGACCTCAATGGTGGGATATTGATAAAATACCGTATGAAGATATGCGAGATGATGACAAGATTTGGTTACCAAGATTCTTGCGCTGAGAAAAATTTGAATATGAGTTTACATTCAATGAAAAGAGTGAAATTGTATGACAAAAAACATTGCTTTAGTTTTAATTATAAGAAATGCATATAGCAATCGTAACATGATGAGAGTGAAAAGAGAGAGAAATATCGCTAAAAAGTACTGAAACTATCAAAAAAAATATAAATTCATACTGTGATATTTCTCAATTTGATTGGCCAGCACAAAAAGATGAATTTTTAGCTTCGCTTAGTACATTTGACCTGGTGATCCCTGAGATTCATTGAATAGGATGAGAAGATGGTGAAGTGACAGTTTTATGTGAAGCAAACAATGTTCCATATTTTTTCACAACCTCAGAAACACACAAATTATGCCTAGACAAAATGGGATGTATCAAACATGTGACAGCGGCTTGATTCACTGCCCCACAATCTCGACTCATCCATGAAGCAAAAGATATTGATATGATAGAGACAATAATCAATGATTATAAAAAAGTATTTATCAAACCTCTGCATGGTGGCTCATCTGTCGATGCTGGTATTTGTACAACCACTGAAGAAGGTGTAAAGTTACTGCAAAGTATACTTAGCTATGACCAGGCATTGATACAAGAATATGTCCAAGGAAGAGAGTTTACAGTATCAATCGATGGTGATTGGGATGAATCTCCACGCGTGTTGGTAGTTAGCGAAATCATCACAGGGCAAGATTTTTTCGACTATGAAGCAAAATACTCATTGAAAAATACAACTGAAGTCACACCTGCTGAACTAGACAGTTCCTTGCAAGCAAAAATAGAAAATATCGCTCTATGAATATATCAAGCATGTAAAATACAATGCCTAGCAAGAATTGATTTCATATATACCCCTGAAACTGACTCTCTCTATTTTTTGGAAATTAATACAATACCCGGATTTAATGAAACAAGCTTTTTCCCACAAGCAATTATATATAGCTGAATATCAATATGAGAATATATGATGAAAAAAATAAATAATATTTTAGGAATAAATAAATAATTATGAATAATGAAATAAAAGATCTTACACAACGCATAGAAAATATAGAAAAAAGGAACTCTAAAGTGACGTTGGACAAAAAATGGGAAACTTCGCCCATCAGGAAAATTATGGTGTTATTAATTACATATATATTGGTTGGCTTATATATGCTTTATATATGAGTTCAAGATCGATATATACAAGCTGTGATACCCTCTTTGTGATTTTTGTTATCTACACTTTGACTAGAAAAAATAAAAAATATACGAATGCGTTATTTTATAAAAAATAAATAATTATGAAATTAATTGTTTGACTAGGGAATCCGTGAAAAGAATATAGTAACAATAGACATAATATTTGATTTATTTTAATAGATCAATTTTGTGAAAAAAATAATATATGACCGTGGAAATCAGAAAAATCATTTCACGCAGAAATAATAAAAGATGGTGATGTAATATTTTGCAAGCCACAAACTTATATGAATAAATCAGGTGAATCAGTAAAAAAAGTAGCGGACTATTATAAAATATTACCAGAGAATATTATTGTGCTCTATGATGAAATTGATCTACCTACTGGGAAAATTCAAAAAAAAATAGGATGATCATCTGCAGGCCACAATTGAATAAAAAGTATTTTACAGCACTTAGAAAATAATAATACATTTACTAAGATTAGAGTCTGAGTCGATAGACCATCTACAAGAGATGAGGTTGTTGACTGGGTACTATGAGATTTCTCGAAATCAGAGTTGACAGAAATAGACAACCAACAAGATGTAATTTTTTGATATATTAGTGGTTTTATAGAAGAATAAAATTTATATTAAATCTGGGAAGTTTGAAAATATTCAATCAATTCACATTTTTTGTAATTTATTCGCTTCTTTTATATCATCTACAGTCCAAACAAATACGCGTATATTTTTACTATGGGCGTCATCTATAAAAGCTTGGTTAATAAATTCTCTATCTAAGCATAATATATTGGATTTAGTATTAAATCAAATATCTGCATATTTTATGGGAATTCAAGAATAAATTAACCCTACTGGAATTTGAGGTAATAATATTTTCATTTCCTGTAATAAAAATTCGTTCGAACTACTTATAATAAATAAATCATGAGACCATCACTTAGCGATATATCATCTAATAATATCAGCAGTATATAGAGCTGTATCGACTCATTTTAATTCAATATTTATAATACATCTTTTATTAACCAAGTCTAATACTTCTTCTAAAAGTGGTATATGCTCTCATTTGCCAGCGTCCAATTCACTTAAATCATTATACAAATAATCTGAGACATAGCCATCCCCATTTGTAGTTCTATCCACAGTTTCATCATGAATAACAACAACTTTTTGGTCTTTTGTAATAAATACATCTAATTCTACAGCATCAACTCATAGAGAAATTGCTTTCTTAAATGAAAGTAACGTATTTTCTGGTTCATATCACGCTGCTCATCTATGTCAAATCTTGAACATAATACACATATTAAATAAAATAATTTCTTACGTATATAATTCTTTCACCGATTGTGCAATAGCATGATGAGATCTTTGGAGTGCCGATATTAAATGAAGCAGTGCACTAAGTTCACCTCATGGCAAATTTTGACGGTGTAGATGCTGTGCCAATAGATCAGCAATTTCAATAGCATTCTTGTCTATAATCGCAAGCATAGCAGGGAGTGACTTATTGTCTTTGCGAGTAGCAATCATATCAGCTAAAATAATATAGAGATCAACCATCTGTTCTTTCAAATGTTGGAGACGTTCTTTCACCATCAGAGATTCTGATTCCAGTAGAGTCATATAATTATCTCTCGTATCGTGGAGATTTTTGGCGCTATATATCATCACATCAATAAGCTCATAATATTTCAAATACTCTTTATCAGCTTTTGTATTTCAGATATGAATACGAGCAAGCAATCACTTCACCACTCCCTCCTCTATATTTTTCAATATTTCATAATCTTCATCGAGATGCTCTTGTGTAAGGTGGTATCTAGCATAATATTTTTCTGAAATAGTATATTCAGGATTTAGTAATATTTTTTGATCAATATCTAAATTATGTACATTGAATTTAAATATTTTTTTAATCAAAGTTGTCAAATCTTGTATGATCAGAGTATCATAATCTTTTACATTGGGTTTGATGCTTACTAATTGGTAATCAGTCTTATCAGCATTTGAATAGCGCTCAAACATACGAGCAATAGCTCCGATAAATGGATACAATAAAATACCCATGATGACATTATAAATAACTTGGTACCAAGCTATGGCAGCTGGACCATTTTCTCATGTTGTAGTCATAAATAGCTGCATAAATTCCTCTGTCCAAGGCACAAAAGCTAGGAAAATTACGGCACCGAGAAAATTGAATCCAAAATGAGTAAGAGCAACGTTTCTTTTGACAGCAGATCAACCAAGGCTCACATACACAGACACTAATGAGCTACCAATACTAGCACCAAGCATGGCCACTACTGTTTGATCAAAACTCATGATGCCAGCTGTCAATGCTGTCATGGCAATAATAGTTGCTGTTCCACTCGAATGTAGGAGTAACGCAAGAAATATTCCTGCTATGTGAAACACATACCATGGCATATCAACATATTTTGCTACATCAATTGATGCTGCTAGTACAGAAACACTATCTTTCAAGAACGCAATACCAAACAACAATAATCCAAATGACAAAATAAGCTGTCCTATAAGCTTAATTTTCTTGTTTTTGAAAAATTGCAATATCCCTCATGAAGCAATAAGTGGCAGTGCAAATGACGAAATACTATATCAAAATCATAGTTTCGCAATGATCACTGCCAAAAATGTACCTCATACATTAGCACCAATAATCACTCCGATAGCACCTGCAAGACTCAAGATACCCGCTCCTGCGAATGACAATACCATCAATGATACAATTGTACCAGACTGCAAAATTCATGCTAAAACCGTTCCTGCAAAAATTGCTTTCAAACGAGTATTGACTGTCTTTGCCAAGAACTTCTTCAATTGTGCATATCACAATGTGTGAATAGAAGATTCAAGTACGTCCATTCAGAAAATAAACATTGCTAGTCATGCTAGGAAATTCCAAATCGAGAATGCTTCAGTTGCTTCCATATTTTTTGTTTTTGTTTATGTATAAAGATACCTATTTAGTATATAGATTGGTTATAAATACTCAAATCTAGAGGATATTTCTATTGATTTTACCAACACAGGTATTGACATCGGCAAGGTATTGTGTATGATAAATTTCTAAAATTAATTTCTATGAAAAATATATTTATCAACATTGCAAGGTTGTTCTATGAAAAAGAACGAAGATTTAGAGTGTATTATCTCCTAAATCCACTCTACTTCATTGAAGCAGCTCCTACAAACAAAATATATGGGGAGATTTCAAAGGGTGGCTGGAAGCACGACGGTTCATACATCCTAAATTTGCCATCTACTAGTCGTTTGGGGGTAGTATTCAAACGAGAGAGAGTAGAAAACAAAATTCTATTAGTCAATTATCTTATTTCTTTGTTTACCGATAAGAAATATAAGAATTTACACCCATTACAATACAACAAAATCACTGGATTTGATGAATCGCTTGTCGCTGATCTCATCAAGAAATATAATATAAGTGATGATGATATATTAGAAGGGGGGATAGTAATTGACAATATAGTATCTCACTACTTCCAGAACATGGAGATTCCATATAAGCCAGTTTGTGACTTAAGGGAAGATCCAGATGTTGTATATTCTATGTACACATATTGTAAATTTGATATGAGAAGCAATAAGCTTAGATTCCTCATTTCAGAAATCAATATACTACAAGACGTATATGACACACCAGTACTACCTCTGAGACATAGTGCCACTCAGCATAGGCCTACACTTGGGAAAATTATAGCCTATCTAGGTGATCAAAAAGAGTTTATGTTTCGATGGATGGAAAATGTGATGGAAAGTATATATGAATCCATGATAATCGATAGAGATGGATTTTATCGAGAAGCATGTACTCTTGTAGAGGCCATCAACCAAAACGAACAAACAGAACAAATAAGAGGAGAATTGGGTGAGCATTACTTTAATGCAATACACACTGTGCTTGCAGAAATTGTCACGACAGTAAGGCAACAGTATAAACGGTTAGGAACCCCACGACACCCAGCTACTATCCAGGATCTAATACAACCCACAAAGGTTGAGGATATTCTAAACAGTTTCCCTTCGTACAACAATTAACAAGAAACCTGCAATTGTATATTGCAGGTTTTTAAAAATCAGTTGCACTACTCATCGATATTAATACCACTACGTCATTTATATCATGAAAAGCTATGACTCCAATTTTGTACATTTTTTTAGCATCCCTAGGAACAGCTTTAGCATGCTGATTGGGAGCGATACCATTTATATGGAAGAAAACCATCAATAAAAAACGACTCTGATATGCAAATGCAATAGCCGGTTCTATGATGATAGCTGCTAGTTTTGACCTAATTTATCAATGAATAGCTTATCAAAAATGAGATTGATTGCATGCTTGAGCTGTCATCGGTTGAATTCTTGTTTGACTGATTTTCATCCTTATCACCCATCACCGAGCCGATAAACACGAAAATATCAAAGTTAATGGGCACAAAATGATAAACCGAAAAAATGCTTTCTTACTAATCATCATCATGACGATGCACTCATGAGCAGAGTGAATAGCAATGTGAGTAGCCCAATGAGCATCAGAGACACTATGACTATTTATCATCGTCGTAATGGCTCTGCAAAACATCCCTGAATGACTAGCAATTAGTCTCCAACTCGTGCCCAAAGGAACTCCTCGATGGAAAGCATGACTTCGGAGTATAGCTACTTCTCTCCCTCAACCACTTCTAGCTGTGCCAGCCTTCTATTTTGTGGAAACGTTTGCCCCACTTGTCCCACGATGACTTGGATTCGCGGCATGATGCATGATTTGGATGTGCTTCGGTAGTATCACGAAAGAAAGTTATGATGGGACAGATAGCACACGGGTAGGAGTCATCGCAACTTTGAGCATAGTGGGGATGTTGGTATTGCAGATGTTGGTATTGTAAAGACCTACTTCTTTATTCCAAACCATACTTTCCCAACCATCTCCAGTTCCACATTTTCTTGCTGGTCAGGGCTCTCAAGACTTTCGCACAAAGTAGCCAATGTTTCACTAGCGATCAATTCTCCAAATTTTTGGATGAGTGTTTGAATATCGCTTTTGTATGGCATGTCTTTGATCTGTTCTACGTCTTGTGGCAGTGCGATTGCCAATTGTATTCTATCGTCTAGATTATAATCTGCTGTTTTACGAGCTTCTTGGATATATCTAATCAAGTCTCTTGCATCTCATTCCAGGCGCAGTTCATCAGTCAGTGTGTCATCCAATGCCACTATCAAAGATCCATCGATTGCAACATCGAAAGGCATATCTCATTTTTCGTATTCTATCACATATTCATCAGATGATAATTCATACGTGTTTGCCACTAGCACAGTACCATTTCAAGCCAACACAAAATTACCTGCCTTGGCCTCGCCAATCACGGTTTGCATATCCTTCCCGAATTTCTTTCAAAGCAATCTTGCATTTGGCTTACATACTGCTTGCACTTTGGTGGCAAGAGATTCATCTATACGGAGCTGTTTTACATTGAGTTCTTCTACAATCATATCTTGGTATAGCTCTGGTAACGTAGTAGACACCAATACTGCAGGCAAAGGCTGCTTGACTCTCAGCTTCTTCTGTCATCTCAAAGACAGTCACAATGATACTATCTTTTGTGTAAGTCACATATCGCGGAGTAAGTCCTTGTCAATTGTATCTAAGTCATATATTTCTATCTCTTCCAAATGCACCGACTCCTTCTCTGTGAGTTCTCTATAAATATATTCTGTGATAAATGGCATATAAGGAGCAGTAATCAAGCATATCTCAGTCAATACTCCATAGAGTACAGTATACGCATCACGCTTATCTTGTCACATATTGTCTCCCTCTCCGTGCTCCCGGAATCTGCGTCTTGATCTACGGATATATCGGTTTGTCAGATCATCCATGAAATCAATTATAGCAATCGCTCAAGTTTGCATATTATATGCTTGCATAGAACCATCTACCTCATTTACAAGTTGCATTGTTTTCATCACCATCCAACGATCGAGTGGATGCGCAAGTGAATTCAAATCAATATCACGCAGTCCTCAAATCGAAGGTACAAACTTGTCTATCCCCGCATATGTGCTATAAAAATAGTAGCTATTCCAAAGCGGCAGTATACATTTCTTGTATGTTTCTTTCAAACCATCATCCATGAAATTCATATCGCCTCATACCACGATTGGGCTTGCAGCCAAATACATTCTCACAGTGTCTCATCACATATTTTCTAGTGTGTCTTTAGGATCTGGGTAGTTGCCTAGAGATTTTGACATCTTACGTCCATCATTTCAAGCAAGTACTCATGTACAAACCACGTTTGTAAATGCAGGAGAATTCCACTTACTCTCAGGCAATGGCAATACTGGCTTATCAGTAACCAATACTTGACCATCAAATTTCTCTGGCATAGTCAGCATCGTAGAGATCGCGTGCATGAAGAAAAACCATGCTCTCACCTGTCATACATACTCTGCTACATAATCCGCAGGGAATGAGGCTTCAAATTTTTCTTTGTTTTCAAATGGGTAATGCACTTGTGCATATGGCATAGAACCAGATTCCAACCATGGATCAAGGACTTCGGGGATGCGAGTATATTTTTTGCCATCTATCTCTCCTCGTATAGAATCGATATATGGACGATGAAGGTCGAATTCTTTATCGTTGAGAGTATCTCGATAGTGCGCAAGGCCCGAATCCTCATGTATTCTCTTTTCCAATAATTTACTTCCTGTTTGATCAAGATCAAATATCTCAGCTAGTGATCACAACACCTTCATATCTCCATCTTCTGACTTCCAAACTGGCATCGGAGTAGCCCAAAAACGAGTTCTTGAAATACATCGATCTGGAGCACTTTCCATAGACTTCAAAAATCTACCATGCTTAAGATGATCAGGAACCCAATGGATTTTTTCATTATTTTCAAAGAGTTTTTGTTTGATAGCTTGGATATTGATAAACCATGCATCTTGAGCCTTGTAGATCAATGGTACTCACGTACGTGGACACATTGCTACCGAGTGAGTAATCGATTCTTTTTTGATCAATGCTCACATTTCTTTGAGATCTTTTGATATTACATCATTTGCATCACGATAGTACATGCCTTGATATGCAGGCACTTCCTCAGTAAACTTTCATTCAAGATCCAATGCCTCTGTCTGAAAAAGATTTTGTCTAAGGCCTGTCTGGAAATCCTCTTCTCCGAATTCAGGCGCAGTATGCACGATTCCAGTACCATCACTATCAGTCACATAATCTGCTGCATACACCTTGTGATGTTGAGGTCATTTGTTTGTGTAGAATGAGAATGGTGGTTTGTATGAAAGTCACAGCAATTCTGATCACGATGAAACACGAACAACTATATAATCATCACTAGATTTATAATATTTATGCAGAAGTGATTCCGCCAATATGAAATACTCATTTTGTGCTTTATCATATATCTGAGCATATTTTATCTCCTTATTTACTACCAATGCTAGGTTAGATGGGATCGTTCGAGGTGTCGTAGTTCGCGCAAGGAAAGACATTGTATGCTTTTCAGTCTTTGACAATTCATCAGCACGCAATGTTTCAGCAAGACAGAGAGTGTGAAAATCATTGTAAATAGTATCCTCTCCATCGATAATGAGATCATTGATTCTAATATCAAATCCTCGTTTATTTTCACTTGGAATCTTTTCGACCCATGCGTGTCATGAAAACCTATTCTCCTCTGTTTTCTCTAGCTGGAAAGTTCCTGCAGCTACTACGTCAAAATATTTTGCATACCACAGTTTGCCACCATAAACTACTTTGGTATTTCAAATTTCACTTATGCTAGAAACTACCAATCAGGCTTCTTCTTGTATTTCTCTTTTGATTGCGTCCTCACACGATTCTCACTTTTCTACTCTTCATCATGGCAAGCATCGATCATTGAAATGGAGATCCTGTAAAACCAATATTCTCCCTTGTTCATCCTTGATCACTCACCTTACATATTGCAATGCTCAATCCTCTGTTGTTTGATACTGATCACTCGCTCCCTGCACAACTGGAAACTTCACAGTAATCGCAGGATCACTTACATCAGCATAACTATTGTCCAATGCTACTTCATAGTTTGAAATTGGTGTATTGAGCTTGGTGGAGTAGAGAGACACTCTTTTGCCTTTGTAGACAAGGCCTTTTTCCCAGAGAGATTTGAAAACCCACATTACAGATTCCATGTAATTGTTGTCCATAGTCTTGTAGGCATTTTTGAAATCTACTCGACGTCATACATGATCAACATACCGATCCCATTGGTCAGATACGTCCTTTGTAAAATCATAACACCCCTTTATGAATCACTCAATACCCTTTTCTTCAATATCCTTATTTGATGTGTATCACAACTTTTCTTGTACTTTTTGCTCAACATAAATTCAGTGGCAATCCCATCACCAAACCCTTTCAATACGCTTTCACTTTTGTGTTCGATATCTAGTAACGATATCCTTCACTACCGAGCTCAAAAGACTTCCATAATGAGGGAGTCAAGTGATAAACGGTGGGCCATCATAAAATCTATATGGATTATTTTCATCCTTACTGGTGATAGACTTCTCAAATGTTTTTTGTTCTCTTCGATAATCGAGGATTGATTGTTCAACACGCTTAGGATCATACTGTGGTGATTCTTTTTTCATCAAAAGAAAAATTATTGCTATAAAATAGATATCTTTCTTATAGATTTATATGAGAAAAATGCAAGTCAGATATGCCTACTAGAGCGCTATTTAGACCAAAATATCATCAAAAACATCGACTATACCGTCTCCCAAAAGAAAGTGAATTGCGTTGCGGGTAGCTAGGATTGGTATCACTCTAGCTCTACGCCTGCGGTGAGAGACATCAAACCCATGATCAATCATCAATTGTTCATTTAATGACAAAATTTCATCAAAGGTTTTTCACACAATAATTTCAGAAAAAAAGCTTGCAGCAGCTTGTGTCACCATACTCACATTGCCATCATAACTCCGTTTTGTGATTACCTTTTGGTCATCATACTGAAAATATACAGTAATATCATCTCCACAGAGAGCATTTCATTCATGAAAACTGGCCATAGAATCATCCATTCTATAGTTGTTGATTGGTGTTTTATAATACTCTTGTACTAACGGAGAAAAATCAGACATAACTAATATACTATATTTGCTTATATGGTATTTCAAGTGATTCTGCGCTATTTACCAAGTTTTTATATGCTCAAAGCAACGGATCATAGAGTCATAACTTTTTCAACTCTTTTACCGATTCTGCATTTGACAGATTTGCAATAAATTCCATAACATTATCCTCTACACTTGATCCATTTATCACTTTATAGCCTTTCTCTTTTGCTTTTTTATAAAGATTAGTCACAGTACTATAATGCTCCTTTACCAAAGCAGCTTGTTTGGGATCTGAGATTGAGATCTTTCACTCTTTTAGAAGTTTTCATGCATACAAATAGGGATGAGAAAACCCATGAATAGTTTCGTGTACTATCGTTTCTGGATGATCTTGATGAGTAATTGCAATCTGCATCTTAGGCTTCAGCACTCATCATGAAGCATCTACCACTACTGCGCCACATGGTACTACATTATTGGGAGGAGTTCTTCCTGCATCCACTTTTTTAACCACGTCATATTTTATAGAATCAATCAGATGCTTTTTTGAAGCACTTATACTAGCAATTGTTTGGAGAAATTCAGGTTGTCACTGAGTGTAAGATACAACTTTACCAGACAGTGAAGCATCATTTTTTACTGTCTTCTTATTTTTTTTCCGACCCGTCATCGTCGTCTGATGCAGGTTTTGATTTTTCTTCAGGTTTGTTTTCTCATCACTTTCAGATAGGTGGGATTCAAATTGGAGCAGGTTTCTGCTTTTTAGGTGGTGTATACTCTTTCTTTTCTGGTGCAGCTTCCTCACTATCTGGTTCCTCTGAAGATTCGGCACGAGATACTTTTTGTGATTTCTCAGGAGCTTGAGCAGGAGCACTATCTGAAACTTTTTCTCATTTTAGCTTTGCTAATTTAGCTTCAAGTTTAGATATCTTTTTTTGCTTAGATTCAGAACGGTATTGTTTAGCTGCTTCGACATAATCTGCATATGAAGTATAATCTACTTTACTCACAGTAGAATATTTTAATCATTTGTCGTGAATTCACTGCTCAAATGGTTTGGTAATAGCATTCAGTGGATCTAAAACCGCTCATGCTGCAGTTTGTGCGATTCATTTAGTAGCAGTAATCGCTGATCCTGCAACGCCTACTACAGGCATAGCAGCCCATGTCGCAAGCGTAAGCGGAGTTGACAACAATGCATATTTTGCAGAGTTTGCAACTCGCTTTCAACTATTGACAATTGCCTTCCCAGCGTTTCAAAAAACAGTTTTTCGTTTATCAACAAATGATGCTTTGCTTGGAAATGATTTTAAGGATTCTAACTTGAACCACGGCTTAAATAAAGATGTCGTCATTTGTCTTGCTTTATTAGCAACATTAGCAAAAGCCAATCATGCGTTTTTTCATGATTCTACTACGTTTGCTACGATATTTCAAGCGGCACCTACCATATGTACGGGCACCAATGTAGCATCTCATAGTCAACTTCCTACATGTTTCAAAGTCATTATCTAGATGTTGCTAATATAAATTAAATATATTATACATATTATATAGGGCTTTGTCAATTTTATTGTTTCAGAATTTTGATCTCCTTATAGATTACATTTGTCTTACCATATGCTCTATAAAATGATTCATGATAGTCGGATTTGAGAAGATGATCCTAGACTGCTCGTCATTATATCAGAATGCATCATTATCTGGAGTTGGATCAACTATTCATGTCTCTGGGTTTAGATTATAGCCACCTCACTCCGTAGAAAGCTCTCCTGCAATAATACCTCCCCCACCATTTGATGGCTTAATCACATATAAACGACCATTGTATTCTACACCATATGCTTTGAATGCTCATGGTTGTTGTCTTGATGCTGTCAATCCTGTATGTCACATTGCCACACGAGACAATGGTTGCTCTATTCAGTCTGGCCAGAATAATTTCGTAACCATATTTTGATAAAATGATTTCATAATATCGTGTTGCTTCCCATACAATAGCGGACTCGCAAATATACGGTCGATATCCATACCACGAGAACGTCGCCCTGGATTCTCTGGGATGATTACTCAATTTACATTAAGTCTCAGTTGTCCGTTTTCATAAAATCACTCTACTCCATCAACAACATCAAAAGCAAAATCTAAACGGTTTCAATATCTTCGCCTTCTCAATCGACTTTGCGCCATATGTCTAGGACGTTCAGTCATCCCGCGAACGTAATCTTCGTTGTTTATCGACATAATACGGTGCCATTGTGCAGAGAGAATATCGAGTCATTCTCACGTATTAGTGAATACATTTTCATCAAACAATACATCATTTACTCATCAAGGGAGATGTTGCACTACACGCAATACTCCTCACTCATTTGTCATAGAAGTGCGAGGGTTCCCATAGTCCTGTAGAGTTCATAGACGAGCATTTGCTTGCTGTACCATGACCTTATAGAGCATCATGATCACCTGTGATTTGATTACAAAAGAAGCTGCTTCATCTGCTCATTCAATCACGGTTTCAGGACGAAGTATCCCTTCTATAATTCACTGTAAGCTTCATGCATGAATAAATCTATTGTCCAATGTGAAATTGATTGCTCCTGAAATTTGAATCTTGGGAGCTATGGTCTGATAAGATGGCATTTCTACCCCCACAGATATATCGATATTTCATCATCATCTTGGCAAAACTATTCAATTTTTACTCACAGTTGAACTATCTGATTTCATTCATTGAAAAAATGCCATGTAGTTGTGATCATTTGGATTCTCTGCATTCAACAATGTGCGCAATCTCATGGGATCTGGGCTTCTTCACCTCATTCGGTCTCTCACATCCCTGAAATTTCTTGTCAATCGAGATCATCTATAACGCTCTGCGATAGTCTCAGTAGGAAAAAGATTGCCACGATTAGTTGCAAAATGATCTAAATTGTGTTGCAACAATGGTTGTGCTGCAGCAGTAGTGAGCTGTTGTATCGAGTTTTGATACTCATCCATAGCTGTAGTCGCCAACGCCAGCACCGTTCATAGATGCGCAGGTGTTGCTAGCAATTCACGTATACGATCAACGAGAAATTTTCTTTCAATATTTTCGCCCTCGGTTCACAAAATCCCTCTTATCTTCTTGAGAAAATCTGCTGGGCTTAGGCGTCTTTCTGCATCATCTTTGACAAAGAAATCACTCAGTGGTTTTCATGTATGAGAAGGAATTGTTTCTCTTATGCATTCGTTTTGCAAATCAGCAAGAGTATAAATTCATGCAATAGTCGGATCTGCCAAAATGGCATCAATTAGATTTTTTCTACGCTCAGGCGTCAACATTCCTGATCATATTCAATTTGCTGTCAATAACGTATCTACTTCAGCACGAAGAGTTGCATTGTAGCCATTAGGACTATTCCAGATTCAATTAGCTATAAGATCTATTTGCGTCCTTAATCAAAGCAACTGTGCTTCTTGATCAAGATATGACAATAAAGGTCTATTTATCGTTACTGGTAATCTTTTTGTATGACGAATTGGCAAGTCAGCTCCACCCATCGGATTTACCACAAGGTATTCACTTGTAACAGGGATTTCAACAGTCAATGGGTAAGCATCAAATCAAGCCGGAGCTACAACCTGTACATTAGTAAACTCTAACGCACCTCAAGCGATAGTGATACCCGACAGAGTAACTTTTTCTCCACCTGGCAATTCGATATCTGCCAATTGTAATGTAGTAGTTGCAGGTACAGGCCTTCCAACACGATACATGTTATCTACAAAATTGGGTACAGTTAGCGTTGCAGGAACTCATAGCTCTACATTATTTTGCGCTGGCAATGGAGTATCAATAGCAAAATTTCATACTGCCTGATAAATATCATGGAAAAATCAGGTGGCTGGCACACCAAGTACAGCAGATGGCGAAACCATCCTTCTCAGCTCAGTTATGATAGCCGGGTATTCATTGTGAATTTTTAATATCCCCTCGATTCTACTTATCATATCAGTATATATTCTTATCTGATTTGCGTTAGTAATACCTCCTCTCAATCCACTCAATCTGATAATTTCTGCACGCGCATTTGCCGCTGCTGCTCATAGAGTTGCAGGAGGTGTTGGTGGTGTTCAAGGAGTAGGAAATTCATTCATTAGAGTAGTCTGAGCAGTTGCCAACTGACGAGAAAAATCATTGACAAGAGTCATCACTGATCTATGCACCTGGTTAAATTCAGTCATATGCTCACTTCAAACTTGTAATGATCATAAAGTGCCAAAAAGATCATGCTGAGTAGCATTGATTATATTAGATACTCAGATTACATCAACAGTACTCGATGTCACTCAATTGAAGCGATCTGCTATATCTTTCATTAGCTGTTTTGTTCTTTCCACAGTCATACAAATAGTATAATCAACATTCAGTAATATACAAAAATAACAAGCAGATTGCCTGTTATTCTTAGTTTATTTATTGACATAATTTCAGAATACTATTCTGTAAAGTTGCTCAAATACTCATCAGCAAAAACATCTAATGCTTTTTGGAAAACATCTTCATAATTTTTTATATTCGCTTGGCAGTACGTGAAAAATCAAGTGAAATCATCCGTTTCCAAAAGATCCCATGCCTTTTCACGCTGTACTTCAGGGAGTGAAACAGCCAACTGTGACGTGATATTGTCCAAAAAAATTGGCTCCAAATCATTGAGAAGCATAGGAATATTATCCTCCTCCTCCGTGAAACCTGCTTCATACAACAAATCCATCAAAAATCATTTTACTTGATCCTCTTGTTCTGAATCAATAGTTGTCATGGTTTTGCATTATATAATGATAAAAGATTATTTTGATTTACCGATCCATTTTCAGTTATTATCTTTTATTCAAGTTATTACAATATTATTATTTTTGATTTTGTAATTCACATTATCTTGATTTTCGGGAGTTTTAATTAGTTCATCTACAGCGTCATACAATGAGGCATCTGTTATTGAAACTATATAACTACCTAGTTTTAAAAGTGGACTCGATAATTCAATCAATCATTGCAATCATTTAGTTTTAATTGTTTCAGCTGGAGTTAAAGTAGTTGCTGAATTATTTTTTGCATTGCTCGTTGCTCCTTTTTTATTAGCAAGTAGATCGCCAAAATTCTGGTTATCTTTATCCATCTCTAAAATCTTTCTTTCAAGCTCTTTCACATAATACTCTAACAGCTCACTATCCTCTTGAGACAATGAGGAGATAGTCTCCTTTATCGATTTTCTAGTTCTTCTCATAGATCCTTTATAAGTATCGTATTTTCATTGGATCTTTATAAGTGATTCTGGTGTAGCTGCTTGTTCTAACTCAGCTCTTAACTCTATAAATCTCTGTTTAAAAGCATCAACTCAATTTATTCTATCCACTAATTCTTTCCTCTGCTGTACATTATTTTTCGTTAGTTTTTTTTTTACCTCAATTGAAATGGGGTTTCAATTAAGGGCATTAATATAATTTGCATTTATAAATTTGATTGTAACTTTACCTGTAGAATCAGTTTCTTCAATCGAAATTAATCAATTCTCTTTTACCAGGCTGACTTTTCATTTAGCGGTCTGCTTATTTCACGCAGGCCATTCCCAATCGATCTCCACATCGTCTCACTCTTTAATTGCATCCTCAAGGGGAGTTTTAGTGAGTTTTGGTGCTGGTGCTGGCGTCGGTGCTGGTGCTGGTGCTGGTGTCGGTGCTGGTGTTGGTGCTGGCGTCGGTGCTGGTGTCGGTGGTGGTGTTGGTGGCGTAGTAGGTGGTGTTGTAGGTGCTGTAGTAGGTGGTGGGGTCGGAAGAGGG
>JBDHUW010000011.1:0-31808 GCA_039809345.1 Candidatus Absconditabacterales bacterium | reverse complement strand
CCATCTGATAGAATTGTTAGAATCTTAAGCAATCCTATCTTATTCATCAGGTGGTGCATTTCGAATTATAATTAAGCAATTATCAAATTTGCTTGCATTGGATATATGAAATACTACATTGGAGATAATGAGTTTACTTATCTATAATACCGTATAATCATGGAACATCTTGCACTTATTGGAACAGTTACACTAATCCACCTTTTAGCATTAATCAGCCCTGGTCCTGATTTTATTGTGGCATGTAGAAATGCATTAACCTATTCTCGCAAAACTGGTATTTGGACAGCGGTTTGATTTTGATTGGGTATCGCAGTTCATATTTTTTATAGTTTAGCTGGATTAGCATTAATTATATCACAGTCAATACTTGTGTTCAATGTAATCAAATATCTATGAGCTGGATACTTAATGTATATTGGTATTAAGTCAATTTTTTCAAAATCTTCAACTATTGATCTTGGTGAAAACAATAAAAAAGACGATATTTCATATCTAGCTGCTATCAAAATGTGATTTTTGACGAATGTCCTCAATCCCAAGGCGACGTTGTTCTTTCTGAGCTTGTTCACAATGGTTATATCTCCTGAAACACCTCGTTTTATCATGGGAATTCTTTGAGCAATTATGATTATAAACACAATGCTGTGGTTTTCTCTAGTTGCAATTTTCCTTTCACAACAAAGGATACGTTGAATGTTTGAAAGATTTCAAAGTCCTTTCAATAAAACTCTTGGCGGGCTCCTAGTTGCATTGTGAATCAAAGTTGCATTGACTGAAAAGTAGAGGAGGAGTTGATAATCTTTCATGGGAATTCCTTCCCAATTCTCCCTCGCTATTTCATCTCAAATCATTATAGTTCTGTTAACAACATATTACCCCTCCTTGAGAGGGGTTTACTTTATTCTTGCAAATACGTATGGCTATTAGAAATATCGCAATTATTGCGCATGTAGATCACGGGAAAACAACGCTCGTTGACCAACTTTTGACGCAGTCTGGAACTATGAAACAACTTGAGGGACAAGACCTCGTGATGGATAATAATGATCAAGAGCGTGAAAGATGAATCACGATCTATGCAAAAAATACATCAGTAAAGTACAATGGTAATACAATTAACATCATAGATACTCCAGGGCATGCCGACTTCTGATCTGAAGTAGAGCGTGTATTGCGTATGGTGGACTGTGTTATTCTTGTTGTAGATGCATATGAGTGACCTATGCCTCAAACGAAATTTGTACTCAAGAAGTCTTTGGAATTAGGACTCAAGCCAATTGTGGTTTTGAATAAGATTGATAAGCCTACAGCTAGACCATGATTTGTGATTGATGCGTTATTTGACTTATTTATTCAGCTCGGTGCCACAGATGCACAAGCAGAATTCCCAGTGATTTATGCAAGTGCGAAGAATTGATTTGCTACGAAAAAACTCGATGATCCTCAAGTAGATATGACACCATTGTTTGAAGCAATTATGCAGTATGTGCCTGAAGCACCAAATTATCCTGAAAAATCATTCCGTATGCAAATTGCAAACCTAGGGTATGATGATTATTTGGGAAGACTCGGGATATGACGTGTATACGAGTGAACTGCAAAAGCAGGGCAACAAGTGACAATCATCGGCAATGATGGTGTGACCAAAAGAACATGAAAAATTACCAAAATATTTACGACACTTGGTTTGCAAAGAGTAGAGCAACAAGAAGCACAGTGTGGAGATATCGTGACTATTGCAGGTATCCCAACTATTTTTGTATGAGAAACTATTTGAGTAGGAGAGTTTGACCCTATGCCTAGTATTTCGATAGATGAGCCAACATTGAAGATGGAATTTCTCGTAAATGACTCTCCGTTTGCTGGGAAAGAATGAAAATATATGACAACCAGAAACCTTGATGAACGTTTGACGAAAGAGTTAGAAACCAACGTATGACTCAAGGTTGAGAGAGAAGATTGACGTTTCTTGGTTTCAGGGAGAGGGGAGTTACATCTTTCTGTATTGATTGAAACGATGCGTAGAGAAGGGCGAGAGTTGCAAGTTGGACCGCCTCAAGTGATCTTGAAAGTAGATGAAAATGGCAATAAGCAAGAACCATTTGAACAGCTTATCATCAGTGTGGATGACAATCTTTCATGAGCAATCATAGAAACAGTATCAAATCGTAAGGGAATGTTGGTATGAATGACTTCAGACAATGGTTTGACGACAATCGAATTTGATATTCCTACTCGTGGATTATTGTGATTTAGGTCTGAGTTTATCCTTTTGACGAGAGGGCAGGGATTGTGTTATTCGTCATTTGCGCATTATGGAGATTATGTGTGAGAAATAGCGAAGCGTACGGTTTGATCTATGATTTCTGGGAATACATGACAAACTATGATGTATTCTATTTTCAAACTGCAAGATCGTGGACCAATTTTCGTAGATCCTGCAACACCAATTTATGAAGGTATGATCGTATGAGAGCATTTGAAAGGAGCAGACTTGGTAGTGAATCTTACAGTAAACAAACAACTTACCAACGTACGTAACTCAGGGAATGATGAGGCGATGCGTATAGATCCTATAATTCACCTTACATTGGAGGATGCACTATGATACATCGGACAGGATGAACTTGTGGAAATTACCCCAAAGAGTATACGTATGAGAAAAAAATATCTTACAGATTCTGCAAGAGCTATTGCAAAAAAGCAGGGAAAAATATAATACTCTTATTATATATTCTCACATCATGATATGTCACGACAATCACGCATACATTTTTTGAAAACACACTTCAAACAGCCAAGTGTAAATGCATCATTGACACCAAGCTCTAGGCGATTAGCAAGAGCTATGGTTGCTTGAATAGATTTTTCTAATATAGATTCTATCATTGAACTTGGCCCTGGGACATGAGTTTTCACGAAGGTTCTTCTTGAGAAAGCTAAACCAGGAACCAAGATTATTTGTATAGATTTTGAACAATCATACCTGGATATGCTACATCAAAAGTACGGCAATAGCTTGATTTTAGAGTGTACAAGTGCTACATTGGTAGATGAAGTTGCCAAGAAACACAATATCTTGAGGCCGTCACTGGTCATATCATGACTGCCTCACTATACGCTCTCTGATGAGCATTGAAATGTGATGGATACAATTGTGAAATGGACTGCACAGGGTACAATTTTCAGAGGGTTTTCGTATACTCCGCATAATCTGCGTCAGGTGTATAAATGATTGCATATCAAGCCCAAGTGATTTGTTTTACTCAATTTGCCTCCCGCATTTGTATTTGGAATCAACTAATAGATACTTGAAATATATTTACATTCATTATATCAATAGTTATGTCATATGCACTTATTACATGAGCATCATCATGAATCTGAAAATCATTGGCTTATGAGTTTGCAAGAAACAATATCAATCTAGTTTTGATAGCTCGTTCTGGAGAGGTTCTTGTTTCGCTGGCAAAGGAGATCGAGGAGGTATATAAGGTAACTTGCTTATTTATTGCAGATGACCTTGTACATCACACTGTACCGTACAATATATATCAAATGTGTAAGGACAAGGATATTCGCATAGACTATCTTGTGAACAATGCTTGATTCGGTGATTATGGACCATTTCTGACATCGGCATCGCAAAAGGATCTGTGAATGATTGATCTCAATATCAGAGCGTTGACTATCATGACTAAGCTCTTTTTGCCAGATATGGTGGAGCGCAAATACGGTAGAATCATGAATGTAGCTTCTACTGCTGCATTTCAGCCTGGACCGAATATGGCAGTTTATTTTGCTACCAAATCATATGTGCTTTCATTCTCTGAGGCTATTGCAGAAGAGTTGGCGGGAACCTGAGTAACAGTGACAGCGCTTTGCCCATGACCTACCAGCACAGGGTTTGATAAGGCAGCCAATGCCAGCAACTCAGGTCTGTTCAAATGAACACTTCCAACAAGTGAGGAAGTAGCTACATACGGATTTGCATCTATGATGAACGGCAAGCGTGTAGCAGTCCATGGGTTTATGAACTGGTTGATGAGTGCTACAGTTTGATGGCTCCCTCGTATCTTTGCAGTGAAGGTGGTCAAAAAGATGATGGAAAAATAGATTATATATATAAAAAAAGACACAGGAATGTGTCTTTTTTTATATGTAAGATGCTCGAATATAATTATTCAGCAGCTTCAGTACCTTCTTCTCCTCCTTCAACTTCTGGAGTTTCAACTTCTGGAGTTTCGATTATTTCTTCTGTCATGATAATACTTGGTTATGAAATAAATGCCTCACTTGTATATGTATTAGATATTGAAATGCAAGGTAATAACTATAGTCTTCTGCTACTTGTATTGTGGGAAAGTATTTATATAGTATTGGCATACATATTTATATGGTAAACAGTTACAACCATGAAACAATTTATTGTACAAACATTACTCTATAGTATATCTGTAATCATTGCAGCGTATATCGTGCCTTGAGTGGTAGTGAGTTGACTAGGTTGAGCAATTCTTTTTGCTCTCGTGCTTTGAGTCCTCAATGCCACCTTGTGAGTAATACTAAAGCTCATGACGTTTCCACTCAATATACTGTCATTGTGATTGGTGTGGTGAGTGATCAATGTAATGATGATATTATTGGTAGATAGTTTGTTGACGAGTTTCAATACAACTGGGTTTTGGATGGCAGCTATATTTGCAGTCATTTTGACTGTTGTACATTCATTTATCTGAAATATTGCAAAGAAATAATTTTTCAAGCCCCCGCACACAATCTACAATATGTCAAGTATTATTATTTCAAGGATATCGTCTCAGACGATATTTTTTTGACAAATCATATTCTTCATTGTATAATGAACTGTTATCATTTATTCATAAACAAAAATCACATATGGAAAGAGCAGTAGAAAAAGAATTGCAAGACACACTCAAAGTCTTTGCACCGATCTCACTTCAACAACTAAATGCGTCAATGAGTTTCTTGGAAAGAATTGACACTAAGTATCTCGTTAATGTGAAAGATGTTGCCGACATCATCAAGGAATTGGAAAAGGATTACTATGTATTGAATATCAAGGATATTCGTTTGTTCAACTATGACAATGTATACATGGATACTAAAGCTCTCGATTTCTACTATGCTCATGAACGTGGTGATCAAGTGAGAGTGAAGGTAAGAACCAGAAACTATGTTGATAGCAATCTCTGCTTTTTCGAATATAAACACAAGGAAGGTAAGCTCATTCGCAAGTTCAGATACCAAGCAGATCCAAAGCTTTTTGGTAAGATGGATGAGGAAGCACAACACTTTTTCCAAAGTATCTATGGAAGTTTGATGGAAGGAGCTACTAAGATCGAAGTTGGTCCTATAATGAAGACCACATACAAAAGATTTACACTTTGTAGCAAACATGGCGATGAAAGAATCACTATCGATCTAGATCTTTCATTTGAAGATCCAAACAACAAAGCATCAAAGAAGATTGAACTACCTCAAGTAGCAATCATAGAATCAAAAGCTAGTTCAGAAAACTCTCGTAGTGCAAAGATTATGAAGAAATTCGGTGTGAAAAAAGCATGAGGTTGCTCTAAGTACTGCCTTGGTCTTATTTACTTTGGTATGGTGACTTCTGAAAAGAGATTCAAGGACACTATCAAGTTTATTGAAAAGACTGGTGGTGCTGCTTCATTGCAAAAAACACAAAAGAAAACGAAATCTGTTGTGAAAGAAAGCAAGTTGTCTATGATCGATCTCAAGAAATCTATCACTGATGCAGGTAAAGCAAGAAAAACTACTGCTAAAAAACCTGTTGCAAAGAAGCCAGTAGCAAAAAAAGAAGTGGTAGCAACAAAATAACTATCGTTGTCCATAGTACAGAAGCGTTTGTCTAGCAGATCGATTGACTACCTTGTGTTTCCCCAATCCCAATGCCTCAATTCGCTTCCATATGGTTTCCTTATCCGGTCATTCAATTTCCAAAAGGGGAGGTATACCATAATACAAATCCAAATCAAGGGTGATGTTCTCAATTTCATATGAGTACCTCACCTTTTTTTTGACATGTACAGGAACGAGTCACAATGCCATGAATGTTTCTTCAAAAAGTGCTGGATTGTGTAAGCCTACTTCAAACTCTTCACGTTCCTTGATGTCTTTCGAGACATTTTTTCTTTTTAGCGTCAGCACATAATTATCGTTTTTTCTTCTGATTCTCATAGTTTCTTCTAGTAATGGCTTGTGTCCAGGAGGAAAATCATAACGAGTGTCTTCAACTGGTCCATGAAATATCAAACGAGGATTGTGTGCGTGAATCTCTCTCATCACACTCGCAGTGTCTATTTCAAGGATTTTGAGCTCTCTTTCCATCAAATCCAGTGGATAATTATGTTTTATCAAAAATTCAGTCGGTCGCAATGGTAGCTTTTTCCCAGTTTGTATAGACAAAGCTCCACGTAAATGGTTCAATAATTCAGCTTCTTGCTCAACTGTAATCGTTCACAATGATGACATATGAATTGTAACAAATAAATCTATTCTGTATACTCTACTATGTGAATTTCATTTTTTTTATCAAGTGTAGATTGTAGTGTTCTTCTCTTGCGAGTGATAGAGAAATCAGTAGTATAGTCGCATGGATCCTATATCACATGCAGTTTTTGGTGCAACAATTACGCAAGCTATTCGATGAAAAAAATACTGAAATAGAGCTACAATTTTTGGTGGTCTGGTAGCTATGATACCAGATATTGATATTGTTGTTCAATACATTCCATGACTCAATCCTTTGTGGGCGAGTTTTTTTCATAGAACTATGACTCATTCTTTGCTTTTCGTTTTGTGTCTAGCGCCTATACTTGCACGATTGATGAGGTATTTATTCTCTAAAAGACCTATACCTCGACGCAGCCTTGCACTCATGGGGGTGGTGACATTGTCCTCACATATATTTTTGGACTTATGTACGACATACGGTATTTGGCTCTTTTGGCCATTTATAGACTATGGATATGAGTTGAATATTATATCTGTGGTTGATGTGTTTTTCTCTATTCCATTGTGACTCTTGCTCTTGGTATGAATGTGGATAAATTATCGCAAGAAAAATAAAAAGAAGCATGATCGAATTCGCTATCTAGGAGTTATATATGCCACTTCATATCTTGTAATGATGGGGTATACCCAGCAATCTCTCAAGGCATCTATGCGCGATGATATGCAAATGGCAGGAATAAAGTATGAGCGTGTATTCGCTTCTCCTCAATTGCTTCAGCCATTTCTCTGGTATGGCATAGTAGAACTATTTGATGGATCATATAAGGTTTTGCATACGAGTGTATTTGACAAAAAACCTCGTATTTATCAGAATGTGTATTGATATCATAGTGAAAATGCGTATCAATCTAGGCAGAATAAGCGAGTGGCCGAGTTGGAAGCTAGGTCTCATGGTCGATATGTGTATGAGAAAGTATGATCAGAAACATACTTCATCGATATTAGATTTCCAAAGACACTCTGATGGAGTACTAGCAAAGTACAGCCATCTCCATTTGTATACAAACTCAATCAACAAGACATTCCTACACAAGTAGCCCAGTGATTTAGCCTACCAGTGTCGGATATCTGGCAAGAGTATCGATGAAAAGTTCGAGGAAGAAATTAATTTTACTTTGTCTATTTGCAATCCAATGACGTGAGCCAATAATATCTATACGTATATCACACAAGGATACTTTTTACATGATATAGCAGGTAGTGACATCTCTTTTGTGTGGGAAACGATTCCTGCTGAAATCAAAAAAGATGATGGATTTCACCATGTGACATTCGAGTCATTGTGATATGATTTTCGTCAGGATGGAAGCATTGTAGATTTCATCAATACTCACAAGAGAGTTATTCTTCTCCTAGATACCATATGAATACATGACTGCACTGAAATATTTGCATGATTACAGGAAGATGTACAACTCAAAATCTGCAATTTATGAGTATGAATTTCTGGTGTACAAAACAAACATTCTATAGAAAATAATGACTTGGCTATTGTACACGATTTTTTGCCAATCTATGAACCAATTGATAGAGTACATTTTTTGCAGATGCTCAATGCATCAGGTAGTATGTATATTCGTATCACAAATGATGAAGTAGCTGATGAGATACTCACAGGTGAATATGCAGTGCTCTATGCGGAACGTGATATTCCAATGACATCATTTGGGTATTCGGGGATCGGATGAACTATATTGATACAGCCAAGTTTGTTGGTGACAATATCACAGGTTTTACAATACTTGCAAACGACAAATTGATACGGGTATGATTTGTTTGTCCATACATGACCTCGTGATGTATATAGTCAAAAATTGATTGATTCATTGCATCACACACAAAAATTGATAATCATTCACGATCAGATAGATGATGCTTTTTTGCGTGATACTGAATGAGAGATATTTAAAAAAAGTAATGTGCAGTGAGAGGTGCAGGTTTTTTTCAAACACCCGCATTATGACAAAATCACTACAATTTTGCCTGAATATATGTATGAACAAATCTGATACGCCACTGAAAATCTTGCTCAATACCTTATCTCACTCCAATAAATGATTAACAACTACCAAGCTACTACGACGATATCATGATACAAAAGATGATTTACTATCATAGAAATATTGATAGCTATTCTCATATTCGGAATTTGAACGATGACACTATTGCGTGCAATAGTATACTTCGTATGAGCAGGTGATGAGGTGAAACAAAGAGCAGTAGGGACTCTCCTAGCAAAAGAAGCAATCGATGCGGTATACAATCAAAGAGATACGAATATTCGTAGATCAGTGAGATGGGACTGTGCAAATATCGATGCTACTAAGCATGAAGCGTGTGCATATCGTTTTGCGCTCTGAAAGAAATATCGTATAGATTTCAATGATGATGGGACATATACAATCGTGGATGGATCATCCATGGGGACAGATGAGTTTCAATTATACTCACATCACGTAGATTGAATATCTATCATGAATCATCAAGTATCCG
Organism: Candidatus Absconditabacterales bacterium; assembly: GCA_039809345.1. GTDB lineage: Bacteria > Patescibacteriota > Gracilibacteria > Absconditabacterales > Absconditicoccaceae > JBDHUW01. The sequence continues at coordinate 22,751 of JBDHUW010000011.1, read as the reverse complement.
ATACTGTTTCTCCATATAGTAGATATGTTGTATTTTCAGAGGGGACGTTGTGAGATATTGAAGTGGCAAATGATAAACTTATCAAAATGACAGTTTTTGTAGAATATATTCGTTGACAAGCACAACGCAAAGTAGTTTTAGAATCACTCCTATCGGCATGAGAGAGAACTCAATAAAAAGAGCATTTACGCTCATAGAAGTAGTAATTGTATTGATAGTAGCAGCATTGTTGATTACTGTGCTTTTTAGCGTATATCGCACTACTGCAGATGTAGCATTGAGAATAAAATATCAAAAGCAGCTTGGTGTAGGCGTGATCAATCTACAGACGAATCTACAGAATATTCTGGATACTCATACTATAGACTACAAATCGCTTTCGTGAAACAAATGGGGAGCGAATGAAGGATGGACAACCACTGTCCCATTGCTCGATGAAGACCAACAAAAAGCATTGTTGGAAATTACCACGTCATGAGGTATACAATTCTCATCATACAGTGGAGAGGCATTGGTGTGAACTGCTTCGTTGCTTCAAACTGATTTGTTTTTCTCATGAGCTACATTTGTGATCATGCCACATAGAGACCCTAAGATTGATCGATGTAAGGCATGAGTGAATGAGTGCTTTACGAAGATCATTCATCCTGGTGTGCGTCTTATATGAGAATTGTATCCAGTGGAATATACAAGAATAAGTTTCCCTATCCAAACTTTCTTTTCATTGTTGAAAAAATAAAACTTTTTGGTAGTATGATATAATTGTTTATTGTTAAATATGCATATGAAACAAAAAAGAGCACTTCGATTTGTGCTAGGAGTGATAGCATGAGTTTTATTGACGAAGCACCCGCTTATCGGACCCTGGTTGGATAAGCCATTTACCAAGGCGGCGGATGAAGAAAAACAAGCGATTCAAGCTATTCATCAAATATATGATACGTTAGATAAAGAGTACTATTTTTCTACATGAATCTCTCTTTCAGGAATGCGAGAGTGAGCTGTGAAATGATTTGTAGAATCTCTCAGAGATCCATATACAGAGTATTTCACCATAGATCAAAATCAAGAGTTCCAAGATGAACTGCAATGACAAGAAGAGTTTGAATGAATCGGTGCTGCAGTACAAAAAAAAGAGGAGCTCGTAGAAATTCAAGAAGTGTTTAAATGAACGCCTGCAGCAGTAGCAGGGCTCCGTCCTATGGATGGCATCGTGGAAATTGATTGAGAAAGCACCAAAGACCTGACTGTATCTGAAGCAGTGAAAAAAATACGTTGACCAAAGTGAACCACAGTCAAACTTCTTATCTACCGTGCATCTGAAGAAAATCCACAAGACAGAGTATTTACAGTGGAAGTGACTAGAGAAAACGTGACCATCCCTTCAGTAGCAGTAGAAGTTCTCCCACTCACATGAACAGACAAGAAAATAGTTTATATAGAGATCGCGCTTATTGGTGACAAAACAGAAACATTTTTGAAGCAAGAAATTGCAGCATTAAAAATCGATGAAATCGATGGAGTAGTGTTGGATCTAAGAGGGAATTGATGAGGGTATCTACCAAAAGCTGTAGAAATCGTATCTCATTTCATCCCCAAGGGCAAGGTGGTGGTGACAGGAAGATACTCTATACTTCCTACAGAACAGTTCACATCTAAATGATACGGAGAATTTGAAGCATTGCCGATTGTCGTTTTGATGGATACGTTGACTGCATCTGCATGAGAGATTATCGCTGGTGCATTGAAACAACACCGTCAAGCACCACTCATATGAACTACTACATTCTGAAAATGATCGATCCAAACAGTGACAGATATAGGTGAATGAGCATGACTCAAATACACTATATGAAGATGGTATCTGCCAGATGATACCAACGTAGACAAAGAAGGTATCAAGCCAGACATTGAGATAGAGTTCGATAGAGAGCAGTATGAAAAAAAATGAGTAGATGTACAAAAAGAAAAAGCATTTGCGGAGATTCAAAAATTAATCAAATAATTTATATACTAAGTTTCACAAATGATTACAGATGATAGCGTTGTCCAAGATAATTCAGCAAAAAAGCAATGATGAGTCACAGTGAAAATCATAGACTCTACAGGTGCAGAAATGATGCAATTCCCTGCTACCAAAATAGGAAGCTTTTCAGAGGATGCAGAAAAAGCATGATACGAAATTCCAACTTCATGTCGTGCAGGTGCATGTTTCGTCTGTGCATGACACATCAAGAAATGACACGATTGCGTAGATATATGAAAAGTTTCTGTCCCCTTGATTGATATCGATGAAGACCAAGTCCTCATGTGTGTATGATGAGCGAAAGAGTCATGTTTTGTGGATGGTGAAGATATTGAGATTATCATAGAGAAGGATTTGTAGAAGGTTCTCCAGTAGAAAAAAGCTTGAAACGATTGTGCCGATTGGTATAATCGTTTTTCACTAAAACAAAAATCATATGAGCAAATTCCAGTTGCCTCAGCATTGCTATGCAAGATTTGATGAGGTTAAAAAGCGCCTTGAATATGAAAAGGTGCAAAATTACTACTATGCGATAGATTCCTCTATCTTCGATGCAGTGTTGGTTCACTTGAAAACTGAAGGATATTGGGTCGAAATTAATTGGAAAAAATGTGGCATATCTAAAAGAACAGATATCAAGAGCCTGCCAAGACTTTTGATTCATAAGGAGAAAAAGCAAATAATCTATAGGAGTATGAGCGGCGATGAAACCGGTAATCAGTCTATGGATAAACTGATGTCTGAAGGATTCGTTTTATTGATGTCAGCCAAAGTAGCTGATAAGTACCGCTATCCTTTAGTGGTCTAATGTATGATGTTTGAGACTTTTCAGCGGGAGCATTCCCCCGCTTTTTTTATTAAAATCCTCTTGCAATATAATCCTCTTTTTATATAGTACTGGAACCGCTAAGGGCGTATTTTTAGTAATGGGGAATCGTCTAACGGTAGGACTACGGACTTTGACTCCGTCTGTCTAGGTTCGAATCCTAGTTCCCCAGAATTGATGCGGGGTAGAGAAGTGGTATCTCGCCAGGCTCATAACCTGGAGATCGGTGGTTCGATCCCATCCTCCGCAAATAGAAATTACATTATGAAAAAATATGATTCGCTAGGAAAGCTATTCGGAAGTAGCTTAGCTGGTAGAGCGTCTGACTCTGAATCAGAAGGTCCTAGGTTCGAATCCTAGCTTCCGAGAATATGCCAGGGTGGTGGAATGGTAGACACGCTGCGCTTAGAACGCAGTGCCTTCGGTGTGCAGGTTCAAGTCCTGTCCCTGGTACCAAAAAATAATCTTGATTTTAGCGAGCGAATACATAGTATCGCAGTTACGTCAAAAAGCAAACCTCATATTCCGAGGTAGCTCAGCGGTAGAGCAAGTGGCTGTTAACCACTGGGTCGCGGGTTCGAGCCCCGCCCTCGGAGCCATGTATTATTTATTACAATTCAAATTACTCTCATGCCTGTTAAAAAAGCAGCAGTCAAAGCTAACAAAAGATCAATCAAGCAAAGAGAAACAAACCTTCAAGCAAAAACTGCCATGAAAAAAGCTGTAAAAGAGCTCAAGAAAGCAGTAGTAGCTGGATCAAGTGATGTTAAAACACTTGCAATCAAGGCTCAATCTTTGGTAGCTAAGGCACAAAAAAACAACATTGTTCACAAAAACAATGCTGCTAGAAAGCAATCTCAGATTGCTAAAATGGCAAAGTAGAGTGCATCTGCACTTCTATGCCGGTTTAGCTCAGTGGTAGAGCAACTGCCTTGTAAGCAGTGGGTCACAGGTTCAAGTCCAGTAACCGGCTAATTATAAAAAAAAGCATTGCATTAGAAATAGCCATCATTATCATGGAGGCGTAGTTCAGTTGGCTAGAACGCATGCCTGTCACGCATGAGGTCGCGGGTTCGAGCCCCGTCGTCTCCGCCATGATTATACTAGTATGGCCCTATCGTCTATCGGTTAGGACATCGGGTTTTCATCCCGGCAAGCGGGGTTCGATTCCCCGTAGGGTCAAATGAAAATACAATAAGTTATGGGCAATTAGCTCAATTGGCGAGAGCATCTGCCTTACAAGCAGGGGGTTACTGGTTCGAGTCCAGTATTGCCCACCATTACTTATCTACACTAAAGCTCTACGGGCCTATAGCTCAGTTGGTCAGAGCAAGCGGCTCATAACCGCTGGGTCATCGGTTCAAGTCCGATTAGGCCCACCATAATGGTTTAGTAGAGTAAAAACATAATTGTCAAAAAAATCTTGTCAAAAAATAATTAGCTATGCGGATGTAACTCAATTGGCTAGAGTCACTGCCTTCCAAGCAGTTGGTTGCGAGTTCGAGTCTCGTCGTCCGCTAAAATAGCATCGCTCTCATGGGTGATGCTTTTTTTGTTTTGAAAATGCATCAATAATAGTTTGTACATATCAATATAGGAGAGTAGTATCCTTGGTATATATGGCTTAATACATAGTGTGTTTAGCTGAGTATGATGACACTATTCTGAGACATCTACGTCAATAGAAAAGTCACTAATTATAATATTATGCGTATACTAAAAAAGCTATGTACTTTGTTGCATAGCTTTTTAGTATATTGTTTTATAATTATTGTAATAGAGAGCTGATTTGCTTATTAACTTCTTCAATTGTTGTTTCCCCTCAACATTCTTTAGCTATTAGATTATTATTTTTATCTAATACTACCCACATAGGGAATTCATCACAAGTTTCATTGGTGAAATCTTTATAGTTGAATGTCTCATAAGATGTTTGAGGAATACTTGTAGAAAATTTTGCTGATTCAAAGTTCATTGTCATCATTTGAAGATTGATCTTATCCTCAAATTCTTTTTGAATTAGCTTTTCTACTTGTGGAAGTTTATCTCTACAATATGCACAGAATTTTCATGCCCATCGTAAGAATGAAGGTTTTCCTATAAGTTCTTCTTTTTTTGATAGTGCTCCAACTACCAATTGACTATCTTTTATTTCACTTAGGTTCACTCAAGATGCCTCTGCTCAGCAACTCTGACTCTCACTATTTATTGAACATCCAGTATTGGTAGTGCTATTACTGCTGATACTTTTACTATCATCTTTTGGCATATTTATATACATGATAAATCATAGTGCACTGAGAAGCACTAAAAAAGTGCCTATTATTTTAAGAGACTGCATAATAATTCGTAATAAAATATAAAATTAACAATGTTCACACGCATGTTTTTTGGCTACTTTGTTGTCTTCTAACGACAGGATTGCTTTCTGGTTAGTTCAAAATAACCTTAAACTATTAACTACTACAAAGAGTGTTACTCCAACATCTGCTACAATAGCTAATCATAGACTGCTAATTCATACAACTGCTAGTATTAACGCTCATAGTTTAACTATGATTGCTAGAGTTGTATTGAATGCTATGATTCTATAACACTTCTTACTTAGTTGTATCAAATAGGGGATTAGTTGAATATTATCATTCATAAGAGCTATATTAGCATTTTCTATTGCTAAATCAGATCATACTGCACCCATAGCAATCCCCACTGATGATACTGCTAGTGCAGGTGCATCATTTACTCAGTCTCATAGCATAGCTACATGATTATATTCTAGCAATAATTTTTCTATTTCTGATGCTTTCCCATCAGGTAGTAGTCATCAAATAGATTTAATAATTCATAATTTCTTTGCTACTATACTCCCAGCATTTTGATGATCTCATGTCAACATAACTATATCTACTCATAATCCTTTGAGTGCTTTTACTGTTTGATAACTTTCAGGCCTCATCGCATCTATTAGACCAATTATACCTATTGGCTCCTTATTACTACTTACAAGAATAATTGTTTTCCCTTCTTTTTCTAATGTATGTACTTTATCAACAATATCTTGAGGTATAGTATGCTCTTCTACTATGAAGCTTAAACTTCCTAAACAGCGATGAGCATCATTACATATCATACATTCTGATGTGATTCATTTCCCTCATACAGCACTAAACTTTGTATGTTCATGGAGTTTAATTCCTCTTTTTTTAGCTTCTTCTACAATACATTTAGCTATAGGATGTTCAGAATATTGTTCCATCCCTCAGATACATGCAAGGAGCGTATTCTCATCACCGTTATTGAGAGGGATTATATCAGATATGGTTGGCTCTCACTTAGTTAATGTCCTAGTTTTATCCATAGCAATAGCCTTTATCTTTCAAATCTCTTCTAGATATTTAGCTCATTTAATAACTATTCAATGTGATGTAGCATTTCAGATTGCGGAGAATACTGCAACAGGAGTTGATAATACTAATGCACAAGGGCATGATATAATCAATAATGTTAATGCTTGTGACAATCGATGATTAAAATCTCATCCAAATACTATAACGGGAATAATAACCAATAATACCGAAACTAGTATTACGCTAGGTGTATAATAGCGTGAAAACTTCTCAATAAACCTTTGAGAAGACGCTTTCTTCTGAGAGGAATTGTATGTAATATCAATAATCTTTGCTAATGTGCTATCTTTTCCTGCTTTGAGTGTTTTAATCTCTAAGTATCCATTCATATTTAATGTTCCAGAGAATACATTATCATCTATAGTTCTTGATTTAGGTAATGGTTCTCATGTGATTGTTGCTTCATCAATAAGTGATTCTCAGAATGTAATTACTCAATCAATAGGAATCTGCTCTCATGGCTTTACTATGACTATTGCTCATATTTGTACTTCTTCTACTGACACACTTCATATATCTTTAATGAAGGCTGTTTTAGGCATACTATTAGCAAGATTTTCTAATGCTTGTTTACTTTTCATTACTCAATAGTCTTCAAGAGTTTCTCAAAGTGAGAAGAGGATGATGATAATCATAGCTTCTGGTATCTGATTGAGATATACTGCACCAATAATAGCAATTACCATTAAGAGATTTATATCACTAAATCTTAATAACAAGAGTGATTTAATCCCTTTTTGAAAGATTTCTCTGCCAAACAATAGTGCTATACCTATGAAAATCACTCGTTCTCGTATGCCTAGAAAATCTCATGTAGAAAGAGAGATAATCTCTAAAGGTATTATACAAGCTAATCATATAGTGATCATACGAAACTTTTGTATGCTTCGTAATTCTTTAATTGTTTTCATAGGTATAGGGTATATATCTAAATACTACTTAATGAATGTATCAATTACTTTTTCAAAATCACCAATAGGATATGCTCATGCTAGAAGCACATATTCTCCCGTTTCCATATTTACTATCACATTTCATGGCGTTCCTGTAACCCCAAAACTAGATCACTCAGCTTGTTGATCTTTAATTTTTTGTGCATATTTGTTGCTGTCAACACATGATTTGAATCATGCTTCATCTCATCATAAAGCTTTATTGATGTCAAATATTGCTTGATTAGATCAGTTTGTATTAATATCTTTTGCAAATACTGCTCATACAAATGTGAAGTATTTTTCTACACTTCCATTTGCATAACACTCAGCTCACTCTCATGCTTTTTGTGCATACTGATGAAATCCGAGTGGGAAACTTCTCATAGTCTTAGATACTTTCCCATTATATTTAGTTACCAATGTTTCTAGAGTTTTACTTTCAAAGTGTCTTTTACAGTATGGACATTGTAGATCGCTATACTCTATAATCATTACTTTCGCATCCTTATTTCACACTATATAAGCATCATCTTTGATTTTTTGCAATACTTCAAGAGAAACTTTCTTGATTGTATTTTTAGGGGCTTCTTGGTTTGTGGGTGCAGTGTTTTCTGCTGTCGGGTTATTTGTATTTGCTGTTGGATTTTTACTGTCCATTTGACTAATAGCTTGCTCTAGACTAGCTTTTTGTTGTTGTTTGAATCAATCAGAGCTGTATACTTTTTGAAGCATTTCATAGTTTTCTTGTCATCATATCTTTTGTGCCTCTAATTGTTTCATTGTATTGATAACTCTATTTCATTGTCGGTATGATATTCATACAATTGCTCCTATACTAATAACCCCAACTAAAAGAACTTGTTTAAGGTGTTGTTGTGCTGTAATATTCATGTTCTAAAAACATTAAAATAATAAAAAAGTGCTTAACGTTATACCATAATGCATCTTTTTGATTATTCTATATTGTAAGTAATATAATGCCTACATAGGTTCATATATCTGGTCATGCTCTATTTTTATTCTCTTCTAGTTTGTGCTGTGGAAAGTAATAGATCGTATTGAGAGAAGTGATTTGAGTATATAGTAGAAATGTAGATTCTCAAAGTATTCCATTCTCTGTGATTTTTTGATTGCTAGACAGTTTATACTCTTGCGTATTACAATCTTGCAGACAATGCTTAGTGCCACAACAAGTATTTTCATCACAACTATTATTGGTTGTATTTGATTGGATCGTTTTGGCAATATATTGATGATGTGCAAAAAATCATGCTTGTGATCAACCGACTGCAAAACAAGCATATACTACTAAGAAACATATAGATATGTATTTCTTCAAAAGGTTCATATTTATGATATATGAAAATCTATATTTAATGCAATTCTAATCTACAATTACATTTATTTTTCAGATTACTATATCTCAGTAAGACACAATAAGATCTGTGTTACCTTTCTCTTTTCATTCTACGAATGAGATTACTTGTCAATCGCTTATATATCTGATTACACGAGGAGAAATTGTGATGTTATTTTTGGTAGGAGTAATTGTAATTTCTTTATCTAGAATATTAGAATTCTTTTCCCCATTTTTACCTAATACTTGAATTGCTAATGTACTTGAACCTCATTTTTTTATTCCTCATCAAAAATTAGATACCACACTTATAGTATTATTGTCTAAAAATCTATCTTTTTGTTTACTTCAGACTTTTATCATCGTAGTAGTTATATTTGGCGTAGTTTGTTTGCTTGTTTCTTTAATATTTGTTTTGTTAATTCAGATTTGAGACGATTCTATTCAAGGTGATTTAGATCAATTAGACTCAAGAAATTTTATTGGATCTACTGTTCTTTCATATAATAAGTCTCTACATAGTCATTTTTCTATTATATCATAATCGCCTATTTTCGGATAGTTAAGACAGCCCATAAATGTATATGTGTTTTTTGTTGTTGTATTTAGTGTTAAATGTAAATTATTGCCTCGTGCCATTCATTCATGTCACATAGTACCAATTTGTTCTCACTCTTTTATCGCAAGCTTCTCCTTAGTTAATACTTTTTCTAAATGTCAATATGTAGAATATATGACTTTGTTATCTATCTTATGTTTCAATATGACGACATTTCAATATCATATTGCAGAACCTGCTTTTACAACCTCACCATCTTCAATTGCATATACTGGTGTTCATTCTGCACTTATGATATCTACTCAATCATGAGATCATATAGTTATATCTCGTCCATTAGAATATGAAGCTCATCGTAGTATAGAATATGTTAGTTTCATAAGTTTATCTTCTTTATATTTGCTATAATTTGCATTCTTAATTATAGGTAATTGCGTCTTACAATCATTTGTTAACTTATCTCGATGATCTTTTTTACACTCTGCTTTTGAAATTTCTTTTATAGGGTATGATCGAGCTTGTGTAATATTATCATAAAAAAAACTATTCATTTGTAGCACAAGAAATCATCGTATAACAATTTTTTTAAACATTTATATAATACTAAGTCTTAAATGAAATGATAAAATTATTATATATAAATATGTATATATGTCAAATTTTTAAAACAAAATGTAATCTAAGTTATTATACTCTTCTTTTTCTTGTTCTATATATTGAGCTATTAGAAATGTATTTTACTTTTTATTTCACTTATGTGATATATTATGTTCTATACTCATTAAGCTATACAAAAACTACCATCATCTTTGCGAGAAAGTCAGTAGAGGAGAAGCTGTTCTTCGGTTAGGTCAGTAAGGATATCAGCATGATCTGGATTGGTATCAATAGAGAAGGCAAAAATCTTCCTCATCTCTCTTATGGGTATGGAACTAACAATTTTGTAATAGTGTTCGAAGAGCCCCGGTGTCGGAGCTAAAAATACGTCACTCTTCGGGGTGGCGTTTTTTTGTTGTTAAAATAATCTCTTGCAAAAATTAAAAATATCAATAATATATAACCCTACCATAGGGTATGGTATATGTTTCAAGATATATTTATATCAATATATAATTAATATGATGTGACACAATAAAGATAAGATTACACTATGAATTAAAAAAGCGAAAGGCATGCTAGATAAAATCTTAGATATGGTAGAAAAAGATGTATATTGTGCTGATATTGCAGGGCAAATAAGTGCCACACAATGATTGTTAAAAGAGGCGAATAGACAACTTCTTAAAAATCACTTAATGTGTTGTGGTAAGAGTAAATTAACATCATCTAATAGTCACGATGTAGAAGGATTTGTAGATGAATTAGTAAAAGTATGGGATATTAGCACAAGAAAATAATGTACTCATTATTCATCATATAATATGAAAAAAGCACTACTGTATATTATACTTGGTATATATATGTTTGCTGCGAGTTATCTTACTCATGTAGCATGATTTGGTGCATTTTGATCAGTACACTGTCATCAAAATGCGGCAGAATCACATCAATGAGTATGATGACCATCAGTATCGTGCTGTGAGTTAATAATTGATCATTACTACACAGTCACAATATTTGACGAAAACCTTGTATCAGTATTCCTCCCATATATACCTAAACTAACATATAACACTATTATACCACTCTATACAAACTTTAACTGAACTAATGACAAACATCCACCTGGTACACGTGCGCATCAACTTGTAGGTATTATTGTTAATGTAATATAGTATATAGTATGTAAAATTTACTTATTTTATATATTTTACTATTTATTCTATGACACAAACAATAGTACATATACAGTGAATGCATTGTAATTCATGTAAACTCCTACTTGAAAAATCTATTTGAACTTTAGATAATGTGGAACGTGTATCAGCTCAAGTATCAAAATGAACTCTTACGATATTACATAATAAACCAATCAATAAAGATGCTATCCAACATGTAGTACATGAAGCAGGATATAAGGTGGTCGATAAACCTATTCGTCATGCGTGGTTTTCATCTAATATAGATGACTATGTAATGTTTTTTGTTACAATTGTTGTTTGTTTGGTATTGTATCTCTTTTTACAGAATTTTACCTCACTTTCATTTGATATTACTACACAGCAAGCTCCTACATTGAGTATGGTATTGTTGATTTGACTTACTGCATGATTTTCAACATGTATGGCAGTGGTAGGCGGTTTGGTACTTGCTGTATCCAGTACATGGCATAAACATAATAATATTAAAACATTTTGAGATAAGGTCATACCACATGTGTGGTTCAATATATGAAGAATCGTATGATTTGGTATCCTATGAGGTGTTTTGTGATGATTAGGGTCTATGTTAACACTCTCTCCGTGGGTGATGTCATTTATGACATTAATAGTGTGATGAGTTATGATGTTATTGTGATTAAATCTGACTAACATATCACCAAAAATGAGTGCATTCTCTCTAAGTTTACCAACGTCTAGATTCTTTTCGTCATCAGCAATTGAATGAATTCAACACCCAAAAAAATGAATAAGAAAATATATATGAGCTATGGTACAATGATTGCTTACATTTTTCTTGCCATGTGGATTTACTTTTGCAATGCAATTATATGCTTTGAGTACATGAAGTATTTGGATGGGAATGGTAATAATGGCACTTTTTGCTTTAGGTACATTACCATGACTTATTGGTATAGGTAGTCTTGCAAGTGTTTTTACATGAAAGTATGCAAAACTTGCATATCAAGTTATTGGTACTATAGTATTACTCTTATGAGTATATAATATTTCTACTGCTTATGATGTAGTTGCAACAAAATGGCATTCCTTTTTGTGAAATACACAAAATGCTATAGCGCCTGTATCGAGTGAAACTCTAGTAATGACATATACTGATGATGGTATTTCTCCTACATCATTGCGTGTAAAAGCATGAAGAACATATACTATTGTCATGGATGTACAAACAAATGTGTATGGATGTATGAGTACAATTTTCCTCAATAAGCTTGACGAAAATATCTCTACTATCAAAAAATGACAGAAGATAATATTTACAATAAATCCTACAAAGACAGGAGAATATAAATTTTTATGTGCAATGTGACTATACCACGGAGCATCAGTTTTTGTAGAATAAATTTTTTACTATGTAATATACAATACTAATGAAAACAATAGTTTTGTCAGTCCCAGAGATTCATTGTCCTTCATGCGAGAAACTCATACTTGCTTCTACAAAGAATATATCATGAATACAATCAGTGAATGTCTTATTGGATACAAAAAAAGTACATATTAGTCATGATGAATCTATTATTACACAAGATGAGATACATCATATTATTCAAGAAAATACATGATATAAGACATTTATAGATAATGATAAAACCTCATGAAATAATGATCTTCAAGGTTCATGAATATCTTTTTCAAAGCCAGTTTCTCATTCATCTGACAATAAAAAAAATATGATATCATTAGATATCGCCTGAATGCATTGTACAAGTTGTGCATCTTTGATTGAAAAGTCATTAGTAAAGGTGCCAGGAGTGAAGCAAGCAAACGTAAATTTTGCTGCATCACAAGCATATATTAAAATTGATACTACTATTGAATCATCTCACTTGGTAAAAGCAGTAGAGGATGCATGATATAAAGCGACAATACATACTGATACAACAAATATAGATGAATGAGCAAAAAGAAAAAAAGAGATTACGTATTGGTTTTCCAGATTTATGATATGAGGAGTTTTAAGTATGCCATTATTATTTTTTATGATATATGATCTTTTCCCTGGTATACTACCACGAGGGAAGATTATTATGCCATGGATGGCAATTATATCATTAGTACTTACCTTGCCAATACAATTCATATTAGGGTCTGATTTCTATAAGTGAGCATGGTCAGCACTAAAAATGAAATCATTTAATATGTATAGCTTGATTTCGATTGGGACACTGGTAGCATTTATATATAGTATTTATAACTATATAGTATTTATCTATCAAACAGGGTCGTTTTTGTGACTTGATGGAGAAAAAATACCTAATATGTACTTTGAAGTTGCCGCACTGCTTATAGTATTTGTTACATTGTGAAAACTTCTAGAAGCAAAAGCAAAGTGATCAACATCAAAAGCAATTCAAACACTCATGTGATTGACCCCAAAGATTGCTAAAGTTAAAAAATGAGATATATTAGTAGATGTAGCAATAGATCAAGTACAGTCATGAGATATTGTAGTAGTAAGACCTTGAGAAAAGGTACCTGTCGATGGGGTAGTGATTGCTTGAACATCTAGCATAGATGAATCTATGCTAACAGGTGAGAGTATCTCTGTGGAAAAAAATGTAGGAGCAAAAGTATATGGATGAACAATGAATACAGTATGAAGTATTGAAATACAAACAACAAATATCTGACAAGAAACTGCATTAGCACATATTATTGCACTGATTCAAGAAGCACAATGATCTAAAGCACCTATTCAGTGATTCGCTGATACTATTTCAAGTGTTTTTGTCCCTACTGTAATTGTTATTGCACTTATAGTGTTTCTCGTATGGTATTTTATTGTTTGAGCATCATTTGAACAGGCATTATTATATTTTGCTGCTGTGATTGTTATTGCATGTCCATGTGCATTAGGGCTAGCTACTCCTGCCGCATTGATGGTTGGAACAGGAAAATGAGCACAAAGATGAGTATTGATAAAAGGTGGTGAGCCACTAGAATTGCTTTGTAAGGTAAATGCCATTGTCTTTGATAAAACTGGTACCATAACCGAATGAAAACCGCAGGTGACTACAATAATTCCATGTAATGGCACAGATGCTACTGAGGTTATGCGTATTGCATATGGATTGGAGGTTACATCTGAACATCCACTTGCATCATCAATAGTTACTTATGCAGTACATCATAGTATATCACTACCACGTACAGTAAAAGATTTTATTGCGGTGCCTGGTAAGTGAGTACAAGGTATGATAGATAATGTTTTATACGTTGTATGAACAAAAAAACTACTTACAGACCATGCAATACCATTGGTGAATGAAAATGATATAGATCAACTAGAACAAGCGTGAAATACTGTGTTATTAGTTGCATCTAAAACATCTATGATTGGTATTATAGCAGTGGCAGATAAAGTTAAAGAAACTTCTGCAGATGCTATTGCACAATTACAACGTATGTGAATAGCTGTATATATGCTTACATGAGACAATGAAAAGACTGCTCATGCAATTGCAAAGCAGGTAGGAATATCAAATGTGTTTGCTCAGGTGTTGCCTGAACAAAAAACTGCAGTTATTCAGCAATTACAATCCCAATGACATATAGTAGCAATGGTGTGAGATGGTATAAATGATTCTCCTGCGTTGATGCAAGCAAATGTTTGAATTGCAATGTGATCATGAGCAGATGTCGCAATGGAATCATGATGAGTTATAATTATGAAAAATGATATTAATGATGTAGTTGCAGCTATAAAATTAAGTAAAGCTACAATGGCAAAAATTAAACAAAATATGTTTTTTGCACTTTTTTATAATGTACTTTGAATTCCTATTGCAGCATGAGCACTAGCATGATGGGGGATGGTTCTCAAACCTGAATTTGCTTGATTAGCAATGGCAATGAGTTCAGTATCAGTAGTACTTAATTCATTATTACTTCATCTATTTAATCCCAAGAAAAAAAACTGGCTATCTAGTATTGCACCAATCTTAATGATAGTATTTTTTGCTGGTTTCTTTTGGAATAGTACTCATATTTGAGGTACGCAGCTACAATTACTATCACGTACTTCAATTGCACCAGCAACCAAAACTACTATTAATAGTTACTTAATAGAAAATCGTAACAAAATTGGCTTCACACCATGATGAGTGCCAAAGATATTTATTGGTAGTGATAGTATACCTACATGAGTTCAAACTATTGCATGAATATCATCATTTAATGGCGGTGAATATGAGATGATAATATGATATACAGAAGCACAAATGATGTTGCGTGAAAGACTAATTACTAAAGTAGGTGATAGTCTTGATGGATTCTTCTGACTACCTCGTATCAAGATAATTGGTATTTTAGCACCTACAAATACCTTTTTAGATGAAGTACATATAGTGAATATGCCATGATTTGAAGTATTAGATCCAAAGACATCTTTATGGATTACTCGCTCCCCATTAGATGATTTAAAGATATTCTATTTATATGATACTACTACTATTCCACAAAAACTAGCTAGTATCATTAATTATAATATGCCGACATATATATTGAATGACAAAAAATATGTAGCAACATATATAGGATATAATGAAGCTCAGATGATGATGAGTGAAAAACTCTTTACTATACAATATGATACTATCGATAATTTCTTTTGAAATAATATCATTATCGCTGATATAGCAAAAAAGACATATACTTCTCTAGATATGATGCATTTTGTACCATTAAGCGAGCGAAAGAAATAAAATTCTAATAGTATATATAAGCTATACAGAAACTATCATCATCTTTGCGAGAAAGTCAGTAGAGGAGAAGCTGTTCTTCGGTTAGGTCGCTGAGGATGTCAGCGTGAGTTGGACTAGTGTCAATAAAGAAGGCAAAAATCTTCCTCATCTCTCTTATGGGTATAGAACTAACAACTTTATAATAGTGTTCGAAGAGCTCCGGTGATGGAGCTCCAAAAGAGATTCCTTTACGGGAATCTTTTTTGTATTTAGAAAAGTGTTTTTTTGTACCATAACATCAGAATCTCTTCTTTTTCTTGCATTTATATAAAATATCGTTATATTTCTTATATTCATATATTTATTTGTTTATAAGAAATAGAATAATCTATGAATATCAGACAATTTGAACAACAATTTGGAACACAATATCCTATCTCAGTACGTCAGATAAGACTACGGGAGAGGAATTTTGCGTTGCAACAACTTCATATCCGAGCAGAAAAGTGATGGATTCACAACCTTATTAGATGACGATGGATATTGCCACAGACATTACAGAAGGATGGATGCAAAGCAGTTATCTCAAACATGATCTATGAACCATCATATATCAGTCTTGAACGAGCGCTTAGTTATTATAATCTCATCCCAGAAGGGGTATTTATGGTGACCGCATGTACAAGTAAAAAGACACAGACTTTTGATACTGTAGCAGGTACATTCTCTTATCGTTCACTTTCTCCACGTCTTATGTTTGGATATGGGCTACAAACGATAGGAGCATATAATACCATCCGTATAGCCACAGTAGAGAAAGCTATTTGTGATTATATCTATCTGCATACGGAGATATCATGAAGGGAAGATTTTGAAGAGATGAGGATTAATACTATAGTCCGATCTGATATTGGATCAAATGAAAGAGTGTTGCAATACGCTCAGCACTATCCCAAAACAACTCAACAGAAGATACAGCTCTTTTTAGACTATATTACATCACAATCATGCTAGATCTACAACAAATCTTAGCTTATTATTCTACTGGATTACAACACAATGCAGAACACATATTGAGAGAGTATCTCCAATACAAGATACTAAAGAGTATCTTCGCTTCCAAGCGATGACATAAACTCAGGTTTATATGATGAACTGCTCTGAGAATAGTCTATGGCAATGCAAGATTCTCTGAAGATATCGATTTTGATAATGATGGGACGATGACGTTTGAAGAATTTGATCTCCTTGCACAGCATATTCAGAGGGATTTAGAATTGCAAGGATTAACAGTCCGTATGAGAACTATTGAAAAATGAGCATTTCATTGCAACATCACCATCCCTGAGCTACTCTATAATAATCAGTTAGCATCAATGAAAAATCAGACAATATTGATTCAAATCGATACTACTGCTCAATGATATCTCTATACTCCTACTACGTATTATCTCAATAAATTTGATATACAGACCGATATTTTGACGATATCGCCATCTTTATTGCTTGCACAAAAAATCCATACGGTGTTTGGAAGAAAGAGGATTAAGGGAAGAGACTTTTTTGATATTGTATTTTTGTTATGAATGACGCAAATCCCAGATTATTGATATCTTGAACAAAAGATATGAATACATACGCCATCACAAGTGAAAAAATATCTTCTCTACAAGTCACAGTGACTCGATTTTGAAGCTCTCCAACGTGATGTCCAACCCTTCCTTTTTGATAGTAATAATCAATCAGTCGTTTTATTCCCTCGTATTATTGAAGAGAGCAGATTTATGTAACGAAGATGACATCTGTACTATAATTCATAGTAATCAATCGTAAAATTCATACTATAAATAGCATGAAAGCTCTTACGTCGCTTATTCAATTTCAAGAACTTATCGCATCAAAATCAGATTTTTTCGTATATAAACACTCAACTACGTGCAATATTAGCAATAAAGCATGTAGTAATGTGAATCAGATTATTCAAGAGCTGAATCTACAAGAAATGTATGTAGTGGATGTGCATCAGACATGAGATTTGAAATATAAAATCGCTGATATAGTTTGAGTGCGTCATGAATCGCCTCAGATCCTTATGTTTTCTAAGGGGAAATTGGTAGCTCATGCGTCACATATGACCATAACTCCTTGATGGTTCCATCAGCACCTTCTCGGCTGGAATGATACGAGGAAAGTATTATAGATCATAGTAGTGCAATACGTGCATTGTCCCTAGAAATATAGTAAATAGTTATTATAAATAGCAATCCTCACACTAATCTCTATAAATACCTCATAATCACTTTACCTCATACTTACTCCTACCATGATATCGATACAAATGCTTATTGAAAAAATGAATAACGAGGTGCGCATCCTCAAGCATCTTGCATCAAAGGCGAATACTCCTGAGGTTTTAGGATTTAGATTTTCTGAAAAGCAAAGATCAACTGCGCAATGGTTGGCGTATATTGCGATAGTGGGTTCTGCATCTGCAAAAGATATGCTCAATGATGACGCATCGGGATTTGAGACATTCAATGATAGATATGAGAACTTTGATGTAGATACGTTTGCTGCGACAATTGATAAAGACATAGCAGAAGTAATTGCTATTCTAGAAGCCACCTCTGATGAGAAGTTGGCAGAGCAAAAGACAATGTGGGGGAGTATGACAGATACAAGAGCAGGACATATATTGTGAGTACACAATTTGTATGTAGCGTATAAAACGCAGATTTTCTTGCAGTTGAAGGCGGCTGGGTTGTCGCACCTTGGTACGATGAATTTGTGGGCATGAGTGGATGCACCGACAGAGTAGAGTTGACTATGATGCATAGGAGAATACTTTTTTATAGCTCATAAAGTTATATATGTGTTGAATAGTAGGTTTATTCTCAACCGCTAAAGATAATAAAAAAAGGGCAGAGGAGTCCCTTGAAAAGATAGTACATCGTGGAAGCAGTAATTTTGAATTACAGTCATTTTCCGATGGTAGTATCATAGGTGCAAACCGTCTTCCTATTCAGTGAAGAGAGAATTGATTTCAGCCTATTTCGAATGAGAGCAAGACTATTTGGGCGTGTCAAAACGGAGAGATTTTCAACTACAAGGCATTGAGACAAGATCTTGAGCAAAAATGACACATCTTTTCTACCGATTGTGACACTGAACTATGGGTTCATCTATATGAAGAGTATGGAGTGGATGCGGTGAATCAGATAGATAGTGAAATGTTTGCGAGTATTACATATGATGTAGAACACAAGCACATATATGTTTGTAGAGATCAACTTGGTGTGAAACCATTGTATTATGCATATCATACAGATGGAACGTTGCATTTTGCTTCTGAAATGAAACAGCTTGCGCACTTCGAGGATATTGCAGAGATTAGAGAATTTCCGCAGGGGCATTACTTTTTTGATGGTGATTTTGTGCAATATACGAGAATAGATAGTGGTATTGCAATATGAGATATCACTGATGAGAAACAAGCCATAAATGAACTGACAGATGCACTTGTACAGGCAGTCAAAAAAAGAGTAGATACCGACTTGCCAATTGGAGTTTTTCTAAGTGGATGAGTAGATAGTAGTTTAGTAATGGAGATTGCTACCAGATTCCACCCTGATGTCACTGGAATTATTTTGTGAAAAGAAGGGTCTTCGGATTATGAATATGCTATTAGGCTGTGCAAGGATAGAAAATATAAGTACCATATAGTGCATCCAGATGAGGAGTATCGAGAAGGTGTCGATGAAATAATTTACTACACGGAAACATATGAACCGTTGATCATTCGTCATGCATTTGCCAATAACTTTTGTAGTAAAGTAGCACAACAACTATGACTCAAAATAGTTCTCCTGTGAGAATGAGCAGATGAGTTGTTTTGCGGATACAATGAGTTTTCATATCTGTCTGACCAAGCAATCACAGATGGGGTAGTCAGATTGACTACGAACTTGGGAGGAGGACATCTGAAAAGAGTAGATCGTTTAGCTATGAGGTACACTGTAGAGCCTAGATGCCCAATACTAGACCAGAAGGTCATACAAGTTGCTCTGAGAATATCAAATAACCTCAAGATCAAAAAACAAAATCACAACATCACTGTAAAGTATATTTTGCGTAAGGTTGCTCTGCAGTTTCTTCCTGACTATATTGCATTTAGATACAAGATGCCATTTGCAAACGGAGCGGGGATGGGTGTAGGGAATAATTATAAAAAGTCGGATGGGGAAATTGCTAATTTCATCAATGCAAAAGGTAATTTTCTACCTCAATTATCAGAAGATGTCAAAAAAGAATATGGAATAGACAACAACTACGAAGCACATCATCTCCTACAGTATAATTCCTATCAGTTCAACAAACTATACAATTGAAACAAGAGAGTCATCGTCAAAGATGTACTGCATACTTTGGAGCCACATTGAATCAATAAATTGTTGATTGCAGAGTTTGATTACATTCCATTGTACTTCCCAGTTTACTATGCTTTGTATAAATGATTGTACAAACAGCACGGATTGGAGGTAGACTTCATTTCTACGAAAGGGGATTATGAAACTTACTTTTCTTTGGTAAACAATACTGCCCAAATAGGTCTTTCTGACCCCCTATTCTCTATGTGACAACCATTACAATGAGTAGGTGCAAAAATAATATGAGAACTTGTTGCTGGAAATCCATTGGTAGCAGTATGTATCAATCCAAACATTTCCATCAATGTTACTGAAGATTTCAAAAACTATGCGATTGGTTCATACAAGAAATTTACCACGGCTCATACATTCGCTTGCTCTGTCGTACCAGAGGGGAGTGTGGTTCCATATGAAAAAAATGACATATTGCAGGCTCTCGTAAACCGCGAAATAGATATTGCGATATTGCTCTATGAAGATGCTGTGGAGATAGAAAGAGTGGGTTGAAAAATTATACACTCTTTTCAAAATGAATATAACAAGTTTTGTTTCACCTGAATGACTACCACTACACAATTGTGAGATGAATATAGCACTTCTACAAGATGATTCTTGGTTTCTATCCAGGAAGCTATAAGAGAGATCAGAAAAGATCCCGAGATGGCATCACAGGTATTTAAGGAGCTATTTCAAGATATGAATAATCCTCAAAAAGTCTTTACACAGTATCTATCATACTGGAAGGATGATGTCACTCCCAATGAGTATAATGCTCAAAACGCCTACAAACTGCGAAAAACTGTGTATCCAGAAATGATGGACTGATTCAAAGGAGGTTTTTTTCAAAAGAATTATATACAGTCTATCATTGATGCTTTTAGCTCAAATAAGTTCAAAAAATGTCATCCATTTCTA
The DNA here is from genome assembly GCA_039809345.1 of Candidatus Absconditabacterales bacterium. Lineage (GTDB taxonomy): Bacteria > Patescibacteriota > Gracilibacteria > Absconditabacterales > Absconditicoccaceae > JBDHUW01. The sequence continues at coordinate 1,776 of JBDHUW010000011.1, read as the reverse complement.
GAAGAGAGAATGTATGAAATTGTACAAAAGGCAGTAAAAGCAAATGATAAAATACCACTCTTCATGTTTTGGTGATGCTCACAGAAAAATACCATAAATGAACACGATATCTCAACCCTAGAGTATATATCAAAGCTCCAAGAATCCATCAAAGAGGTCTATGCTCCAGGATTTAGTCTGACTGTACTATTGGCAGACGAGCATTGATTGAACAACTGATATCTACTAGAAGATATCAACAATTACCACAATTCATTGATCCCTGAGTTGGATAAAAGACAGGTCCCATATGTCCATCTTTCGACTGTCTATAAACTCCAATGATTTGATAGAGTACAAGAGATCAAAAATGCTCGTAAGGATTTATCAAATAATTGGTGGGAGGAAGTATCTATTAGGAGATATATAGAATCTACCGCCAACAAGCATTACAATTGAAGCGACCCAATCTTCGGTGCACAACAGTATTATTTGCTAAGGGTCTTGGAAAAACCCCTCCTGCAAACCCATTTTGCTGGTCATATATTCGTGACATACAGTGGGAACAATGTTCAGCAAGTCCTTCCATATATGCCAACTCTCTATATTTTTACTGAGAAGAAGTGATACAGTGAGTTGCCGTGGTTTAATTAGGAATTAGGATTGGAATAATCTAAGCCGCCATCAATCTCTTATACTCTTCAAAGGTAATCCCTTTTTGGTCTTTCTCAGACACAGTAAAATTATCTATTCAGTACACTTTTGCTCTTTCTTCTAAATTGATACCAAGCGCAGGGTCTTTGTAGTTGATTGAGAGTTCATTACCTGGATCATATTCTTTGTCACACAGGTACTCAAATTCAGTACCATTTTCTAATGCCACAAATCAGTGTGCATATCCAGCAGGTATATAAAGTTGTTTCTTTGTTTTTTCATCAAGTTCAAATACCCCTCGCTTTCCAAAAGTAATGGATTGGGGTCTTGCATCAAGGAGCACATCTAGTATATTTCATTTGATGACTCTAATTAGTTTCGCTTGAGGATTTTTAGTTTGTAAATGTAATCCTCTAATTACTCAAGCATTCGACATACTGTGATTTCATTGAAGAAAAATATCTTTAATTCATGCGGTTGCAAAGTCTGAATATTTATAAAACTCAGAAAACCGTCATCTACCATCTCAAAGTTTTTTGGGTGTGATAATTTGCACGCCGTCAAGATGAGTTTTTTCAAAAGTAAATGGCATGGTGAGGGGGATTTATAGTCGGCAAATGTAGTTATTGTAAGTATATTGAGATTTATGTCAATATAATCCATACACAGATTATATATATCATGCACTAGATTACTCCTGACTTTCAAAAAAGCTTCATTGATTATCCATATCAATATCTACTGTATATCACATCTTAATATAATCTTCAAACATCCATTCAACCAGTTCATTTGACACTGTTCAGAAATTTCCTGAAATTGCATATGCTTTTATTTTTTTATTCTCGTGATCTATCGAGAGCCACCCACCTCATATTGTATCTACTCCCATGATGTCGAAGATATTGGAAAGCATAGAATTTGAGATATTTTTTTTCTCATCTATTCTAACTTTTGATTCAATTTCCTTATGAAAAGTGTCTTTGGTTGCTTTGAGTAATACATATGGGTGCTTTTTGTCTTTTGGTTCCGATCGAGGAAGTACCCCACTAATGATAAATTTATAAGGGTCTTGGGTACTTTAGGATACCTCAGAAGTAAAATGTCTCAGTAATTTCAACATCTGTTTATAAATATTCTGTC
>JBDHUW010000010.1:0-41074 GCA_039809345.1 Candidatus Absconditabacterales bacterium | reverse complement strand
GGTGAGGTGGATGAGTGGTCGAAGTCAGCTCACTGCTAACGAGTCGTACCTAACGGTACCGCGGGTTCGAATCCCGCCCTCACCGAATTGATACTTACCTATACTAAAAAGTTTTTATGTCCCAATAATCATATAACTATCATGGCAAAGAAAAAGAAATGAGCAAGAATCTTGGTTGGTCTCATATGTACTGAAACTGGTGCACAAAACTATGTTGTATCTGTGAACAAATTAAACGATCCTAAGTTGGAAGTTAAGAAGTACTGTCCACAACTTAGAAAACACACTATCCACAAAGCAAAAGAAAAGTTAAAATAAGACTTATCCGTCTTCCTCATTTTACTATTTATTGTTATACATACAAATGTTAGCACTTAGACTCGCAAGAACTTGAAGAAAAAAAGCAGCGTTTTTTAGAATTGTTCTTACTGAACACACCAAGCCAGTACAAGCTGGATACAAGGAAGTACTAGGGCGATACAATCCATTGAATCACAAGATGGAAGTGAACGCTGATAGATGCGCAGAACTTGTAGCTACTGGAGCACAACCATCAGAAAGATTGGCAAAATTGCTGCATACTCATACTAAAAATGATGTATTCAAAAAATTTGTAGTTATCAAAAACACAGTAAGAAAGCCAAAAAAAGATAAATAGGCGTTTTTTGTATAGTAGGTCTCACACAAGATACGTTGCAAACTATTTATATTCATTTTCTTACAATGTTTGACGGTTGATATACTAGTGTTGAAGATATTATACTGACGATTCTTGCGATTCTCGTTATATTGATTTTTTTGTGAACAATATACTCTATATTCCGTTCTATATTTCTTTTCATTTTCTCAAATTGAGAAACTGATAAGCTCAAAAAAGTGACAGATTGAATTAGATACACTGTGATATGAATGATTATCACGGTTTTGTTGTTGTTTCTTTTCCCATATGTATTTGGTGCAATCTGAACTAAAGGACCTGAAGCCTACTCTGCTAAAGCTATCCTTGATAGAGCTATCGATTTGGGGAAAAAAATTATGAGAGCTGGTGATTATACAAATTGAGGAAACTGGTGGAACCTAGAATGAGGAAATATGAATGGTTGATATAGCGAAACTCCACTATAAATTTTACAATGATATCCTTCCCAATATGGAATATGTACAACCAACCTGAGAAATTATAGATACAAACCTAGAAGCTTTGCTTGAAAATAGTTCATACACAGTACTCTATTTCTATCCAAAGGACAATACTCCTGGATGTACTATTGAAGCTAAGGATTTCAGTACTCTCGCAGAGGAATTCAAAACTGCAGGTGCACAAATCATATGAGTAAGCAAAGACAGTAGTAAATCACACTGCTGATTTCAACAAAAACAGTGACTGACTATTTGACTCCTTGCAGACACAGATACCACACTTGCACAACAATTCAACGCATGCTGAGAGAAAAAATTTATGGGTAGAAAATATATGTGAGTATCAAGGAATACGTATTTACTTGACAATAAAGGTACAATTCTCTATAAGCGAGAAAATGTATCTGCCGTCTGACATGCCAAGGCAGTATTGGATTACATCAAGACATTATAGATTTTATTTATCCATATCAATCGACTTCATGAAATATACTAATGCTCGCTCTGTATTCATCAATAAACGAGGAAGATATTCTAGCGGTGAAAAAGTAGCGATAGCATACTGTACTATCTTGTGACTGTTGTTGATAACTATGCCATTGTTGCATGTGTCCCCACTGAATGAATGAGATACAATTTCATATAGACTCTTGAATATACATCTCATCAAATCTGCTATTCTCATCTTCTGAGCATGGATATTGCTGATAGTATGGGCACTTAGTTACAGATTCAAAGCATTCATCCATCAAACTATCGGATTCAAAGAAAACGAATCACTCTTTTCTCTCTTCCTCCTCATCATCCTCACTACAGCATACATCGCTATATGAGACATCGCAATGCTACTCAAGAACAATATCACATACACCATGAAGCTTTCTGATTGATATTTCTTCACTGCAATTCTCCTTCTCATTTGAATAATCTATACCCTACGACGTAGCGTAATGCACGCAAAACACCTCAGCAAAGCATCGATTTTGAAATGAGTACCAAAATATTCACAAGATGATGAAGAGAATTTCAAACAGCATATCACAAATGGTGAGCCTGGAGGGTTGTTTGAGTAATGTTTATTATGATTTCAAAAAATCGATTAATGCACTTGCCTCACTTCTGGTAGCAAATTGAGCAACGGCGAAAAGTGCGCTTTTTTCGTAATCATTTAATTTTTTAGTTTTTTTTAATAGACTGTATATAAACTTCATCTGCTCTAATGTAGCATTCACTCTGACATCATTTAATCATACTTCCTCTGTAATTCAGATAATATATTTGTTTTTCTTGTCAATACTCATTTGTAATTTTTGTATAGCATGTTCAATCTGAGATTCAATGTATCTTTTCTGATACTGTAGAATCCCAATTAAATCTTCCTTATGCCTAGCATTACTACAAACATCTTCTAGTGATAGGGAGGTCTTACCCATAAAAGGACGAATATAACCTTCTGCTTCTTCATATGCACCAGCATCTTGATCATAATCTAGGCTAAAGATATCATCGTCAACTTTTAGTTTGATATACGAACCGACTCCCTCCAATGTTTGTATAGATATGCTATCCTTTAGTGCTGCAAATATTTTATCATGAGGATTCCTATATTTATACTGTAGAGCATCGGGAACGGGATCATGTACTTCATCATAATCTTCATCTCTTGATAAGTGAGAATAGTCAAGTTCATAGTAGGAGTCATCATCTCAAGATTTGCTATCAATTTTTACTAAAGGTGTTGGTTCTCAATATGCAAAATATATATCAGTAATATTGTCATCTAATTTTTGTAAGTTGAAAATAGCCTCAAGATAGATATAGCAGTATGATCCTTAATTTGATTGTGTAAATCTTTTTGCCCTTCCTTCAATACATCAAAAAACTTCACATCTAAAACATGTCCATATGCAACTTTATAATAACTATGTATGTTTTCATTTTTATTGAGCTCTTGCATAATATATACTATACACAAAAGAGCTCCTCGGTCAATGGTATTTGCGCAAATATAACCTCATCTCGTGAATTTGTGGTTGCATCCCATACCCAATTTCATATCTTACGGGAGGTTTCAAAAATATCAGAGTGAAAGTCCCCCGACTTTATACTCTAATTATTTTACAACATGCAAAACACCAACGCAACAGACTTTCACAATGTGGCTTCTCGTTTGAGAAATTTTTTTTTATCTAAATGATGGATTGAGGTGCATCCGCAATCAAGGTTGAGCATTTTGGCAGCATGCGAAGATCCCTCTACTATTGCGACGTTTGAATATCAGTGACAAAAACGACCTCTTCCACAAACTGGCCAAATGTGGTTAGAACACGAGCTCCTGTGTAATCCTTGATTACCAGGAGTTTTTTGTGTGAGCACGAGCTATAGAAACGAACAGAACCCCATTCCAGGACGTCATGAAACTATATTCCCGATGTTTGAATTTGAAACAAAGTGAGCGATCGATGAGTTGCAACTACTAGAATGCGAACTTCTCGAGTATTTGTGATTTGGCTCAAAAGATTCAATTCCAGCGAAATCATACGGTGAAATAGCAGAGTTTTATGAAACCAAAGAGTTGACGAGTGAACATGAGCTCAAAATGGGCTCAGATTTCTGACATGCAGTTCTTCTCACTCATTTCCCTCAATACACAAGCCCCTTCTGGAATATGAAAAAAAATGGCGAGGTCGCGAACAAAATTGATGTCATCTTGCATGGGATGGAAACCATATGATCTGCCGAAAGAAGTACTAATCAAGCCGAAATGAGAGAATTGTTCCATACAATTAGTGAATGATGATATGCAAAGATTCTCTACGATACCTTTGGGAAAGAACGCGTAGAAAGCGAATTAGAAAGTTTTCTTTCATATGACTTCTTCCCTAGATTCGGCGGTGGAATTGGAGTTGGTAGGCTCATAAGAGCTATGAGGCTTCAAGGATTATTGTAACATAAAATTTGACAATGAGAGATATTCCATTATAATCATGATACGATAGTTTTATAATTGTAGTTGATTACATGGCGACCAAGATAATTGCACTCCCAACTGATGATGAACTCTTTGCAGCATTCAATACATGACTCATCGAGGGAACTCCGGAAAATAAAAAGAATATTATCAAAATGTTTGAACCATTTCTGGCGAAAGCGAAAGCACACGTCAAGAACTTAATTGAAGTGAGAGAAACAGGCTTAGCGTGCGTGTTCTCCAAAGAAACTGGTGATAAATTACTCGCATGATTTGTGGACTCTCAGTGATTTTTGCTAAAAATTCCTCTGAAAACAGCATTGACCATGTTCGGAGCTGATACATTTACAAACTTTGTAAACGCAACCAAGGAGTGAAAAAACAATCCCGACACTACTAAATCATGATTTATAGCGATCATGACGTCATTTATGAACGCACTCTCACAAAAATATGAAGTAATCAGTACTCCAGAATCTATTAAGGAAATGGTAGAAAATGTGTTTGCATAATATTTATTCATAACACCAAATCATGTTAGGATTCATCAGCAAGATCCTCAATTGAGGGCAAGGAGAAAAGAAGCCATCGTGTAATTGAACCAGGAGGGATATTGCAGATTCTCTATCAGAACCTCGTGGGTTTAAGGAGATTTCTGAAAAGTTAACAAGCGATTTAAATCGCCTATACATTGGACCTATGGAAGAGTGACGTTCCATAGACATGGCTTGTAGAGATACAACAAGAAATAAAAAATACATTGATAAACTCTATATCGATCTTGAAACCTTTATGAGTAATAACGAAAAATATTTTGAATCATTGGAATCAGCATTTCAATGACAGGTAGCACTTAGAAATGGGAACCTAAACTCATACAGAGCTACCAATCACAAATTATGATTATGCTTCACTCATATTAAAATATTCTTAAAAACATACAAAGATAATCCTGAATGATTAGACCTTGAGTATAAATATGAAATATGCGAGAAAATAGCTGGTAACATATATAAAGCATTGTGAGCGTTGATCAACCCAGTCTTATTTATGCAAGATGATTATTAAAAAAACCGTCATAGCGACGGTTTTTCTTTTCCTTATTCTTATTCATCTTCAGTATTTTTTGTCTTTCCTTTTCTTTCATCCATGATTTGTTGAGCAATATTGTTTGGTACTCTATCATAGTGAGAGAACTCCATAGCGTATGATGCTCTACCCTGTGTCATAGATCTCATTTGAGTTGAATATCCAAACATTTCTGACAATGGTACTTTAGCTTTGATAATCATCGCTTTCCCTTTTTGGTCCTGTCCTTGAATCATTCCTCTTCTTGAAGAAAGATCACCCATGATATCACCCATATATTCGTCTGGTAGAGTAACTTCTACTGACATGATTGGTTCAAGGATCACTGGACCAGCCTTCATAAATGCATCTTTGAATGCTCTATATGTAGCTACCTTGAACGATACTTCTGATGAATCCACATCGTGGTATGAGCCATCAAATGGAGCCACTCTTACACCGATTACTGGATATCCAGCCAATGGTCACTGTTTCATCATTTCTTGAGCACCCTTGTCGATAGCAGGAATAAATTCTTTTGGTATGATACCTCCTGTCACATCATCTCTGAACTCGTATGTCTTCTCACTATCTTCTGGTAGTTTTTCCATATGCAATATCACATGTCCATATTGTCCACGTCCTCCAGATTGTCTCTTGAATACTCACTCTCCGTCTGCATTCTTTGTGATAGCTTCTCTGTATGCAACTTGCGGTTTACCAGTTACTACCTCTACTTTGTGCTCTCTCTTCAATCTATCTACAATAATTTCCAAGTGAAGTTCCCCCATACCTGCAATGATTGTTTGTCCTGATTCTTCATCTGTATAGAATCTAAACGAAGGATCTTCATAAGCAAGTTTACCAAGTCCAAGAGCCATTTTTTCTTGATCTTTTTTAGAAGCTGGTTCTACTGCAATCTGGATAACTGGTTCAGGGAATTCCATTCTTTCAAGTACGATAGGTTGTTTTTGATCACATAGAGTATCACCTGTTTTCACGTCTTTCAATCACAAGAACGCACAAATATGTCCAGCATGTATTTCAGAAATTTCTTCTCTCTTATTAGCATGCATCAAAAGCAAACGTCACACTCTTTCTTTGTCCCCAGTTCTTGGATTCAATAACGCATCTCCAGATTTGATTACCCCTGAATACACTCTTGCGAATGTAAGAGTACCCACGTATGGATCCGTCATAATCTTGAATGCCAATGCTGAAGCTGGCTCTGAATCATCCGGTTCTCTTCCCATAGCTTTCTCTGCATCATCTACGTCTGTACCATGTACAGCACCGATATCCAATGGAGATGGTAGGTAAGCTACTGCACAGTCAAGCATCAATTGTACTCATGCATTTCTCAATGCGGTTCCTACCAATACTGGGTAGAATTGATTAGAAACTGTTCCTTTTCTAATTGCTTTTTGGATCAATTCTACGCTAATTTCTTCTCCTCCAAGAAACTTTTCTGCCAATTCATCATCAAATACAGATATAGCATCAATCATAGTTTCTCTATACTCTTTACATATATCAACAAAATCAGCAGGAATATCTTGTTCTACTTGCGTTTCACCATTTTCTCCTTCAAATGTGAAATACTTCATAGTTACCAAATCTACAATCCCTTTGAACTCACTTGATTCACCATACGGCAACTGAATAGCAAAAGCTTTAGTAGAAAGTCTTTCTCTAATTTCAGAAATACATAATTTGAAATCTGCTCATATCTTATCAATCTTATTTACGAAACACATTCTAGGAACGTGATATTTATCAGCTTGTCTCCATACAGTTTCAGTTTGGGGTTGTACTGCATCAGAAGAAGAAAGTACAGTCACTGCACCATCTAGAACTCTCAACGAACGCTCAACCTCAATTGTGAAATCCACGTGTCCTGGCGTGTCAATGATATTGATATGATGTCCTTTCCAAGAACATGTAGTAGCAGCAGAAGTGATAGTAATACCTCTTTCCTGTTCCTGTTCCATCCAATCCATAGTAGCCTCACCTTCGTGAACTTCTCCTATTTTGTGGTTCTTACCAGTATAATAAAGAATACGTTCCGTGGTAGTAGTTTTACCCGCATCAATATGAGCGATAATACCGACGTTTCTTACTTTTTCTAATGAATTTGCCATTGTGTAATTGTATAGTGTGATATAAATAAAGTATCTTGTAAACTAATTCTCTTCTGCTTTCTTGCTTGTAATCACGATGTGCCTATGATTGATTTGATGTTTCGTATTCATCAACATCGCATCTGGATCGTCGTACACTTCAACTCCTTCTACTGGTTTAGATATAGTCCCAGGTATCGGTTGTAACAATGGCTCATATCAATCAGTATCAACCTCTTGTAGCTGGGAAACGTATGCAAGTATCCCATCTAAGTCATTTCAGAGCTTTTCCATCTCTTCTGATGAGAGCTGAATAGCAGAAAGCTTCGCTAAATGAAGTAATTCCTCTTGTGTGATTGCCATAGTACACTCATACTTGGTAGACTAAAAAAAGCACCTCGAAGGTATGCGTTAGAGTGTATTTTTTTGCACTCCAATTGCAATATAAAAAAGTCCCACGGGTGGATACCGGTGGGAGGTGAGGATAAAATAGTAATTATGTTAAAATGGGAATTAACTTAGGAGGCTCACTTGGCAAATCCATGGACTTTTGATATAATCTCATAAGTCTGATGAATAATGGCGCTATTATATCACCATGAGATTCAATGTCAACTCGAAAATCCCTCTTATCATATTGCTCCATATACCATATTTCCTTTCTTGAAGGCTTTGAATATACTATATAAAGAAACAAAACTCTCTATTTTAGTACCTTGGACATTTGCATGTCACAACTCAAAAACAAAATATTCAACTTGGATTATACAGCATTGATCTCAAAATGAGGCTATGTAGAGTATGATTTGCCAAAACAAAAAGAGACACTTACGTGAGAAAAGGGCTTTTTCAATGAGTTTTTTTGATGGATATTTTGAAATATTCAAAAGCCTGATGAGAAGGAAGTGAAGCTAGATCCTAGTGAGCAAGCCAAGATAGACGCTGAGAAATGACACAATCCCATTCAAGAACAATTGAGAGAGATCATACGTATGCCTGATGACAAATATTCTGACAAGCTACTTACTTCTGAAATGAGAAAATATATTCAAGATGTGGAAAAAGAATATGTGAGTTCTATGAATGACTACAAATCTCATATAGCTCCTAGCTACTGGGAGATGCAATCAGGTATGGTGAATGTATCAGGGCTGTTTGGGAAAACGTATTATGCACACAACTACCCTTCGTATATGGAAGCACTTTGGACAAGAGATATGCTCGGATTTTTCAATAAATGGGATATGTCTCGGTTTATTTATCCAGAAGATGACGCTAGTATACAAGCTGTTTTGAAAAGACGTGCTACGCAACTCAAGGCAGAGATTGGTGATTTAGCAGCAAAGGGAATCACCATCGATAGCGATGTACAACTTGAATATCGCGATGTAGAAGAAATTAGACAAAAGTTAGCAACTCGCGAGGAAAGATATTTTGAAGTATCACACTATTTTTCACTCTACACGCCTGAAAAAGAAAAACTCGCTGAAGAAACGAAAAAATATGAACAAAAAATTTCATGATATGGATTGAGGGTGAAACCAGCAATTCAACGTATGGATGAGTGATTTGTCAGCACAACTGCATTATGAGTCGATGATCTTGGAATCACGAGAAGCATGGTGACCTCTTCACTTTGAGGTTCATTCCCTTTTATCGCAAACGATCTCATAGAACAAGCTTGAATCCTCTACTGAGCAAATGAACAAACTGGGTCACTTGTAATCTTTGATAGATTTAGTGGCAAACTTCCAAATGCAAATAGTATGGTGATGGCTACATCGTGAGCCGGAAAATCATTTACAGTCAAACTTGAAATCTTGAGATATCTTTTGCTTTGAATCCCAACAATTGTGATTGATCCTGAAAACGAATACAAAGCCCTTTCTGACAAGGTTTGAGGAACATATGTCAACATAGCAATGAACTCTCAGCAATACATCAACCCATTTGATCTTCCACCCAAATTACAAGATAGTGAATACGGAAAATGAGATCTTCTAAGATCTCAAATAGCAAACCTAATATGATTGGTGACGGTACTGATTGGCGGATTGACTGCACAAGAAGAAGCATTGCTCGATAGAGCACTACAATCTACTTACGCACTCAAAGAAATCACGCTTGAGGACGAAGACTATAGCGACAAAAAGCCACCGATTATGCAAGACCTCATCAATGTTCTAGAAGGTATGGATGGGTGAAACGACATTGCTATGAAGCTAAGCAAATTTTCATCATGAACATTCGGGAAACTCTTCAACAATGAAACCAATGTAAATTTAGACAACGCATTGACTGTTTTTAGTATCAGAGACATCGAAGACTCCCTCAAGACACCTGCAATGTACAATGTATTGAATTTCATATGGGCAAAAATCAGATCGTTTAAACAAAAAAGATTGCTCGTAGTAGATGAAGCATGGATTATGATGAAACATGAAATATCAGCAAGCTTTCTTTTTGGGATGGTGAAAAGAGCAAGAAAATATGGTCTAGGAATTACAACAATATCTCAAGACATTGAAGACTTTGCCAATTCACAATATGGGAAACCAATCATCACAAACTCTGCAGTACAGCTACTATTGAAACAATCAACGGCCTCTATCAAGGTACTTGACCAGTTGATTTGATTGTCTGAGGCAGAAAAGCAACGTCTCGTAGCAGCATGAATCGGAGAGTGAATACTATTTGCGGGGAATCAACATGTTGCAATCAAAGTCCTTGCGTCTCCACATGAAAAGGATTTTATTTCTACCAATGTGAAATAAAAATATGTCACAAGTACAATTTACAGCAAAACATTATGCATCTCTTTCAGCAATTATGCTTCTCGCTCCAATTGTACCTTTGGTAGTAAAAAATAGTGAAATACAACTTGACGAAGAAGAAAAGGAGTTTTTGATGTGATACGTGAAATATTGACGATATATTTTGCTATTTTCAGTGATAGCAATCATCATGTGAATACTTGAATGGTACGTATTTGATAGTGAAATCTTGCCATATATCACGCAGTGAATCCTCGGCATTGCCATCTTAATGATCATTTATGGTATCATCACAATAGTAAATGATAAGCCTATATTTTCTACAAGCTGAACGCTACAAACTGATATAAATTTTGATGCAAACAAGGTAGTCCATTTTTTGCCATTTGTAAATCTGTATGGTCGATATAGAGCAACATCAGACAAGAAAACATATCGACGAAAAAAAGAAAGTATCCTTCTACGATGAATTACCATGTTGCTTATATCAATCTTCCCCTATCCTCGGATCTTGGTAGTGTGTGTTGGATGAATAGCGTGGAGAGCGATTGGATTGCTTCTTTGATTTGACTTGGTGTCAAATACTACAAAACAGTGGATAAACAATAGATTTGTCAGCAATCCTGAAGAGATTATCAGTTATATGCTTTGGTATATATTCCCAGCAAAACACACTACACTCATAGAAGAAGAGAAGATATATTGACTACCAAGAACCAAAAATAATATGCGCGCATTGATACCATCATTGTTGCTCATAGCATGATTTAGTTATTTGATCTTCCTCAGATGGCAATCGAATATATGATTGGGAATTAGTTTGCTGTGATATAGTTATGTGATATTGACGTTTATAATACGCTTTTACAACAACACACTATGTTATCAACCAGTATTTGACCATATAATACGCTTATTTATTAGACCAAACACACCATGAAAAAAGTAGTATTCGGATTGTTGAGCGCAGTCATATGTGCTGTCAATATAGCACCAGTATTTGCAGTAGAAAGATTTTGAAGTATAGACAATACTATACAATCGATCGACAACAACGTAAATAGATCAATCCCTACACAAAGTGGTATGTCTTGACCCGAATGAATAAGAGACTTGCTCATATATATCGTCAGGACAGTGATTACTCCAGTTATTTTATTTGTGTGAGTTCTTTTGGGTATTGCATGAATCTATGAAATGATTGGATCAACAAAAGAAGATAGTATGAAAAAATGATTCAACTATATCCTCTGGGGCGCAATTTGAATTATAGTCATCATATCTGCAAATTTCATAGTAAACACTGTCATAAACGGATGAGTCTTCGTCTATGATGATCAATGACAACTCCTCTGAAATACTACTGCTCAGATGGTTTATCAAAAATTAATCTTCCCGTTTTTGAAGTTATTTATGTATATAGTATTGGGAATATTGTTCATACTAGCACTCATTCGCACATTGGGTATCTTATTTAATGCAAAAGATGACAATAGCAAAAAAGCAGGGATGATAATAACATGGAATGCAATCGGTATACTCGTGATTATTTTTGCCAAGAATATCATTGAGGCAATATATGGCTTGGAAGAAAAGGTGGTATCTCGTAATGCAATCACACTATGAGACCTCTGAGATTGAGTGCTCGCCGACAAGCAACTTCCGTTTGTATACACAGTGATAAACTATGCGGTAAGTTTCATATGACTACTGATTCTCATACTCATCATCCTACAGGCAATACAGTTGCTGACAAATCCAACAAACGAGGATACACAGAAAAAGCTAAGAAAAAATGTCATATATATGTTGATTGGATTGGTAATTATTGGAACATCATACATCGTGACCAATACACTCATCGTGAAATAATACAAAAAGGGAGCGTGGCATTCACACTCCCTTTATTTTCTGATAGAAATAGTAGGTTGGTTTCTGGGGCATCCCAAGCAGGGATCGCCAAAAACCTTTTTTGAGAAGACGCTCAACTACCAGGAACCACTGCCCATGGCGATTTTTATCAGCATAAATCTGGATAGCACAAGATCCTCTTTGGAAGAAGTGAGTACCAGCTTTATACCAATGTTTCGTCGTGATCAATTTCAGCTCCTCAATATGATATTGTGCTGATGGATTAAATAAATCATCATCAATATGATATTCAAAACACGACTGAATTATCTTATCCACCACCATGGCGTATTCAAGATTAGTGCATTTTTCTACTATTTTTATCAACTGATCTTTGTTGATATATTTCATACAAAAAAAATTTAGACCGTCATAGTATATATTTGTGGTTTATTTACAAGAAATTATGTATGCGAAGATATAGGCTTGAAGATGCGCTTGTGGGTCTCGGCATATCATAGTACGATACCCCATAGAATGAAATATACATAATTCACCATGCTGTCTTCCAACACATGGAGAAACATTCATTCGAGAAGAAGTCAGACAAATCACATCGATACGAAATAGAGAATATTTCTCACATTTGGTTTATCATTGTAAACAGAGCTAATTTGTTTGTAGAGCAAATATCGAAAAAGTACCCAAAGTGCAAAACCATGTATACCCAAATCCATCATCAACTGAATATAAAAGTTTTCTGGGAGGTATCATCACTGCGAATGAATACTCGGGCCACTCGATCACAACCCATATCACATTGGTTGCGCAAAGACGTATTGCAAACTACTGAATTTCGCAATCACATGCGCCACAGTAGATTCCCATTTAAATAAACTTAGGCCAACAACGGCAAGCACTCATGCCACTATCGCAAATCAAACTACTCTTCTATTTGCTTTGTAGATTGTATATGATATGAGAACTACCTGTATGAGCACTCACAAGATTGCCCCTCTTGAAAGAGTAGCCAACAAGCTTCCTATAAAAAGCATCCACAGTAACGTTTTTTGGAATGGAGAAACAATATATGATCTAACCCCATACCAAAACAGTCCAAACATCGCCACAAGAAAATATCAGTAATTGTTGGGACCAGAAAATATTCCACTAAATCTTTGAAATCATTGTGGTCATGTCAGATAATACAAAGGCGGATTTGCTCAATACATATAATCTCCTAATCCCCCGTATCCAAATGCATAGAAAATCTCTGGTATAATATTTTTGCTAATCTGTCGCACTATACCTGCAATCAAAACGTACACAAAAATTCTCCATACATACAACAATCGCTTTTTAAAGTATGCTTCAGATGTGTTGATCCCCCATACTACTCCTATGAAGATACCAACAATAAATGGAAAAAAATAGAACAATGTATATTTGAATCAAACCACAATTCCTTTGACATCTACTCATAATACGACTGATGTCAGTATCGAAAATACTAATACAAACAATAAGACTAGAAATATTTCAAGATTGTTTCTGATATATGTCCTGATGTGATTTCTATATGCAAGAAGATATGCAATTGAGACTCCTCCCCAAAGGATCTCTCTAAACAACAAAATCACATATGGTGGAACTATACCTAATCCAAAAGATACATATGTCACCACAATATGATACAAAACCACAAACCCGAAAAAATATACTATAAATCTGCGCATCGTGAGAATAGTATCCAAGTATATAACCAAAGTCAATAGAGCATAAATTATCTTCATATTGAAAAGGAATTATATATATTGGAAGTATGATATATGTATTATTGTTTGTTTTGTGACTTTGTTTCGGTTCATTCGGTTCAGTCATCACACATAGATTGTGAAAGTTTTCTTTGATTGATATATGGGAATGAAACTCAGAACTTTTGAAGACTATGAAATGAATAGCATTTGGACGATCACACTGTCCTCATTGTAAACACACATTACATGGGAAAGATTTGATACCATTGGTGAGCTATGTGATCAACAGATGAAAATGTGGCTACTGCAAAAAGAGTGTTTCAATGGTCTATCCACTTTTGGAGATCTGAGTAGGTATACTATTCGTAATAGTAGGCCATATCGGTATGTCTCTATGATTCACAACACCAAATGTAGTGTGATGGCTTGCTGTATGTCGATTACTATATTTATTGATTGTATATGATATTCAAACAAGTTATTTACACGAGATCATACGAGCACTCACCGGGGGCGTGACCATTTTCTTGATGACACAAACAGTCTGATTTCTTTGGTACTATGCGATTCAGCGAGGAGTACTATTTCTCTTGTTCTTTCTTTTTATCTATTACCTAGCGAAACTCTATGTTCGACTGAGGCGAAAAATAAATGGAGAATGATTTGGAATATGAGACGTTCGGCTATCACCAATTATATGATTACTCTTTTGATTGACACAAGTACGAGACAACAACAGTCCCGTTTTCCTAGAATGAATAATGCTTTTCCAACGATATATCATCATATCTTGAGTGCTTTGACTCGCATATGCATGAGTACAAAAAATACTAAGACCCAAAAAATCAATTCGTGAAATTCCATTTTTCCCTGGTATGATTGTTGGACTATGGGCGATTATGCTAATCGTTTACTTCCAATAGTTCGTCCTCTACTTTCCAATCATCTCAAACAATATACACCCCTCCATTGAAATCATCTTTTTTTAATTTACCTGCAATAGTACATACAGAGCCAAGTCTGATCGATTCACACTCATTTCAAAGTCACCAAAACATACATGTAATTTGCTTTTCTCCATAACGCATACGAAGCTTCATGTGTCATTTCCCATTTTTTCATACTTTTTCTACAGAAACTACAGTCGCCGATGGGATTAAAAATACTGGTTCCTCATTGGCTTCTCCAAATGGAGCAAGTTTTTCCACGACCTCTAGCGATTCCATGCAGTATTCATCTGGAGATAAAATAGTATCAATATGAAGAACTTTCTTTTTTTCTTGCTCTCAATACTGCTTAGCGAAAGTATATATTCACTCAACAAATCAATCAATATTTTCTAACTTGATCGTCAATCATCATGCTTGTTTATGTCATCCAAATCTTTCCAAGAACGCAGCTTGAGAGTACAACATATCGATGATGCTCGCATACTCTGGCCCACGACAAGATGCCACAGCTACTCATTCTTGTTCGTTGATTCCATACACGATCGTTGGCTTGTGATATTTTTCGCATAATCTTCATGCTACGATTCAAATCACTCACTCATGGAAATCCGTAGATCAAACGATAATCGCAGGCGTATCAAGATCCAATAATCATTCAGCAACTTTCATCATCTCATCTTGAATCTTTTTTCTTTTCGTATTCAACTCATCCAGTTTTTGCAAGTAAGAAAGCTGCTTTTCTCATGTATGAAGGAGAGTGTAAAGCGCATCATACGGAGTCATCACTCTTCACCCTGCATTGATTCTTGGTGCAATTAGGTATCATATATGATAGGTATCAATCGGTCACTGAATGTTGAGATATGCAAGAAAATTCTTGAGAGCTTCTGGAATAGCCTTCCCTTCATTGATATACTGCAATCATGTTTTGACCAACAACCTATTTTCATCTACCAACGGCATACAATCTGCTACACTTGCAATCGCAACTATCGGCAAAAAGTATTCAAAAATCTTTTGCTTCACATGACGATCATCAAAAAGACGCTCAACCAATCCTCGCATCACCTTGAATGCTACCGCAGCTCCACACATCTCTTGAAAACGCATCTCTGGCGATATATGTGGATTGACCACTGCGTAACCATCTGGTATCACATCCAACTGTCTATGATGGTCTGTAATTATCATATCAACTCATATCTCTTTGGCATACGCCGCTTCTTTGACTGCAGTAATTCCATTATCAACTGTAATCACCAATGACACTCCTGCCTGTTTGATCTCATCGAGATGGTAAGACTTGATACCATACCCATCATGCAATCTATGAGGCAATCTAATAGAAATATTCTTGTACCCGAGAAATTTTTTGAAAAACGTATAAACAATATAACTTGCACTCACCCCATCCACATCATAGTCCCCAAAAACCATAATCATCTCCTCATTTTCAATCGCTTTTTGTATACGATCTAGCGCCACCTCAATATCATTCAACAACGACGGGGACTGCCAATAACGAGAAAATGTAGGATTGAGAAAATCCTCAGGGTTATCAGTAATAGACCTAGCCTTGAGCAATCTCACCAACAACGACTCCTCACTATTCTCATATAACACACGATAATTCATCACTTCAGTATAGGAATCCACATCCCGTCTACAATGAAAAAAATATGAAATATTGTAATTTGTGTATTTTGGTGTTGCATTGACATTTGTATTTTTTATAATTTTACCCTAAACAATTTAATGTATGGAAATCAAAGAAACAATTAAGATGCATGTAGCCGTAGTGAATCAAGACCCCCTATTATGGCTTCAAAAAATCAGAACAAAATTGCCGCAAAGCAGTATATTAGTGCTTGCAGAACAAATTAAGGATCATGCTTCTCCAAGACTCACATCAGAAGCTCTCTTGATTTTGGAGGGATATGAAGATTCTTTGGAAAGAAAAACCTTAAAGATCTTCTTCCCTCTCTTCCAAAGAGAAAGGAGATCGGTGGGAATGATAGTCCCTCGACTCCACTCCAATCGCCCTGGAGCGATTGGAGCGAGAAGATAACTTTTTTCTCTTACTTATTTATTGCAATGCCCCCCGGTTCTCCGGAGGGCATTTCTTTTATAAAAAAATCCTTCTACACCAACAACTCCCCCTCCACCTGCTTTATCTGACCCTGCAACACATCCAATCACTCCAATCATGGGTATTTTTCCAAAAGAGAGATTGCTGTTTGTTGAATCATTTCCAGGAATTTAGTATCGGACATCATTTCATATGGGATATCAGTGATTCAGCTTTGACGGGTGCCAAGGAACTCTCATGCCCCACGATATTTGAGGTCGAGTTCTGCGAGTTTGAAACCATCTGTGAACTGCTCCATCGCACGGAGTCTTTGGTATGAGTCTCAGGCTTTGTGTTTTGTTTCTAGGAAACAGTATGATTGGATGTCGCTTCTTCATACACGTCCACGAAGCTGATGCAATTGAGCCAAGCCAAATCTATCAGCGTTTTTGATTACCATGATAGTCGCTTCTGGGACATCGATTCAGACTTCGATTACGGTTGTAGATACCAGTATCATATAGTCTCACTTTTTGAATTTGTCCATGACCTCTTGCTTTTCTAGCGGCTTCATTTTACCATGCATCAATCAGATCTTTCACGCAAGCTCTGGGTAAAGCGCTACAGCTTCTTCAAACTCTTGCTTTGCTGATTTCAACTCTTGCATGATCTCGCTTTCCTCTATCAGCGGTGTGACGATGAACAATCTTTGATTCTGTCAAAGCTTGGTCAAAACCCATTGCTTGAGTTTTTTGTATTCTGTTTCAGAAAGAATCTTGGTTTGAATGGGCTTTCTTCATGCGGGCATTTCATCAATCGTACTCACATCAAACTCTCAGAAAAATGCTAATGCCATCGAACGAGGTATCGGTGTCGCAGTCATTTGTAAAATATGTGGTGATCAAAACTTTTTGAAAAATCATCTTTGGCGTACACCAAATTTATGTTGTTCATCTATCACCACAAAAAATAATTTTTTGTAGGTCACATCTTCTTGCAACAATGCATGTGTGCCGATGATCACATCAATATTTCATTGAGCAAGTTGTGCTTTGATATGCTTTTTTTGGGCAGCAGGAGTAGAGCCTGTGATGCACTCCACACGTACTCACAATGGCAACAACATCTTGGCGATACTCTTATAATGCTGCTGAGCCAATACCTCCAAAGGCGCGAGAAAAGCTACTTGTCACTGATACTGTTTGATCACATAATACGCAGCTATCGCTGCCACCACTGTCTTTCCACTTCCCACATCTCATTGCAACAAACGCAGCATCGGTTTCGTTTCATGAAGATTTTCTATGATTGCTTTGATACATTTTTTTTGTGCTTGCGTCAAAACAAACGGCAATGCGTCTATCATTTCTTTGATGATTGTTCGATCAAGTTTTTGTGGATTGAATGTGTGTCATTTTTGATACGCGTATCTTTGCATGATGGATGACAATTGCACTCACAGCAATTTATCGAACGATACACGACGATGCGCCAACTCTGCGTCTTCCATCGTCAATGGATAGTGCATATTTTTGACAGTCTCACTATACTCCATCAGATTACACTCTTTGAGCACGACATCAGGGAGAAACTCTGGGAATAATTCAGGAATATGATCCTTATTTTCTCGGACTTTTTTCGCAAACCAAGCAGATTTTATCCCCTGCAATTGTGGATAGATTGGATAGATACGATTCGTCTGAAACGATGATTCTTGTAATATTTCCTGCACTCTATCTGCATCTTCCACTTCTCAAGGATCTACAACAGGCTCATTCGGATCTTCAGTGAGTATCATCTCAGGATGCCAGAACGCGATCTTTCATCTATCATTCTTCGGCTTTCCCACTACCATATACCACAGCTTTGTCCTATAATGCGAAACAATATATGGAGCATAAAAAAAGTTCACCGTAGCCTTGGCTCATGTAGCATCCTCCGCCTGAAATGTAATTATTTTTCTTCACTTCGCTGTCTTGATAATCGTCATCCCCAACAGATGCAACCTCACGGTATAAATCACCTGTTCGCTCTGAATATCTGCCAACAAAACCATATTTTTCCTATCCTCATACGCTCTTGGAAAGTACATGAAAAAATCACGAATGGTCTTGATGCCATTTTCTGCAAGAAGATTGATGTATCTGGGTGTGGTTTTGAGGTATTCTTTGAGGGAGAGCATGTGCTCAGTATATAGATGTGTGGAGGGATTTACAGAGGAATTAGTTGAGATAGTATCGACAAATGTATTGTAGAATAGTCTGAGCACACTATGAGAAGAGCTGCAAGTAAGCGATTAGGGCCTACAACACAAAAAGAAGGCATAGAGGACTATGAATGAAAGTGAAAACTACTCGAGAATGATACAAAGAAAAGAGTGGCAAAAAACGAACCTAACTCTGCAATAGCACAATTAATTGACAAATACCGCCAAATACTTATAATATATGTGCGAATCATTATGAGATCATTAACATTAACGGATTATAAATGAAATACTATATATGTCTGGTCAACATATATTTGAGAGGAAACGGGCTTACTCTCACTATCAAGTAGTTCTTGGTATTGTTCTGCCTATTAACAAAAAAATAAAAAATAATATATGAAGCTGATTATTGAAGCTATTGTAAGCATATTACATTGGTTTATAGGCGAATTGCCGAAATCCAACGATGAACACCGAGAGTTAAAAATAACCGGTGGCATCGGTGTTATAACAGCCACTGTGCTGTTTGGCATTTGGGCCTGGCCAAAATATGGATGGATAACAATTCTGTATGCAACAATTTTTTTACTTACCGTAAGATTAATAATTGTGTATAGAAAGTTTTTATGGAGAGCTCTTTTGTGGTTAATCTCTCTTCCTGCCAAGTATATGGCATGGGTTGGTGGTTATGACTGGGTAACACTTGGCACTCTAAATAGAGGTCAAAAAATAAAAGCTGTTGCTGTCGGATGTCTCGTTCATATCCCTGTACTGTGGGGCGTAGGTGCGATAGGCTTCACATTAAGTGATGGCTTAAAGCTTCAACAACCAGCAGTTGGTATTGGAACAATAGTATATGGCTTAATAATCCTTTTCCTTGAGAGAGGTTTAATTATCTCACTTAGGAGGAAAAGAAGGTATATACCAGCGCACACTATTCCTGAGCATACAGTGGACAAGATTAACTGGAGCAAAAGAAAGTTTGAAACCAAAACCATCCCTGAAAAACACGTACCTACAAGTGAAAAGTGGGTCATGAATTACTGGGGGTTAATCCCGAGGATTGCTTTAGCAATCGCTATCGCATACTTCGATAGTTTGCCATTAGAGTTACGCTATTTCCAAGCAGAAATCAACGAAGAACTTGCGGCTCAAAAAGTTGCTGAGTTTGAAAGGATTGACTCTGTAATGAAATTTCAATTAGCACAAAAAGATAATGAGATTGAAAGGAAACGGCAAAAAGTTGCTGATGCACAACAAGCTTTGTTCGACGAGATGAATGGTAAAGAAGGGCTATCGCAAGGCACTGGATTTGGGCCAAACGCTAAAATTAAAAAAGGCGTTTTGGATGAAGCGAAAAGAGAATATGATGCAGAAAAAGCTACTCTTCAAACAGAGAAAGATAGCATCGTGTCTAAATATACTGCTCAAAAATCTTCGTTTGCAAAAAACCAAGCCGATGGCATTGGCGCACAATACGAGGCGCTCAAAAGCGCTGGTAAAAAGAAACCAATTATAGGGTTTTGGGAATGGGTTTTAAGAATAGTATCAATCTTCATACAATTGGTACCTGCAATAATAAAGATCATATTACCCGTTGACTCCTATGAAAGGACATTGGCAAAATTTGAGGAAGAGGAGGAAAATGAAATGAGTAAACAGTTGCTGCAATCTAGAGACGCTTTGGAAAAAGCACGTCTGGAATCAGAAGCTGAATTATATAAAGCTCAGAAAGATGTTGAAAAGACTCAGATTATTGCTGATGCTGAGGTAAATAGTACCACAGCTGCAGCAAATAAATTGCCAAAACTAAAAGCTCCAAACATGAAAACGAAGGTGCATGATTACCTAGCAATGTTTGGGGAGATACAAAAAATACGGGTAGTCGCTCAGGAGTTAGATGACACAAACCCTGGCAAACCCGTTCTAAATAAATTAGCTGATGACGCTCTGACCAAGCTAAACAGCTATAATATCACCTCATAGTGATATTCGCAAAAGGGCAGCTTTTTTGGCTGTCCTTTTTTCTTTTTCTTTGTTGCAACAACCTTGTAAAATCCATCCCGATTCTGTTTTTTGCATTATTCCCAAAATCACATATAATAATCTCAATAAAACCTTTTACAATTTACATCTACATATTCACCATGGAATACTGAAAAGATATAATAGCAAAACTTTCTCAACTCCCACAGAAAACCAAAAGGGCGATGATTGTGGGAGCATCTATTCTTGGTCTTGCTGGCATATTACAACTTGCAAGGTGAGAGAAAGAAGAAGTCCCCTCTAGCAAGGCTATTATGCCCAAGGTACAAATATATGACCATGGCCTGGAGCATAAGCTTTCTAAAAGTACTCGTCTTATCAACCTCTGATTAGGATTACAATGATATCAATCGATTCCAGATACTCTAAATATCTCATTTGGAGAAAATATGAGAAATATGCGGAGGGAAAAGTTGATCAGAAATCGAACAGATACAAAAAAGAAACACTGAACAGGCAAAAAAGTGAGCTTCACCAGAGCAGAAGCAGAAAAAAAACGAAATGAGTTAGAAAGCATCAAGCCAACAGAAGAAATGAAAATAAACGACCCTAGCGCGTATTATTATCTTACACAAGTTCTGCCTTATGTGCGATGAGAGGAGATGGGAGAAAAGACCGACATAAGCGGATTTATAGATCTAAACAATGATTTGATTGATGAGACGCTCTCAAGTATTGATTGGAATAAAATTAAAACCCTCTACAGACTCAATGATCAAGAGATAGAGCTCGTAAAAAAGATAGCCAAAACTATAGATTGAACTGATATGACGAGCTACTGCTTGACTGAACTCATGGAAGACAAAGAAAACTGAGACTTCAATATCAAACTATTAGATTTTTACCTGAAACATGGGTGAGAGGATTTTATAAAACACTTCCCCGCACTGTGAGATTGATGGACATCATTTGGTCCTTTTCAAATCACGTCCAATGCACTCTTTCACGTATGAGATCAAACTGAGTGAGCGAGCAAAGTAAATCTAGCATTACCAAAAGATATGAGAATACCATGATCTGTGATAGACATGGACATCAAAGATCATAGTAAGGCTGCTTATCTATTTAGTATTGCAAATATCGCACAACTCATCAAATCCCTTTCTGCAAATGAAGAAAAAACACTGTCAGATAAGATTACCAACAAGGATGTTCAAGATGTTTTTGTACAATATGTCGCAATGGCACACAATGGTCCAGTAGACGCCAGAAAATGATGTAAAAAACGAATTAGTTGAAAAAATGGGAAACAGATAAATAACTGTAATTGAGATATGTATCCATCTATCTCACGTGACAATGTGAGATGATATTGATACAAAACAAAAGTAAATCTCCGTGCACTCAAGAGAAATCACTACTAATCCCCTCCCTAAAAACTCCTTGCAAATCATTCGAAAATCAGCACTACTCTAGTCAATGGCAATTACTCAGAGAAAGATAGCAAAACGCAATACGATCACTCCACTTTCTACCTATGCCCGCTATATATTGATATGAGCTATTTTGTTGTTTTCATGAGTATCGATAGCTGGCATCATCGCTACGATACAAGACAAAAAATTATTTGATGAGATCATCAAACAATACCTCCCTGCAGTTACGAATCAATCAAATATCACTCTAGAGGTGTCACCTGAACCCCAAAGCTCAACTGTGATCCTCTGATGAGATATCATGCTCAGTAGATGAATATGATACTGGAACAAAAAAGAATGACGAGAAAGAACATTTTCATGAGACAACTATCATCCGATCAAAGAGATCCCTGCCTGTGAAGACAAACGCTGTCTCCTCCTTTTCAATCTTGAAAGTCCATTTTCTGAAAAAGACAATGATATTGCAGAGCCTACATTTTGGTTTAGAGCAAACACTGGACACATATGATTATTATCCGAATTCCGTGCAGAAAATACAATGCTTGTTAGCTTAGCAAACAACCATATCAACAATGCTCGATGAGCATGACTACTTACCACTCGTGCTACCCTGGAAGAGTTTGGATTTTACCACGTCTGAGCTTGAACCTCAGAGCAAGAAGCTCGTCGTGTACGCACGTTCCAACACCAAGACATCAATCGATGTATAAGTGCCTACTCATATGATTGAAATTGATGAATCTATGGATGAAACCCACTCTACCGAAACAAAGTACATCTGACATGAATGCTAGAAGACCTCAACACAATGAAAACTCAGCACAAGTGCGACGTTAAAGCTATGATGCTTCATCGATGAACAGAATATCGCAAGGAACCGAACAAATGACAGGTCAACATTGCTCACACACTGATCGACAATGGCGTAGATCTTATCATATGATGACACTCTCATATCCCTTGACGTATTGAACAGTACAGCGGCAAATACATATTTTATAGCCTAGGAAATACACTATTCGACCAGGATCGATGAATGCAAGCAGTTGGGCAAGGCATGGATACTATCTATGATCATGAATTGGGAAAGGATACAGTACCGACATATATATCTCTCCTTCCAGAACTTCGTATCCAAAAATCAGACGACACAACTAGCATCTTCCTTGAAACTATACATGGTACGAAAGTCAAAAAATGAATTTTCTATCCCCTTGATGAAAAAACTAAAGTGGAGGTTATTGCAGGAATCTATAGTTGAGGACTGCATTAAATCACTAGTGACAAAAGAAAATACGCAAATATTTGACAAATACACAAAATATGATAAAATATATTGTAATATTTTTATATATAAACAAAAATCCATGAGGAAAGCACTAGCGACAGCAGCATCATTGATTATGATCATGCAATGACCTTTGACTACTTTTGCATACCAACCTACTGAAGAAGAGGTAGTAGCAAACGAACTAATGGCTCTTACCGAAGACCCTACAGCACTACTGATGCTTATGCAAGATGAGATGGACTTAAATTACAAAGAAAAAATGCAAGTAAGTAGAATTGTAAAACAACTCGATACCACTATAGCATCTGCGAAAACTAACGAAGAAAGAATTCAAAAAACTATCAATATGGATGTATACCTACTTGACACCATGATAGATAGAATGAGTCCAATCATCGAAAAAGCAATTAATAGCAAAGACGATCCAAATGCTATGGAAGAAATAGCAAAAATGATTGAAGAACAAAAAATATTGTCAAAAATAAAGGTACTCTGAACAGCTCTCGTAGAGATTAACGAAAAATATCTCTGACCTGAGATTGAAATATATATGTCTGCGATTGAAGCGGTATGAGATGAGCCTACTCAACAAGATGTAAACCTTGCAATAAATAAAACCATGTGACTTATAAATATGATAGACAATGCTCTTAGAGATTATGGTATCACGATAAACAAACTTATGGAGCAGCACATTGGTATCAATAGTACTGAAGCATTCCATCATGGGAAAGTAGTACTATTCTTGGAAGGAAGAAAATCGTATGAAGAAAGCCTTGCAAGTTATACAGGAGACATAGACGAAGATAGTAAAACAATAATCGCTGAAATGAAAAAACTATATGAATACCTCGATATCGCACTACAAACAAGCGATGATAGAACAAGAAAAGCATACAACGCATACAAAGCAGTATATGATAATTGAGGAGACACACTATCATACGCAAAAAGTGTACCCGAACTTGCAAGCATAGTATCTCAACTCGAGAGCGTACAATCAAAAGCAAGAGACACAAAAGTCAAAGCAGATACTACACAAATTATATCAGCACTTGCTGTTTATTGAGCTGACAATGGTAATTATGCAACCTTAACAAAGTTCACAAACTCAACTGAACTTAAAAAGATATTAGTAGATGATAATTCATACTTATCAGAAATGCCTCAAACAATTGATGGCAAACCATATAGATTTTCTGTTTTAAAAAGAAATTCAATCAAAAATGCAGCAGTAATGGTAATGTGAAAAACTGAAACAATTGAATGAGCAAACTGGATTGATGAAGATGGGTGGTACGATTCAAATACCGATTTAACAAATATGGATGTAGAAAAGATTGAAAACTCTATCTGCGAAAAAATAACTATATGAGCAAAAGACAGTTTAAAAGATTGTACTGCATTGCCAAATAGTAGTAAGTTAGCATTTTTACGTGCATATTAATATTTTACTACCTAGAAAATGAAAAACTAAAGAAAGCGACTACCTAAAACAGCACCGATAAGCCCCACAAACAACGGATGGGGCTTTTCTACACGCGACAGAAATTCTGGATGAGCTTGCGTTGCGATGAAGTATGGATGGGTTGGTATTTCTATAAATTCTGCCAAAAATCAGTCTGGAGATAGTCATGAAATGTTCATGCCATGGTCTTGAATTGTATTGTGATATATTGGATTCACCTCGTAGCGATGACGATGTCTTTCTGAAACCATCGTTGATTGATACAGTTTCTGAGCCAAGGAATTGTCTTCTAATTTTGCAGGATACTCTCACAAGCGCATAGTTCCTCATTTGTTGTAGACTGCTTTTTGGTGTTCCATGATAGCGATCGCTGGCTCTGAACATTCTGGTTCAAACTCTGTTGAATTAGCTTGTGCATAACCGCACACATTACGCATAAACTCTATGACAGCCACCTGCAATCACAAACAAATTCACAAATATGGCACGTTATTTTCTCTCGCGAAACGTGCTACATGGACCATTCCCTCTACTCATCTTTCTCAAAATCCTCATGGCACGATCACACAATCCAGTTTCCCTGCCTCACGCATAGAGCGCAAATATCACTGAGGGTCTGACTGTTTTTCAAGAGCTTCCGTATCCAGTCGCTCTACTTTCACACGTGTTTTGTAAACAGATCAAGCATGAATTATCGCTTCATTTACGCTATGATAGCATTCTGGCAAGTGGGTATATTTTCATGCCATCACGAGCGTGATTTCCTTCTCTGGATGTAAAATATTGTGTACTACCCCTTCCCATCACTCCATCGAAAAATGGTCAAGTGAAAGATGGAGTATCTTTGCCAGAACTTCGTGCATTCACTGCTCTTTATATCTGACAGGAACATCATAAATACTTTTTACATTTGGTGCAGCAAATATCGAACCCTCTTCTATATCCGTTGATGATGAAATTTTTTTGATCATGCTATTGGGAATATCGGAATCTGTCCTACACAAAAGGATATCAGGCAGAATTCAGGTCTCACGAAGAGCCTTGACTGAGTGTTGCAATGGCTTAGTCTTCATCTCTCCAGAGTGAGGAATACGCACTATCGGTGCAAGATGTACATAACACACATTTTCAGGTCCAACCTCTCTTCTCATTTGACGAGCTGCCTCATAGAAAGCAGGACTTTCTATATCTCACACAGTGCCTCAAACCTCTACCACTACTACATCATATCCATCTGCACAACGCTTGATTCGATTTTTTATTTCATCCACAATATGAGGCACTACCTGTACGGTCTGCCCTAAATAGTCTCAATGACGTTCTTTGTTGATTACTGATTGATAAATTTTACCGGATGTGATGTTGTTATCTTTTGTGAGTGCTACATTGAGAAAACGTTCATAATTTCATACGTCTAAGTCTGTTTCTCCTCCATCATCAGTCACAAATGTTTCCCCATGCTCATAAGGAGACATCGTCCCTGCATCTATTTGTAGATACGGATCCATCTTCACCATGGTCACGGAATACCCCATCGCCTGGATGAGTTTTGCAATACTCGCAGCTGCTATTCCTTTTCAAAGTCCGCTATAGACTCCGCCCGTGATGAACACACATTTCATGGATGTGATGATAAAGAGTAAATGACCAAAAAAATTACACCGTCACAAGATAGAGAACCCCAGTTGTATTGCAAGGGATATTTTATATTTCTACATAATATACTCGATTAAATTCAACTTGAAGTGCACCACTTGAGTAGTGTAGTAGTTATGCCATAGTGAATTTCATATGCTGTTTTGTGGTTATGAATTCACCTAGGCATATGATTTATTTTTGTTTGGATTGCCTCTAACTCTTCGTCATTCCACTGTCAGATGTCAGCTCATCTAGGGATATATACTCTTATCTCTCTATTATTTCTCTCATTGCTTCACTTCTCCCATGCTGCATATGGACTTGTCATATAACTCTGAATCCCTAACATATCTTCCAGCGTACGAAAGTATGCGAATTCTGAGCCTCTGTCACTTGTCGTAGTTAGTATCTTCTGATACTTCGCAATGTCTACCATCGCTTTTACTACTTCACTAGCAGAGGTTTTTTGTAATCTACGTATCTCTATATATCTGCTCCTTCTACTCGTACACGTTAGTAGACTACTCTTATGCTCTTTCCCTATTACTGTATCTAATTCCCAATCTTCATTCCTGTCTCTTCTTTCTACACATATATCCCTCTCAGATATATGTGTAGCATATACAAATCTTTCCTTCTTCTCTCTCTTCTTCCTATACCCATATGCTTTATATCTCAAATTCCTCACATCGCCTATCTTATAACTATACCTATACACCGTATTCACTGCAATCTTTACTCCTCACTCTATCCATAATCTTCATGCAAATCATCATGGACTCATCCCACTTTCCTTATACATCTCCCATAGCCATTTTTTCTTATATCATAAGATACTATGATGCCTATAGCTATACTCCTTTCTCTTTCTATACTTTCTCATAGCCACTTCGACACTATACTGTATATCCCATTTCCTCACATCCGTATACCCATTCCTATACACCTCTCTACTTATCGTACTATGACTTCTTCCTAGTTTTTCTCCTATAGCTCTATTACTCATTCATTGCCTCCTATACACCATTATCTCTTCTCTTTCTCGTACACTTAATTGCTTGTATACCATCTTCTTACCACTTAGAATATAAATATCTACATTATACTCATAAGTGGTGCACTTCATTTGTAACTTTTCTCTCTTTACTTTACACACAAGAAAGAATACATTGTGCAGATGATTTCAGCAATTTTTTATGGCATAGTGGTAGGAGTGATACTGGCAGTGATGATTGGCCCCGTGTTTTTGGCACTCATGTCTGCAACACTTACAGAATGAAAAAAAAAAGCATATCGATTTATGATAGGTAATTCACTGAGCGATATAGTTTTTGCATATTTGAGTTATCAAGGCATCGCGCTGTGGTTAAACAACAATTCTACACTTGGGAATATTATTTGAATTGCATGATGACTCCTTTTCATCGCATTTGGAATTCACTTAATCATACAAAAAGAAAAACCCAAAGATATTGCGATTGACACTGAAACTGAGATTCGGCATACCAAAAATATACGTGTAGCATTGAGATGATTCGTGATGAATAGCATACATCCATGAATATTTGTATTTTGGATTGGGGCACTCACGTGGTTTACTCACAGAAATCCACTCGCAAATGAAAGTAGTACAATCGCGTTTATGGTTGCTATACTAGCTACGTTTATCGTCACAGATATCATCAAAATAAATAGTGCACATTGGATTACCGAAAAGCTCACACTCAAGGTGCTTGACAAGATCCACAAAACTGCAGGAGTTTTGATGGCTTTGGCAGGGATAGCTATGTCAATACGTGCATTTTTATAGTTGTTTCTGATAGGTGAATTCATATACTTTCCCTATGAAATACATCCTCACCTGTCCATATAATGCGACACAAATTGCCAAAAAGGAGCTAGCTATATTGTGATACAAAGCCACTATCCTATCGCAAAATACACTTTCTTTCGAATGAGATGAAAGCGCAATCGCCCGTGTAAACCTACACTCTCGTGTTGGAAACAAGCTTTTTCTCGTACTTACAAACTGACCCGGTTCTACTTTTGAAGAACTGTTTTCTACTATAAGCACAGTAGATTGGAACAAATATATCATCATCAATCAACCAGTCCTGACCTCTGCACTTGTGAGAAATAGTCTCATCACCAGTATTCCAAGCATACAAGGGATTACAAAAAAAGCAGTGACAAAAAAACTCACATGAAATGATGATCGATGGGAAGAAGATAGTAATCTACAAGCCGTAGATATCTTGATCACGATAGACAAAGACATCGCTAGCGTACTCATCAATACTACATGAGAGAGCCTGCATGAGCGCTGATATCGCAAACACGCTTGAGAAGCACCTCTCAAAGAAAACCTAGCCGCCGCTTTGATCCTCTCATCTGGATGGAAATTCTCAACACCACTGGTAGACCCGTTTTGCGGTGCATGAACTATCGCTATCGAAGCAGCACTGATTGCAAAAAATATTGCGCCATGATTCAATAGATGATTTGCATTTCACGGGTTTGATCGATATCCAAATTCACACTTCAAAGAAGCAGTCACTATCGCAGAAGCACAAGTGATGACCTCAAAAGAGCACACAATCATAGGGCACGACATAAATCCTACGATGATCGAGATCTCAAAAGACAATGCCAAAAATGCATGAGTAGGCTCATACATTGAATTTTCTCAAAGAGATTTCATGCAAACATCTGTGACACCAGAAAAAATCTCAGAATCTTGAAAGTTTTCAATTGTCACCAATCCTCCGTACTGAGAAAGACTACAATTGGCAGAAAGTATGAATCTCTACAAAAGACTTGTCACCCTCTATGAAAACAATCAGAACATCAACGGTTGATTTATCAGCAATGCACCTGACATTCGCACAGTCTATAAACGAGACGAACGAAAAGAAACTACGTATTATAACGGGCCATTGGAATGTAGGTTTTATAAGATAGCGAGGTTGTAGGACTTATGCATCTATAAAATCTTTTCTCGAAATACCCGCTTGTTTTAGAATTTCTCTCAATGTTCATTCTTTCATCTCTTTATGTTTAGGAATAACAAATTCTCATAATGCCGGAAAAGCAGGATGATTTTTGTTAATCCATATTTCATGAGATCATTTTCACTGGCGGAGCATTACACATCAAAGATATCTGAGCTTACTGGCAACTTCTTGATAAGAAAATCACCCCAATATACCCATACACTATGTGGCTGAATAAATAAATTGATTATTTTTAATCTTTGCCACCCTTTCTATCTTAGCACTAAGAAACTCTTTCATAATAACTGGCGCTAATTTATGTATTTCTTCTTTGGTATTTCATTCTACTAAAAATCATGGAACCTGCTTACAAGTGCCTAAATAGTATACTTTACCGTCCTCCATATGTTTCTGCACTAATATCTTATACATAGTAGCTACATTATGAATAAACTTATGTACTCTACCTCAAATATACGATTTAGAGTTAGTAAATCAAAGAAAATTATATGAAAAATCCAACATCAAAAAAAACAGCGAATACTTCGCTGTCCTTGTGTCTCTTACTAATGTTGTCTATTTGCATATATCTTAATGTTCAAAACGTCTTTGTTGATCACGAGCAGCATATCTTGCTTCTCTTTCTGCTGGGTCTTCTTTTCTAGCCATTTCTACTGACATTTCTCTTTCTGTTCATGCAATTGATTTTCCATTGGCTTCAGCAATTGCTGTAGAAGCAGAACTTTCGTTTGCAAACTCGATAAAGGCAAATCCTCTTCTTCTTTTGAACTTATCAAGAGGTAATTTGATTGAAGTAATTTCACCGAACTGTTCGAAAAATTCCTTCACCTGCTCTTCTGTGAGATTCCAATCAAGATTCTTCACATAGATCTTTTTTGTTTCCATTTCTGTCATACGATTGCCGTTGATATGATAAATAGCCAAAAGGCACCCGCATAGTACAAAAAATCGTATTTTTTACAAGGTTTTTTTGTGTTTTTCTCTTGTTATTTTCATAATTTAGAATACATAGTCAGTATTTAGTATTGTACCTCTACCATGAGTCGCAAAAAGATCATTGGCCTTTCATTTGTCGCCCTATTGGCAGTATCATGATTGCTGTATGCATGATACGAATTTATCTACAAAAAAAGTATCACCCATATCAATAGCGATATCAAAAACGCAGATATGGATGCCGTCAATGAAGCGCAGTTGGCGCCAGAGATCCTGTATGGATCGAAAAGACTAGCTCTCGACAGTAGTATCTATCTGAGAGATGAATGACAAGAAACAGTATTTTTGCCAAAATGAATTGCTGAAAAAGATGAAGCGAAAAAAATTACTGAGTGGCTAATCAATCCTCAGCAAGCTAGTAACCTCACAGAAAAACTCGTAAAAAAAGCAGAACTATTCACTCAGGGGGATTCATTTATCTTATACAATGGGGCTAAGATCAACGACCATATCGAATTAGTCAACGCTACGAGTAAGGTGCAGTGAGATGATCTTATCATCCAGGCAGATATGAATGATAACCAAACACCAAACAGCATCATGCTTATCAAAAACACAAATGACAAAAACTATATAATCGAAAACAATGACAACTGGTTTACCGAATGACTCTATACAATTCGCAAAAAAAGTTATAGCGCATTCATGATTTGATGGAACAACGATATATCAAATGTGAGTTTATCACACGAAAATGAAAATCAAAAACATAATATTGGTATGTCTACCTACCAATCTTCAAACTATGGATGATACGGATATGAACCCACAAACGTAAGTGTCAACAATGTTGCAATCCCATCTGAGAAGAAAATCACCATATCTTTAGACAGCCTCTGACCAATTACCAAGCCCACTGTTTATCATATAGAGTATGATGAGGAGAAAAAAGAATGAGCATCATACAAAAACACGTTGGCTGCAGAACTTCTGACAAAAACCAAAGTAACAACTACCGCACCGCTTGACACAGTACTTTCATACAAAGTGTTAGAGCCGGATGCAAAAAAGTCTTATAGCTTCACCACTACCAAAGCACCACATCAATGAATACTAATTGTAACCAATGCTCATTTCAATTGGATACCAATACAGACTGATATACCTTATACTGCCACATTAGAAAAACAAAGTACTGATTATGAACCGTATGGTATGAGAGCTCAATCGAGATACGGCATAGATCCTCGCTCTCTCAACAGCGAACTTGAGAGAGTGCTTGGGAAGGAAGCATTTAATATGAGTCGATGAACATATTTCACTTATAAGATTCAACCAAAAAAAGAGTACAAGGGGACGTTAAAATTGAAAAATATATTTTGACAAACTACCGATGTTCCTCTTGAGCTGTACATAGACTCTATTGATAGTAGATCAATTACGAAGGAGGTGCTAGCAAACAACACTATCAGTATATTGCCAAACAATTGATCATTCCAAGATGTACTTATCCAACACATGAATGTGTGATCATTTCCTGTGACATTTCAAGCATGTACATATAAAAAATCAATGAACTATAGGCAGGGAGGGTGACTTGAAAATCAGCTTTTCGACTGTGATGGGAAAATATATACACAGCAAATTACAACAAAAGATTTTGTATATCGAAAATGATACAGGACAGCTGTCTCGCTTCCTGTAGACTTTCCAAAAAATACGGCGTTCAAGGTTTCAGTGCCTGATTCATGAAAAAATTGAAATGCAGACTCTCAGCATGTATTCATCAAATCTGACATATGAATTCGAACAAAGATCAGTGACAAAAAAGCCTACATCCGACCTATCCTTTTCGAAAACAATGAATCTATAGTATGATGAGATATCACTTTGACAAAAATAGATGGAAGCATAATCACGACGAAGAAATCAATCAAGTGAGCGACAGTATTTCAGCTTCCTACAAACAAA
Organism: Candidatus Absconditabacterales bacterium; assembly: GCA_039809345.1. GTDB lineage: Bacteria > Patescibacteriota > Gracilibacteria > Absconditabacterales > Absconditicoccaceae > JBDHUW01. The sequence continues at coordinate 8,423 of JBDHUW010000010.1, read as the reverse complement.
GATTGAACCCTGATCAATGCTCCACTTCTCGTCAAGGTATCATACAATGGAAGCGAATCATTTGTCATCATTCATCCATTTGGATATGGAGATATTCGAAGAGAAGATCAGTCAAAATCATTTAGCATAAATAGCTTGCTCAATCCTTCAGAAGTAGTAAATAGCTTCAGCAATATAGACTTCCGAGGCAGCACACAGACAACCAAAATATATGGTTACTCAGATAGGTGATTGTATAAAGCTGGTGAAGAAATATTTTACGCTGGGTTTGTAAGAGATTTGATGAACTTTACAAATTTGGATTATCTACAAGGTGGAACGGTATCAGTACGTATTGATGATGTAGAGTGAAATAGTATTTATAGTTCGCCTGCTCTACCTTTGGACGAGTTCTGATGATTCAATGGCTCTGCAAAAATCCCAACCACTCTTTCACTATGAGATGCTATCATCACCTACACATACTCTAAAAATACAGACGTTTCCTACTCTCACAACATCAAAATCAAAGAGTACAAAAAACCTACATTCTTCGCCGACATATCGTTTGAAGAAAAGGACAACGACATTTATCTCAACATCAAACCACAATATTTCTTTGGACAAAACGTAGGATCATTTGACGCCAATGTGACTCGATCACTTGCAGGGAAGGATTCATGTGCATATTGTCGATGGTGGAACGAAGATGAATACTATTATAATTTCACATTCAATGACACAATATCTAATTGATGAAAGTTTGTACTATACAATCAGAAAACTCTTTCATCAAAGCTTTTTGCAAAAGATATTCTCGAACAAAAATGATACAACTATACTCTCAAAGCAGAAGTAGCAATCAGAGATCTTGCATCAGATGAAGTACAATTCTTTACCAAATATATAGACTTTGCACCAGCTGTGAAACTAGGATTGAACGGACAACCATACGATCGATTATACAATGACTGAAGCAAGGATCCTACCAAAAACAAGATCGAATGAGAAATACAGTGAGACAAAAATAGCATCGCGAGCTTAGAATACGAGGTATACTACTGGAGTTATGATACGAGTACAGAAAAATGAATTGATGGAAATTTGTACTATCTCAATGGACAAGAGTATAGCAAAGTAGGATGATGAAAAATAGATAGCAGAAATAAATTTGAAATCACTACTGATTTCATCACCAATGCTTGAAGTTACTTCATTCGTGTTTTTGCGAAAGACGCAAACAATACTATCGTATGAGAAGTGCAAAAACAAATTGAATACTACAAAGCTAATGACAGTGCCAATTGATTGTTGTGAGCACTACCAAACAACTATAGCCTTACAGTTTCAATTCCAAAAAAGACTTTTGAAGAGTGAGAAAAGATCCCTGTAGATATCCTTCCATATCAAAAAGGAGCCAAAGTAATCATGACAGTAGAAAGGTGAGATCGCATCATCGATGTAGTAGAAACTACTCTAGATGGCAATCAACTCTCATTGACTGCCAAAAAATGATATGCACCAAATATAGTAATCAGCGTGATACAAGTAGCATGAACCAACAAATCACAGTGAGCGAGAAAAGAACCAAGATTCTTTGCTTGATTCGGACAGGCTACTATCAGCACCAAAATGCATGAAATGAATATCGATATCAAAACAGATAAGGAATCATACAAGCCATGAGAAAAAGTCAAAATGACTATCACCACTACAGACAAAAATGGTAAAGCTATCGACACAAGATTGTCAATTGGTGTGATAGATGAAGCATTGATACGTCTCTATGATATCATCAAAGAGCCAATACCATACTTCTTCAACAAGATGCGAACAAGCGTATACAACTATACGAACATGAAGCTCTTGTATCAATCACTCAGAGCATTTGCAAACAATGGTAGCAAATGATGAGCTGGAAATGGGTGACAAGCCATGTTTAGTATGATTAGAGATGATCTGTTGGATACTGCATTTTGGAGAGGATGAGTGCAAACCAAGGATGGAAAAATAGAACTTGAATTTACACTTCCTGATAACCTCACTACTTGGGTCATCGACGTGATAGGTATTTCAAAAGATACGAAGTTGGGTACAGCGAGAAAGTCATTCCTCTCTACCAAGAATCTCGTAGTAGAACCTAATGCCCCTCAATTCATGACGCTATGAGACAAGATAGATATCCCCGTAAAAATGATCGTGGCACCTAAGCTTATCGATGGCAACAAGAAAATTACATGAAGCGCAAAGATCACAAATGATGTATGAGACAGTATAGATCTATGATGATTCAGTAGTGCACCAAATAGCAAAATCATCATCCCGGTAGAACTTCCAAAAACATGGAACGACTCTGCATTCATCACGCTAACAGTACAAGGAAAATACAACTCAGAAGAAGATGGCATGGAAGTAGTCATCCCTATTCGCAGTGAATGACTGATAGCAAAAGATAGTATCGGCATAATCAATACAGCATGAGAACACACGTTCAGTATACCGGAAAATTATGGAAGCACAGTCAATGTCGCGCTTAGCACTCTCCCTACAAATCTCATAGACCCTATCTTGAAAGACATCATCATACCTCGTATTTGAGGGACAGAAGAGATTGCTAGTAGTATACAAACTATCAAAGCCGCATTTGACCTACAAAAAAATAGTACCTTCAAGAGCAAGCGTATAGAATGAAACATCATCACAACTGAAGCATGAAAAAAGAATATACAAAATCTCATAAATGATAAGATCACTACTATCTTGAATCGTCAACAAAGCAATGGTTCATTTGGTCGATGGGACAATACAGACACGCCTCAAAATAACTCTAAGTATGTGCTCTCTACTTATGTGTATAGTGCACTCCTTGCAACCAAAGATATGAGTAGAAATCAGAACACACTCAACAATGCAATCACGAAGCTTGAACAGTACCTATACACATACCGTACTAGTTCAGAGAGTGCATATATGCGATACTTATCACAAAAATCTGCTGCATGAAAATGATTCACTGCAGATGAAATCAAAACGATGAATGCATTGAATCCATTGAAAACACCATACTGATGACTCCTTCGCTATGCTATAGCATCATATCAAAAAGATACAGAAAACACCAACAAGCGAAGACAGTTTGCAACAATTCCAACAAATCAAGATCGAAATCAAGAAAGCATGTTTATCAACCAAGTAAGCGCACATGCATTGAAACTTAGTGCTATCATGGGTGATCCTGCTAGCTCTCAAGACGATCGCATGAAAGCAATGCAAAATCTTTTGAGCACAAGAAGCAAATCAGGAATACGAGGGAACAGCATAGAAAACACTCAAGCACTCAAGGCACTATTGTCTGTAAACAATACAAACCGACCATCGAAAGAATCAATCGCATGTATGGTTTCTGTATGAGACAAAAAGCACAATGTCACTGTAAAGCGTGATCAACCTGTCCTCATTTCAGAGAAACTCCAGTGAAAAGATATTGCAACATCATGGACATGTGATAGTCAACTCATTGCGGACATCATAGTTTCATATATGCCTACAAAGTTGGATGATCTATTGTGAGCCAATCAGCATGTAACTCAAATGAATTATAGTATCACGGAACTCAATCAAAATATATGAGAAACCACCTCTCTCGTATGAGAATTTACTACTACGCTAGCATGACAACAAGCAGTAGCATCTATGTATCTCCCAGCTACATATGTATTCGTAGACACCCTAGTAGCATCAAATGAAATCCCATTTGAAGTTTCAGATGAGCGCTGTATACCAAATCATCGAGAAACAAGATTTGATAAGGTATTGTTTTACTACGATAGACTACCACCAATCAGTTGTTCAATGAGTATCCAAATACTCAAAGCATACCAATGATCTACAAGCATCATGCCGATGACTGTAGCAGAAATGTACAAAGGAACAATCAATGGAAGAAAAGTAATACTCGCAAAATAGTATAGTATGATCTCAAAAAAAACATTACACCACATAATCAAAAACAAAATACGAGTAGGGAGTACCGCACTGATACTCCTGATCATTTTTGTCTTGCGACTCTCTCGGCCGTATCCAGTACCAGTACAAGCATGACAAACACCAAAGACAATCTGATACCAATCGCATGAAGAAGTACCAGTCAATATACTAGAAAGCGTAATCGCTCTAGAAGACAAACGTTTCTACTACCATCCATGAATAGATCTCATAGCTACTAGCAGAGCTCTCTACCAGTCCCTCATCAAATGAAACACGCAATGAGGATCTACCATCGAACAACAACTCATCAAGATTCTAGAAGAACAATATAAGAGAAATCTATGACGCAAACTATACGAATGAATTACGGCACTGAAACTACAATTTCAACGAAGCAAAAAAAGTATACTACTCTCATACATCAACCATATTCCCTTTTCAAATGGCATAGTGTGATGGAAAGCTGCGTGTAGTATATACTTTGAAAAAGAGTGTGAATACCTGAGTGACGACGAACTCAGCTATCTCTTTGCACTCTGACAGCTTTGAATCAATCCGTATAGAGAAACTAATCAAGAAAAAATTATCAGTAGATCCAAAGTTCTCTGTGATATCCTAACCGCAAAATGATATACCGACATCAGTCAATGTGCGCTCTTAGATAGGCAGACTCCACTCTCACTGAGTAGGTATCAAGCAAGCATAGATCCAACTATACAGCTCTATGTAGATTCACTACCACCTGAAAAACAATCATATTTTTCTCAAAAAACATATCAGACAATCGAGAACATACTCGCTAATACACAAACTCAAAGACAACAATATAATGCTCAATACTGCTGCGTGACACTCCTGGACAAAGATGGTAACACTATCTCGATGAATACATGTTCTGATCGAAATGAAACCAATGCATGAAAAATAAATACCTGCTTGGCGCCTAGACAAGTATGATCTACCATCAAACCTTTTTTGTATCTGTATGCTTTTCAAAAGGACAACATAGATGGCGACGATACGATTGTAGACGAACCAGTTTCGTTTGACCTATGAGATGGCAACACATACTCACCAAAAAACTTTGACCTCTCTTATCATGGCGAAGTCACTATCTCATATGCACTCTGAAATAGCCTCAATGTGCCTGCGATCAAAACACTCAATACAATTTGAGTGCCTCCCTTTCTCTGATTTCTCAAACAACAACTCTCATCTTATGCACCGTGACTGGACGCCAACACCAAAGACGCTGACAACGTTTGACTATCTCTGGCACTATGAACGTATGAAATTTCTCCCCTCGCATTTACACAGCTCTGGAGAATGTTTTTACCGTGATCTATGGTCCCAGGATATGAACAAAACACGCAAAAAATAGTAGACATCCTCCGCAATCCCCAAAACAGAGTCGTCTCATTTGGACAAGACAGCTTCCTAAACGTCCCATGACGAGCAGTCAAAACAGGCACATCAAGAAAATTTATAGATTGACGAGTATGCTGAGTCCACCAGCAAAAGGGCCTCACTCTTTGCATCTGGTTATGAAACATCAACAATGAAATTATGAAATGACCTAGCAGTGAAGTGGGAAGTTATATTTGGAGTGTTATTGCGAAAGAGTTATAATATGAAGTTAATGCCCGCACAATCGTAGAAATCAAACCCTTACTGTGTGATTATATAAAAAGCCCAGCGAAAACACTGGGCTTAATTGGTGTCTCCTTCACCACCTTTTTGGTTAAGTAAGATTGTGGGTTTAAAAATGGAGCGATACAGAAACTATATTGTACTTTTTATTACCACAAATTCAACCATAAAACCAAAAATCACATAACATAAGATTAACGATTGACATTTAAACACATAATATGTATTATTGCGCCCTAAATTACTTGTATGAAAAAAAGTATAATTGTGATGATCGCATTGGTAGCTTTTTTAACTAGCTGCCGCAAAGAGAGAGTTGAGCAACCGGTTCCTCACATATCACTGATGCAAAAAGCATCGTATATGCAAGCTGTACCCGTTGGTTTCTCTGACAGCATACTGCCAAGGTATGTTGTAAAAATCAACACACTGCTACCCATTGATTCACTGCATTTTGAGTATAGATGCGTCTATTACAATGGGAGTATGGGTGATGTAGTAATCCCGAGAAATGACTTTGCACTGGTACGACGGGAAGAGTTTATCTTGGATAGTAGTCAAATTCTGACATTTGTCGGAAAGCGCTCGTTCCGCAGATACATAATGTATCCCATCATTGGCTTACCTGCAGCTTTACCTAATACTATATGGGTACGAGCCAAGGCAACATACACGATAAATGGCATCACACGCCAAAAAGAGCCGGACAATTTCAATCCGCTCTCAGGCACACCATGGCTATGATGACGATACAACAACTTTTTGCAGCTAGGTTTCTAGCTGCTTTTTTTGTTATGTTACATTGCTATTTTCTTCAAAATCACTAAAAATTGAAGCATCTTTATACACGATATATACTACTCTATGAAAACGACTATCAAACGCCTAGGTGCTGAATCAGTATGAACTGAAGTTACCCTCTCATGATGGATTGCACAAGCTCGTGCAAGTGGGAAAGTTGCATTTTTTCAACTCCGTGATGGAACTGGATTTATCCAATGTGTTGCTGAACCTGCAAATGTGGGTGAAGAAAATTTTGATGTAATCAAATGACTCAATATAGAATCTGCTGTAATCGCAAGAGGCACTGTTTCTAAGCACCCTAAATTCGATGCTTACGAACTACAACTCAAACATGTAGAGGTAGTTTCAGAAACAAAAGATTATCCACTTGGTCAAAAAGAACACAACCCTGAATTCCTTTTTGATAATAGACACCTCTACCTCAGAAGTAAATCACAACGAGCAATTCAACGTATCAGAAATACAATCATCTACGCTACATACGACTGGATGCGTGACAATGATTTTATCAAAATCGATGCGCCAATTTTCACACCAAGTGCATGTGAAGGTACAACAGAACTCTACGAAGTAGAACATGTAAATGGTGAAACAATGTACTTATCACAATCAGGGCAACTGTATATAGAAGCTGCAATTGCGGCTCACGGACGTGTGTTTGACTTCGGTCCTGTATTCCGTGCAGAAAAATCTAAAACAAGAAGACACTTGAATGAGTTCTGGATGATGGATGCTGAAATGGCTTTCGTATCATTTGAAGAAAACTTGCAAATCCAAGAAGACCTCATCTACTATATCGTACAACAAGTATTAGAAAAACATACTGAAGACCTCAAGATTCTCGAAAGAGATCCTGCTCCATTAGAAGCTCTCAAAAAACCATTCATTAGATGGACACATGCACAATATGTAGAAGAACTTATCAAAGCAGGATTCGATGTGAAGCAATGAGACGACATCGGTAGTGATATCGAAATGCAATTCATGGAAAAAGTTGATCAACCAATTTTCGTTACACACTTCCCACTCGCTATCAAAGCATTCTATACAAAAGAAGATCCAAACATGCCTGGATACGGTCTTTGTGCTGACCTTCTCGCACCAGAATGATGTGGAGAAATCATCGGAGGTGCACAACGTATCGACGACTACGAAACATTGTTACAAAAAATCAGAGAACACAAACTCCCTGAAGAATTTTTCGATTGGTACTTAGATATCCGCAAATACTGATGAGTTCCACATGGTGGATTCGGATACGGACTCGAAAGAATTGTGCGTTGGGTTTGTGGATTGCACCATATTAGAGAGACAATACCGTTTCCAAGATATGCGAATAGAATTAGACCGTAAAGTTTTTAGTAATTTATATAATTTCATGACAGTAAAAGTTATTTCAAAAAAATTGCCTACTAGAAAAGTTGCATATAAAATATGAGACAAAACCTCTGCAACTGGAAGTTTCATTGAAAAGATTATCAAAGATAAGTCTACAAATGATGCTTTTAAAAGGCTTGCAAAAAAATAATGCAATATCTCACTACTCAAGAAGTACACACTCTCCACAACAAACTTATTGCTATTTACTGAGGTTTACAAGGAGATAAAAATATAGGTCAACTTGACTCGGTTTTGTCTCATATACAAAATAATGAACTCTATCCAACAATAATAGAAAAAATAACACATATGTTTTTTAGTATAACTATGTTTCACTGTTTTAATGATGGGAATAAAAGAACAGCTATAGTTTCATGTTGGTATTTTCTTGAAAAGAATAATTATATTATAAAAGATTTTGCTTCTAAAATGGAAGATATAGCAATTTGAGTAGCACAATGAGTTATAAAAAAAGATGCATTACGTGATATCTTTATAAGCATGTTATTAAGTTTTGGATACAAAATATAGTTTATTTTTAGAATAAGGGTCTACCTAAGCAAATGATATAATTTCACTAATTTTCTAACAGTAGTATATACATCTAGATTTTGTAATCAACA
>JBDHUW010000009.1:0-44544 GCA_039809345.1 Candidatus Absconditabacterales bacterium | reverse complement strand
GACAGAATATTTATAAACAGATGTTGAAATTACTGAGACATTTTACTTCTGAGGTATCCTAAAGTACCCAAGACCCTGAAATAATATAGTTGTAGAAATTTCTAAATACAATTTGTTTAAAAACAACAAAAACATATTTACAATATAGCATTAATATACATAGTACGCTTCATGGTTGCTAAAATCTTTAGTGTATTCATGCAAAATATGAAAAAATCTCAGTCATTACAACCGAGATTTTTTTGGGTCTGCGGGGATTCGAACCCCGGACCAGTGGCTTAAGAGGCCATTGCTCTACCGACTGAGCTACAGACCCAGATGACAAAATGCAGTTTTGATGAGCCAAGATGGCAGGGGCTAGATGCTGTTAGACAAACACCACTCCCCTATATCCAAGAGTTAGTAAAACTGAACCAACTTTGAGAATATTATAGGTATATTCTTGAAAAGACTCAAAAAGAATCCTTACAAGTGACAGTCAGTATATAAAATGATCTTACAAAAACAAGAGAAATTGTAAACTATCGCTTAATAACCTACTTATGAGAGAAAAATCAACCTCTATAAGTAGGTGGCGCATAGAAAGTGTATTATTTTTATAAAGTTTTTGAAAATATCTGTCATGCCGTCCTATTGTCATGTATACCCCAACCCCCAAACGATACTAATATATAGACCATTATGTAATTTTGGGAAACCCGATTTTTGATATAGGCGAAATTGACCAAAGTCTAAAGTAATATATCAGTTTAGACAAAAAAGCCGTGTTCTGACCTATTTATATTCTACATATCTACTTTACAATGGTACAATCATACAAGACAAGATGGAAGATTATGGAGGAAGAAGTGTTCCAGAAAAGAGATTCCAGACTCTATATAGAAAAGAATGTGAAAGCTATCTTGGAAAAGATTTATCCAAACTGAGAAGTGAATCTGAACTCTACGTATAGATATAAAAGGCTAAAGAAACTGATCAAGGAAGGAAAAGTTATTGAATGTTGGACGATGGGAAAGTATGTTCAGAAGGTTGGGTATATATTACACTAAGTACTTGTAATAACATAAGGTAGTATTATTATCTAGATAAAATTGATAAACAATAATATATGCATATTAACCTTACATATTAACTTAAGAATCATGATATTAAGAAAATGATTACCTTTTATAATAATTATTACTGGCGTACTAATTGGAGCAATATTTTCATATAAAAATCATGTCAAAGAAATTGATAATAAATTATTGATTTGTAGAAATCAATTTGTAGAGAACTATTATCGCATTGGTCATCAGAAAAATAAACATTTAGGCCCCTCATTAATGTTATATTTAACAGATATCAAAAAAGATTCGTGAGTTGATTATAGTTATATCATCCACGCAAAAGTTTTGGTTGCATTAGAGCAAATCAATAAACTTTTAGATGAGAGTAAAATGATCAACGAATGCTTTTTATCAATACCCAACTGGTATCTTTCTAAATATGTAAATATAAATAGTAACGAAATCAATATTATGGAGATGTATAATATTAATTCAAATTTCTGGGGGCAGTTAGAGGAAAGTCGAAGTAATATGTTATCAGAAGCCAAAAACAATAACCTCAGCTGATATATGAAAAATTATGAAGCATTTGGTAGTACATTGGCACAATCCAGCGTAAATCAGGCAAAACATATAAAAGATATTGAGAAAATACAGATCCCAATAGATAAATATTTGGAAAATAACGCATATATTTTAAAAGAAGAATTTAGTAAATGAGATGAAAATCAAGATACTCTCGTAATTCAGAGAGCAGAGAATCTTAAAAGAAAAAAGAATACTTATTGAGGTTATACATGTAAGACTGATTGCTCTTGACATGAAGCAGGTTATAATTGGGCACAAGCAAATTGAATTACGGATGAAAATGATTGTGGTTGAAATTCAGAAAGCTTTATTGAGTGATGTTATGTCTACGTATGAGAATATAAAGACGAAACATGTCTTGACTGAAATGGGGGCTGTGAATAAGCTTATTTAGTTTTAGCACATTAGATCTATTTTTTATTAACTAGTACAGGGATCTAAGTTACATTTTTATGTTTATACTATTTTGAATAAACCTACAATTATTAAAATTCCACCAATGACGTATGGCATTTTACCCTCGATAGAATTATGAATAGCTCTATAATGCAAAAAATTATAACGTCCTCTTAGCCAATCTAAATACCAAATAATAATTGTAAGCCCACCACCGACTATATATCAAATTTCTCCTAACATTTTAATAGTTATTAATGGGATTCAGAGAACAACAAAAAGGATAAATAATGGTCATTTTAACAATCGTAAGTCTTTCATATATTGATGATAAAAAATAAATGCTTCAATTAATAGTTATATAATACATATTATAAATACTGTATTTGCAAAACTATCAAATATTTTTAAGAGTGCCTGTACATAATTATTTCCTATATCCAAGTATGTACTTTATTCAGTCTATCGTAATCGCAATTACATGCATAACTAGTCATGCAATTAGTATATAAAATAATGACACTTTATTCACATGCAACGCTAAATCAGTATTAGAAAATATAAGTACGAATAGCCCAAACAATAACAAATTAGAGAGATATCAAAGGAAAGTAAATAAGAATATGTCTTTATATCTTTTAGATTTATACCAATGAATAAGTTTTGTGACTGAATTAGAAAAATGATTTTCTTTGGGCATACTCATACCAGTAATACTTATTATCAATATTGCTATTAATCAAGTTATATAATTTATGATAGGAACAATTCTAACCAAAAGAGTAAATATGAAAAACAAAAGCACAACACCCAACGGACTACCATTGGACAGAATATCAACATTATCTCACAAAATCAAGTCAGTTAAAATAAAACAGACGGCTAGTTGAATGAATGAGGAAATAAATGCCATGAGTTTATTATAAAAAAGTAAAGTTAATATTAAACGATTCTATTATTTATTATTGGTGCGCCTCATGTAATTTTGCTAACTAGATTTTAAATCTGAGTATGTTTTATGATAAGTATCCTATAAATAGGAGAAAATAAGGATTTAAAATCCAGGAAAGAATTATAATTATTAATAAATCAGTCTTATAAAATCAGCAGCATCGTCTCTAACTTTAGAAGCATCATCTCAAACACAGTATATTGTAAGCTGCTGATCTCATCTATTATTATAATACATAGTATAATATTTTTTTTCTCAATCAACTATCTTCTCAGCATCGACTGAATAAAAGATATCATTACTCATGCTCGAAATTCATCATGGATATGATGAAGATATTACGGTAAATCAAAATGATTGAGAGTTCAATTCAATCATAGTATTATTCATTGCTTCTTTATCGTTATAAGAATATGGTAATTTTATTGCCATTACGAGAATACGATTCTCATTTTTAGTGCTAAATAATAAAGAGCTTTCTTTAAAATCATTGGTATTTTTTATTTGAGTAATCTTATTGCTATCTACTTTTAAATGATAATATGGACTAATCTTTATATGTTCTATAAAATTATTTAGTGCAGTATTGTCTGTCGTAGGAATATATTTAAGTTTACTATAGTTAATACTCAAAGGGACAGATAATAAAATCAATGCAGATATTATAATTGTTACAATCAAACTACTATCAAATTTATGTCCATTATTATTTATAAAGGTACTTTTAACTTTTTTTGACACTAGTATATATATTCACCAAATGAATAACCAAAATCACAATATAGTAATTTTTCTAATCACTTCATCTGGAAACGTTTTAGTCAATCATCGTTGCAACCCATTAAAATATTCAACGAATAACATAAATATAAATCATGTTGAAGCATAAGCTATATACATTAGGGGGAATATTTTCTTTTTTCAGAAAAATAAATATACTAGATAGATACCCCAAATAGCAAATACTAGATTCCCAATAATTCCAAATCATATAAGAGATCATGTATGTTCAATAAAATATGGAGAGTTTTCATTAATAAGCGATGCATATGTTCACTTATTGATTTCAAATACATACTTTGTATATATAGACCATATTAATGTACATGAAGCAAATACAATTCGAATACAAAGAAAAATTAGTCATCAATTCCATCATTGATTATATTTGTTATCTTTTTTTGAAACTTCAAGACTCACATTGCTTTCTATTGAATTGTGATTTTGCTGTTCAATATTATCGCTAAGTCGTTCTCAACAGAATCTGCATTTTCTAGCTTCATCTTTAATTTCTTCTCAACACATTAGGCACTTTTTCATAGTGTAGATTATAGAATAAAGCAATGTATTTTAACAAACATAATATCAGTGATGATAAATAGAGTAAACAACATTGCAAGTGAAAAACATATAATTATATAACTATATAGATTTATCAATATAGCAATAAGATGGATAATTTAGATTGATTAGAAACAACGTATCTCACTCGTCTAGAGCATATTTTTCAAAACAAATATACTTGGTTTAATTATAGTGTACGATATAAGAATGAAGATATTGTAGACTTAGATATTAATATGCTGACGAATTATTGGAGGAAGGAAGGATATGATCTACCAAATAGTTTCTGAAAATGGATACTAACCCCACTTAAAAACATTCGTGAAGCTCAAGACATTGATAATATTATGTATATACTATACGTATTAGATAATTTGGGAGATTCTTGTAAGGAGCTATTTCAAATGGAATTTAATAAATACAAATTCATTATCCCGACCGAAATTCTATTGTTTCTTGTATATGAGAGAAATAATATAGGTTTCTACAATTCATGTATCAAATTACTCGATGTTATATACACAAAATACCCTATTAGTGATACTGATAAAGAGCAGTTGATTAATCTAATAGAAAAATTAGTAGCTCATTTAGAGATTATTGATGATCAATCTCCAAATATATTTTTAGGAAAATCATTAATCAATAAGTTAGAAGAATGATTGTGAAACTATTTTAAACCATGAAAAATATCTTTCTGAGACAAAATAAATATTAACCCAAAGACATGAGTCTTTGCTTTTAAGAAACAGACATGAATAACAAAATATATTAGTAAGGATGTTGAACTAGAGAACGAAATTAATGATTTTAAAAAACATCTATTCCCTAAAAAAGATAAAGCTTATAAATCTCAAAATCATAAAAAAGGCATTGATGATAAAGACTATAATTATGAGTGAATAAAAGCATATACTTATTGATTATTATATCTTTCAGCATCTATTTATTACACTACTTCTCTTCTAAATCACAAAAAAGAAGCTACAATAATCTACCACGATAAAAAAAATGAATTATTTATTTCACTTCTTAAGGCATATGGTACGATGTATAATAAGACCTATCATAATTATTTTACTAACATAAATTTTGATATAGGTTTACTACAAAAATGTGTAACATATGCAAATGACATTATAAGATATTACATATGAGAGGATATTGTTCTAAAAAATAAACCCAAAGAAGTGAAATACAAAGCAGATACAGAGTACTTAGAAAAACTTAAGGCTTCTCTAGAGAAAATAGTTTTACAAAAGTAGCATCAAAAAAGTTTCCCAGAAAAAGAGAATAAATCACTTATTCTCTTTTTTTATGCTTCAAAATTAGGAGGTAAGGAAAATTTGATTTTCTCATATATACCACCATTACGATATATGCATATGAGTATGTCGAAAAGTATTTATCTCCTATTAATACCAATGCAAAACTATCTTGTTAGACTCCCTGTGGAGCTTATACGTCACATTGATGAATATTGTCTCAAATCGAGATATATAAATGTAGATCCTAAAAAATTGAATCGTAGCCATGTGATTAAACAGTGTATCATAATGCGATTACATCAAAACCAGTGATTTATAAATCACATGAACAAAAAGTATGAAATGTATGCAAAAAACAATTTATTGAATAAACCAATACCAATAAATGAGGGATAATGCTTTCTCTATAATACAAATTCTAGAGGCAGTCGGTCTACATTATACCACTCAATGAGATGTAATTTGTATACATGAGAATGGCAAGCAAACTGACTGATGGAAAGGCAGTATATCCTGAAACTATATCAATGATTTTTCATGAAAATGAAGAGCCAAGTGAGATCCATTCTCATTTGTCAAAATGCATCTGAATCTATCAAACAAGGAAACTCATGATCGATTCAAGAACAATCTATGAAGAGATTATGAATCACAATCAAATTACAAAAAAAAGAGTAGCAACTTTGGAACTGCGGCTACTCTCCCCTATAAATTTGATTGGTAATATTTTATTATTTATTATCACAACTCATGAATATTACAGCTTATGAACAAGAATGCAAGGCATATCTACTAAATAGACACATATCTCAAGAGAACATCACTTATTCAGAAGAGTGATGAATAATTACATATATCCAAAATGAGATTGTTTTTGCAATGAAAGATCTCAACGAAGATAATATAGGGTATCAAAGAAGACTTATAAAGCCAGTCAACTGAAACAAAAGTATAGCTAAATTTGGCTCTAAAATAGGCTATTTCTATACAGACATCGACTATAAAAAGCCTATTATAATCACTGAATGAGAAATAGACTGGATTAGCATATGCCACTTAGGAAATGTGGTATGACTGCAATGAATACAACAACTATCTGGATTAATCGAATGACTATTAGATAGATGAGCTCATACAATATATCTATTAGTAGATAGAGATCATTCTGCAGAGAATGCAATCAGTAAAATACTTTCTATGCGTAAAGACCATATGAAAAAGATTTTTGATGTAGGTAGTATATTATCATGACATAAAGATGTAAATGAACTTATAAGTGCATGATGAGTAATATCACCTGATTCTATTCAAACACATGCTAAGTCAATCTATGATTATTTTCAATGGTTGACATCATTTATGAGTTGGACAGAGAAAGGATGATACAAACTATATAATCACCTAGCTTTAGCTGAATACTATGCCAAAAAATGGGAAATAGCTACCTATAATTGAGCCATACGCCAATTTAATTGATATATTTGGGAAAAATTACAATTAGACATCTTAGAACAAAAGATAATTGTTGAAACACAAAAACTATTAGGTTGAATATTGCTAAAACCTCTTAATCAAAGAGATTTTAGGGAAATAAAAGAAAACTTATTACAAATTAGTGTGGATGAGAAGTTATGAAAGAAAATGAATCCTGCTCAAAATTATGAAGATAATGAAATAGATATTACCACCTATGACATTAACTTTACAGATAGAATATATAACCCCTTGAGTAAAACATTCAGAGACTATAATAAGGAGGATTATAAACTTCATCAGTTCAAATATCATAGTAGCATATTATGAGATATAGAAAATGCCACAAATATACTAGATGATTTTTTCAATAGCATACTAGTATGATACAACCCTGAAATTCAAAAATGAATTCAAAAATTTATTTGTGAATATGCATGATATAGTCTAACCGAAGCGACAAATCTTCAAAAATCTATATTGCTTTTTTGAAGTGGGTGAAACGGGAAAGGTACATTACTAAAAATCATAGAAAATGTTATATGATCAACTACATTAGTATCTCATGTGCCAATGAAAGATATGGGAGACGCTATTTATCAATATGAATTAATAGGTAAGGTGTCAAATTTTGACTATGATATGAGCCATAACACAATTATTGATGACAGTTGAATAAAAAAATTAGTGTCATGAGAGCCAATTAGTGTTAAAGCTCATTATAGAATGCCTTTTACTATGAAACCATATGCAAAATTCTGGACATGTAGTAATACTTTGCCAAAAATCAAAGATATAAATGAAAGTATTATACGTAGATTCGTGTTTATAGAATTTAAGGGGAATTTTAAAATACCCAAGCACGATTTAGCAAAAGATATATTAAAGGATAAAGAAAAAATATTTGTGCTTTTCATAAAATCACTCGAAGTACTACTTGCAAGAGGAAGTTTTGATATACCTGAAGAAATAGAAAACGTAGTAAAAAACTTTGTAGAAGATAGTGACTCTGTAAGCTGATATATTAAAAGCTGATCTGTGATTTTATGAGATATAGATATGTGGACACATACTAGCGAATTATATAAAGATTATCAAAGATTTTGTAGTCTAGATTGAGCTAAACCTATTGATATTGAAGTCTTTTGAAGAGAGATGGTAAAGAAGTGATTCAAAAAATGAAAGGAAAAATGATTAAGATGTTACTATGGGATATCAATTAATGAAGATAATTCTGAATTCTAGTGATTTTATAGACAGCAAGACAGTAAATATTTCAAAACTTTTTTATTTTTTTTCTCCACACTATGAGTGATAAAGAACTAACACAATATATCCTCTCACATGAGAGCTTCAAAACAAATCTTCACTATCAGAATATAACTGATACGTTATGATATATCCCTCAAATACAGAATATATCATTAATAAATAAAAACTCATGCTTTATGGTATATCTCACCTATAGCGTGACATCAGAGAATTATGCTCTTTTCAAGAAAGCAATGTGGTTTTGAGAAATTAAGATGAAAGTATACAATGGCAAGGTCGAGCCTCCGTTCACCTTTATTGTATCTATAAAAATCAATAAATCAGATCTATGAATTCATGAAATATTCATAGATGAAGATAGTAAGAAACTCGGATTTTACCAGGAATGAAACTATAAGATTCATAATATTCATGGTTGGCAAGAAGAGAATTCTTGCAAAGATAGTGTTTCAGTAATGACAACGAACTATGTCATCAAAGAATCCGAATCCGATGCTAACTGTTGAATATATGAAAGAACATCATGCAAACGCATATAATGGTCATACAGATGTAGAAATACAAAAAATAATTGATTATTTTTACATGGTCTGATTGCTAATAATTAGCGACATAAAGAGAAAAAAAGAGTGAAAAAACGCATAAAACATTGATAAAATATCTGCCTCAGATATAATCAATCGTTATTTATATCATGTAGAACCTACAATGAAAAAAGACAACAATCTCTGAAATGAAAAAGTCATAATCTATACTCGTGTAAGCTCAAAAAAACAAGTAGAAAGTGGGAATGGATTGGAAAGCCAAGAGCAGGTTTGTAGAGATTGGATAAGCAAACAATGAAACATGGAACTTGTGCGCGTATTTGTGGATTGATGATTATCATGAGAAAACAAATATAAAACTAGAGATTGATTAGATCAGATGATTGAATATCTCCAAGAACAAAACAAGGAATATACCAAGGTTTCAAAAGTAATTATTGATGATATGGATCGTATTATCAGAGATGTTTCATGATGGCGAGAAATAAAAAACAGAATCGAAAAACTATGAGGCGCGAAAATATTCTCTCTAAAACAAGAAATAAATGACTCCCCTGAAGGGAGGATGATGCAGTCAGTGACTATGTCATTTAAACAATATGATAGAGAGAATAATGCTCGTAGAACAAAAGATAGACAGAGGGGCAGAATGCTTGACTGATACCGATGTTTCAATCCTATGCCATGATATAGATATCAATTTGAAGATGACTTACGCAAAAAAGGATGAA
The DNA here is from genome assembly GCA_039809345.1 of Candidatus Absconditabacterales bacterium. Classification (GTDB taxonomy): domain Bacteria; phylum Patescibacteriota; class Gracilibacteria; order Absconditabacterales; family Absconditicoccaceae; genus JBDHUW01. The sequence goes on along the minus strand of JBDHUW010000009.1, from coordinate 34,926 downwards.
AAGTTCTCGTAATAGACTGAATAGAATGAATGATCATTAGAGAATGACTACAGCTTTTAGCAAGATGAATCATACATAGAATATCATGATTCATCCAATTCTTAAAACAAAAGGGTTATAAGACCAAAAGCGGGAAAGCCTTATTAAAAGCATCAAATATCAATCGTCTATTTGAAAGAGAAAAGCTTCTATTCTATGCAGGCTATATAGACTATAGTGATTGGGATCTATCAATGATCACTGGAAGACATGAAGCTTTCATAACTCTAGATGACATAGAAAAGATACTTGATGCAGTAGATCCAACAAGATGGAAAAAATATGCCAATAATTCTAAAGAGAAAAATGAAAAAGAACTCCCGCTAAGATGATCTCTTCGTTGTAATGGATGCAATAAACCTATGACATGAGCACCATCTAAAAACAAATTATGAAACTATTATTTCTATTATACATGTAGGAATAAAGAGTGTAGTATATGTGGGAAGTCTATAAATAATAAAGTGGTTCATTTAGCCTTTGAAAACAAGTTATCTTCAATGAAAATGGATGATAAATACATAAATTCTTTCAAAGATATAGTTACCCACATACGAGAGAATCAATCATCAAGTTTAGATGAAGAATTAACTATAAAAAGCCAAAGATACAATGAGCTTACAAATACCATAGACAAACTCCAAGAAAGATTATTCACAACAGATAATGAACAACTGGTGTCAGTATATGAAGAAAAGATCGTTGAATTAAGTAAACAAAAGAATCTCTTAAAACAAGATATGGAGGAATATTCTGAGGAGAAAATAGATCTACCATATATATTTACAAACACCATACCTCTAATTACAAATATCAAGGAAGTATGGGCGTTTCCAGATCCTACATTGAAAAAAAAGTTGCTTTCTTATATCTTTTCTGACGAGATATACTTCGATCAAAAAAACGGAATACAAACACCGTGTATTCCGCTTATATATTGAGTATTTAATGATTCAGATGATAATTTTGCCAAATGGCAGGGCCTGCAGGGATTGAACCTGCGACGCGGAGCTTTGGAGACTCCCGCTCTACCACTGAGCTAAGGCCCTAAATGCGATACTAGCCGTAACGAGAATGTATAGTGATGAGGAAGCAAAAAGCAATAGATTCTACATGATTAGTGACTTGACCCCCCATATATACAGGATGCAAATGATCACTTCTCATGCAAGTATTGCTAGAAGCATTTTCGAGATATTGATTTTTAGCGTCCCCGCCACATAACAAATTAAATCCGTAGGAGTAAACGGCAACAAACTCCATCAAAATATAATCGGGAACTCATATTTCTCAAATCTCTTACGCAATGTATTGATTGCACGAGGATGCTTTTTTTCAAAATAATCATCAATATCCAACGCCTCAGAAAAACGATAAATAATATACGATGTAATCAATGTCCCAACCAACGTAAGTATCAACAAAACTACATGATTAGTAAACGGTATTGCGATCAACAGAATCGTGGTCAATGGTATGAACGTCAATCCTCTCAATGAAACTATGAGAAAATACAAAGTATATCCGATAATAGGATACAACAAAAAGAATCCCGTAAACTCTGAAACCAACGAATCTCTATAAAACAAAAAACCATATCCAATCAACATCAGAACTATCCCCCATCCAATCAGGACATATTTTCTATGACGGAATATATACTTCATGATTCAGGTAATAGTTTGTTTTTTCATGAGGGTAGGATACATATTTTGAGTGTGAATTCCATAGTTTGAAAATGAAAAGCACTTATCCCTTCAGATAAGTGCCTGTTGTCAGATTGTGGGTAGACTATATAAGGGGCAATGCTTTACTCACAAACACATTCTCTTGTGGTGGAGTATCACATTCATAAAAATCCCAAGCATAAAACCCTTCACCATAAAGGTCTTTTAGCTCCTTATTGTATTTCTTTCTCATTGGTCATTCTCATTTTTCAGAACTCCCCTCTAATGATGGCAAATAGTATACAAACTGTAGTCCTCGATTATCGTTCGATACCTTTCTCACCTCTAGAAAGTAAAAGTTTTTGTCTTCTACCCATCTTTGAGCAAGTAATCTTAATTCTTTATATCATGCAGACTTGTAATCTACTTTGAAGACTCCTGATGCATAGTACACTTGATTTGATTCGTGTGACATTTTTGACAATAGTGACAATATAAAATGACAATCTGACAACAGCTCATTATACATTTATTTTTCTACTTTGCAAGAAAGAAAAACATTCAAAAAGCATACGCACGACATCAAAAGTAAGCAGTTACTAACTGGATTTTTAAAATGAGAAAAAATAGTTTACAAAAAAAATCAGGGGTTTCAAACTCCTGATTTATCTAGGTTGCACATACTATTTGACACTGTTTCAAAGGCTGATTTTGTTAATGGGGCGGTCGACGGGAATTGAACCCGCGGCCAGAGGATCCACAAACCTCTGCTCTACCACTGAGCTACGACCGCCATGTGGTAAGGAGAAATATAACTATTCACATTTATATTTCAATGAAATATGGTGAAAATAGTCTATTATTCTGGGGAAGTAGTCTTGATATGAATTCTCGATTTCAGAGTAGGCAATGTTTGCGATCGTCTTGGGGAGTTTTTGATTACAACTGAGCTGATTTCTGGATACGTCAACAACGTCTTATTGGCTTCTTCCAACGAGAGCCCCACAAGTTTCTGTTTGATATCACTCTTTACTCAATTCGAATCTCTGTCAAAATTGTATCATCGTACTACACTCACTTTGGTAGGCACTATGATATACTCACCTATCGTATAAGTATCGTAAAATGTTGTAGTATTTCTTTGCAAGCTTATTACTTCACTAATTTGAGATGGACGTTGTTTCACATATTCCTGTACTCCTTGCATCAGATTTCATCGTATGACATATGGATAGTTCAATTGGACACTTATCGTTCACTCTATGGTCTCAGCAACATCACCAGAAGAGACATTGAAGGTAAATTGTGGAGCTCAAAGCGTAATCATATCTGTCATAGGCAAAAGTAGTCAATCAGGATCATTGAATTCTTGCTTCACTATAAGTTTCTTATTTTCTCATGTGACAGTAGAAAGAAGTTTTTGCTTTACCATCTCCAAATCTCAATCAGTGACTACCCCCTCCTTTTTGGTGATTCATCATTGAAAGTCTGCTACTGCATTTGCATATACTGCTCATAAAATAGCACTTTGATTCAGGTTCTTGATCAACAATCTAGTGCCTGATGCAATATTCCCCTTGTCTCATATGAGCAATCCAGCATCATCTTTGTCTACTGCTGTCAACTTCACTACAGTACGTGATGGTCTTTGACGAGATCATGCAGGGAGCACAAATCACTCATCAGCGGTGAAAAGAAGACCATTTGCCGTTGTAAATCTAGTATACTGTCTCAACGTAAAAGGCGTAGACAGAGTATTGAAAACCTCTACCGTTCACTTTGAGGGATTAGATAAAAATTGAATTGACTCCAATGGGACAGAAACAGTACGTTTATGAGTTATTGCTCCCATATGAAACGGCACCGTAATATAGTTTGTATCTCAAGTATATGAATTGATAAACCCCGTAAATCCTGATGGATAAAAGCGATAATTGTATACTACGTCCTCTACAGTATATGCTGGTTGTACCAAGATAGTCGCACTAGGCACCAAAAACTGATACATCACATAAATGATTGCACCAATTCCTATCACCTCACCTATGATAAATAAATAAGAGAGCGATGACCTTTTGGTAAACACTGAAAGATGAAACTTTTTTGCATTAAAAAGAAGCATACCGAAAAGATGCATTGCATACAAAATACGGTTGGGAGCATCATATTGATATGGTATATTATGCTCATCAAAATACTTCCTAGCTTTGGGGTGTTTACATATGAAGGTATATTGTATCTCCTTTTCTTGCAAGAGTGAAACTATCTGTTTCCCCCACCAAGGATGAGAGAAAAATGAATTCTGATAATCTATATACAAAAAAACCTGCTTCCCTTTCGGAATTTTTTCAATCGATTTCATGATTTTATATAGTGTATCTTCTTTGGTGAAAAACAATTTCATATTATCTCTTTTTTATAGTACGCATAAATTGAAAGAAAAAAACCAAAGCTAGTAAGAGAGCAAGGTAGTTCTTGATATCTCGTGTGAATCCCAGAAACTGAACTACACCACGTCTTGCATAAAACTGTAACAAAAACACCAAACACATTCAAAGGAATATCATGGAGAATCATAGGTATCACCAAACCTTTGGTCTATCACTGAATCTACTTAATATGAGCACTATTCAATATGAAATGAATCAAATTATTGAAACAAATATTCAAATAGGGATTACAGATCCGTACTGCGTCCATGCACTATCATTGAGAAGCGCCGATACTCAATATCGCGCCTCCGTAGGCTTTCACATGAAATTGTCTCCCAAAAGAAGAAACAGACCAAGCGGGATCAATGAGGCTGAAAGTGCATAAAACATTACATCCACCCATTTATATTTTTCAGTTTTGAGGAATATTTTTTTATAAAATTTACGCCAAGCAAATGCCCCCCCCAATGCCACACCAATAAAATGGAAGTTATATCCATACGGCGAAAGCCAAGAGCCTAAGGTCTTAAAAGATCTTAGCGGGAACCAAATATCAGCCTCAAATGCCAACCCAGCCCATTTTCACAACAAATATGTAGAAATCAACAATGTTGGTAACCAAAAGAACAACTTAGTAAATTGAATTTTTTGCTTTTTTGCATGATACCATGCCACAAAAATAAACACGAAAACGCTAATTACTATTCATATACCTACCGCAAAAAGCTTATGTCATCGTAGGGTAAAATAGGGATACATTTGATGAATTAGTGATAAATAGATTATTTGTCATACTTAGTATTTCTATCTCAAGTAATCTACTACTTTTGTCTCTCTAATTCAAACCACGCGAATAATTCCAGGATAATCAAGTTGGTCCTCTACTTTGACTGCAATTGCTTTCAGTAGAACCTGCACTCACAAATCATCTATCTTATGTGGATTTACAAATATCATAATTTCACGTCCAGCCTGCATGATATGTACCTTATCTACACCCTCTACTCCTCATATAAGCTTCTCCAGCTCTGACATTCTCTCTACAAAAACTTCTTTCGAGTTGAATCTTGCTCATGGACGTCATGCTGAAATAGCATCTGCTGCTGTCACTACCCATGCAATTGAAGATGCAATAGGTACATCATAGTGGTGTGATTCTGCAGTGTTGATGATTATCTCATCAAACCCATACTTTCTCAATATATCTGCTCCTACCTTGGTGTGAGACTGCCCATTCTCTGTAGCAATCTTACCGATATCATGCAACAAGCCCGCCTTCTTTGCCATCATCGTATCTAGACCGATTTCTGCGGCCACCGCTTCTGCGATCTTCGCTACCTCGATAGAGTGAATCCATAGATTCTGTCCATATGAATAACGGAAGTGGAACTGTCCTATCATACGAACTATGTCTGGCTTAAGCATTGGGATATTGAGCATTGCAAGCGCTTCTTTCCCTTTTCCCATCAAGAGAGAGTCCAGTTGTTGCAACACATCATGATATGTTTTTTCTATATATACTGGATTGATACGCCCATCCTTCAACAAACGCTTCAACATCTCCACAGCCACAAAACGCTTCTCATTATCATACGATGAGAGCTTCACAATCAATGGAGTATCATCAATCAATAATTCCACCCCGGTAATCTTTTCAAAGTATGCTACATTACGTCACTCACGTCAAATCAGTTTTCACTTCATATCCTCACTTGGCAATTCAACTAGAGAAACAGTAAATTCACTCACCGAATTCATACTGATACGTGGGAGCACTTTAGCAAGTATTTCTGCAGCTTCTTTGTCTGCTTCTTCTTGTTTAATAGTAGTGAACTTTTGATGAAATGCCGCTAAATCGGCCTGTTCTTCTGTTTCAATACGATTGAACAATGTTTCTCTTGCTTGTTCTGGCGACAATCATGCAACTTGCGATAGTTTTGTTTTCTGCTCGTCTATGATGCTATTGAGCTCTGCATCTTTTTTTTGCAGTGTCTCTTTCTGCTTTTCTAGTGTTTCTAATTTTTGATCAATTCTTTCTTCTTTTTGAGTCAAACGAGATTCTAATTGATCAATCTTTTGCATTCTCCTTTCGGATTCAGCATGAGCTTTGTCGATCATATCTTTTGACAGTGCTTCTGCTTTTCTGTATCTCTCTTCAGCTTTTTTCACTATTCCTGATGCAGTTTCTTCTGCTTTGTCTAGTTTATCTTGTAGTTCAGTATTTTTTTTCTTCCATACTTGTCAGTAAAAGAAGTATCATAGCGCCCCTCACAGAATGAGTGCAACTATCGGTAAAAGAGTTTGGTATAGTAATGACATATTGTATAATTTGCGTGTAAAGATTTTTCATCTTTTCACTATACAAATATGATATACTATTACAAGGAAATTACGTACTTGACTAGTTTGCTTTTTGTTGTCAAAGTCTAGATTTGTTGAGTGTTTCAAGAAGATCAGACATTGCAATTTTAGCAACTCACGTAGGTATCAGTATATAAGCTGCCTGCTTCCCATCAGATTCATCTACCGTGATATCTACAGGAAATACATCTAAAGCTGAAAAATCCAAACGCATCACATATTCTAATCCATAAGAGCTTGTATAAGCATCATTGGTTTTTGCTGGTGCTGAAGTATAAGTAGTCAGCGTGTGATTTTTGCGGTCATATAAGTAGACATATCTAGACCCCACACTTGTCATCACTTTCACGTCTTCAGAAAATCATCATCAAATATTTGTTCCTCACTTCAATGGTACTTCACGAGAGCTTAAAGCTTTATCTTGAGGATTTCTAAAAAGCTGTATAAGTTTCTTCTCATCCTTCGACCAAAGAAGAAATGTTCCATCAATCGATATTGAAGAAAATCACTGAGGATACTGACCAGTACTCTCATTTATCACCAAAGGCAATGGTTGCATAGAACCAAAGAGGTTCTGAGATCACAGTACATTCGTGTATCTTACTACGTATGTTGCATCTTTAGCATAAGCTGGATCATTTGCCAATACATAGAAGTTTGAACTACCAAAGGTGGATAGCCCCATAATCGATCATGGGAAAATCACGTTTTCTCCTCACATTGCTTCAGCACCCGCTTTCGCTAGATGAAAGAGAGCATTGCTTTCAGTTGCACAGTACATACCATTTCTCAAGAGATTCAACGTACATGTTTTGAATGCATTCGATGAAGAGTTGCGAACTGCAGTCCCCTTGATATCAGAGCTAATTCAAGCCAATATCACGCCCTGAGATCATCCTATATAGAGTCATTTATTATAATGCAGTGAAATAGGTCTTTGAATAGTTGAAGCTTCCAACGATGAGATTTGATACATCATCTGCTCATCTAGGTTGTCTAGCATGATAATATTGAATCATTGCAAATATTCAGTGTTGAGAATTTTCTTGAGTTCTTTGACATCATTTATCCGTCTCCCCTCTTGTTCAAGACGGTTTAATTCTGCGAGTATTGCATTGTATTTGACAGCTTTTTCCTCACTAATTGGGTCAAGTTTTTGAAATGAAACAATTTCCTTTTTAATATCCTCTATCGACAATGTTGAAGTAACTGTACCATCTGGGTTGATAGATGCAGAAGAATAGTTTTTTATAAATCAACTAACTAAACTCCATACAACAAAAAGCAAAAACACTCATACCAATATGAGAATTATGATAAACTGCCTATGACGTATTTTGTCTTTCAGACGCTGTAAGGTCACAACTCATACTTGTTGTACACGGCTTCATATATTGCGAACTCACTCTGGCATTGGCACAGAAAATCATGCCACATTCGCTCCACGGCTCTCAGACATATCAGCTGAATACATTGCAATCATACCGACATCAGAAATAGCGATTCTAGTTTCTATATCATCAATCCAATTTTGTAATAGTGTATCGGATTTAGCTTGTGGATCCTGTTGCAAAATATGCTCCATATCATCACGCTCCATAATCGTATCGATATGACATCCGAAAAACAACAAATCCTCATCACGATGAAGGTCTCATTCAATAATATCTCCAAAGAGCGATATCTTCTGTCTTGTATCATCGTCATTTTGCATAGTATATGCCACATGTCATTTGCGCAAAAGTACCAAACTCGTATCACCAATCACGGTAGAAACAAAGTTCGTGTGCTGAGAAATCATAATTATTCATCTAATATCAAACTCTGAAACTGCAGTCATCTTATCTGCGAACATCATCAACTTTTCATTTGTATCTTGCAGAAGATTTTCAAATGAACGCACGATATCATCAAACATCACGTCATCATTTTCCAAGAGCTCTTGAATCTGTCAAATAGTCTCCTCTATCACGGTAGTTTGAAATTGACGAAACTGTTCAGTCATGAAAACTATATTCGCTTGTATTCTATATCATCTTGATGACTCTTTGTCTATATGAACTAGTCACTCCTGCGTTACAAACGAGCGATAAATACCTCTAATCATGGGGCAATAGAATGAGTAAATAGTGATGTAATAGCAAATACATAATGATTTGCAACAAAAAAACTACCCCAACAGGGATAGTCCTTACTATTTCATACTTATAAACTATATGACCTCATCTTCTGGTTCTGCTGGCTCATCATCAATAGAGAATTCGTCTTCTTCATATTCATCATCTCATTCTTCTTCAACATGAAACCCAGCTGGAAGTTCTTCTTCATTTGCCATTGCAATATTGTTTAAGAAATAAACGCTAGCAAGATAGGGAATTGACAAAGGAATACAAGGAAAAAAGTATGAAAAAATAAAATCTAGTCGTGCGAGCGATTACAAGACAGAGACAAGCCATTTTATGATATCCTGCAATGCATCTTTTTCTAAAGCGATTGGGCATTCTGAAAGTTTTTTCTTGATTGCAGGCGCATCATATCCATAAGATTTCATCGCCTGTACAATCGACCTCAACAATCTATCATCTATATGCAACTTTGCTACATCTTTTTTAGTAAGTGTTGATTTGAGTTCTACAAGTAATCTTTTAGCCGTCTTAGGCCCCACTCATGGTATTCACTGCAATGTTTTGACGTCAAATGTTTCCACTGCATTTTGCAAAACCTTAGTATCCATATTTGCAATACCGTAGGCTGTCTTGGGGCCAACACCTGATATCTTGAGCATTTGCGTAAATGCACTTTTCTGTTCTAGAGTATCAAAAGCAAAATACTGGATTGTCTTTTGATTCTCATCCATGTATGGGAAGAGGTGGAAAGAACCTTTTGTCTTTTGCTTCCCATTGTAGAGAGCTTGGATACCTCGGCTCTCATTTACTAAAAGAACATTACCCCCATCTACGTTTTGTATTGATCAAACTATATAATGAAACATCATCAACAGATAAGATATGAAAAAAAAACAATAATAAATCAATTGAAGAGTACAATATAAGATGATCACATGTGGTTGACATACTATATAAGATATTTATAATAATATTGTTGTTTTATCAGTATATTACAAAATGGGAGAAAATATTTGACACAATTGACCAGTGGGGTTACCAGAAATAGCAAATACAATACATGAAATACAAGGTCTATTGGAAAAGCTTAGTGAATGATGATATGTTGAGTCATATTTGAAGAAAGGAGGTCCTCGTGAAATCAATCTTCTTCAGGAAGAAAATCATTTTACAAATGATGGATGGGAAAATGAGGGGGAAATTACACTAAAAGCCATTCTAAATCCAATTGACTATAGCATCCCATGATTATGATCTTCTCGTAGATGATAAAGTATGAGATACGGGACCAACTTTCGAAAAAAAGACAAATCATACATCACTAGATGCATACTGGAAAACAAAAAAGCTCAATATAAACGAGAATTGAATACAAAGTTTGAGTTATACAGGAAGAGGAGAAATTGCAAAATATAGAAACGAGATCCTTTCGCTTGAACGTAAGCTAAATATCTCTAGAATGAGGTTATTAATATGAAAAATAGGAAAATTTCTTTCAAATATAATTTCGGACGAATCATCGTCATAATCAAAAAGAGTGCACCAGTGCACTCTTTTTTGTATTCCCTATTTCTATATATCCAAATCTTTTACGTTCTTTGCATTGCTTAGAATGAAGTGTTTCCTACTTGGTACATCATCACCCATCAAGATACGGAAGAGTTTATCAGCTTCTTCTGCATCATCTACAGTCACCTGCAACATACGTCTTCTAGCTGGATCCATAGTAGTTTCCCAAAGCTGTTCAGGATTCATTTCCCCAAGCCCTTTATAACGTTGTATACCATATTTTTCCTCCGTATTGAATTTATGCTTTTTGAGTGCTGCTTCAAGATTCGCATCATCTGGTGGATATATGTATTGTTCTTTCTTTCACTGAGTCACCTTGAAAAGTGGTGGAACTGCAATATATAGATTCCCATTTGAAATCAATGGTCTCATATATCTAAAGAAGAAGGTTAGCAAAAGCGTTCTAATATGTGCACCATCTACATCCGCATCTGTCATGATTACGATTTTATCATACCTCAACTTTTCTGGATCATAATTGTCCTTGATACCAGCTCATATAGCCGTAATCAGTGCCTTCACTTCATCATTTGCTAAGATACGTTGTACCATAGCTTGCTCGGTATTCAAGATCTTCCCTTTCAATGGCAAGATAGCTTGGAACCATGAATCACGACCCTGTTTAGCAGAACCTCATGCAGATTGTCCCTCTACGATAAACATTTCCGTACCTTCTTTTCCGCGTTTACCACAGTCAGAAAGTTTACCCGGCAATACTCATCCAGCTAGTACGTTTTTTCTCAAAACTGTTTCACGAGCTAGTTTAGCAGCCAATCTTGCTCTTGCAGAAAGCATGATTTTTTCATGCAGGTTTGAAAACTCATCTTCATTTTCTGCAAAATACTTTCTAAGATAATCAGAGATAATCTCTTCAACCTCTTTTTTTACATAGCTATTTCATAGACGTCATTTCGTTTGTCATTCAAACTGTGGTTCAGGAATTTTCACAGATATGATAGAGTATAGCCCTTCAGTGATATCTGAAGCCTGAAACTCTCATATTTTATTGTCTACTTTCCCCTTTGCTTTAGCAGTCTCATTGATCACTGTCAATAGTGCATTTCTAAATCATATCACATGAGTACCACCATCTACAGTGTTTACATTGTTCACAAATGATAAGCCATTGTCATTTGAAGAGTTTATATATTGGAATGCAATTTCCACAAGGACGTCATTCCCTTCTTGCAAAATATAATGAGGCTTCGAAAGCGTCTTTTGGTCTCCTACGAGGTTACGAAGCCATGTTTTAATACCCTCCTGATAACAGAATCTCAACTTCTTTTGTGTTGCCTCATCTGCAATAGTAAATGTAACTCATGGGGTCAGATATGCAGCGTATTTGATTCTTGTCACCAATGTTTCATATATGAATTTAGTAGTCTCAAAAATCGTTCAATCTGGTCGAAATGTTACAGTAGTACCACTCAGTGCAGTATCACCGACCACATCAGTATCTCACTGGGGAACTCATTTTTTATATGTTTGTTCATATACCTTTCATCATTTGTGAACGCGCGCAACCAGTTTATCAGAAAGCGCATTTACTACTGAAGCACCTACTCAGTGCAATCACCCAGACACTTTATAGACTCATTTTTCAAATTTACCTCAAGCATGCAATACGGTGAAAACTGTTTCCAGTGCTGATTTTCAGGTTTTAGGGTGTTTATCCACAGGGATTCAACGTCCGTCATCGTGCACAGTCACAGATCAATCTTTGTTGATAATTACCGTAATGTTTTTTGCAAATCAAGCCATAGCTTCATCCACAGAGTTATCCATGATTTCATACACTAGATGGTGCAACCCTCTTATATCAGTAGATCAGATATACATTCACGGTCTTTGTCTGACCGGCTCCAATCACTCCAATACCTTAATCTGCGAGGCATCATAATCATTTAATTGTTTTTTATCTGCCATTCAATGATACACAAAAATAAATCCAACAAACAGAATGTATACAAATATAATTTTAAATTGCAACAATTGCTTTCAGCATTCATTTCTACGAACTTGTTATTGCATCCCACAACGTTTTCTCTATAAGTCTACAATGGATCAATTTGAGTTTGAACTACGTTTCTTATCATATAGAGGACTTTCATATAGACTGCATCTTGACTGGGAAGAAGATGAGATTTTACAAATGGTAAAAACTTCCTGAAAATGACACCTTGAAAAAAAACTCACAGAGACGACTCCAACTGAGCTTAGAGAACTTACCTTAGAAACATATACTGAATATAAGTATAGCCTAATTGAAAAATATACGACTATCCCTTATGGAAATTTTTCTGTTTGAGATTATATAACTCGTTTAGAGTATGAGCTCAAGGTAGTGAAAGAGATGTGATACAACACATATTTCTTGATAGTGCAAGATTTTATTAACCGATCCAAGAGAAATGCCATCGCAGTTTGACCATGAAGATGATCAGCTGCTTGATCTTTGATGGCTCGATGTGTTCGTATTACAGATGTGGATCCATTTCCTTACTGACTTCTTTTTGAAAGATTCCTAAACCCCGCTAGAGTCTCAATGCCAGATATCGATGTGGATTTTGATGATGAGCAAAGATACAAAGTGCTTCAATATGTAAGAGCAAAATACGGAGAAGAAAGATTTGCGCACATAGGGACGTTTATGACTTTGGCAGCCAAGGCGGCATTCAAAGATGTAGCCAGAACTATGGGGATGCCATTTGACAGGTCAAATGCAATCACCGAATTGATCTCAGAAAAAACAATAAAAGAATCAATCAAAAATCGTGAAGAACTCAAAGCGCTGTATGACACAGATGATCTCGTGAAAAAGTCTTTGGATGCGGCTATGAAACTTGAATGAAATATTAGACAAACATGAGTTCATGCCTGTGGAATGATCATCGCACCTCAAGAAGTGATAAAATTTACAAGTGTACAATATCCTCCTAACGCTACATGAGAAGAGAATCAAGCTGTTGTAGCTCAATTTGATGGCCACGCACTAGAAGATATTGGATTGCTAAAAATGGACTTCTTGGGATTGAGGACGCTATCATTGATCAAAAACACTGTCAAAATCATCAAAGCAAGGCATACTGCAGTAGGGAGAGAAATAGACCCTATCCTGCAAACATATCTAGAAACGATGAATCTAGACCTACCACTCGATGATCCTCTTACGTATGAAAAAGTGTTCAAGAAGTGAGACACGTCAGGTATTTTTCAATTTGAATGAACAGGAATTAGAAATTTTTTGGTACAACTTGAACCTAATGTATTTGATGACGTAGCAGCCATGAGTGCACTCTATCGCCCATGACCACTTGAATTCATACCAAATTATATTCATAGAAAGCACGGTGATGAAGCTGTTTTCTATATGTTGCCAGAACTCGAAGAAACTCTTATCAAAACATACTGAGAAGATGTAGCAATTGATGAAAAAAAGAAACTCTGAGAAGATCTAGACCCAATTCTTGGGAATACATATTGAATTGCTGTCTACCAAGAACAATTGATGTTCCTATCTCAATCTATGGCCTGATTTTCTCTAGCAGAAGCTGATACGCTTAGACGCTGAATTGGGAAAAAGATTAAATCTGAAATTGAAAGAATCAAATGAATCTTTGTGACAAAAGCCGGTGAATTTAGAAACTATAAACCTGAAACTTCATCATTTATTTATGAAAAGCTGATAGAACCAGCAGCCTCATATTCATTCAATAAATCACATGCAGTAGCATATGCGCTCATATCATATCAAACAGCTTGGCTCAAAGCACACTACCCTATCGAATTCAACGCAGCATTACTAAGGTCAGAGGAAGAAAATCGTGATAAATTAGCTCAATTCATCAGTGAGTTACAAATTCAATGATACCGTGTTTTACCACCAAATGTGAATGAGTCATTCACACATGTAGCAGCGATCGACAACGCTATCAGACTCTGATTTCTCAGCATCAAATGAGTAGGTTCAGAGGTCTGAGAGACTATAGAAAAAGAAAGAGAGAGCGGAGGAGAATACAAAAGCTTTGAAGACTTTCTCACAAGAAATACTGCGATCATGAACAAAAAATCTCTTGAATCTCTTGCAAAAGCATGAGCATTTCAATGATTGATTGACCGTAAAACAGTTCTAGATAACATACAAAAAATACTTGATTGGACAAAAACATGATGAAATGATCTAAATGCTGGATTGTTTTGATGAGTCATGAAAGCTACCTTGGTATTGCAAAAATCTCCCGAGACAACCAAAATGGATAAACTTTTGATGGAGTATGATGTATTCAAAACATTTGTATCTGGGCACCCATTCGACGGCTTATATCAATATTGCAAAAAAAAGTTTTCGCTCATTTCCCAACTAAAACAAAATGAGCAAGCCGGTGATATCAGACTACTGTGCTATGTAAAGAACATTCAAAGAGCTAAAAAGAAATGATTCTTCATCAAGGTTGAAGACCTATCTGATGAGATTGAATTTTTCATCAAAGATTATTTTGATCGACAAAAATTTGATATACTGATCATCGAATGATACAAAAATAAAAGCATCAGAATTACAAAAGTAATCAGAACCTCACTCGACTTCCTCATTGAGGATGCAAAAAAAACCAATAAATATGACCCTAGTGAAACGATCGCAGACGTCAAAGCAAAAAGACTAGGCAAAGATCAACTTGCTCCCGTCCATACTCAACCAGTCACAGACGAATTGATAGATGACCTAAAAGACATGGAGCTTGAAGCAGCAACTCAAATAGAAAATGCCATCCCCATAGAGGAAGAATCCAATGAGATTGAAGATACTATTGAACAAGAAGATGCTATTGCCCTGATGGAATTAGAAGTAGAAAAAGTTAAAAATACAATAGTGGATTTTGAAATACCTAGCTCTCCCACTCTGCTCTCTGAAGCAATCACCATCATCAAATCACATCCTTGAGAGAGACAAATACGTATGTGAGAAAGGATTATATGAGTCTCTGATGACTGACTCCACCAATTAGAAAATCTATTATTATCTTCATAAAAAACATGCAAAAACAAAAGACTCTTTGATTCTGGAATGGATACTTTCTTCTCACATGATGAGTGATATGAGCCGGTTTCTTTGCTCTACCATATACAGTATACAATGCATGACTCACTAGTAGTATCATAATCATCATACTTGTATGATTATTGGTGACGATAATGCATCTCATACTATGAGAAATATGTCTATCACTGCCCGGGCACAAAACATTTGTATGAATGGCAAGACGACTATTCCCTCACTGGCTAGCTCAGGTTGCTTTGTACGTCAATACAATCAATAATATTATATGAATCATTGCATATATACTTCTGTGATGAACCTTTCTACATACAATTCTTCTATACTTCTGAGTAGACATCAATACCTGGTGGTTGATGTTTGGCTACGTATGCGTAGTATGATATTTCTGAATTACAAGCATGAAACAATTAAGTAAACGAGATAGCGCGATCGTGATTCTGCTTTTTGTGGCTATAGGTTGGATTATACTCTCATGAACATTACGATGAGATATGTGACCAGCTACAATATGAGGATTTTCTGAAAATTTTAGAGTTTATGGTATCACATTATTTGCATTGAGTAGTATAAATGCAATCCCTCTTCTTTACCACTCTACTTGATCAAGCGCAATCAAAATGCGCAAAGTTATCATAACATCATGAATGACAGTCACCCTAATCGCTCTATTTTTCTCTCTAGCAATCATAAGCTTAAGCTCTATACACATGTCAGAAGATGGGATCCATTGACTTACAAAAGCGTGATTCCCTTTTCTTGGACTCATTTGATCTATAGCTTGACTATGTGCAATATTTTCTAGTCACATACCTGTTTTGGAGCATTTACAAGAAGTATTTACTCGTGACATAAAACGAAATAAAACAATCACATGGTCTTTTGTGACACTTCTACCATTTATATTTATCCTCTATTTTGACATTGGAATAGTAGAGCTATTGTGAGCAGCTGGAAGTATGCTAGGTTGAATATTATTTATACTTGCATGTTTGTTGAATATCTACTTGCATCACACACAACAAAAGGTTAGAATCATTCCGCTGATAAAAAACGACCAATTGCGATCATGGATACTATGCGTCCTATGTTCAATTGGCGTTCTCTATCAAATACTAGCGCTTTATTAAATTACTCTATTTACCATGAAAAAACGACAAATATGAGCTCTATGATTACTTTTATGACAATGATTAATGCTCTACAAAAAAGATGATAAGCTCCGTGAGAAAGTAGATAATGAAAAATGACTACTTGGAAAAGCTAAAATACTCTGAGAGTCTATTTTGGAGGTCAACAAAAACCTCATTGAGAAAGTCAAAGATACAGATCGACAAAAAACAATATCCTCTGTAGAAGAAGACATAAAATACGATAAAGAAAAAGTGACTTCATGGGCACAAACTCAAAAAGAAAAAGATCGATCTGCACAATGAAAGCAATTTGTAGAAAATATTAGCAAAAACATCCCAGACAAAAAAACGCTTGAAGAATGATTAGGAAAATATAAACAACGTATTATACAATGGCGAAATAGCCTATAAAAATATATTAATTTATCATTATCACATTATCATGTTGTTTGATTTCCAAGCATATCTCATGGAAATGAGAGACAAAGCTGAAAAAAAAGAAACAGTAGAAAAGTATGAGAAGCTTTTTGGCCCTATTACTGGCGACATAAAAGATCAAATACGATACACCGACTATATTAGTCTGTTCACGCCTTTGAGCTACCTTATACCAGAAGAACTAAAAGACGATTTTGACCGAGCACTGTTGATTCAATTAGTAGCTGGATCATTTAGCTCTGACGGGACATTTGATGCCAACAACGATAAATGACAACCAGATTTCGTGATAGCAGTACAAAGCGGAGATCAACATGTTGTGAAAAAGGTTTCAGAATTACGAGGGTTCCAGATACTGAGACTTTATGAAATCTATATTGAAGAGCAGATGAATCTACAAATCTTGATTGCAGAAGATGAGAAAGAAAAAGAAGCAATCATTGCACAAAGAGAATCAAGAATTCAAAGATGGAAACTAGTTGCTGAGCAAGAACAAAACAAGGTACTCAAAGCTCAAGCAGAAGTAGAAAAAACAGAAAAGCTTGATGATCTTTATAGTCAACTATAATATTCAATCAAAACCCAAAAAGGAGCATATGCTCCTTTTTTTCTTAATCAATGTATATCCTCTAGATTAGTTTTCAATCAATGTATATACCAACACTCAGGCATATGCACCTGCTGGTTGTCATGCTGGCACGTCAATTCTCAGATTGATATTTGCACCATAGTAACCAATTACTCAGAAGTTTGCAGCTGCATTTCTACGAACAAATGATCTAGAAGCATTCAATGCCTGATATGCACTCGTCGCTCAATCCAATACTACTCTTGGATTTGCACTTCCTGATACAGTAGTGATAGACCCCACGCTTCTAAATAAAACATTAGATCAAGATATTGAGTTTGCACCTGCAACTAGATCTCAAGAGAGCTGCAACGTTGTATTATATCATGAATCAATTCACTTTAAATCCTGTACCCAAAAATAATTTGTTGCCCCTGTGAAGTCTTGATTGACTGTCTGAGCTTCAAATGAAACATTTAGAGGCGAAGAGAACGTGAGCGACGCAGGTCATCCATATGTAATTACACCCGCATTAATTTGGAAGTTTACGGTTGTATCTGCTGCGAGAGTGGATTGCATTACCATACTACTCGCCAATACTCATAGCGAGACTATGGCCATCAACCTGATTGCTGATCTTGATTTAGTTTTCATATTTTGTTTTTAAATATAAATATTCTGACGCTATGACATTATTATACAGACAATTGACAACTTGTCAAAAAATTTCAGAGATATTTTGCATACGGGCACAAATCGGCATAAAAAACATCTTTCTACTATTGAAAACAACTTATAAATTCCTATATATACTAGGTTACAATACTTTTTCATTTTTATACATATTTTGCACCATGACAGAAAAAGAAGGACAACAACCATTGATACAAGAAAATATTATGTCTCACACGATAGAACAAGAAATATCAGAATCTTATATAGCCTACGCTATGTCAGTAATCGTTTCTCGTGCATTACCAGATACAAGAGATGGACTCAAACCAGTGGTAAGAAGAATTCTATACGCTATGCATGATATGTGACTCACACACAATGCTAAATTTAAAAAGTCTGCTTCAGTAGTCTGAGAGGTTTTGTGAAAATACCATCCACACGGTGACTTATCTGTGTACGATGCGATGGTGCGTGTCGCGCAACCTTTTTCACTTAGATATCCGCTTGTAGACGGGCAGGGAAATTACTGATCAGTTGACTGAGACGGTCCCGCAGCCATGAGATATACAGAGGCAAGACTTACAAAGATCGCAGAAGAAATGCTCGAAGATTTAGAGCAAGATACAGTAGACCGAAGAGACAATTATGATCAATCAAAAAAAGAACCTATTATGCTGCCTACAAAGTTTCCAAATCATCTTTGCAATGGAACTATGGGTATCGCTGTAGGTATGGCCACAAACATGCCGCCTCACAATCTGACTGAGGTGATAGATGCATGTCTCATGCTAGTAAAAAATCCTGATGCAAGTATCGAAGATATTATGGAACACATCAAATGACCAGATCTTCCTACTGGATGAATGATTTTCAACAAGGCAAACATAGTTGATGTGTACTCTAAATGAAAATGAGCAATCGTAGTCAGATGAAAAACTCATATCGAAGAAGTGAAATGAGGACAAAGCATGATAGTAATCGATGAAATCCCTTACCAAGTAAATAAATCATCATTGACAGCAAGAATATGAGAACTTGTAGCGGAAAAAAAACTGGATTGAGTTGTAGATGTAAGAGATGAATCAAATAAAGATAAAATTAGAATCACCATCCTAGTTAGAAGATGAGGTGATGTACAATGACTTCTTATCAAGCTCTACAAGTTCACAGAGCTACAGTGAAATATCAACATCAACAATGTAACTCTTGTAGAAGATGGTCTCCAACCAAGATTGTTGAATATCAAAGATCTTCTTGTGGAATTTGTGGAATACAGAAGAAAAGTAGTATACAGAAGATCGGTTCACCTTTTGTGAAAAGCAAAAGACAGATTACACATACTTGAATGACTGAAGCGCGCAATAGACATATTAGATGAGGTTATTGAAACAATTAGAAAATCAGCAGACAAATCAGAAGCAAAAGATAAATTAATGAGCAAGTTTGCATTCTCAGATGTGCAGGCAGAATACATTCTACAAATGAGATTACAATCACTTGTGTGACTTGAAATACAAAAGATTCTAGATGAAATATGAGAAAAAAATGCCACAATAGAATACCTTGAATGAATTATCAATGACCCAAAGAAGTTGGATAAAGTGGTAACAGATGAAATGAATTATATGAAAAAAACATATGGAGATGAAAGAAGAACTGAGGTAATCGAAGACGATATGGGGAACCTAACCGGTAAGATCAAGGATCTATTGAAACTTGAAGACCAAAAGAAAGAAGATGTAATACTATGGATCGGTGCGGATTTCACGTTCAAAGTCCTCTATCAATCTAGAATAAATATCATCCCTGAAGACACTATAGAGCTGATTTATACTCACAATCAAGATAGATTGGTAGTAATTACAGATAAATGAGAACTCGTAGTACAAAGATTGAAAGATATCGGACAGCACATCATGAAAAACCCTGGAATAAATCCAAAAGAATTTTGGGGGTTGAAATGAGAAGTAGTGTTCATCAATACTACACTGCACGACTATAAAGAACTTGCAATGATGACCGACAAAAACTCATTGAAAAAAATCAAAAAAGATCTCCTAGAGGGATTCAAAAAGTTTCCTACGACGATCATGACGCTCGAAGGAAATGAAAAAATAATTGCTGTGCAAGCAGTAAGAGATGGTGATGCTATAGGTATACTTTCACAGAAATGATATCTATCGTTGTTCCCCGAGGCACAATGTAGACCTATGTGAAAAACAGCATGATGATTGAAAGCTATAGATGTAGCAGAATGAGATGCTCCAGCTGCCCTCTTTATTCTCAAGAAAGAACCATTTATCCTTCTCAACAGTACAAATGCAGCCAAAATGATTGCTGTGGAAGACTTGATGTTTGGGAAAAGCCAAGGAATGTGAAAAAGAAATTGAAAGATTATACAAGTAGCTGAAATTTCAGGGAAGGATAAGATTACATGAGGACTCGCTATGTCAGAAGGTTCTGTAAGAGTTAGGCTAACTACTTGAGAAATCAAGACAATCCATTCTGATAAAATATTATTGGACATGCCAGAAGCAGAACTAGAAAAACTAGTGACTGGTTCAATCGATTGTATCTATAGACCTTGGGAAGAAAAAGCTGAAAACACTGCGTACAAAGAAGAACGCAAAGCCGAAATCAAAGCAGATAAAAAGCTTATGGATGAAGAAAATGATTGAGAGTAATATATTTATACAATAATACCGAGACATGATAGTGTTTTACGGGAAGGGGAAAGTGGGAACATCATTTCAGAACCTATGTAATTATATAGGGAAGGATTGTATCCTCATGGATGATGCGGATCGCGATGACACAATTTTGAACAATGCTGATATCATCGTACCTACCCCGTGAATCTCACAACTCCACGATATTTACAGCAATTATTCAGATAAAATAATTTCCGAACTTGATGTGTGTTGGCATATCATGCAAGAACAAAAGATTGCTCCTCAAACAATTGGGATCACAGGTACTGATTGAAAATCTACCGTGACATGGATCTTAGCTGAATCGCTCCGTCAATTACTACCAACATATCACATACATATCACAGGGAACTTCGATGATCCTATGAGTAAGACAATTCTACAGATAATCCAAGCTTGAACACAAAATGAAAATCATATATTCGTAGCTGAATGCTCATCATTTATGCTCTATCCCGTCAAGGAGTATTCTTTTACTATCTGAATACGAACAAACTTTGCCACAGACCACTTAAACTGGCACCCTAATATGCAAGCATATTTCAATGCAAAACAAAATCTATTTAGACATTCGAAAAAAGGATACACCAATCAAGCAGTATATGAAAATTTAGATGAAAACAATAAAGTCAAATCTCAAATCTATTCAACAAATTACGACCTTTCTCAAACTCATTTTGAATGAGCACACAACCAAAAAAACTGCGCACTTGTTTTCCAAGTGATCAAGGAGAATATTGGTGAAATCGCTCCAGATTCTCTCAAGTCAGAAAAAGACATACAAGATGCTATTTCACGTATCCATCCACTCAAACACCGTATGCAACCTGTGAAAACTATCGATGGTATAGTACGGTATGACGATGGAAAATCTACGTCCGCTCAATCACTATGAGCCGCGCTAGAATCATTCCATGAGCCTATCATCCTCATCGCAGGAGGTTCAGACAAGGGAGACTCTTTTGATCATTTATGAGACATATGCAAATCTATAGTTGCATATTGAGTATTTTTGTGACAAACCGCTCCTCTCTTTGCTCATATGTTCAGTAATATTTCCATAGATCACAACATAGCACCATCGATGGAAGAATGTGTACATAAAGCTCGAGAAGAAGCTAAAAAAAGATGAGCCAAAGTCATCTTATTTTCTCCAGGATGTGCAAGTTTTGATATGTTCAAAAACTATGAAGATAGAGCAGAACAATTTATGAGACAGGTAGAGTACATTGCTATTTCCCAAAGTACTCCTCCTCCATCTTCGACAACTTAATGAAAAAGAGCAGTAAGCCATCTCTAGACCCCTTTCGTTCTGGAGTAGAGTTTCATAGCAAGTAATATGGCTTACCAAGTTCTAAAGGATATCAAGTAATTCCCGTTTCTAGACTCACTCAATTGTATAATGCTGCAAATGTTTGAATACCATCCAATGTGAACGTGAAATGTCACAACTCTCTTGGTGCTTCAGGATTTCTACTGTAAAATCGCTTCCATTTTCTTTCCATAAACACAGCAAAATCATTTAGTTGATTGTGCAGATCTGCTCTCTGAATAAGCCCCGGTTCATAGTCATTGTTGATGATTTGAAAGAGACCATCACGATTGTCAGGATTCTTCATTCTACACGATGATTCCATAAACCACATTGCCATGATGAGTGGTGTAGGTTTGTTTGTTTTACGCGCGTACTCATTTACCAGTGGATAGTGAGCAAAACAGTTCGTCAGTATAGAAGGCTGGTTGTATTCAGTTTGCATTTCTTTATCGTGTGTAGCACGGAATTCTTTCAATAAGGCAAAGTACTCTGGATGCCCTGCTTTGATGTTTATATCATAGACCGCATCAGATGCAATCTGCAATATATAACTATATCTTTCATTGTTTTGGATACGTTCTTTGGCAGATAATAATCAGTTGATTATCGTTGCATAGGTCTCAGGTGATCGATTATCCTCTCTCAAACGATCAATCAAACGCTCAGATAACTCATATCACACATTGATGTCTGCTGCATTTGGAGTGTAGGCTACTGCGGTTTGTGCTGAAGTAATTGTGGTTGCGAATGCGATTAATCATAACACATACATAATTCTTGTTTTCATGGTAGTTCTATTGTATTAAAATGGACGGAAAACGATTAGTTTTCACTGTCTCGAGTGTCACATCTGCATCACGTACAAATGCTCTTGAACGTATTATAGTATTTTGTCCAATCAAATTTTTCTCAGGCGCAGAAAAGCAGTAACGAAAAGGCTTCGCACTAGCATTCACTCTAACACTTGGATTATTAACGACCAAAAACACTCATGGCGTATTTGGCACTATATTTAATAAATTTGTTTTACTAAGGTCTCAAGGAGTTCAAGGCACTTTCGAGAACGTACCAATATTCGTGAACTGTGTGGTTTTTCAAAACACTCAATTACGAGAGTCATATCGATATAAATTTCACACTGTTGGCTCACCATATACGTACATATCTATATTTTTGAGTGTTGGGAATCATCTATAATCTATCAAAGGCTGTAGCCCAACAAAATACTTTGGCAATCTATACTCATCAGAGAAAAGTGCAAAAATAGCTGACTGTCACGGTAGAATAGGTATTGCATTCTCCACTGAGCATTGTGTAGATCTTTGAGGATCTAAGCTTGCATCTACCACTGCAAAACGCGATGATATAGAGCCTTCTAGCCCACATTCTCCTGGACAATGCGTCGTACTTCCAGCATCAGTAATAGTTGATTCATATCACCATCAACGGTACGAGTGCTGAGTCAGCATCACATCCATTCATCCACGTGCCAAATAGTACGCTTTATAATAATTTGTAAGCGCAGTGAATCATCACAACATCGACATCACATAACGCATAGTCATCAATACCAGAAAACTAGACACTACCATTAGTATCATCACTGTTACAACTATACTCGCTTTCGGTTTACTCCTCTGTGAGGACATACTATGCTTGGATTTCATAAAACTTCATTTGGTCTCCTCTGAAATGCAGAGGCACTTCACCAACAACTCAGCTTCTATTCTTTCTAATCAATATGTCTGCAATCCCCTTGCGGTCAGTATCTGGATCATAGTAATCATCTCTATAAAGCATGAGTACCATATCTGCATCCTGTTCGATGGCTCCAGATTCTCTCAAGTCAGAAAGTTGTGGTTTTTTGTCTACACGAGCTTCTACATTACGCGAAAGCTGAGAGAGTGCAATTATAGGAATTTTGAGCTCTCTTGCAAGCTCTTTCAACCCACGGGAAATCTCCGATATTTCTTGTACTCTATTCCCTGCAAACTTCGATCAGGCCCCTGACATCAGCTGTAGATAGTCAATTATCACCAAATCCAATGCCCCACGTTCGATCTTAATCTTTCTCAACTTAGATTTCACCAATGGGATAGTGGCACCACCCTGGTCATCTAAGAAAATACTTGTATCAGAAAGTTTCCCCATCGCCTCTCAAATCTCTGCGAAATCGCTATCAGTCAATGTCCCACGCAAGATATTTCCGAGTCCGATTTGCGCTACATTTGCCAATAATCTATCTGCGATTTGCTCAGAACCCATTTCCAATGAGAAGAAAGCCACTGATTTTTTATTCTTCAATGCCGCTTGCAACAACAAATTCAAAGCAAATGCTGTTTTACCCATAGCTGGACGCGCTGCTAATACCACTAAATCTCATGGTTTAAATCAGTTTGTCAATGCATCCAATGACGGATACCCACTCATGATTTTATGCTGGTTAATCAATTCTGGATTATCCACAATTGCCATATGTTCTTCGATTCTCTGGTCTAGGATATCTTTGATATGCTTGGTAGTATCTGTAGTATCGTATTGCGTAAGATCAAAAATTCTTTTTTGAATAGCGTCTATAATTTCTAGCGTATCTTTTTGGTCATATACATCTCAGATAATCCCCTGACATGCTTTCAAAATACTCCTCAAGACAGCTTTTTCTTTTACGATTTTAGCATATTCAGTAGAAGTAGCCGTCGTCATGACAAAAGTAGACAACTCATAGAGATAGTCCTGCCCTCCTACGATATCCAAGTATCATCTTTTAGAAAGTTGATCAGCAAGCGTGATCACATCAATAGTCTTACGAAGTATTCGCAGATCTTTGATCCCCTCAAAAACATACTGATGCTCTTTCAAATAAAAATCCTCCGCAACAATATGATATCAATCCAAAATAAATACAATATCATTGTCCAAAAAAACACTTCATAGCACAGCCTTCTCTGCATCTATATTATGTGGGGGCAATTTAATATCATCTAGATTCACCATGCTTCACAGTATTACCATATAAAGTAGTAGATCATTAGTATAGATTCACCCCACTTATACAACAGCTGTATTCAAAAGTTTTTCAACAATCATTCTACAAATCCATATTGACATAAAACATATAAATATTATAATATGAGCCTAAAATACAATTATGAAAAAAATAATAATGTTCGCAACGATGCTTGCCCTCGCATCCTGCAATAAAGACGTAAAACAAGAGGGATCAGGCGTGAAAAACGCCTATGCGACTGTGGGAGGTCGCAGGATGACGGAAGTCAACGAAGGGGGAATCCCTGAGTATGACTTCAGGGGCGCCGGGAGTTTGTCTATTTCCTTATATGGCGAGGTGATTCAAACCAAGTTAACCATGTACTCCACTATCCTACCCCATGAGGGAGGAGGTATAAATCCCAATATCCGAATTGAAACACCGGATATCAAACTACCACACACCCAAATTCTCACCATCCCCTCCTCTTTGCGAGGGAAAAGGTGGAAATTACAAGTACTGCTCACTTCAAGTAGTGGGGCAGTGCACAGGAGGGAATTTATAGCTATAGTTGTCCTATAGCCACCTCGACCAAAATGAATTGTCCCGGCTTGTTATCTTGCAGGGACTTTTTTATAGAAACTTTTTAAGTTCAAAAAACAATCAATCATCTAATGATTTAGTAATTGACTCTCCTGTGCGGAGATTTTTGAGGACAAATTCCCCTTTTTCTAGTTCAGTCTTACCATACAGGACACAATACGTCGCTCATTTTTTATCTGCATACTCAAATTGTTTAGAGATTTTTGTAGGCGAAGGATAGATTTCTGCACTCTTCCCGGCTACGTGAAATCTATGCATCAGCTCTAGTGTCTCCTGAAATGTATCTTCAAAATTAATAAACACAAATGTCTCCTGATCATCCGCTAACTTGCCTCACAATGAAAGAATAATTTCCATAATCCTGCTACTGATGCTACACCCTACTCCACTGAAAGAACGCTTCTCGTCTATAAAATTCGTCAATCCATCATACGCTCATCATCATGCAAGAGCGCCAATCTCCATATCTTCCTCCAAAAACATCTCTAATACTGTCCCCGTATAATAATTGTGTCATCTGATAATAGCCAAATCAAACTCAGCATGTACTCAGTGATTTTTCAATGTATCCAAAAGTACTACCAGATGTGAATATCCTGGAACATCTTTCAAATACGAGTGATCTTTTGAAAGAAGTACCGATGATATGATAGACAAAGATTCTCATTGTACATGATCACTAGCAAGTGCCAAAAACTTTTCATGCCCTAGCTTAAAGTAGTCATCTAATAGACCGCACAATTTCATATTTGATTCTCCTTCTGCTCACAAAGATGTAAGGAAAGCCTTTGCTAATACTATATTAGACACCTTCACAATGATATCCTTTTGTATTCATAGCGTAGTAAATATTTCTTTCAGTGCATTGTATGAAACTGTGATCGTTTCTACATCATACCAGTATCATACGTCACTCCCCGTCTTCCAGATTGCATCAATATCGAATTGCCAAAACTCTTTGTATCTTCCTCTTTTGGTCCTTTCTCATCTCCATACAGGCTGCATTTGATATCTTTTGAATGGGAAAACAAGATCATTCATATGATCCAAAACATATCTGGCAAACGGAATAGTAAGATCGAAGTGAAGTGCATAATCTTTGGTGTCTTCATTTCACTGTGCAAGACCATAGAGACCATACACTTGTTTATCTCAGATATCACCACCTCTCGTGAGAATTGAAACTGGTTCAACTGCAGGTGTCATAATGTGTTGATATCATCGTTTCTCATAATGCTTAGTCAGTATAGCGACAATAGTGTCAAAAATGCGTTGTTGGCTAGGAGTATACTCAGGGAATCATCAAGGACGCAACATATATCAGAAAAAAAGTATAAAGTAAAATTAATTCTTATGAAATCACATAGATGCATGATCAATGGACTGACAATGTTTTTTCTAGTTCAGCAAAATCTCATCATCTACTCACGAAAGCAATTTTTGATGGAGAGTCTATCACATAGAGCGTATTTTTTTGTACGTCTTGTAGTATAACCTGTATGGCTGATAAATACGGTCTAGGAGATTTTACAATTTTCTCTCCAGAGATATCTCACAACTGGAAAAAATGTTCTTCATCTATTTCTCATCTACGCATATCTCGCAATCACTGAATCAAATAATCGTACACACTGTACGTCAAACATTGTGAGAGATTATTCTTACTTTCTAGATATTGCCAAAACGCAACATATTTTTCATATGAAGCAATGTTGTTGATATCGCAAAATACTTTAATCTTATCTTCCATCAAATACATATAAATAATTGTTTATAAAAGTAAAGTTAACCTTGTAGTTTTCTCTTGCATTCTATGAAATATTTACTATATGATGGGGTAAATTCTTTAGTTTTTATATTAAATACATGAAGCAAAATATTGCAAAAGCATTGGTGTGAATTAGCGCATTGGTGTTAGGATTTGTAGGAGTTGCAGGAGCGACGAATCAAGGATCTACCGATACATCATTGTGATCAGTACAGAACACAAATGAAACAGTAAATCTCACCGTTAAAAACTCTTGAAATCTTAATTCTGGGAACGACCTGATAACTTGAGTGCAGAGAGCTATAAATTGGGCACTTTCACTGCTTTGATTGATTGCTTTAGTAATCCTTCTCTACTGAGGTTTTCAAATGGTTACAGCTGCAGGTGATGATGGGAAGTACAAAGTTGGTTTCAAGATTTTGAAGCAAGCAGCAGTTTGACTTATATTTATTGGTCTAGCTTGATTGTTCGTAAGACTAATATTCTACATACTTACTCAATTTGGCGGATAAAGCAAAAATCACACTCCCTAAAACACTCACACATGTGGGTGTTTTTTTGTGGTTAATATTGCATAAGCAGTACAATTTAGTATAAGAGAATAATGAGAAAAACACTGACAAATCATGCATACAAAAAAAGCAGCATTGGAAGAATTATTTGATATATTGAAAATAAAACTCATCGTATTGCTACCGCGCCCAGAGAAAGTAAACTTCTTCGATTTTTTTCATTTCTGATTTTCATATTGGTAGCTAGATTGTTTTATTTGCAGGTACTGTCATGAGCATACTACAAAGAACAGCTCTCTATACAGCATAGTAGCAATGTGAATATCACTCCAAAAAGATGATGAATATATGTCACTGATGATGCAGGTCAATCAATCGCACTAGCCGTAAATGGAGATATCTATAATCTTTTTGTAGATCCTAAATTTATTTGGGATACCGACAGAGTATCTACAATCTTAACTCCAATTTTGTATAAGCATTTCTGTGAAATCTATGGTCTCAAACAGGTAAATAGAGAAGAATGCATCACCAATATCGAAAACTTTACAAGGAGTACTATATTGCCAAGGACAAAGGTTTTGTATTACAGTCTTTCTGAGGTTGGTACATGACAATGACTATCGTGATTAGTACAGGCACAAACCATAATCGACCAAGAAAACATATCAATACAAGAACAAAGAAATACAATCATCAATACCTTTTCAGAAACGGAAGCGTCTACTCGTATCAAACAAAAGATTATCGAGCTCCTTTCGCCAGGCACAAAAGAAAAAAACTATTTATGATTCTATGATAGCCCTGCTTTCCTAGAAGCATTGTCATGAGCTAATCTCCCCTATATTAGTATTGAAAGCAACTACTATGTATATGTAGTGCCTAAAAAATCACGCGCAGTTGATAAAGATGCCGAAAAGCTCAATGAAATACTGAATACCTACTGATACCCTATGACAGTCGAAAGGCTCAAGCCATTGTTTTCACAACAAGAAACAAGGTATGTGAAAATTACCGAATGAATAAATGCCACTGTTGCACAGCAGATATTTACCGTAAAGAATGATAATTACAAAGTCAGAAGCACGTGTGGAGCATCTCAAAACAATTGTGAAGTATGAGTCCCTCTCCTCCATTGAGTTGGATTGGAAAAGAGTTCAAAAAGGTATTATCCTCTATGAACTTTTGCGGCGAATGTAATTGGGTACATCACACCACAGTGAGCACCTCTCTACGGGATTGAACAATACTTCGAAAACATATTGAAAGGGACTCCATGACAAATTAGATGACTATCCACACCATGGATTTGACAGGTTTGATCAAATGATGTTAGTATTTTGAACCCCGTCGATGGATGAGATATTTACCTTACAATCAACCCTTTTATACAGAAAAAAGTTGAAAACCTAATCACACACTATGTGCAAGAATTCAATGCAGATAGTATAGCTGTATTGGTTATGGATCCATATTCTGGTGATGTGATCGCATCAGCAAACGCTCCCACATTTGATCCTAACTCACCACAGTCATCATATGAGCTCAAACCACTCACCATCGCTGAATCCTATATTGTAGATGACGATTCTCGTATCGATATACCAGTTTACTTTGCAACATGAAATACGCTCAAAGTAGCTACGTATGACGAAAGGAAAGACCCTACTTTGAAAAAATATGTCGCAAAGAATCTACTCGGACCACAAGCGTTTGTGGACAAAAATATTGCATTCCCCTATGAACCCTGATCAATCATCAAGCCATTTACTGTCGCAGCATGATTGGACAATGATGAGATATCGCTATACGACTTTTATAGTGATCCAGATAATCAAGTGAGAATCGATCTTGGATGATGAATTTCTCAGTTCATCAGAAATGCCGACAAGACACACTGCCCAGGTACTCATTCGTTTTTGCATGCACTGATTTATTCGTGTAATGTCGGGATGGTAAGAATCGCCCAACAAATTAAAAAGGAAGCGTTTTTCAATTACATGGATAGGTTCTGATTTGGGAAAGCTACCAACATTGAATTAGCATGAGAAGATCCAGGATTTATAGATACTGCAGCAAATGCATGAACAGCGAGGTTTTTCAATACGGCATTTGGACAAGGTATGCTAGCCACACCTATACAAATTGCTGTAGGTTATAGTGCACTCGTAAATGGTTGATATATGATCAAACCACGTATTGTAGAGAAAACGTATGACCCAGCGACAAAAACATACACCGAAAATCCTATCAAAAAATGAACACAAATTCTCAAGTCAGAAACTTCTGAAAAAATGAGAAATGCCTTGCGAGAAGTAGTATATGGTTGACTAACAAGAAACTTCTGAGTATCAGGATATACGTTGGGAGGGAAAACAGGGACCTCACAGGTATCATTTAAATGACAATATCGTAGCGGCCCATGATGGACGTGGGGATCATTTGTATGAATGGTTACCAAAGAGAATCTGAAATACATTGTGGTCATACAAGTTCGTCGTCCAAGAACTAATCAACACGGAGAATATACTGCCTGAAAAATATTCTGAGATTTATCAAAGATTTTGATTGAAAAAGATCTTATCCCAAAATAACCTATATTTACCAGTATCATAACATGATGTTCGACAAATCCCTAATTGATGAATTCCAACAAAAAATAAATAGTGCAAATACTGTTGCTCTTTTCTGACACCATGGGTTAGACGCAGATGCAATAGGATCAGTTTTGTGATTATGTGGCATACTGGAAAAACTAGGTAAACAAGTCTCATGTTTTAGCACAGTCCCTCCGACAAAATCATATCTATTTGTAGAATGAATAGAAAAAATTCGCACCGATTTTGACTATGCGCATTATGACCTGATAATCTTTTTGGACTTTACATGATACAGGCGCATTGGAGGCCTCACAGCATGACACGAAGAATATTTTGATAATGCAAACATTGTAGTAGTAGACCATCATATAGACGATATATGAGATGAAACTCTGCATGCTCTTAGATTGAAAGATGCAAATGCTAGTAGCAATTGTGAGCTACTACTGGAAATAGTAGAAGTATTGCGACCAGATCTTATAGATGAAACAATAGCCACTCACTGGTATATGTGACTATTGGCAGATACGTGAAATTTTCAATATCAACAACATAGTCTCAGAACTTTTGGTAATGCTCAAAAACTCATATGATATGGAGCCAAAAAAGATCTCCTTATAGAAAAGCTATTCAATAGTAATCCACCTGCACTTCTTGCGTTTATGAAACTAGTGACACCAAGAATACAGTTTACTGATAAAGTCGCATCTATTCGATACTCACAAGAAGAGATTGAAGCTCTTGGAATGGATTTTGAAGAAGTAAGTGCATTTATGTTTATCATCAGGTCTATACGCTGATTCGCAGTATTTGCAGAGATTAAAATACTACAGGATATGTTTAAAATATCGCTTAGATCTGGGTATACTGATCATGGGAGAGCCGATGTGCAAAAGATAGCAAAGACACTCAATGGCTGAGGTCACATGTATGCCGCAGGGTGTGTATATCCCTATTCGTCCGAACTAGCAATTGAGGAGCAAATCAGTACAATAATTGATCATTTAGATGCTGAAACAGCAAAACAACTATAACAATGGAGTCAATATTCAACCCCGAAGCATTAGAAGCATTTCGCAAAAAGCATAATTTGCAACCTTTTAGAATCAAACAAATTTTCCATGAGATATTCAAAAACAGTATCTTAGATTTTCAGGAAATGACAAATCTCTCAAAAGAACTTAGAGATGATCTCAGCAAAGAATTTGAGATTGTTCCCTTTGTGCTGAAAGAAATGCATGAATGAACTGATACTACCAAATTCCTTTTCTCTCTACCAGATGGCAATGTAATCGAATCAGTCGTAATGTTTCACTTTCATGAGATCATAGAAGGATCTGAGGAGTATAAAAAATGATTTACTACACTCGTAGATGGCAAGAAACTAAACCGTTTGACAGTATGTATTTCATCTCAAGTGGGATGCTCAGTTGGGTGTATCTTTTGTGTGACTGGGAAACTTTGACTCATGAAAAACCTCGATGACGTCACTATTTTCGCACAAGTCCTCTATGTAAATAACTACCTCAAAAAGAAATTTGGCAAAAGAGAAGATGGCACATGGCATAGCATCAGAAATGTCGTTTTCATGGGAATGGGAGAACCACTTTTGAACTATGACAATGTGAAAAGTTCGATTGAAACTATGCTAGATAGACAGAAACTATCACTTTCAAAAAGACATATCACGATTTCTACTTCATGAATCATTCCTGGAATTCAAAAAATGATGGATGATGATTTGGATGTGATGCTTGCACTCTCGCTCCACTCTCCAAACCAAAAACTCCGTGAAGAGCTCATTCCTACGATCAGCAAAGTATATACGCTCGATTTATTGATGGCAAAGATAGACGAATTTACTGAAAAAACAGGGAAAAGAATTTTTTATGAATATATCATGATCAAGGGGAAAACAGATAAACCAGAGCTTGCCAGAGAACTTATCTGACTCATGAGGCCTAGACAGTCAAATGGACACTTGAACCTCATCCCCTACAATGAGAATCCAGCTATCGACCTAGAAGAATCAAGCAGAAATAAGATAATGGAATTCAAAAGAATACTTGAAGATGGAGGCATCACGGTGACTGTCAGAGATACATTGGGACGTGGAGTGAAGGGTGCATGTGGACAATTGGGGTATGAAAAGGTATATAAGCATCGTGACGATATTAAAAGTTCAGGGAAGAATTTGAGGGTTTTGGGGAAGTAAAACTCTAAGTATTGCAACATAAAGGCATAGCTTCTATACAACATTTTCAAGTTTTCGGTATATTATTGAATACTGACAGCGTAGGAAAACTCATTGCATTTGCTAATTTTTTGAATTAGAATACTATATTAGTGTAGTATTTACTATTCACAAACAAAAACACATGAAAATCACACACTACGTAGGTTGATGAGTACAAGAAGCTCGCCCACAAGGCACAATTGGTGGTTCATATCATATCATTGAGATGACCACACAAGGTAAAAAGTATAAAATGCTAATGGATATAGGTAATCAGCCAAGCAACGCAGATCCTACCCAAATCAATAATCCATTTGAGCACATGGACGTGAATAGTTTCGACCTCGTATTTATATCACATGTGCATCAAGATCATATTGGGAACTGTATTCGTCTTGTGAAAGCTGGATATAGATGACCTATTTATATGTCTGAAATGTCAAAATTCCTTGCTAAAGTTATTTTCGACGATGCATTGAAACATGAAAAAGAAGAAGTAGAAGAATATAATCGTAGGATCGAAAGATTGCAACAAGAGCTTCATGAAGCTTGGTATACAGTGCGTGTAAACAATCAAGCACCCGAAACAAGACATATCAAAAATCCACATGAAAGAATCTCGGGTAGATTCTTCTCACTAGAAAAAATGTATGAACAAAAGATTAATGATATACTCTGGGATTTTGCTATCAAGAAGACAAGATATCGCAAAAGACTCAAGGAAGTACTCTTGGACAAAGACATTGATGACAAGGAAATTATGGGGATAATCCATGAGATTCCTGTACACAAAAATCAGTCAGAAGAATGATTCATCGACAGATGTTTGGCTATGAAAAGAGAAATTATGGATGCACAACACAACTTCCATGGATTACAACACCAAGATGCTATGTATAAACTCAATAGATTCAAGATCAAAGAAAAAGAAGATATCTATGATCTGAGCGATGATCTTGCTGTGATGGAATTTGATGAAAATGATGTACTACAAACACTGCAACAAATAGAAGCAGTACCTCTCAAAGAGAAAAAAACAATAATCCCAGGCGTATTGTCCCTTACACTCTATAGTGCTGGTCATATTGAAGGAGCTACTCAATCAGTATGGGAAGTACAAGGAGATGAAGATCAAAAGAAAACATTCATGTATACGTGAGATATTGGAAGAACAAGACAGCCTTCACTCACTGGCAAGCCTGATATGCCTACAGAAACTATGGATTATGTAATTACAGAAGGGACATATGCTGGAAGATCACACAATGATCGTCTAGGGGAAATCAAGAAAATCATACATGATATCTGAGAAGCTAAGGACATTTGTATAGTTCCTGTATTCGCACTACAAAGACTACAAGATGTATTGAGTGTAGTAGTAGATGCAGTTCATCAAGGATCATTGAAACTAAATAGTGGAGAAAAGATTTATTGTCATACTCCATTGTGATACAATCTTACCAAAGAGTACCTTCTCCATGACACTAGATGAGTATATAAAAATCTTTCTGATAGAGATGTGATCCAATGGATTGAAAGACCAGAGGAGGTAGTAGAACTTCTGAAAAGAACAGGAAGAAAAATCATTTTATGTTCTGGATGAATGCTTGAAAGAGGGACTGTGACACAGTACATTGATAAAGTTCACAAAAATCCAGAAGCAAGAATCATCCTGACGTGATTCCAAGTTCCAGGTACAAACTGATACAAGATTCTTCACGGAGAATTCGAACAACCAGTCTATCTCAACAATAAAATCGTAACCGACAACAAAGCATACATAGGAAACTATCCCCTATCTGGACATGCAGATCATGAAGAACTAAAAGCATACCTCAATCATCTACACTATGGGAAAGAAGCTAAAATCACTATAGTACATGGAGGTCCTGCCAGACACATATTGGCTCAAGATGTTAAAACATCAAAACCTGAGCTTACAATCAATGTCCCAGATGAAAATGGAATCACATTTGATATGTAATACTATAAGAAAAACGAAGAGTCAGTCCCACTGGGGCTGATTTTTTGTTTAGGAAAATGGGAATAGCGCAGTGTAGATTCTAGGTCAAAACCGCACAGAAAAGAAAGATAACAAAAAAGCCAGTAGTGAGTATACTAGATGTGGGAA
>JBDHUW010000008.1:0-45419 GCA_039809345.1 Candidatus Absconditabacterales bacterium | reverse complement strand
CCATCTGATAGAATTGTTAGAATCTTAAGCAATCCTATCTTATTCATCAGGTGGTGCATTTCGAATTATAATTAAGCCTCCTCATTTTCCTCTTGCAATCCAATTCCCATTCATTATTTAAGAACATATTCTTATATTCTATTTTTTTTATAGTTTTTGCAAATGGCACAAGTTTGAAGAAAAAAGAAGGGGAGAAATATTGCTGTCGACTTTTCATGTATGCCGTGTACGTGTTATGGGCCTATTACGCTTTCAAAATCAGATTTGAAAAAGTGTGAAAGAGTAGTGATTGAGCCCGATGAATTCCAGACATTGGTGTATCAAGATATCGATAAGTTGACTATGTTGCAGTGATCTCAGAAAATGTGAATTTCAAAAACCGTCTATGCTGGGCTTTATGAGAAAGCTCGTGAAAAGACAGCATATGGTTTGTTGCACAACTGTGTCATCACATTGGAATGTCCTAAATCATAATGTGAATTACTCCCAAGATCTTAGTTTTATCCTTGAACCTTCTGTACAATGGAAAATGTCGTAATTATCGGATGAGGCCCAGCATGAAATACTGCGGCTATCTATGCTGCTAGAGCAAACCTAGACCCCTTGATGTTTGAATGATTCTACGCAGGTGGCGTAGCTGCAGGATGACAGTTGACTACTACCACTGAGGTGGAAAATTATCCATGATTTGTGAGTATCTGATGACCAGAATTGATGGTGAAAATGAGAGAACAAGCTATTCACGCAGGTACGAGAATCGAAACGAAAACTGTTGATAGTGTAGATCTGTCAGCTCGACCATTCAAGATCACGGTGTGATGAAATATAATCGAAACCAAATCAATCATATTGTCTACATGAGCTACTGCCAAACGTATGTGAGTACCTGGCGAGGAAGAGTATCGACAAAAAGGTATCTCTGCTTGTGCCATTTGTGATGGTGCTTTGCCACTGTTTCGCAACAAACCATTGGTCGTAGTCGGTGGAGGAGATACAGCATGTGAAGAAGCGTTGTACTTGACCAAGTTCGCATCTAAAGTGATTATGGTTGTGCGTCGTGATGCAATGCGTGCTTCAAAAGCTATGCAAGAAAGAGTAGCGAGAAATGAGAAGATTGAAATCATGCGAAACACAGTGTTGGTATCTGTTGGTGGAGATGGGGCATTGATGCAAAGCGCTCTCGTAGAAAATGTCCAAACACATGAGCAAACTACATTGCAAGCAAACTGATTGTTTTATGCAATTGGACACACACCGAATACTGGCTTTCTCAATGGACAATTACAGACAGATGAGGCATGATATATTATCACACAGCCTTGATCTACATATACGTCGGTAGAGTGAGTATTTGCAGCATGAGATGTGCAAGACCATGTATATCGTCAAGCTATCACTTCAGCTTGAACGTGATGTATGGCAGCACTGGATGCGGAAAGATGGTTAGCGAGCAAAGAGTAATGTGTTTGTAAAAAGAAAAAAGGGTGAACGGCTATATACCATATCAACCCTTGCCCCTTATATAATATATATTAGGGGTAGTCATTTAGCTTCATGGGGGCATATATAAATATAGCACCCAGGACAAGAAGAAAGAGTACTATTAGTACTACTCCACGCCAAGTTAAATTAATTCTCATTACTGTAATTTGTACCCCTTTATTATATAGATACTTCCCAATGTCAACTAAAAATTATGCTGAATTGTCACTACAAGAACACAAGAAATATAAATGAAAAGTTCGTATTGAAAGCGCTGTGCCACTTGAAACGAAAGATGACTTGGCAACATACTACTCTCCTGGAGTAGCGGCACCATGTTTGGCAATCGCAGAGAATCCCGAACTGGCATATGAGTACACTCGAAAATGAAGGTCAATTGCTGTAGTTTCAGATGGAACGGCAGTGCTATGATTGGGAAATATTGGTGGGTTGGCATGATTGCCAGTGATGGAAGGGAAGGCGGTGTTGTTCAAGAAATTTGGTTGAGTGGAGGCGGTACCTATCGTATTGAATACGCAAGATTCTGATGAAATTATCAAAATAGTAGAGGCAATTTCTCCTACTTTTGGAGGTATCAACCTAGAAGATATCAAGGCTCCAAACTGCTTTTATATAGAAGAAGAACTCAAAAAACGCTTGAATATACCAGTATTCCATGATGATCAACATGGTACTGCGATAGT
Source organism: Candidatus Absconditabacterales bacterium (assembly GCA_039809345.1). GTDB lineage: Bacteria > Patescibacteriota > Gracilibacteria > Absconditabacterales > Absconditicoccaceae > JBDHUW01. Next base: position 43,233 of record JBDHUW010000008.1, on the reverse strand, counting down.
CGTATTGGCATCGTTGATCAATGCACTCAAGCTCGCATGAAAAGAGAAAGACCAAATCAAAGTGGTAATGTCTGGTGCTGGTGCAGCAGCAATCGCTATCGCAAACTTGCTTATCGCACGAGGGGTGAAACATTTGATCCTCGTGGATACTAAAGGGGCGATATATGCAGGAAGGACAGATGGTATGAATCCGTACAAAGAAGCATTTACAGCCTATAATCTTGAAAATAAACAGGGGGATATTCATGCAGTACTACCCGGCGCAGATGTTTTCTTGGGGCTAAGTCAGCCGAATTTGATTGATCGTACTGATGTGCAAAATATGGCGTCGAAACCTATCGTTTTCGCTATGTCGAATCCGAATCCGGAAATTTTGCCTGATGAAGCTATCGCTTGATGAGCATTTATCGTAGCGACATGACGTTCTGATTATCCGAATCAGGTAAACAATGTATTGGTGTTCCCATGAATGTTCAAATGAGCTTTACAGAAGAGAATATCGCAGTTTACCCAGGAGCACTTTTTGCGTGCAGCACATGCACTTGCAGAGTCTATCACAAATCCTACTGTAGATGCAATCATTCCATCACCATTGACGCCTTGAATTGCGGATATTATTGCTAATTCCTTGTAATAAATAAACAATATGTCAAATATATGATCTTTTTTTCAGTTTTTTGGTTGGTAAATATATCAAGTAAGGCTGATTCCTCCTATCAAAACTAGTATATAGTGTCCTACATGCGTATACTAGAAGTATGATAGAAAATTGTAAACAAAAGCTAGAAGCTATACTGGTGCAAAATCCTTCATTGAAAGAGGATTCATCTGCACTCACAACGCAAGCTCGATGAAGAGAAAAGTCAGCTTGTTTCAATGCAATTTGATGATTGCGTGGATTGGAAAAATACATTTCTTCGATCAATATTACCCAATCTCAAAACACGTGACTTTGACAATTGCCAGTTGAAAGCTGAAACACTACACCGATAGAAACGCCACCACCCGTAACTTCAACAACAACTTCTAAATCACCTATGGCCATCGTAGGGATGATTAAAGATTTTGACTATAAGGAGAATATTCGTCCTGCGTTGGAGTGGGTAGGAATAGTTCTTTGATGAGCTATTCTAGCTTTTCTATTTGCAAAATTGATACGTTATTTGTGTGAATTTTTCTATGATGTATTCAATGCGCACAGAATAGTCTATTTGCGTATCGTATTGCCTCGTGGTGATGATAAAATTTCTCGTGAACAAGCAAGAGACGTAGCCAAGGACATGAAAGAAAAACTTTCTCGTATGGGGCAAGTGTATGATGCACTGCATAAACTATGACAGTCTTCATTTGTGGAAACTGGTATGAGATGGCTCTTTAGAAAGCCAAAGGTGACTCAAATTCTTCACTATGAAAAGTGATTGTTGAGCTTTATCATTGCTGTTTATCCTGAGTATAGAAAGATAGTTGAATCTGGTATTGCAGCTCAGTTTTCTGATGCGTCGATAGAAACATTGTCTGTCAAACCAAAGTATACTGCGAAAAAATATAGTTCCATTACCGTGATGGATACTAAAAAAAATCCAGTCTATCCGATCAAGACATACAAACAAATGCCTGATGATCCGCTCAACAACTTGATTGATACGATGTGAAAGATGAGCTCAGAAGACACCTTTTCTATAGTAATTCCTATCAAGCCAGTGTGAGAGAAGTTCAATTTACTTGCTAAAAAACGAGCAACATGACTATATAGGAAAGAAAAATTCTATGTAGAGGGAGGGAAAAGAAATATTTTATTGAAAATTCTCCTTGCGCCATTTACGTTTCTTGGATTTATTCTCAGAGGGGGTTCTGAAAAAAAATGACCAGATGGACAGCCTATTCAAGAGTGAGGGAAAGATATGGTGCGTATGACAAAAGCTGAAGAAGAAGCATTGAATATCATGTGAGAGGAGGCTGGTAAACATGCTTTTGAAGCGGGGATTATATTGATTTCATCCTCTGATGAATATAGTCGCCCTGAAGCTAATCTAGATAATATGATTAGTGTATTTACTATATACCGTGATGAGTTTAACAATGAATTGGACAACAATGAATTTTTGACTGATGCTATGTGATGGTTTTTCAAGCCTATGTGGAAGTTTGCTGCGAAGTTCCAACTAACACATTTCTTCTACAAAAAAAATATCATGACGCCAAATGCGTTGACATCCCTTTTCCATTATCCTGATTGACTATATAACCGTTCACCTGTGATTAAATGGCTCGATTACAAAATGTTGGCAGCACCAGATAATTTGCCACAATTGAAACAACCTACTGATTTCATTATTACAGGGAAACTTGCAGAAGATTACTTGGGATGAGATATATCTCAAATCATGCAATGATCTCATCACTGGGCAGTATGAGAAAAGGAGATAGAAACTGAGGTGTTTGCAGATTATACGGAAGGAATGAAGATCCCAGAGTGATGAGAGATTGTAGAAAAAGATGGGAAGAAGCAGCTCAAGACTATCAAAAAAGAAAAGAAAACCTGATTCCGCGTCTTCAAAGATTGAATTTTCTTGTGAGTTAATATTTATAGAAATACATTTAGTCCTGTATATATGACGAGGAAAGATAGAACAAGACATCATTATGTAATTTGAAAGTCAGGTTGAGGTAAGTCGGTATTTATTTGATCACTTGCAAGACAGGATATCTGGAATGGTGATGGGTGTTGTGTGATTGATCCACACTGAGACCTAGTAGAGGATATCATGAAATATATTCCAAAAGAAAGAGCTCGTGATGTCGTATATTTTGATGCATGAAACGAAGAGCGTCCTATGGGATTGAATCTCTATGATATCGCATCTGTTGATCAAGCTGACCGTGTAGTAAATGATGCGACTGAAATGTTCTTGAAAATGTTTGGTCCAGAAATCTTTGGTCCACGTATCCAAGAGTACTTCAAATTCGGTTCATTGACTCTTCTTGAAGATCTTGAAGATCCAGCTACGTTGCTAGATGTGCCAAGATTGTTTACAGATGAATGATATAGAGAAATCAAAACGAAAAAGGTGAAAAATCCTGTCGTGAAAAATTTCTGGGAAAAAACATATGCATCGATGGGAGATAGAGAAAAACAAGAAATTATTCCTTACTTCACATCGAAATTCGTTTCATTCAATACAAATAGTCTGATTAGAAACATCATATGACAAACCAAGTCGGCATTCAATTTTAGACAGGTGATGGATGAATGAAAGATATTGCTTGTGAATTTATCAAAGGGTAAAATATGAGAACTAAATGCGCAACTGCTGGGTATGATATTGGTATCTAACCTCTACAACGCAGCTATGTCTCGTGCAGATATGGATGAGGATAAGCGTAGAGATTTCTACTTGTATGTGGATGAATTCCAAAACTTTGTGACAAATACGTTCGCTGATATTTTATCAGAAGCGAGAAAATATCGTTTAGCGTTGATCATGGCGCATCAATACATCGCACAATTAGATGGTGGATGATGAAACAATATTTGAGAGTCTGGAGGAGGTAAAAAATCAGTAAAAGATGCGGTTTTTGGTAATGTGGGTACGATGCAATCATTCAAAGTCGGTGCTCCTGATGCTGAGTTTCTTGAGAAGGAATATGCACCAGTTTTGAGTGCACAGGATATTGTATGAATCTCAAATTATAAGGTATACTGTAAATTGAATATCAACAATTCAACATCTCGTGTGTTTAGTATGAACACAGTTTGGACCAAGGACTATGAAAACTCAAAAGCAGCAGAAATATTGCAAGAATACAGCGCAAAAAAATATGGCCGCAAAAGGGAGTATGTAGAAGCAGAAACTAAAGCAAGACTTGGTATTCTCGATGATGATGAGACACAAAACCTACAAACATTGGCTACTGCAACTACTACCGATTGATGAGAGTGAGAAGTGCCAGTAGTTGAGGAAGCTCCTGTAGATGCAGTAGTTGAAACGGTAGAATCAAAGAAAACTACACAGACTGAAGAATAATACTTTTACTTTTTATCTATCATAGGAATGAATGTTAATGATCTATCTCCTGCTGAGAAGTTTACTTTAGAAATGCAACTGAATACTAAATTTCAAGAATCAACAAAGAATTTTGCTGCTATGATTAAATCTGTTTTTAAAGATATTCCTGACGCTCATAATAAAAAGCAGATGATAGTTGGTACAATTAATAATGCAATTAATTCCAAGGTTAATGCGGGTAAAGATAAATCCTGATTAGAAGAGTGACAGACGCTTTTAACATTGCTTGAGGGGCTAGAAAAACTTTTTTTACATCATACATTTGATTCTAATCTAAAAAATCACTATTTTGATAGGTTATCTATTGCCGCTTCAAAATATATGGGAAATGCGCAATTAAGAAGTAAGAAAAAAGAAAAAAACTTTTTTGTTTTATTAAATGAAATTAATCACTTACATCAGGATATTATCAATGGTGTCATTTCAAAAGAAGGCGGAGAGAAAATGATCCAACATTTCAAAAATTTCAATAAAAGGTCTCCCCAGAAAACTTCTTAAAAATAGCATGGACTTTGTTTGCATTCATTTAGTAAAAACATAGTATGATCATATGAATTTTGATGTAGTGATACCTACAAGGGGAGATCTTGTAAATATAAAAAGAATGCTTTCTGCCATACAATCACAAGCGCTTCAACCTCAGCGTATAATTATAGTAGTAAATCAATTCAGTGGTGTTCTTTTGCAGCTACAGTGAGAAGCTACCAAGAACCTTCCAAAATCTATGTATGAGAAAATTAATCGGAAGGTGATTGCTAAGAAGCCTGGTGGGAGAGATGATGCTAGCTATGCAAGAAACTTATGATTGAAAGAGGTTACTTCTGATTATATGTATATTATTGACGACGACAATATTTTCGCGCAGGATTTTTTTGCAAGAACTATCGCAGAATATTTGACTCTCAAACAGGAATACAAACAAGACATCGTATTTTCTCCCACGATCATGTGGCGCGATACTGAACGTATTCAATCACAGTGAATTAAGGCATACCATTTTCTTCTTTGATGGCCAGAACCAGTAATTTTCTCTGGATGGAAAAGCAAAATAGTTGCGGCATTTCGTTTTGTATTTAGATTGCCTATCTTTTATAAGAGCACAGCGGACTATGTACGTGTCTGTACGATTGGGTGAAACTCATTGTTTTGACCCAAAGAATATTTTTTGCAAAATCAGTTTGATGAAAGAATGTGATTTATCTATGAAGATATAGATTGTTTTTTTCGTATGACCAAGAAAGGAATTCCCTTGCTTGTAAGCAAGAAGACTGCAATACAACATATGGAAAGAGATAAAACTATTTTGGAGCATTCCTTTTTGGCTACTCCTGCATGAGCGAGGAACAAAGCAAAGAATCGCATCTTATTTGTAAAAAAGAATGCGACTACATTGCAAAAGATTTGATTTCGATGTTTGTGATTCCCAGTGACATCTTTCATGACTGTACTCTTTCTCCTTGTGAGATGAGGGAATATCAGATATAAGCTTTTATATAACTACATAGAGTGAATCAAACAATGAATCAAACTGCAAAAAAGCTCATAAACCAATGAATTCTTTATGCGATATCAACCCTCATTTTTCAGTCATTTATCACATTTTATGTGATCAAGTATTTTGATTGAATTCATGGAGTGATTATTTGAACTATGGTGATGTATATTGCAGTAGTTTGCGGATATCTTTTTACGGCACGAGTAAATCACAACCGCGCTATCTCCGCTAGAACATTCATGTTTTTTGCAATAGTGATGTGTTTGTTGTCTACAAGTATGATGCAATGGAATTCACTTTGGTTGCTGTTGCTTTGATATATCGTATTGTGATTCGGTAAGTGACTCTATTTTTGTTCACAAGAGTTGTATGAGTTTGAGTTTATAGATCCATTACTGAGAACAAAATATGCAGCTACGCTAAATACGTGGAAAACAGGTGCAGAGATTGTTATCCCTTTGGTGATATGATCTTTTTTTGCTGCAATCCCATTTGTTGATACTGTCTATCTAATCATATTTATTGCTGCAGCTGTGATGCTTTTTGTGACAGCTATTGCGATTTATAAATTACCAGATTATGTTGTTGCAAAGCTAGAGCATTCACATTATGCTGAAACTATTAAGCGTACCTCTCGAGTCTCTATCTTTTATCTTACTCTTTCTTGACTCACTGTGTTGATACCATTTATATGAACGTTGTTGGAGGTGCAGATTATAGAAAATGAGTCTTGGGTGGGGCTGTTCCAATGAATCACAAAATGAGTTTGATTACTTATACTTCTCTTGATCCTACGTTATTCTCACACACAGCATCCCACAAGATATTTTATGGCTCTAGCGTTTATAATATGAGTGACCCTACTGTTGATGCCATGGTGGAGTGGATGGGTGGTGATGATAATCTATGTCGTGGTGAGGTCGCTGTTGCTATCTCTCTACTTCACGTATGAAAAACCTATCAAAATGAAGGTGTTGGAGACTATGAAGTCAAAAGATAGCACTATGATGCCAATTGTTATAATTCAGGAGATGTTAGCTGCAACCGTAAGAGTAGTTGTGTTGAGTTGTTCATATTTCATTCTTGTTTATATGGGAGCTTGATCTTTGAGATATTGAATTATTATACTAACATGACTTTGATTTTTGGCAATTGCTGGATTAGCTTTCTACTATCTGTATGAAAGAGCTCATGGGCATCTAATCACAAACAAATAATCTAACTGAATCTTCTGAAACTTCATATCACAACTCACGCTATTTGCATTTCTGGTGTCACTAAGATATCTGCAAAGTCTGGGTTTGCTGATCTCAATACTGGTCTGCCATCTTTCCTTTTCTCATAAAATTTTACAAGACGTTCTCATTCGAATGTGATGACAAAGATGATGTCACCAAAATGAGCTCTTTTGTCTACATCTACGATAATAAAATCTCCGTCTACTATGCCAGCATCTCTCATGCTATCTCATGCGACTTTTGCAAATCTTGTGCTCAAAGGATTGTCTACAAGATACTTTGCAAGCACTATTTGATGTTTGTCGATATCTTTTACTGGTGTGGCAATTCATCACCTCGCATCATCATATGCAGGAATTCATACTAGTTCTTCTGTAGGGAGATATGCTTTCCCATCTTTCCTGACTAGTCAATCATCAAGCATTCTCATCAAAAATGACTGTACTGCTGATTGTGAAGACACATGAAAGAGCGATCTCATTTCCACAATCGAAGGAAGCCTATCTTCATTGTAGTAAAATTTTTTGAGTTGATTTACTCTATTTACATATAGATTATCATCTTTTTCTTTGCTCATAGGTTTATGTAATAGATGGTAAAATTATACCTGGTATATACATACCCCTGACTATTTCAAGAGGAAATAAATAATTTTGACTAGAGAGACTGAAACTTACCATATAACTCCTTGATATCTTCAGGACTGTCATATTCTGGGAAAAGTATTTTTCACAACGGTATTTGTAGATCAATGAGATTTAGCAATGTAGATATCCCCGCACACATTGTAAAAAATTGGGACTCATTGAAGCCGTTTTGGATACACTTTTCTTTGATCTCTTCTTCACTCATGATATAGAAATCTCAAGCGGTTTTCCTTCTATCATCATCGTATACACGCTTGCCATCTTTGATACAACGTGCGATGTCATATGCTTCTTTGTCATCTTGATTGATGTAGTGAAAGTTGCTCGAGCAGAGTACTGGTAGGTTCATCGTTTCATGTAATTCTCGTAGCATTACATTTGCCTGAGCTAGAAGTGCATTGTCTGCAAATGACTGTGGGATGATTTCTAGAAATACATTCTCCTTCCCAAATATCTCCTCATATGTGTTTATCGTTTGAATGATATCTTCTTTTGTGCGACCTGCTTGGATCATATCTCAGACTGGTGATTCGTAGCCATTTACGAGACTTATGATATTCCCTTTTGTTTCAGATAGCTGCGAGAGTGTTTGATGAGGAATTCAATTTTTATTTGATGTGTGAGCGCGAGATACGTTTTCCAATAGCCACAAATACCCCTCATGATTTTTAGCAATCAATGTGCTGAAGCGACTTTTTGAGTATGACTTTCATTGCATCGTTATTTGAGTAGCCAAATCTACTCATATTATTGGTGTGAGTCACTCTTTTTTGCAGAGTTCATAATGCGTGATTGCGTTGTACATACCGTTGTAATCCATGATGGGGGCATGAGTTGATCAGACTTCTTTCAATTTCGACAAAATACCTTTGGTTGATCAGATTGCCTCCAACAATGAATATTGACTATGTCAATGAATATGAGTGAACATTATACAAATGTGCAAAAGATAATGATGCTCTAGCTTGCAACTAGGCACTGTATTATTATAAAGTAGATATATATTTTAGAATGCATTTTGCAAGAAAATGAAACATAAGGCCATATTGATAATTCTAGCTATATTGTGACTCTCAATTTTGTGATACCCAAATACGTACGCTACAACAATGCAACCTGCAAACCCCGAAGTGAATAACCGATGACTGGTTTGAATTTCATATATACAACGTGCCGATCGATGAGCTGATGAGTCACGAAGATTGGCATCAAGAGATGAATATCAAAAAATCTTAGAAGCAGCCAAAAAATATGAGTGAACGGAAGAGGCAGAACCAACCCAAGCTGAGAAAAATAGAAAAACAGCTACCGATTATGTGTTGAGTAACTTTGGATCTGAGTTTAAAATAGATAGAGTAGTCGCATGAGCGTGAAAAAATAAGTTGCGATGGTCAAATCAATACAAAATCAAAAAGACAAAAATAATTATACATCATACTGCCGACAACAATAAAAATCTTCCACAGACTATAGAACAGGAAAAAGAACATATGAAAAACCTCTACAGATTTCATGCTTTTTCTAGATGATGGTGAGATATCTGATACAATTTTGTGATTATGCCTAGTTGAAGGATCTATGAGTGAAGAGCTGGAGGCGCTGGAGTGATATGAGCACATGCAGCTTGGAATAATACTCCAAGTGTGTGAATATCACTAGTGTGAAACTTTGAAGAAATCGAACCTACTCAAGAACAAATTGTAGCACTCACCAATCTTGCAACAGCAGTTAGTAAAAAGTACAATATAAATCCATTGAGTGAAGGTCGCTATTTCAAGACCTCATCTTCATACCCTTTTGTGGTGTCAGAAATTCATAATGCGATTGCGGGGCACAAAGACGCATGATATACAAGCTGTCCATGAGAGAATTTATATAAATTACTTCCTTCTCTTAGGACTGTGGTAGCAGCTAATCTTAGACTATGAGCAACTAGTATAGTTTGACAAAATGCAATCAGTTTACCGCTTTCAACACAGTCATCTGTTTCACTTGGTGAGCTAAAACAAAACTATATTTCTGAAAAATGATTCACGAAGTCTCAATCAAATATCAATAGGTTGCTAACTGCCCCAAAGATTTCAGATATTACTACTATTGTAAAAAAACCTGTGTCTGTGCTTTTGTATGAAGCTACTACTGCATTGAATAAATGGGAAATCTCATGTACAGGTCAATGTGTGGTTAGAATAGGTGGCACGAGACGCACTGCAAATTCACTTTCTGTATCAAAAAATAATACAAACTTTATAGTGACTGTTTGAAAGAGCAGATTTACTACATCTAGATTTGCTGTTTCTACCTCAAGTAATTGAATTATTTCGATTACAAACTACAATAGATTTGCTTCGGACAAAACGCCACTCAATCAATTTAAACAATCCCTCCTTTTTGCGTATTGACCAGTGAAAAAAATAAATGAAGAGGCACAAAACATGCACTATGTAGCAAATATTCTTTCACTCGATAATTATATGAGATGAGTAGCTGAGGCATCAGACAATCAAACGCAGACAAAAGCTAATATACTAGCATTGTTATCAAAATGATATGCATTGTACTATATGTGATGAGATACAAAACATTCATCAATCCCCGAATGAGCATTGTATAGTGCAGTAGATGATCCTCGTATATTTCAAAAATATCTCGGTGCATGATGGGAAAAAATATCTGATAAGCGACCACTCGCATTGCAACAGACGAGAAACCAGTATATTACATATAATTGACTCCTCCCTATCTTGCCATATTTCAATTGTTCAGCATGATTTACTCGGTCTGCAGACGAGAAACGATGACGAAAAGATACTCCATATTTGCAGTCTGTGAAGGATGTACATGGCGTGGCGTGTGATGATTTCAAGTGACACTGAGTAGGGCTATCAGGTGAGGGATCTTCTGCTTTGGCCGATCAATGAAAATCAGTAGATGAAATTATTCAATACTACTACCCATGAACCAAGATAGTGACAGTAAACTAATCTTTTCTTCAATATCTTGCATCAATTTCTTCAATACTCATCCAGTAATCAGAAAATCTTCATTTGTGTGCTCGTGGATTTATTTTTCAATTGTTGCGTTCTTTGTGAAGCTTGATAGCATCGTCTACTCATGAAGAGTGTTGTTTCATATATTCGATTGCTTCTTCATGAGAAAGTGTGATTCTATTTTCATAGGCACTACTTTTCTGCATTCTTAATCGCTTGTATTGACCTAGCAGATTGGGTGCAATGATCCCAGCTACCACATCTCTGTTGATCTGTGCTGATCCTGGATCAAGTCAAAGTTTTTGTCGGTCAAGATATGCCGGATCTTGTTTTCTCATCAATCCATGCTCAGGTGAGTACGCACACATTGAGTGGGTAATTATATCCTTTCTCATTAGTCCATATTTGGTTGATAAGTATTCCAATAACTTTTTTACTGAGCTGTATTGTGCATCGGTTCGCCCCTCTCAAGGCAATGCACTGACCTCGATACCCACCGCAGAAAATGTAGCTTTCCCATCATGATTCCGCATAGCTCTACTTTTCTCAGCTCATGCTTCCCCCATGTGATTGATCTGCCTTAGAGGTTCTCCAGTATATCAACTAGATGGTCAGTATGATATGATATCTCAATTTTTTAGTATCATAAAATGCGCTTTACCAGTTTGACTGAGATACTTTATGGTTCATTCTTCTCTCCCTTCGGTGCTATGTAATGTGACATAGCTTACTGTGTTCATCACTTCTTTGGTTTTCATCACATTGCATTGTCTGTAGTTTTTTTGAAATTGATCAACAAGCCGCATGCTATCTTCTGGCGTATTTGGTGGAAGCGGCATTTCTCGATTTGCAGCATAAGGACTGTATGCTTCAAATGTTTCTATGTCTGTATCATCATGTTTGATTATGGCAGGTGCTGATTTCTTTTTTACAGGTTCGGTAGTCGGTTTAGTCTCGCTTTCAGGTGGATTTTTGGCTGCTCATGATTCCAGCGCGATGAAAAGTGCTCAGGTGGCGAAGATGCCATAGAGTATATTTTTGGCATATGACTTACTAGTCTCCAGTTGGGTTACTGTCTCCATTACCCATGGTATAATAATCGTACCAATAGATGCAAGAGATTCCACTCATAATAAGTTGACTGGTTTCCTTGTTTTTCTTTTTTGAATATCTATACTTTTTTGCCATGCAAACCTTAAAAGATTTAGTAGTTGCCATCAGTAAGATTGAAGATAGCAATAATGTCTCTGTAGCATTCAAAAAGCTCAAAAGAGAGTATGCGAAGGAGCATCAATTGTCTGAACTACCAACAAATACAGAATTATTGGTAGTTTATCGTGAGCTTTTGAAAAAGTGAGATATTTTGCGTAATGAATTTTTGGAATCTATATTAAAAAAACGCTGAGTGAGATCGCAGTCATGAATTGTGCCTATTCAGGTTTTGACTAAACCATTTTGGTGCCCTTGAAAATGTATTTTCTGCCCAAATGATGCTACTATGCCCAAAAGTTATATAAATACAGAGCCTGGAGCAATGCGTGCACTCTTGAATCAATTTGATCCATATAAACAAACGTACAATAGATTGTTGTCTCTATATCTAACCTGACACGCGACTGACAAAATTGAAATGATTGTTTTGTGAGGGACACGAGATGTATATCCAACTGATTATAAAAGAGATTTTCTCAAGTGATTGTACGATGCATGCAATACGTTTGATGTTTTCATGAGTAAGATCAATGTTTCTGAGAATGCAAGATCTGTACGTTATTCGTTGGAGGATTTGTGAATGGAATATCCCAGTACGATCCAAGAGTCTATGAAAATTAATGAGACAGCAAATCATCGCGTGATAGGACTCACTATAGAAACAAGACCTGAGTATATGACAGATGAAAATTGCCAAATGCGACGTGATTGGTGAGTGACAAGGTTGGAAATGTGATTGCAGTCTATGTTTGATGATGTACTAGATGCTAATAAACGTGGACATAGTGTGCAACAAGCTCGTGAAGCAGTGCATAAGATGCGTCAGTATGGATTCAAGTTTTCCATTCACTTCATGCCTGGGCTCTATGGTTCTACCATAGAAAAAGATATCGAGAGCTTTCGTATGGCATTTTCTGATCCGCGAATCAGACCCGATGAAGTCAAATTTTACCCTACCTCAGTCATCCCCAACACTGAACTCTATGATCTTTATAAAAAGTGAGAGTACAAACCACTCACCTCTGAAAGCATCATAGATATTATCAAAATAGCTGAACGTGAGATATTCCCTCCATATACCCGTATCAAGCGTTTGATACGTGATATTCCTGAGACAGAAATCGTAGCCTGAAGTAAGATTACAAACCTTCGTCAAATCACGGAAAGAGACATGATGAAGGAAAATAGCGAAAATCCTGAGTTGAGAAAAAAAATGTATGCTCGCTTATATCCCAATCTCGTGGTAGCTGAAACAGAAGAAGAGTTTTTGCAAAACGTCGTACAGGAGGTGGGAGAGGAGTGAATTAGTAGTATATGGTGAAAAACCCCAGACATAGTTTCCATGAGAAATTATGTTTCATTGGACACGAGAGCTAGAGAGATGAGACATAGAACAGAAGGTAAACCACAGTTTATAAACATTGTAGTGAGAAAGTATTTGTCTTCAGCAGGGCAGGAATTTTTTATAAGCTTTGAAGATGAGCTTTGATATCTCTATGGTTTTGCTAGGCTTCTTTTGCTAGATGAATGTGCTATCATGGAGTATGATTGACTATGAAAAAACACCGCACTGATTAGGGAGCTGCACGTATATGGTCAGCTTAAACAATTGCTTCTTTGATGAGACCTCGTAAAAACTGAAGCCACAGCACAACATAAGTGATTCTGATCACAGCTCATGGGGCTGGCAGAAAAAATCACTATGCAATGTGGATATGAGAGACTCTCTGTGATTTCATGAATTTGAGTGAGGGAATACTATAAAAAATTGTGATATACTATTGAGGGGACGTATATGGTAAAAAATCTCATATCTGTTTGCAATTTGCCATAGGTTGCGTATAAAACAATCATGAATCAATTGGTCAAGGACTTTATGCGCTATGCAGTACATAAAGATAGGTCAAACAATAAACGGGAACAAGTAATGCATTTTGTTTTCAAGGACTATCCTGCATTTTTGTGGTGAAGTCCATCTTGGAGACGTATTATAGTTTTCCCATTTTTGTTGGTTGCTGTCATCAAGTATTGATATCCGATCAAATAATCGCATCTTACTATTTTCAAATACTTTTTCATGGTAGAATCAAATTCATATATACGTTCAATCGTTACCAAATATATTTCAAATGCTAAGGAGACGTGAATAGCTCCTATTCCGTTTTTGTTGTTTGTTTGACCAAAGTGATTGTGAAAATATGATGTAGCTGTAGAGGCAATGCATCTGTTGCTATGAGAGTACAAGCAAGATGGGATTATACTCAAAGACTGTACATATACTCGTAGCGATGATCCATTGAAACCACATACGATCAAGGTCTCTGAGGATGACGAAATCCCACTTTCTGACGGCAGTCTATATCATGATATTGGTATCAGAGAGGTCAATCAATGGTTGGCAAGATCCTCAGTATGAGATTGGAAGGTACTCGTGATTGAAGATGCAGAACGTATGACTGATGGAGCTGCAAATGCTCTCTTGAAAGTATTGGAAGAACCACTTCAACGTAGGATAATTATTGCAACATGTTCTCATCCTGGTCAAATACTTTCTACGATTTATTCTAGAGCATTGATATTTACATTCAACATATTGTCAGAGCATGAGATGGATGTGTATATATCTTCAGACCCGAAATTGCACTCGTATGATAAAGATTTTCTTCTGTCATTGGCGGGGTGAAAACCAGGAGTTTTGCACGATATGGAACATAAATCAGAAGATATGGAGTTGTTGCAAGACGTTTTTAGAAGTCTAGTCTCAGGAGATCAAACATGAACTATGGTATGAGTATATAAAAAATTATGTCTTTTGGCAGAGCATTGACTCGATACCATTTTGTTGCACGCTTTACAGTATCACTTTGCGACCAAAGAAGATTGGAAAAATGTTCGTCTGATACAAGATACTGTCTCGCTGACAGAGTATTCTATCAAGATAGAGCATGTTTTATTTGATTTCATCTCGGCATTTTATGCTGCCAACAAGAAATAGGTTGACTACAAAAGATATCGCACGTCTTTTTTGACACTCGAGAACACAGAAGATAATCGCTTATCCATTTGTCTATTTTGTTGGTGCTCATCATGCCTTACAGACCAATACAAAATGGGGAATACAATTATCTACAAAAATTCATAAATCAAGTGTGAAGAGACATATAGTGAAAAGAATATTTTATGATGCAATTACCAAGACTACTATAAAATATAATTCGGTTAGTGTCTTAGCAGTGCCTCAAAAAGCACGAATAGAAGAAGTATCACTAGTTCTTGCAACACAAGATAAAAATGCTATAGTTACAATGTTGACCAAACAATTTTCAAGTAGTTTATCTCAATTATCCAAAAAATTATGATCTTCCGTCGAATCAAAAAAACAGTGACTTGATTCCAGCAACGTCAAAAACGTTTAGAGAGAGAAAGAGAAAGACAGATTTCTCAAATAGAGAAAATGTACTCAGATCTCGAAGCAAAAGATATCGCACTACAAGAGCGTGAAAAAAAACATATGCAACTCGACACTAGTTTTATCTTGAGGTTTTGGATCTTTTGAGCGTTGATTGCATACTTTTCTTATATTATTTTCAAGACGCTTGATGCTGTATATTTGATATTGGCAGCATTTGTTATTTCGATGATATTGGATGCGCCGATCACATTCTTTTCTAAATATATGCATAGGTGACTGGCAATAGCGCTGTCATACCTTCTTGTATTATGATCAATATTTTTGATTGTGTTTATCGTCTTGCCATTTGTGATAAATCAGATTGTAGATGTGTTGAAACTTGCAATCAATAAAATCAATGAATTTCAAGTTTTGTTGCAAAATGAAGGCTTGATATCTGTGATACAAAACCACCTACAATTCCCGCCGAGATTAGAGGGGATGCTGATAGATACATTGAAAAGCGAGTGATTGCTTGAGGAATTACAGAAGAGATTGCAAGAAAATATCTCACAGATAATATCAGAGGTTACCTCATATGCTACTAACTTGTGAGCCTTTGCAGTTAAATTGCTTTGATGAGTGTTTACCACAATTGCACAAGCGATGATATTGTTTGTGATGGCAATCTTTTTCTCAGTTGAGAAAACAGGGGTGATAAATTTTATTTCATCGCTATGAGGGGGAAGGAGAAATCATCTTTTTGTGAAAATGCACAAAATGTATGCTAAACTTGGCTTATGGATCAAATGACAATTCCTTGTGTGCGTCTATGTAGGTGTGGTGATTGCTATCTTATTTGGATTATTCTCATGGATATTTGGCATCAAAATACCAAATATAGGATCACTTGCAGTGATCGCATGAATGCTTAACTTCATCCCTTATATCTGACCATTGATTGGTATTGTCATCACTGGACTCGTCACGGTAATAGCTGGATGATGGAAAGCGGCTATACTAGCTGTTGCAATATATATTATTGTCAATCAATCAGAGAATAATGTTTTGACTCCAATTATCATGAATAAGACATTATGAGTAAGCGCATTATTGATATTTATTTGTATGTTGCTTTGAGGATTAGTTTTTGGATTTATTGGTGTATTGCTGGCAGTACCTATTGCAGTGATTCTCACAATGTCATTTGATAGAGAAGAAGACTAGAGTTTTTACCTGATGTTACAAAACTAGTTCCAAATGAAAATTTGAATAATCACTTCTTCACCTGATAGTCTCTACCTTTTCCAATTTTTACATAAACATAATTTTTCATACACAATTTGGTATGATCAAGAATGAGCTCATTGGTGAGATAAAGAGCTTTCATTTGTACAAAAAAGAATAGAAATGGGGATTGAGTCTCTCATTGTTGAATGAGTACAAAAGTTCATATTGCCGCCTAGTCGAGAACTAGTGTTTCTCAATGATTCTAGGTATCAAAAATATATACTGCCACTATTTTCTACATATCTGATGGAAAAGGTTCTGCCGTGATCTCGTATGGGTAAAATCGGTATGATCGGAGATTGGTGTGATTTGCAGCATCAAGATCTTGTGAAAGCAAAGTGTGTGACATATACCTTACTCTCACATCAAACAACAACCAAGTCTTTTCGTTCGCCATTTATCTATTGGACAAAATCGGTTCCTATGCGAAAACATTTTCTTGTTTCTCTGTGACGAAAAAACTGGATGATGCACAATGTAGTAAAAGATGATTTGCGCTATTTCACTGATGCGGGTGTAGATACTCTCATACCATTGAATTATGGCTATTTTGCTTATGATGTGACAATTGCAAAGTTCTTCAGATCCAAAAAATGTCGTTGGCATAGACTTAGTGCGCTCGCTGATGTATTCGCTACTATTGTATTTGGTTTTCCTCAAGATGTCTATAGCGTCCAGCTCATACATACTGGGATAGTTGCTCATCTGCAAGCTGAGAAGAAGTGGATGTGGTTGTTGCAAAGAGGAAAGGGAATAGACGTTATTTTTAATCCTTACTAATTTTTCATGGGAACAGTTATTAATAAAGAACCAAGGTGAGTTGGAAAATGGAATATAATGACATATATCTTTTCTGCACTGCTTGTAATTTTATGATTTTTCTTAATATTATTTTTGCCTCCATTTTTGCCTTGAGAACAAGATTGTTCTTTGCTGAATTCTAAAAATGCATGCGATAATGCTCGAGCATGTAAGTCTGTTAAAAGGCCAACCATGAGATGCACTCCTACAGCATGTGGGGAGTCGATAGAATTTGTAGAGTGCAAAACTTATGGTTGGATATGAGGTATTAGAAAGATTAAGTCTGGTATTTTTAACAAGATCGAGTACTGATTTTAATAAACTGATTACTTATGAAAATCCTCATAATAAACAATAATTCAATTCATATAAATCAAATCCATAAACTATTCCCAATTGATTCTATTTTCACGTATATATCATATCAACAAATTTGATGATACAACACTAGCGATTTTGATTGTATTGTGCTTACATGAAGCAGCACTCATACATATGCATACAAAGCATTTTCACAGGAAATAGATCTTATCAGAGAAACAACGAAGCCGATTATTGGAATCTGTTTGGGGTGTGAATTGATAGTATCTTCCTTTTGTGGAGTAATTGTAAAAGGATCTACCCGTATCGAGTGAGACCTTAATCTGGTATGCAAAGACGACCCCTTGCCACACAAGGTTCATGAAGCACACAAGTTTTGTATTGTAAATTTGTGAGAAGAACTAGAATGAATTTGAAAATCAAACTATGGGTATGAAATTGTAAAACATAAAACCAAGCCGATTTTAGGATTCCAGTTTCATCCAGAAGTAGACACGCCATCAAATGATTGATTAATGCTTTTTAAAAAATATTTTGAAAAACTTTGAATATGAAAAATATAATTATCCTTGAGAATCTCCGTAGTTGCTACAATGTATGAAATATAATTCGCACCGCTGATGCATTGTGATGGGATGTTATATTGACGTGATATACTCCTTCACCACTTTCTCAGCCCAAAGTAAAAAAGACATCGCTATGATCAGAGGAGAGTGTAGAACTCAAAGAGTTTTTTACGACTTCGGCAGCAGTGGAGTATGTGAAATCGAAATCTTATATGGTGGTTGCAGCTGAGATTACAGATGATGCTATCCCATTGAATCAATTTCAACAAAAGAAACCATTAGGTGTTGCAGTAGTATTGTGAAATGAGGTGATATGAGTGGAGCCAGATACTCTGACCATGGTTGATCACGTGGTATATATCCCTATGAAGGGGATGAAAGAGTCATTGAATGTCGGGCAAACTGGTGCTATTTTCATGTGGTCTATTCAATAGGTGGATTGAAATTTGATATTATAAACTGTGTTTTGTATTTTGCTATTTCAGTGTTATATTCTCCCTGTTTTTTGAGTATATCAAGAAGAGCATTCGTGATGACGATTGTAGATATATTTTTATTATTTTCCCATCTACCTTGTTGTAGTTCATACTGGATTTCACTTGCGGGTCTTATTTCTACTTTGACATCAGTATTTGTGTTATTTCACACTTCAAAAAGATGTTTCAACTTAGTCGTAATATAAGCTCAAATAGCATCAAATTTCTGAAGATCATGGGGATCAATACATATCTGCAATGTTTGATTTTTGCTATCTTGTATGACTTCCATGATACTGATTTATAATGTAAATATTATAATCACTCTATCATCATAACTAAATCATTTTCTAGCTGTTTGTCGTGGCGGAGTTGTTTTTCAAAGGTGTCAGTTGCGTAAATCACAGTTGCGTGATTGCGTCCTCCGAAGTAGTCGCCAATCTTTTCTAATGTCCAATCAAAATATTTTTTTGCAATAAACATAAGCATTTGACGAGCTTGAGATATTTCTTTTTTTCTGCTGTCTGATTTGATATCACTTGCAGATATGCTGTAGTAGTTTGCTACTTTTTCAACTATCGATGCAAAGTGAGAAACACTTCTGTTGTTGATTGGTTGAACATTGTGTGATGTTGATCCATCAGAATCTACGTTGTATCACAGTGTTTTCAGGCATGAACGTACGTCTTCCAAATCTAGATCCTTGTTCATCAATGTTTGTTTTGACATGAGGATATTGAGCGCTCATTCAAGCTCTCTGACATTGGTTGTGATTGATTGTGCAAGCATAGTCAGAGATTCAGTATCTAGGTCACAATCCTTTTGATCACACTTTGCTTTGAGAATAGCAATTCTTGTTTCAAATTTCGGAGCTTGAATATCTACTACAAGTCAGTTTGCAAAACGAGTTCTCAATCTTTCTTCCAGTAGTTTGAGCTCCCTTGGAGGACGGTCAGAAGTGAGGATAATCTGTTTTTTCTTGTTGGTAAAGTCGTTGAATATATTGTGAAATATTTCTTGCGTCTTTTCTTTTTCTGCAAGAAATTGTACATCATCCAACATCAATACATCTACGTGGTCAAACTTATTCATCAAATCGGTCATCTTATTTTTTTTGATAGCATCGACAACCTCATCTAGGAATTTACTAGTTGGAAGATAGGTCACTACTTTGTTGTGGTCTTGAGTGATTACTTCATTTCAAATAGCCTGCATCAGATGAGTCTTCCCCAATCATACGCCTCAGTATATGAAGAGAGGATTGTATGTGATTCATGGCTTATTGGCTACAGCTTTCCCTGCATTGAAAGCAAGCATATTGTTGTCTCACACGATATAATTTTCAAATGTATATCTAGCATCGAAAACAATTCCAATATGATCTCATAACTGTTTTTTGATTTTCCCATCAAGAGCAATTTCTTTTTGTGGTTTTTCTTTGAGATCTAGAATCTTTTTGAGGTCTATGATCAAATCATGCTTCCCATTTTGAAATGGCTCATACATGGTAAGATGTATCTTGTATTGTGGGTTGTATACTTCTTCCAGTGCTATCTGCAGTGGCTTGAGGAGAAACTTTTTCACTTGTGAGTGTACAAATTCATTTGGCACTCAAATATATACTGACGTAGTTCTTTCATCTATTCACAATATCCCGCATTTGGTGAGAAACGAAACTATTTTTTTGGGGTCATGTGATTGTCATGCATGCTGTACTATTTTAGACCAAAGGTCGCGAAGATATGTCTTTTTTTCATCATCATATGTTGTGATCATATCCAAGAGTACCATATATTTGCGTAGATTTAAGAACTAAGAAACTTATAATCATTACGATGAACTGTATCTAATGGGAATGAGTTTTCAACACGAAGGTTGGCATCTGTGTATGAATTAACATTGACACGTATATTATATTTATTTATAATATGTGCTATGATAAGAAATAAATCTCCAGAATCTATTAAAAAAGACATTATGGATTTTCGCTACTATTATATACATCCATATGATTTTCGCCTTCAAGATATATTATATAAGGTACTCAAAAGTTGAGAGAAACAAGATATTTCAAGTGAAATAGAAATTATATTCTCTGATAAGGATATATATGAGGACTATAAAAATATGCTTAGGAAGAAATATATGTTGGTAAAAAATTATACTAAACTAAAAAATAATGAATGACTAATACTTGTATCATCAGCAAAGCAATTATTTTATAATGAATGAACTGGTTGAGAGGCTCAGCAAACATTCTATTATACATCTAATTCAATCGGACACAATAAAATATATTTGACTCATGCAACAGATTGTGAGACACTGACCGTTATGATAGAGCATGCCAACTGATATAAGATACATTCACTTCCTACAGCTTTTACAAAAAGACTTATGACTTATTTTGATCGTTATCAAAAAAATGTAGTTCATGATTGTCATGATTTTGAAAGGCATATGCTGGGGATGGATAGATTTTCATATAGTGAATTTATTTGGCCAGAAAGTCGAGATTGAAACTATGATACATTGCAAATTTGAGATGCGATATGATTGTATGATTCAGATTCAATTATCCCCAAACATAAGGCGATATATTTTTGAAATCATTTTTTTATTTCAAAATATGGGCTAAGTGTATTAACCGTAGCTACACTTGAACAAATGCATCTAACATATGGGACAAATGCAGTAACTTTAAATAGATTTTTTTGAGATACTGATACGTATAAGAAAATGAAAGAACAGACTAAGGAGATACTCAAAACTCATCCAGACCGTGATAGGTTAAATCAGATTTTTTCGTGCTTTGAAAATGGGGGAGATTAGAATTATATTATTTTTTCTATGCCACAAAACCTAAGCACTCCTTCTCCAACTCTCTACACTTACCAACCCATGATTGCTTTCATTCTCATCTATCTACCATTCATTGGTATTCGTTTGCCCTTCTACGTATCTCCTCTAGTGACGCGTCACAACAAACTTTGTCATCTGTAATCGAGAAACCTGCCATATTGATTCCCATATCTGTAGGGGATTTGTAGTGGCGAGTGTAATTAGTTTGAGGAAGGAATGCGTTGGCTAACGTTCTCACGATATCAAATGCTTCCACATCTCTATTGTAGTTTACGGATTCAATTCCGTATGCTTGCATGTGATGAGTGTCTATCATATTATAGTCTTCGATATCTGCAGTAGCTGCTTCGTATGCGAGATTTACTGGGTGCTTGAGTGGAATATTTCGTATAGGGAATGTTTCATATTTTGCATATCCTGAATCTTTAGAGCGTGAATGTTCATGATAAATCTGCCCCAAACATGTAGACATCTTCCCACTATTTGATGCTGCTCCAGTCACTAGTACTAGTGAGGATGTACATGGAATGTATTCATCAAATCAATATCACTCTGCACTCAAAACTGTTTCAATTGCATGAGGGTAGCCAGAAATCATATATCTTTTGTATGTCTTGTATCAAAGAGTTTCTAATTTTTGTAGATAGCTTTGTGCTCTCTCGTCAAACCCAGTGCGAGGGCATTTATTACACGCGATATATGGCTTGATGCCTACTTTTTTCTCTATCTCCCATAGCATCTTCTCTACATGGTCAGTATAATCTACATCCTCTTTTACCAACTGTCTATTGTGAACGATATCGTCATAATTGATGCAAAAAATCATATCCATCTTGTCAAACAGGGCAGCGAAGATCTTCTCTTTGGATGCAGGGTCGAATCATGGCAAGACTCTCGATGCATGCCCATCATAGAGGAGTTTCCCTCATACTTCTAGGTACAATCTATGTTCAAACTTTGCCATTCTTTCAAGGATAGCACCTTTTTGTTGTTCAATATAGTGATCTCAATCAAATCCTACGCTCATAGATATCTATATAATATAAAGCACTACAACAATAGTACTCGTATCTGATAATTTGTCAAAAAAATGCCCGCGTTTGAACGGACATTAGATTTTTTAGAATAATTGCCTTGTAATTATTTCTTTTTACTTGTACGTGGCAAATTTCGCTTTCGATGCAATAGCTTCTTGATGGGGTTGATTGGTGTAGATTTTCTTAATGCATCAAGTGCATTGTTTAGAGCTCATGGGAATTGTGGGTAAAAGAATCTTCGAAACCATTCGGGGATACTTTCGATATCTGATCGAGTTACCCTTACTCATTTAGGCATAGGAATTTTCTTACTTTGTTCTTCAAGTGCCAGAAATATTTGTACTAACGTTCCCGTTGTGGTTTTTTTGACTCTTGATCGAACTTCTGGAGACTTTATTCATGTTTCTATGAGTTCTCCTTCTTGCTTGAAGAGCTCTGCAAGATATTTTTTTTGATCAGCTATATATTTTTTGCGATTTTCAATATTCTGAAGACGTTGATTTTCTCTTGCTTTCTCTTGATAGAGGTCGATTACTTGGTCACCTCATTCTCTTATATATTTCCATCTATGCATGTTTTCAATCCTCATTTCATGTGCTTGGAATTGCGGATCAAATTTCCTAGGATCTGGCAATATACCATTCTTAATTAGTCATTTCTTGAATATTTCAAATTCTATTCGAGGTCAGCGTCCCTCAATGTTGGTACCCGTATCATGATCTTTGAATGATCGTTCATGCAAAATGTCTTCCCCCTTGGAATCAGTGGAAATACCGTGTATGAGTTCTCTTGTTATATTTCATTGTTCATTTTTTCGTGTGTAAGTTGTTGTCTCCTTTTGTGGGGCTCAATTTATTCACTTTTGTATGTCATGGCAAACATCGATGGATGGCATGCCTAATTCTAAATTGGAGTCTACTTCTGTGTCTTCGATTCAAATACGATTGTTAGTAATCATCTTAGTGGTATAACTGAATAATATATAAAGCGTGCATAATAGTATAATGATGAGGGAATGAATGTCAACCCATCTGGAATAGCAAAATATAAATAAATAATCCTGACCTTGAAATGCAAAGTAGCATCTGTATACTGCACGTGCTACATTTATTTTTTTAGCATATAGATATTCTATGTTCGATTTTGATCCACAAAAAAACTATTATGATATACTTGGAGTAGCAGAGGGGGCGAGTGAGGATGAGATCAAAAAAGCCTTTCGTAAGCAAGCTATGCAACATCATCCTGACAAATGATGAGACCAAGAGAAATTCAAAGCTATCAATGAAGCATATCAGGTGATATGAGATGCCCAAAAAAAACAACAGTATGATTCAGTGAGGAAGTGATGATTCTGAGGTTTTGGAGGTCAATGACAGGGGGGATTTGGTTGATTTGGATGACAATGAGGATTCTGAGGTTTTGGTGATGGCGCGACATTCCAATTTGGATGATGAGATATCAATGATATTTTCTGAGATCTCATCTGATGAATCTTTTGATGAGGGGGTTATAGCAATAGACCTAGAAAATGAGACGATATTGAGCTCCAATTGAATATCTCTTTTGAACAAGCATATACTGGTCTAGAAAAGGAAATCACATATACCAAAGTAGTAGAGATTGATATGAAAACAAGGCACCTGAAAGAAGCGCAAGATAGTGTAAAAGCAGAGGTTCCAGCTTGAATCCAGACATGACAGTACTTGAAATTTACTGAAAAATGAAATGTAGGACGCAATGGTTGACCTGCATGAGATTTGTATATCAAAATTTATATGAAGCCGTCTACCCAATACGAAAGAGATGGTGAAAACATCATAGTAACTGCAGATGTTTCTATAGTGGATTTGGTTCTTGGAACTGAGATCTCAGTACCCCATCCAGATGGGAAAATTGATGTCAAAATACCGAAATGAACACAGGTTACTGACATAGTAAAAGTTGCATGAAAATGATTCCCTAAACTTGGAAAGTGATGAGTATTTTGATCTAAGCACGGTGATCTATTGGTGAAACTACGTGTCTCAGTACCAAAGAAGTTGTCAAAAGAACAAGAGAAGTTGTGGAAGGGATTGAGGGGTGAGTAGTAATGCATAGAAACTATAGCTATATTTTAGTTTACAATTTCATTGTTGTATGATAATCAAAAACTATAATGACAGTCATGATGAGATTGTAGAGAAGGTATCATCTATCATTGAAGAGATCTTTGATGAAAATACACTTGTTATATATGATATCAGGAGTAGCATTATAAAGTCAGTATTACCCCATATCCCGTATGTTGCTACCTATGATCAGAGAGTACTTTCTCTTTTGCATCATGCTACTCTTGTGTGTAGTGAACCTATTGATTTTGACGTATTGAATCACTATCAAAAATTTTGACTTTGTGCGAAGGCTGAAATCATACTACTTCCACATCAATCAACTATGAGTTTAGTTCAACAAATTTTACAAGATTCTGTGCTTTGTGAAAAATTGAAGCGTGGATGATTTCAAAAGATTGTCACGTTTCTTCCGACTGAAGATGCTGATTTGCTTGCATTGAAGATCTGAATTCCTCTTTTGAATTCATTTGCTATTTCACTAGCTGCAAACGACAAAGTAGCATTGAAAGAGTTTACGATAGAGAGCGATTTATGATATTTGCCATGAGTGATCACTGATGATACAGAGGTGATGAAAGAGTATTTTTTCAGCGATAAACACTATTTTTTTAAGTTAGCGCATGGGGTTTCATGATTTTGATTTTTCGATAATAAAAAAGATTCATTTCATGATATGCTCCATATATGTGAATGACAAAAAATTATAATTGAAGAAAAGATCAGCGTGATAGATTCTCCAAGTATGCAGTTTTATTGTTGAGAAGATGCAATATTACTGCTTGGATTGACTGATCAAGTCCTTGAGGAGGGGAGATATTACAATGGCAATAAATATCCATCAAAATGGCAAGACTGAGCTGTGGGCGGATGTATTATTGAAAAGTCAGAAAAAGTTTTACAATATATTCACAACCTTTGATATAGATGATTTGGGGGGATCGATTTTATGATTGATGAGAATAGAAATATTTATGTCGCAGAGGTGAATGCAAGATTTACATGAGCGACACCAGCATTGCTAGTTAATATACTACTCAAACAAACATTGACAAATTCTCGAAAATTTGTATTGTTGGATAACCATGGAGTAGGTGATCTGCTTCATCATTCAGGAGATTCACACTTCCCAATATGTATCGGCGGAGTTAAAGAACGATGAAAAGCTCAATATTTAGAGCGATTATAAGATATTTACATGTTATTATAAAATATGCTTCAACCTAAAATATGAATTATATCATCAGTGCCTGAGAATGCTTTTGCGAATTTAGATTTCACTGCGTTGGGATTTGATAGCGGAGATGAGGCGGCTGCAAAAATGCCAGAAATAGATTTGTTCCTCAATACTCTTGATGAGGAATATCGTCGTGCGCTTACAACCTCTGGAATTAAATTTGAAATAATCAGAGCAATGAACAATGATTTGCCGAAACATGGTGAATATGGTGCGTTTTTGCTCTGAGGTGCTCAGACTGATGTTCGTGATAGAGCAAGACTCCCTTGGGTAGAGTGACTAATCCAATTCGTGCATAGAGAAGTAAACAGCTGAACCCCAGTTTTGGGGATGTGTTTTTGACATCAAGTATTGGTGACCGCATTTTGATGAAAAGTTGTGCCTATGGATACGGGGCGCAAACTATGACCTTCCTCAATTATGTTGAATGCAGATGGGAAATGAGATGAAATATTCTGACAGCTAAATGAGCAGTTCACTGCTATGTATTCTCATAGGCAGTCTGCAGTAGACCCATGAGAAGCAAAGGTGTTGTGATCTACATCATATGACAAACATACTATTGTGAAAGTTGGAGAGCACGCTTGGTGAGTACAATACCACCCAGAGTTCACATCTGACACTATTTCATTTCTAGCAAAACTAATGCACAACAGTGGTGTGCTTCAAACTGAGTGACTAGACATGAAAGAAATTATATGAAATGCCAAAGCCCAAGCTGCGATAGAGGGGGCAAAGACTATCCAGTTGTTTTTGAAGAAGTACTGGAATAAGTAGGGGATTGGGTTTTCTAACAATAACTTGCTATTATTCATCATATAAATATATGGATTTTATTTATCTCCATACTTTTTTTTGTGATGAATATAGCGCCATTTGATACCTTAACGAATCTATATTCACTTAGTAAAACATTGAGATTTGAATTAAAGCCAGTTGGTAAGACAAAAGACTTGCTTGATTTACCTGGATTTTTTGAAAAGGATGAAAAGAAAGCTGAGCTATACCCTAAAATGAAAGATCGTTTAGATTGATTACATCGTAATTTTATAAATCAATCTTTATCCAAAATCACCTGATTAGAAATTAGTGATGATATATATAGTAAATTTGTTAATAAGGTAGAATTTGATACTAAGTTTTTGAGAAAAGCTATTACTGATAATTTTGAATGATCTAAAGATTTGGCTGAAAAGGATGTAATTGAGCAGTTATTAATTAAATATCCTGATCATAAATGAGAAATAGAACAATTTAAATGATTCTGGGGTTATTTCACGACATATAAACAAAATAGAGACAATTTATATAAAAATGAAGGCAAGGCGTGACAAATCGCTACTCGTTTAATAGACGAAAATCTTCCTCGTTTCTTAAAGAACAAGCAAATCTCTCAAACAATCAAGGAGAATTATCCTGATTTTAATGTTATTGAAAAAAATAGTGATCAAAGAGAAACCATAAAAGATTTATCGTCTTATAACTGATTCTTTTCTTTGACGTGATATCATAATTTTATTACACAATCATGAATCAATTACTATAATGAGATTGTATGACATATAAATCACTCTATTAATCAGTATAAACAGAAGCACCCATGAGTTAAAATTCCTCTCTTGCAAATACTATATAAGTTGCCACTTTCTCCCAGAAAGGTGATTGATCGGCTTCCGAAACAGATAGAAACTCACGAAGATATAGAGAGGATATTGGAATCAGTAATTGATCGCATGGAGAAGAAAATAATCTGATTTGTTAAAGATTCTGTATTGCCTGTCCTTGCAGAAGAAACAACCTTTGATAGAAAGTGAGTTTATATTTCATTAAAAACATTAGAGAGTTGGAGCTGAATATGACTCAACTCATGGTCAAGCATGAGAGAATTGACACATGAACTTAAGAAGTGAAAAGATGAGATAACAGTTAAAGATGAAAAATTCCCTTTCCGATCATTGCAAGAAATAGCATCTTTTCTAGATGATAAACAAAATGAGGGTGTGGAGGCCGAGGTCGTATTTGGTGATTTAAAATCAAAGAGCATATCAACCGCATCATTTAGTCATTATTTCTTTAGATTAATATCTAATAATATATCGGTCCAGTTGTCTGATTATGAGCAAGCTATTAGTAATTATAGGCAATTAAGTGATAAACAGACGATCAAGTCACTTTTAGATAGTGCACTGAAAATCTGGAGGTTGCTATGAGGTTTTCAATTAGTACATAAGAAAATACATATAACTCCAAAAGATAATGTGAAAGATAACCTTTTTTATGATGGAGCAAGTTGACTAGATGCTATTATGGAGGATGAAGATTATGATCCAATTCACATTGTATATGATAAGGTTAGAAATTTTGAGACAAAAAAGCCTTATAGTAATGATGAAAAGATAAAAGTAAATTTTCAAAATCCAACGTTGCTAGATTGACGGGATGAAAATAAAGAAAAAGAAAATTATGGAGTTGTTTTGCGTAATGCTTGAAAATACTTTTTGGCAATTATGAAGAAATGAAATAATAACTTTTTTGACACAAAAAAGAATGCATTATTATATGAAGGTAGTGGTTATGAAAAGATGGTATATAAGTTGCTTCCCTGACCAAATAAAATGCTTCCGAAAGTTATTTTCTCCAAGAAGAATATTGCATTATTCAATCCATCAGAACATATTCTAAGAATTAGGGAAGAGGAGACATTTAAGCAAGGAGATAAATTTTCTCTAGCAGATCTGCATATATGGATCGATTTTTTGAAAGAATCATTAAAGAGATATGAGTGATGGAAGTGATACAGTTTTAATTTTTTGCCTACTTCACAATATCATAAAATTAATGAGTTCTATCATGATGTTGAATCTCAATGATATTCTTTGAAATGGAAAAGTGTGGATAGTTGAATGATAGATGCAGAGATTGAAATGTGAAATCTATATTTATTCGAAATTTATAATAAGGATTTTAATACATATTCTAAATGATCTAAAAACCTTCATACAAAGTATTTTGAGTCAGTAATGGAGTGACTAAATAGTCTCTTTAAACTAAATGGTGAGGCAGAGTTATTTTGGAGAAAGGCATGAGGTGTGATTGAGGTTAGAGAGAAATCTCCTAAGTATAATCTAAATATTATAAATAAAAGAAGGTATACTGAAGATAAATTAATGTTTCATGTGCCAATAACAATAAATTTTTGTCTCAATGAGCTAAAATTCAATGACCGTATCAAATCATTAATCAAATCTAATAGTAAGGATTTTACTATACTTGGTATAGATCGTTGAGAGAAGCATCTTTTGTATTATTCATTAATAAGGCAGGATGGGAAAATAATTCAAACATGAACATGGAATGTGGTATGACCAAGAGCAACTGATTATCATTCGAAACTTACAGAAAGAGAATCAAAGAGAGACTCTGCGCAGATGAACTGGGATCAGCAAGAACAGATTAAGGATCTAAAAAGAGGCTATATATCTCAGGTGGTCCACGAAATTACAAATATGATAATCGAGTATAATGCTATTGTTGTATTGGAAGATTTAAATGGTTGATTTAAGAGGAGTAGGCAAAAGGTGGAAAAAAATGTTTATCAGCAATTTGAATTAGCTCTAGCTAAAAAACTTAACTATTTAGTATTTAAAAATAGAGCTGCTGATGAGGTTTGATGAACGATGAAATGATATCAGTTAACTCCACAAATTTGATGATTTTGAGATCTTAGCTTTCAGACTGGAATCATATTCTACACTCCTGCAGGTTATACATCCACTACATGCCCATGTTGTGGACGAAGAAAACATTTGTATCTCAAATATGTTAATGAAAAGCAGGCGAAGGCTGATCTTTCTAAAATAAATATAATTAAAGACGAGAATAGTTATATGATTTCATACGAGATGTCTGACGAAGCGAATCGTTGAAAGAAGAAAGATGTAAGACTTAATATGAAATGGACGATGGAAACCAAGGATCAAACTAGATCTCAGTATTCTCCTAGTACTAGAGTAACCACTGATTACAATATTACCGATGAATTAGATAAAGTTTTTGTATGACCCGATAATTTTGATTTTGCATCACGATTGTCACATGCTACTTCCAGTCAATGTAAAACTCTGATTTATTATCTCAATTTACTTATGAAGATTCGTAATGCTAAAACAGGTACTAATATAGATATAATTCAATGCCCATCATGTGGTTTTAATAGTGAAGACTGATTTCAGTGAAAACAATATAACTGAGATGCAAATTGAGCATATAATATTGCTCGCAAGTGAGTTATAATAATGGATAAGATCATTGCCTGAGAGAACTCAACTACGGTCTCTCAGTTTGAATGTGATAGCGCGTGGGTAAAATAGGATATTAGTAGAAGATTAACACTGAAGAATATTATTCATATCTTGAAAGAAATAATAATGGATCAATATATTCCGATTTCCACTTTGAATGATTTTATATTCTGTCCTAAATCGATTTATTTCCATCAACTATATGGAAGATATCATTCTCAAGTGTATAAGGATACGCCACAGGTGAGTGGGACTATTGCTCATTCCTCAATTGACACAAAGACATATTCTACCTCAAAAAATATTTTACAATCATTGGATGTGTATTCTGAAAAATACTGAATAACTGGCAAAATTGATATATATGACACGAATACTCAAGTGCTCATGGATAGAAAAAATCGTATTACAACCGTTTATTTAGGATATATCTACCAACTTTATGCTCAATATCTTTGTATGATAGAAATGTGATATATTGTCAAAGAGTTAAAGTTGTGGTCAAAATCAGACAATAAAATCCATTCTATCCCAATCCCCAATGATGATGAAATATTAAAATTTGAAGCATTTTTACAAACGTATCGCGACTTTAAACCTAATTTATCATGATTTACACAAAATCCACATAAATGCGCTAAATGTATTTATCGCGAACTATGTGATTTTTATCAATGATCTTAACTAGATGTTGTCATATGATGATTTTTCTGAAAAACAGTTAGTAGTAATATCAGCAGATGAGTATAAAAATCTGTCATTACAAGCTTGAAATCTAATAATTAAACAGGAAGACGTAGTAAAGCAAAAGTTTTCGTGTTCAAAGATATTTAGCCTTTATATTATAGGAGATTGTACTATTACGACTAAACTTATTGATGAATTACTTGGTTATTGAATTAGTGTTTATTTCTTGTGAGCTCATTTAAAGCCTAAGTTCATTGTTGGGAATCAATTAGAAGGAAATTATTTACTCAGAAACAAGCAATATCAGGCTGTCAATGATTTGGATATTGCCAAAAGGATAATTGAACAGAAGGTTGCAAATCAGATCGCTTTGTTGAAGGAGCTTAGAAGTAAATCTGAAGACTCCAAAAGGGCAATAAAACTAGCACAAGCAATTTTAATAAAGATTAATACTATCGAGTCTTCTGATAGTTTGAGATGACTAGAATGAACAGTATCAAAATTATTCTTTTCACAATACTTTGCAGAGCAGTGACGATACAAAAGATTGCCTAGAACAAAAGTTGATGTTATAAACTTCCTGCTTGATATGTGATATAGTTTTTTATATAGTTTTTTAGAGGCAAATCTGCAATTATACGGGTTTGATACATATAAGTGAGTCTATCACACACTTTTCTTTGAGCGCAAATCTTTAGTTTGTGACCTGGTTGAACCTTTCCGTTGTATAATAGATAGAGCATTGCGTAAAGCATATAATCTTTGACAAATCAATGAAAAGGACTTTCAATTTAAACAAGGGCAGTATCAAATTGATTGGAGTAAAAGGCAGGACTATATAAAGATATTTTTTATGGCTATTTTAGAACAAAAACAGGATATATTTCAATATGTAAAATGATATTATAGATATACCATGAATAATGAAAATCAGTTTCCTGACTTTAAAATATAACAAAGCACACTATGCTTATAGTTTCCTATGATATTACAAATGATAAAGTAAGAACTAGATTTTCTAAATTGTTAAAAAAGTATTGACGCAGATTACAATATTCTGTTTTTGAGTTAAAGCATAGTGAGAGGGTACTAAATACAATACTTGTCGAGATTGATGGTATTTATACAAAACAGTTTGCAAATACTGATAGTATCATTATATTTAATTTATGTGAAGGATGTAAAAAGAAAGTAATAAGGTACTGATATCCTGTCCATGAAGAAGAGGAACTCGTATTCCTGTAATTGTTCATTAATAGTTATAAGAAAGTAAAAATCATGATATTGGCTGTATCTAAACAAATATTTACAATTATATGTAAACCTATACTCTTTATAAAAAAACATTGGCTATCTTACTTTGTTCTAGCATGTCTATTCTTTTGAATGCATTTGTTAGAGCATATAAAATAAGCCAATGTTGGAGTTTATAGCCTATATAAGATTTCTACTTTTGTAGATATACTGGTCAGTATATAGAATATAAAAAGTTTATAGCCTATATAAGATTTCTACTTTTGTAGATATAACAGATTCAAACTTTCACTTTTTGTTTATAGCCTATATAAGATTTCTACTTTTGTAGATTCTATGGTTTCTATTGTTCGGATCCATTCGTTTATAGCCTATATAAGATTTCTACTTTTGTAGATCCCCGGTCTCCTTCCTTATCCTCTCTTTTGTTTATAGCCTATATAAGATTTCTACTTTTGTAGATTTCATGTAGTGATTGTGTGTATGTCGTGTTTATAGCCTATATAAGATTTCTACTTTTGTAGATTTCCACAAGTATTGGTATTATATACCCGTTTATAGCCTATATAAGATTTCTACTTTTGTAGATATTGTGCATTCATATTCATCAATGACGGAGTTTATAGCCTATATAAGATTTCTACTTTTGTAGATCGTATTCCCATACCTCCTGTTGTGATGTTTATAGCCTATATAAGATTTCTACTTTTGTAGATTTCTATGAGGATTGGTACTATATACCCCGTTTATAGCCTATATAAGATTTCTACTTTTGTAGATTCTACATATCATGCGTCCGACAACTTTGTTTATAGCCTATATAAGATTTCTACTTTTGTAGATACCAGCAAGATTGCATTTATATACTAACCGTTTATAGCCTATATAAGATTTCTACTTTTGTAGATGAAAATATGAATATCCGTAATAAGATTTGTTTATAGCCTATATAAGATTTCTACTTTTGTAGATTCCTGGTTGAAAGTAAATGAGAAGCGGGTTTATAGCCTATATAAGATTTCTACTTTTGTAGATCCTCCCTGGATCACCACCAACTGCTTGGTTTATAGCCTATATAAGATTTCTACTTTTGTAGATATGATGTTACCGCGTTGTCCTGTAGTTCAGTTTATAGCCTATATAAGATTTCTACTTTTGTAGATTTGATGAGGTTATCGGTACAGTATGAGGTTTATAGCCTATATAAGATTTCTACTTTTGTAGATCATATTGAATTGTCATGTTCGTATATAGTTTATAGCCTATATAAGATTTCTACTTTTGTAGATAAGATCAACAACTGCAGGCTCAAATGTTGTTTATAGCCTATATAAGATTTCTACTTTTGTAGATTTTCTATCTATCTATATACTATAGATACGTTTATAGCCTATATAAGATTTCTACTTTTGTAGATTGATTATTATAGATTGCAATAGAAAATGTTTATAGCCTATATAAGATTTCTACTTTTGTAGATGTAGTTCAATCGGTTTCGATTGCGTCAGTTTATAGCCTATATAAGATTTCTACTTTTATACACGCTTGTAGTAATATTTCTTTTAGAATAGAAAAACAATGCCTTTTGCTGTAATTGTAACTTTACATTGCAATTCCTTATAAATTTCTTAGAATATTATAAGATATTTATAATGCTTTATGCCCCCATGAATACACTATCTGTAACTGATCTTAGAGAGAAACTCAATCAAGTGACCACTAGGGTCAAGAAAACTAAGACCCCCATTGCTGTACTTGCAAATAATAAGGTGCAGTTTTATGTGATGAGCCCTGCCGAATACGAGAATTATTCCCGTTTACAATCATTTGAGCAGATGGATGAGGAAGTTGAATTTGCAGAAAAGTTTTGAAAGAAGTATAAAAAATCTGCAGATTTACTTCGTGATTTGATTGCTTAATGTATCAAATTACATTTACCCATACATACAAAAAACAATCAAAATGATTTTTGTGACTACCAAAGATACAAAAAAAGTTTTTGGAAATTGTGGAGCACTTAATAGCCTGAGACCCGCCTCCTTCAATATATAGAGATCATCAACTCCAATGAAAGTTGTCATCTTACAGAGAGTGCCATTTGTTACCTGACTTGTTACTTATTTACAAGAAAAACGATAAATTAAAAATTATTACATTGGCATACATATGAACACATAGTGATTTGTTTGGATAGTATTCTTACTTCAACACCCTTCCCCTCGTTGTCTTCTCAATCTTCCCCAATTTCAACAACAGGGGCTCTATATCTGTTTCCAACGCTTTTTCATTCATTCAGAGTTTGGCTGCTAGGGTTTTCACTCAAACGGCATCATCATATTGAGAGAGAATATCCATGTATTTTTTGTGCAGAGGAGTGATTCATCATTCATCTATATTCAGTCGTTGTTCGAAGACAGCTCGGTCGTTTTCGCATATCGCTAGATCTATCATGTCTTGTGCGATGAGATAATCCCTAATCTTTACGCAGATATTGTGAATCTCTCTAGGTGTGTGTTCTACTTTGGTCGCTACTTTTTCTACGATAAATGTGTCAGCTACTATATTGTATTGCTGTAGATATTTGCGGACTATCATATTGATTTCGCTTGGAGTGTATTCTTGAAAATGAAACTTATAGATAAATCTGTTTTTGAGTGGGGAAGAGAGAGACTCTAATTTTGTCGTTGCACCGATGAGTGTGAACTTATTGATAGGTAAGCGCATACTTCATCACTCTGGCATCACAAAATCTATCACTCGATCTTCCATTGCGATGTAGAGGACTTCTTCGATAGTTGGCTTGAGACGGTGTATTTCATCTATAAAAAGGATATCTCCTTCTTGTAAATTATTGAGAATCGAGATTAGTTCTGATGGTTTTGAGATTGCATATCCAGTCACTACCTTGATATTTACATTCATTTCATTGGCTATGATATGTGCAAGTGTCGTTTTCCCAAATCCACTATTTCACGAAAAAAGTAGATGTCATAGGGTATGAGAACTGCGTTGTGCTGAAGCTATGGCTGTTTTCACCATACTTACTATGTCATCTTGTCATACGAAATCGTTGAATCCTACTGGTCTATGTGAGGTTCATTGCTTTGGACTTTCGGCTTGGTGGCTGATATCTATTTTTTTAACTTCCATAGGTTTATATGAGGTAAACACGTACCATATATAATTATGCTTCCTTCGTATACAAGAGAAAATATTAAATCGTATTGAGAAATTGTTTTTTTACTTTTTGTTGTTCGATAGCAAAATGCGCTTGTGAGAATATTTCTCTCATGTTTTTGTAGTAGATCAATCAAAGCACCTCTTCCAAGGTAGCCCATTTGAAAATTCCAAGGTATCATTCTACCGGTTGTACACGTATGTTTGCAGGATCTCCATGGTAGTGCATGAGAAAGTAAGTCACATCTTTGTCCATTCATCATTTGATTTCTGCGCTACTTCTCAGGCTGGTTGCTCATAGCCTTGCTTCTATTACCAACATGTCTGATGATATTCATACCTCTTCAGAAACTTCGCGGAGAGCAGCTTGCTGAGGAGTCTCATTTTTTTGAATTTTCCCCTTGGGAGCGACCCATTCAATCTTACCAGACATTGCGTGTCTTTTGATAATCAGAAATCTAGGCAGATTTTTGCTGTCTATGTAGTAGATGATTCCTCATGCGCTTTGGATTATGGTCATGGTGCGGGATTAAAAAATATTTTTACTTATTATTTCAGAGGATTTTTTTGATAAGAGATCACAGAAGCCCTGCAGAGTTGCTAATGTTTTTCGCATATGTTTCAACGTTTGTACTGCTTTTTTCTCTCCCTATGTTTGCTTGCTGCTCATATGTTTCATTTCACTCTGAGTCTGCATTGGGTGAGCTATTTTTTTGATTTTTGATTTCTTTTCTAGCAGGATTTTTTTTGATATCTTCTGATATCTCTCAGAGTTGTGGTTCGATTTCTTGTGCTATGACATTGGGCAAAACGTCTTTTTCAATTTCTTTCAGTGCTTGTGATGCATCGATAATGACATCGCTTTCTTTGATCGCTTCTTCTTCTTCAATCTGAGAAATGATATTGGTTTCAATATCGGTTTTGCTTTCCTCTGAGGGGATTGGATTGTCTAATATCTTTTCATTTTCATTCATCTACGTGGTGGTGGAGATAATTAATTGTATTGATTATATTTGGTTACAAATTTTTTCAACACTTCAACATTTTTCTTGTAGTCGGTTCTCATAGGTCCAATCATACATACCACGCTGTCATACCCATTTACGTGAATCTTCGTATACACAGCTGATATCACGTGTTGGTCGCTTTGCATGAATGTATAATACACTTGATTCTTTTTCATCATCTTCCCATCTAGTGTTTCAACTATTTTTTTATCTTCGATATATTTTACTATATATTTGGTTGTATCCATATCACTTAAGTGTGCATTTTCCAGGAGATTATTGATTCAGAGGAAAAAGTATTCATCGTTGCGAAGAAATCCTACCACTGCTCAATCTGCTACCTTCCCGAGTGTTTCTATGATATATCTCAACCCATGACGAGCATAGTCTATATCAAATGCTAGTTCAAAGTTCGATTCCTCTTTGCTGAGAATGTCATCTATATACATAGAGAGTCACTCTACCGTAGGAAGGCGGCCAGAACTATTGTAAGGCTGATATACTAATCATTCCTTCTCCAATATATTCAAATACTTTCTCAATGTAGAAGGCGCATAATCAGTCAATTCAAGAGAGTGCAAAAACTTTGATCACACTGGATCTCATTTGTTGATATATGTATCTATGACAATAGATAGCAATCAAAGCAATTTCGTATTTTTCTTTGCCATTTGTATTGAGAAAATGAAGATATACCTGATCGCCTATAGGATATAGTTTTTGTGCTTATATGCAAGCATATTTTATATATTTTTTTGTACAATGGTTATTGTGTATTTGGGTTGACTTGTAGAGTATATTGCTTAGATTATAGACAATATTTTATCTTTGTTTTTTCTTTGATGAAAAAGGTTTTAGTAAAGTTTCTCTTTGGTGCTATTATATTGCAATCAGTATGAACAGCATTTGCAGCTGAACCTACTGTAGATGAGCTTTTAGATCTCATTCTCAATGCTTCTTGATCAACTATCATAGTAGAAACTTGATCGAACACTGGCGTAATTGTCGGGACACCTGTAGATGAGACTGTCTCAGAGGAAACTAGTAAGGAATCAGAGTCAAATCTTGTGACCCCCGAAGTTGTTCCAGTCACCAATGGAGATCCCTTGGCAGATGAAGAGTTCAAAAATGCGCTTGCTTGGATGTATGCGAACTGACTTACGAAGTATTCAGTACCATCAGCATATGAGCCATATGGTTCACTTACGAGAGAACAGGCAGCTAAATTTTTTGTGGTGATGCAAGAGTCTATCATCAAGCAGCAACCAGTCACTACGAATTCATCATGTTCATTCAAGGAAACTAACTTTGATTCCACTCTTCGTGATTTCGTAGATAAAGCATGTAAATACTGAATCTTACTTTGAAGCAATGGTGAATTTAGACCCAAGGCGAATATTTCAAAGCCAGAATTTGTTACAGCTCTTGTGAGAATGATCGAATGAGCAAGGCGTGATGAAACAGGGGACCCACGATGGATCCAGTATTATCAACAAGCCAGAGATCGATGATTGACAAAGGAAAGAAATGCAAATGCATTTAATACTACTACCAATAGATACGAGGCGGCATTGTTTCTTTATAGATCATTGTCTATACTAAGAGAAATGAATAGTGTAGTGACTGAAGAAACAGCTACTGACTGAGATGCCACGACAGATACGTCAACTGAAAATACAGTTGGAGTGACGCCATCTATTCCACCTCAAACATCTCTTGTTTCAGATCCAGCATTGCAAGAGGCTATCTATTGGATGCATGACAATGATATGACAAGGTATGATACAGTAGAAAACTACCGCCCATTTGATACGTTGCAGAGACAAGAAGCAGCAAAGATATTTACGTTATTCAGAAATACGCTTATCGAGGGAACTCCAGAGCCAGACCCAAACAATACCTGTCTGTTTGATGATCTTTGAAAGGCAGATCCTACATTGGTGCCATATATTAGACAATCGTGCCAGTTGCAAATTCTCAAATGATCAAACAATACTTTTGATCCCACATGAATACTCACAAAACCTCAGGCTGTGACTATCTTGGTAAGAATGCTCGAGTGAAACCAGGTGGAGACAGGAGCAAACTGGTGGCAAGTGTATTATGACAGAGCTTTGGCTCTAGGTATGATTGATCCATCTACTCCAGAAAACTTTGATAAGCCGATCTCTAGGTATGAAGTAGCAAAGATCTTATACAATAGCAAAGTGAAATATACGATAATTAGAAACCTCAACAATGATTATGAAACAGATAAACTAATCTATCCTGTGCCAGATACGATTACAACAGGAGACCGCACATGAGAAATGAAGATGCTCATAAGCGTAAATACTACTTTGTTATCTCGCAGTGACATGAGTGAATATGTAGTTGATCTCTTCGGTAATCAGTATAAATTACAAAGACAAGCGACACAAAAATATCTTTCTGATGATTATGTACGGTATGGCAAATTAGTATCGATTGATGAGACACAGGATATTTGAACTGCGGTGTTTACAGTAAGCAATTGAGTAATTATTGATGGGGTGTTGAGGCCATATGCTACAGAATCATATTCGTATATGTTACTCCCTTCACAACAACAACCGTATTATGAACTCATACAAAAAGTAAAATAATCTTGATATTTTAATTGTATATTAGAAGCACTGATGCATATTATACGACATGGACACTCATTTGTAGAGATCGAAACATCAAAGGGAAGTTACTTGATTGACCCGTTTATTCACGGGAATACAAAGTGTGATATTACGCTAGATGACGTTTATAAAAAGAATGTGCTGTGAGTATTTTTGACTCATGGACATGGTGATCATTTGGGTGAATCAATTGCTATTCATAGAGAGACGTTGTCTCCTGTGGTTTGTGAGTACGGTTTGTGAGATTGGTTTGAAACATTGCATGGTGTAAAGTGTATCAGATGATCTTTGTGATGAACTGTGAAATGTGGAGATGCTACTATTAAGTTTTTTCATGCTCCACATGGATGAGGTATCTTGGACAATAGCTTGGCGTATAAGTGTATCTCATCATGACTCTTGATCACGATAGAGGGGAAATCAATTTATCATGCGTGAGATACTTCTTTGACTTATGACATGAAGATGTTGTCAGAATTTCACCAGGTCGACGTGGCATGTGTGCCAATCGGAGACATCTATACGATGTGAATAGAAGATTGAGCAAGAGCAATTTGATTTATCAAACCAACTATTGCATTCCCAATTCATTATGATACTCGGGAGCCACTTAGGGTAGATCCGATAGCATGGGCAAGCTTGGTAATGCGTGATACAAAGACAGTGCCAAAAGTATTGAAACCATGACAGTATGTGGTTTTGTGAGATGACACTCCATAATTATTATTTTGTTTCTATTCACAATGTTTAACAATAAACTATCTAAGAGATTAACATGGAATATATTCCAATTTGTCATTGGTCTTATATTGCTAGGGATGAGTTATAGCTATGTGCAAGCTCATGAAGCTGAAAGAACTAACTTCATCTCATGATTACAGGTTCTAAAACAGAAAATTTCACAGTTTGTGCACTCTTTCGTATGAAGTGAAAAGGCATCAGACATATCTCGTCAACAAGAGATGCTGAGGAGTTACAAGGAACTTTTGTCTTATTTAGATCAATCTAAATGTAATATTTCAGTTTCACTTGATGATCTTCGCCAGAGAATCCACTTGCTAGAAACTATCTCATCGACTGAGTTTTCTACTCAATATTTGAGTTATAGTTCATTTGCATCACAAGTGTATTCAGAAATGCAAGATGTATGCAAGCTAGGTGAAAAGAAATAGTTTATTATGCTACAAACATTATGGAATTATATTTATACAATACACTCACTCGCAGCAAGGAACTCTTTATCCCACTCGTGCTTGGAGAGATAAAAATATATTCATGTGGACCAACCGTATATTCAGATCCGCATATTTGAAATCTTCGTTCATTTACTAATCGATGATTGCTTGGGGATGTATGTAGAAACGTTTTGTGATACAAGACAATGCATGTGATGAATATCACTGATGTCGGCCATTTGACCGATGATGGTGACCATGGCGAGGACAAGATGGAGAAATGATCGAAGCGTGAATGAGTGAGCGCGTGGGATATCGCAAGAAAGTACGAGAATAATTTCATGCAGTACTTGAAAGATTTGCGCATACAGTTTGATGCGCATCCAAGAGCCACAGATTATATCAAAGAGCAAATAGATATCGTGAAGGATCTACAAGAAAAATGATATACGTATATAATCCCACAAGACTGAATATATATGAATACAGGCAAAGTTTCTGACTATGGTAAGCTCCTTTGAAAGCATTATAAGGAACATTTAGCATGACTGGAATCATGAATTAGAGTGGAGGATGAGTGAAAAATGAATCCTACTGATTTTGCATTGTGGAAATTCTCTCCTGCAGGAGAAACCAGACAAATGGAACGACTGTTTGATGGCCCTCGCAGTGGGTTACTTTTGGATGACCATAATCGCAGTGGACTATCACATGAAGAAATAGCTACTCGTGGGTTTCCTTGATGGCATATTGAATGTAGTGCAATGAGTAGAGCACTTCTCTGAGACCATTTTGATATTCATACATGATGAGTAGATCATATTGCAGTACATCATAGTGATGAAATTGCTCAGTCTGAATGTAGCTTTTGTCATTGAGAAAAATGGGTAAACTATCGATTACACTGACAATTCTTGAATATCAATGGTGCAAAAGTTTCTAAATCTGCATGAGATGATTTGAGTATCCCATGACTCATAGCCAAAGGATATTCAGCTTTGGATATTAGATATCTGTTTTTCACTGCACAATATCGCAGTTTCTTGGATTTTTCGTGGGAAGCATTGGAGGCTGCCAAAACAACAAGACATAATCTTATCAAGAAATTGTACAATTATGTAGGGGAGCGCATTGTACATTTTTACGATGTGCCACAAGAAGATATCAGTGATATCTTGTACAACCAGTTGATTAGCAGTTTATTGGATGATTTAGATACTCCTTCATTTTTGGCTTCTATTCAAAAAGCTGTATGAAATATAAACGATGAAGTCTTGAAAGTAATTTTACATATCGATGCGACCGTCTTGAAAATTTGACTTTATGAGTGAGTGATAGAACTAGTAGAAAAGCCTGATGTAGAAATACCTGATGATATCAAACAACTTGCACAAGCACGTCGAGATGCAAAGCAAAATAAGGATTTTGCATTGGCTGATGAATTGAGAAAAGAGTTGCTGTGAAAGTGATGGGTAGTGGAGGATTCTAAGGATTGATATCTAATACATTCTTATTCAAAAAATAACTAATTGAGACTAGTGCTTGAGGATTCTCTCAATTATTATAAAAAAAGTCATAACGCAGTTCATCTAGTCAAGGAATGTAGGTTTCAAAATAAGTGACCTTTTCCCCTACATGTACATTTTTTTTATTTATTCAACCGGACGTACAAATAATATGCTCTCATAGTAGTATTAGAGATTTATTGTAACACTCTACTATATCTTTGAATACTATAATTCGATTCTTTTCAATAAATCTTGTAGGTCATCACTGTGGATAGCCACAATCTTCCCATTTGTTATATGCGTTTAATAATATATTTATTCAACCATTTATATATTCACTTATTCATCAGCTAATTACTACGTATCAAGTCATATCTGGTGTGTATTTTTTTTCTGTATGCGGTTTTCGACATGTATTTCTAGAAGGTAATTCATTTGATATTTTGTGCGCCCGAGCTTTTTTGTTCCCTACTGTATTATTATCTTTTAGTAGTGAATCTTGATAGCTTTTTTGATATTTTGTAGATGCGGTTAGCTGAATGCCTACATTAAGGTTGTTATCTAAAATACTTAAATTGGATAAAAAATCTATCTTGTAGATTTCATCTAGTTCCGGTGTCCCTCTAAAGTGATCATATATTTTTATAGTGGGGTGGAGTGGTTTTTTTTCTCTTTTACAAAAATCTATTAAAATATATTCTAGTAGTACTCATGGACTTCACTTCAGTCTGTTTATAATGCTTTCAGGTGATAATGAATAGAGAAGTACGTCTAACAACTCACTTGATTTATAACGTCTTGTTTTAATATTTTGTATCGCATAGTGATGAAGTGCATATGTAGTTACTTTATTAAACTCATTATCATAGATTACTCAATATAATTCTGTAGATATTAGATCATTAATATTGTCCTTTATAATCGGTAAATTTGAAACTAAGAAAGCTCTATCTTTACTATCTAATTCCGATAATGTTTTTTGAAGTTTAGTATCCATCTACTATTTATATAATATAATAGCAAAGGCCAGGTATACCTAGCCTTTGAAATCATTTATCTGTCTTCCTGTTGCATTTTGAATTCATGTAGCGTCTTATTGTTTAGTGGCAATAAGATTAGTGCTCTACCTAGCAGCTCCTTATGCTTTTTTAATTCACTAAACTTTTTTAGTAGAGTTAGTTTTTTTTTGTGCCACAGCAGTATTGCTGTGTATTTTATTTCTTTCCTCTTTGGAAGGCGTTTATGATACTTCATGAAGCTTGCTTCATCTGCCATAGCTAAAGTGGCGCTTTCCATTTCCTCTTGTGTTACATTGTGTCGAATGAATTTCATAAGCTGGGAATCGTTGATTTTATTCAACTCTCTTTGAACTCGTGCTAGGTAGTTTTTTTGCCCTCTGTTTAAAAAGGACCTCTGTTTGTCTGACTTTTTCGGTTTTTGCTTTGAGTTTCGTATCTCTATAGATACTTTTATATTGACACTGACTCTGCAGCTTTCTTCCGGCTGGCGCTTTGACCTTTTATGGGCTCGCATTATCCGGGCTACGATTTTTACTGCTTTTTTAAGCTCGGAGTCCTTAATTTTTCTAATTTTCATATAGTTTTGTTTTTGGTTTATGCCATTATAAATTTTAAACACCTTATGTCAATACCATCCTGTGTGAATTCTATTTCAAAACCGCACAGTTGGGAAAGAGAACTTGAGTAGGAGTTTTATAGCCTAGGGATTTTCTTGG
>JBDHUW010000007.1:0-51685 GCA_039809345.1 Candidatus Absconditabacterales bacterium | reverse complement strand
CCATCTGATAGAATTGTTAGAATCTTAAGCAATCCTATCTTATTCATCAGGTGGTGCATTTCGAATTATAATTAAGCTATGTCAATATATGCTTGATA
The DNA here is from genome assembly GCA_039809345.1 of Candidatus Absconditabacterales bacterium. GTDB lineage: Bacteria > Patescibacteriota > Gracilibacteria > Absconditabacterales > Absconditicoccaceae > JBDHUW01. Next base: position 51,587 of record JBDHUW010000007.1, on the reverse strand, counting down.
TGAAATGATGTTTCAATATATTTAAAATCTATTTATGATTAAGCACTGTACATTTATGTCAACAAACTACGGTGAAGTATTTGATTTAACACCAGTCCCTGAGGGTAAGTCAGTATTTGAGTGATTATCAGTGTCACAGAGGCAAAAACTCCTCGAGGACGAAGAGACTTTCAAAACACTTCAGTTAAGAGACAAAACGATTGCAATGGCTGACATGTTTCACTTTTATATGAGAAAAGATTTGGGGTGTGATGCCTATAGAGTAGTGGATATATGAGTGGGTGCATGACATATACCTATTGAAATTTTCAAAAATGATAGAATTAGAAAAAGAATTGTGATAGAATACCATTGAATAGATAACGATCCACAAGCTCTTGCAATAGCACATGAGAATGCAAAAAAAATATGACTGAAGCTCCAACTTCATGAATGAGATTTACTCATACCATTACATACAATACTCGCCAACGACTCTTCACCTAATATAGCACTAAGTGCCAACCTGCCATACAATACTGATGAAGAGCGAGAAACATATGATGAAGCTGTCAAAGCTGAGCCGAGACATGCGATTGTCTGATGATGAATAGACTGACTTGATATCTATAGAAAATTTCTAGAACAATTCTCTCTCGTCCACGATAAAGTTCACATGATCATATTGCAATGATCAAAAAGCAATACGTATGCACTCTGCAATCTATGTGATGCTCTCTGAGTCCCTTGAATGCACTTTAGTGTAATGTGCGATAATCAGAATAAGCCTAGATATGTACTTGGAACCAGAATGGAGCCCCATCTCTATGAATGTCCAAATATCTAATATTAAATAGTAGGGGACTGGCTTAAGAGAGCAAAACAATAAAAAAAGGGAGCGCCGAGACCAGCCTCCCCCACATAATTCGCAGATACATCCTCAACCTCATTTACAACTTATCTCACGAAAGCTGTAAATAATCCATTGCAGCTTCTCTTGGTATTAAGCTACTCTGGATGTGTACTTTCATTGCAAATACTATATTTTCATAGAATTACAATAAAAAGATACAACTCCTTAATCTTTTGTTCTCGTTGGGTACTTAGATGTTTCAGTTCTCCAACTCACAAAAATGCTTGACTCTTCCATGTTCGCTCGCCACTACTAATGGGATCTCCGCCACAAGGAAAGGTTAACTAGTATTAGACTATGAATCTTCTATGCTATGAATTCCCAATAAGCGATGGAATTCTGTGCATAGTCATGCCTACATTGTGTCAAAGAACCTTTGAACATTTGCACACAGCAAAGCTACAACGATTACAACATGCTACACATTTCTCATAAATTATTATTTCCTCAAGCTTTACCTAGCATCGCTAGGAGTATATAAGCAAGGCTATGTTGGAGAAACATACCACATATGGCAACAATTTTTTTAGCAGGATTGTGCACCATCCTTTTAAATGTGCTTTACTATGAGCAACCCGTATAATATGTTTTCCAAAAAACATGTCAACACCTTGTGCATCGCGCAGTAAGGCGCATTTTTTGACAAATCCCGCAAAATGCATATAATAATATAGATTTATGTGTTTATCAAAAAAACATGGCACCAAAAACTCCATTACAAAACAACGTCTCTCCTGGAAATAGCGAAGAGAAGGCAAAAAATCCTGAGAAGAACACTGCACCCAAAAAAAGCAAATTGGGAAAGTTTCTCAAACGATCGTTATTGTTGGCGCTTACTGGCGGGACTTGAGCTACTGCATACTATCAATACAAACAACGCCAACATGAAAAACAGGATTATTATGGAAAGGAAATTAGCATCAAACAAAATCCAGTGTCGGCAAATGAGGTAGAATATGACATGGGTTTTGTTTCTGACAACACTGAAGGGGGGAATGACACATTATCACTCGCAGCGATACTGGATGCAAATGGCCTAGACCAGAATTTGAAAGATAAGCTGATACCTTTGTTGATAAGTACATATCAAACAGAAGATGCACTGAAAGCAGAATGGAGATTGGCACCGGATCTTGTCGACATGGTTGCTGAAGATATACCTGGGATAATGAAAAAATGATCGGTATCTCGTTTCCAAATTCAAAACATATTTGTCAAAGATGTAGACACATATTTGCAAAAGAGATATCCGATGTTCCACGACTCATACCTCAGCACCATCGCAAATTTCAAAGTTTTCAATCCAGCTTGAGAACTTGTTTCTATCGCGGAACTTCTCAATATGACACCAGAGGAGTGTGTCAAATGACTTCAAAATGGGTCAATCACACCAAGGGACTGAGATTTTGCAGTCAGCTTAGCAGTTACGGTAGCAACTTATATGACATTTTTACAAATAGAAGAAGATGAGGTCCAAAATATCAATACCTCTATAATGTATGATGCATTTTATACACCTTTTGAAAATAAGAACCTTGTAGATGACCCTGAGTATCAAAAACTTGATTCAATCAATCATGAACTTTGAGAACTTGATTCTTTGACGACAGATAAAAAATTCAGTCTAGATTCGTTAAATAGCATAATTTCAGACATTGATAACAGTATAAGGTCAAAAACAATAGAGCTTAATACGTGTAAAAATGAAATAACAAAACTAGAAAGAATCAAAAAAAGGACAAAAAAACAAAATATAAAACTCCAAGAATTGCGTACCACGAAAAAGAAACTAGAAAATGAGATCAAAACACTCAATACCAAGAAAGCGAAAATGCTAAAACCACAGCAAACTATAAAAGATGAGTATAAACAACTATCTGACAGCACGACTAAAGTAGAAAAGATCTATAACCAGGGGATCAGACAATTTGATAGTGAGAGAGCTTATTTGGATGAGAATACGCTTGAGACCATCAAGGATATTTATAAACAACTTATCCCTGGTAAGCTAGCAGGGCTATGGCAGACATGATTTCAAGCCGCACCAGAAACAAAAAAATTCTTCGATGGCAATGTCGCAATCGCAGTGTATAATTATATAAATGATACGACTGATCAAATTCCAACGATATCTTCAGAATTCGGTGAGAAATCAAAACAAAAATATGAACTATATTATAATTCATTCAAAGATACTATCACAGGAAGGACAATTACGAATCCTTACAAGCATATAGTATCAACACTTTGATGAAAGAAAATTTCATCATACTCAGAAAAAGAGTACCAATTGTTACAAGATCTTGCAAGCACCAGTGAAGAGGCGTTCTTCTTTTATACAAACCTCTTGCTTAGCTTCGATAGGAAGCTCGACAAGAGTACGCCGCAACATGCCAAGATACAAGAGCTCTACAATAAGTGGATAATGCAACGCGACAAATCAGCAAAACAAGAATTGCTCTCATATATGTGAGACAAAGAAGCATTCCAAAGCTTATTCGGTGAGAAAGCAAACTTCCAAATATTTATAAAACACTATGCTGTACCATATTTGGTAGGAGTTACACTTGTCGGTCGTGATATGCCATCGTTTCTCCCAGAAGATTTTGATAATCAGACCAAAACCAAATATTCTTGGGATAAAATATTGAATAAATTTAAAAATTGGAAAAATACTCTTTTCAAACAATGGGCAAATATACAATTGGATCCAATTGATATGCCGTTGTTGAGACAACCGAAATAGCAGACACTTTATTCCGATATATTAAAAATGCAACTTAAGCAATCTCCCTCATGAGATCCAAAACAGAATAGCAGACTTGTCATCAAATTAAAAAAATTTGCGAGCTTCTTATTACAGGCAATAAAAGACCCTGAAAAAAATAGCGACCTCAACTATCGCTTCAAGAATCTTATGAATGATATTTTTGAAGCAGCTATGCAAAAGATGAGTCTACAGATACCAGATGTCAAACAATGTTTCCTTAACCAAGCACAAAAAGAAAAACTAGTAGAACTATTGTTTTCAAAGGTTGATTTATGAAAATTGAAAGAGGGCTTGCTGGAAAGCTGCCCAAATGATAGATTGTATTGATCGATGAAACTTGTGTCATGTTGAGATACACATAGAAGACACCCACATACTTTCGTCATTAAAAGAAAAAAAGATACTATGACAATCTTTTTTATAGACCCAGAGTTTCAGATATGAAGAAAAGACAAATTCAGCCCAAGTGTCAGCCAAGCTATGAAGTACACCTTTTCTACAAATCCACAAGATGATAATTGACACATTCAACTCACGAGATTCTTCACAAATACTGATACAAAAGATGCCAACAAGATCTCATCACTGTTCCACTATCTAGATGAAAACAGACATATTGATGATGTCATAACGCATGTATGAGAGAAGGATATGTTGTATTTTGCTGATACAAAAATCGATGAAGAAGATATTCATATAGATGCTGTTACAAAATATGGGGGACCAAATTACCTAGAAAATAAATTTGAATCAGCTTGATATATTTTATCTGTACTCCACAGACTACAACAACAATGACACATTGGTGAAGTAGAAGTAGATCAGGAAACAGGCAATCTAGTATTCGAAAAAAAATCAAAGGCCTACTGTTAATACAACGGGAACTTGCGCTTCTGCTCTAGCACCTCTTTCACATACAGCTTATAGTCAAACGTAATTCCAAAGATATGCTGCAAAAACAGCTGTGCAATATAGGCATTCCCTAGTATATTTGGATGCTCTCGATCCAGTGAGCCATCACTATTTTCCATACCGAGAAATGATTTATATTCCTCGTCAGATAGTTTCTGGGTTTCATCCCACAGAGAGAATCATCGGTTAGATTGCAAAATGTCTTTAGCTTTCTGGACAATAGCACCATACTGCTGTCTTTTATTGATTACATTTTCAGATGATCAATATGGGAAAGGGGATGGTATGAATAGTGCTTGTCAAACTCTGTCGAGTTCTCTGAAATATGCAAATAGTGAAGCTAGATTTGTGCTTGTCTCATCAAAAGGAAGATTGTAGTAGATATCATTTGTCGTCCCCATGATAAGCAAAAGATCAATATTGACATGATTCTCTAGCCATCTTTCTTTGCATTGTAGTCGGTCTCTGGTCGTGCTACCGTCTCTAGCAAGGTTCAAAAATCTAATATTTCGGCTAGGCGGTCTTCGCTTGTAACTACTGAGGTCCTCTCATGGCAAGTATTGCCCAGCAAAAGAATCTTTGGTGTATGCTCATGATTGGAACCTCTCCAATACCAATGGCTCTAGCTCACTTTTGAGCACATACTCGATAATATCCCTGAAATTAGGGTGAATTCGCTCTGTCGACACCAAAGAATCTCACCAAAATGCGATGGTGAACTCTTTTTCTTGCAGGATATTATCAAGTATGGTTTTGAGTATTTGCATGGTGGAACTATAGATTTATAGGAAATGAATACAATCTAAACTTCATTGATTACATCATATGTCATATTTGTATTTCCTACAAAAGCGAAACCATAGACTTTTTTAATTCATATCTCTTTGAGTTTGCCAGCAGTCTCATTGAGACTTGACCCAGATCAGACAAAATCATCGATGAGAAGGGTTCTTTTGTATTGATGTCATTTTTTTTCTGAAATTAATATAGTTTGCTGAGCATTGCGCAACCTTTGTTCACGCGTTTTCAAAGATTTCTGTGGAACCGGAATTTGATTAGGGTAGTATTTCACTATGCCTACAATTGGATATCACAAAACTTGTAGCTTCTTTTGGAGGATTTTGAGCAATTGGTTTACACGAGCTATACTTGGTGGCACAATAGCAATCGAATCAATGTCTTTTTTTTCTACAATGCAAATGATTTTGTGAATAATCATATCTATGCATTGATTAATTAATTTCTTATTTTGAGACTGTTTAGCAAAGAACGTCATCTCCGCGAGCTTTCCTCTTCCAAATTCCATCCAATTATACTGATCGGCATAATACACCTTGTCCAAGTACATTGTATGGACATGTTTGACAAAGGTAGAGCTAGTTTCAATTACGCCACATGAGTTTTTGAGTGTATCAATATGGGTTTTAACCTTATAGTAAGTTTTTGCTTTTTCCTCTACTGGCAAATTCCTCAATGTACATCGTTTATTAAATCAGGTCACTCATTCTAGTATTTCCCCATTTTCAGCGAATTTATAGAACGACTCTTGCAAAACCTCTATGATGTCATATGAGAGTGAGGATTGCTTCTGTGGTGTTTTTTCAGCAACATTTTGTGAAATAGTTGATATTTTTCACACCAACTCATATACTGCACGAGATCCCAATCATACTTTGCGAAGCTTTCATTGTGCAACAAGTTCTTTGAGATATTTATGAACAATCGTTCTTCATTTTCAAAGTTTTTCAGTAATTTCAGAAGCTTTGAGATAATATGTATCTCACACAAAACAATCTAATACTGGCTGCAATGAAGTGACTTTATACATATTAGATATAAACAATATAAATATTTTACTGTGCACTAATTACTGTTCACTATTTACTGTTCACAGTGCACAGTAGATAGTTTACTCAAAAAAACACAAAATGCAAATAATTCTACAAATCTAACATGACTTGTTTATATATTAGAAAAGTATAGTATATGGATAATAAAATTAAGCTTCTTAGCAAATAAGGTTTTATAGATATAATCACAATCATGTCACAACCACACCTTAGAGAACTAGGGATGATCGAAAGCATACAGTGCTTCTCGACAATTACCTCATGACCAGACAACAGTGTATGACGAGCAATCATCGATGAAAACGGGGACACATTGACCAAATCTACAAGATTCTTTGAGGACGTTGATCTGTGCGAATGAGATCTCATAAACACTTTCAAGAGATTACAGAAGCAATCACATGACCACGTGATGGGGGAGCTAGAATACTAAATACTGTTGATTAATTCTAGTAAATTCATACCAATATAGGGTATTTATACTTAAATCTACACATCACCATGTCGGAAGAAAAGAAATCAAAAATGCCTGATGTCATTGCCAGAAAAATACAATGACCATCAAACCCAGCTGCAATGCAACATCTTCACAATAACAAAAATGGGAAATTTAACAGTATGGGGAAAAATCCTGGTGTGAAGAGAGCAGTAAGAGGAGCAGCAAAGGGAAGATAAGAAGGGAAGCATGATAGCAAAATAAATCCTGATGTATTTCAGGATTTTTTGTATGTATTTTTTTCATAGGTTATTCTTTGTTTTCTGAAAGTTGTTTTCGTATAGAATCGAGGGTTTACTATTTTATTGATTATTATGAAAAAAACTCCTAATCTATTTGATCAATGGAATCATAAAAAGAAAGATATTGAGTTTAGTACATCAGATAGTATCGATATCAAAGTGTGAGAATTCTGGTGGTATTTTGATGGTATGAATATTGGTAATGAAATCAGCAAAGATGGAAAGTTTTTGAGAGTATGATTTGTCATCAAAAATAATATGTGAAATTGATTGACACTGATTGCACCACTTACAACCCAAAACCATGCATATATGAAAAAATATTATATTCCTATTCAAAGAGCTGTTTTATATTGATTGAAAGAAAGCAATATTATCATTAATCAAATACACTGTATAGATAGGAAAAGATTCCTTTGTCGTACTGGTATATATAAACCACTAGGTAATTTTGCAAAAAAAGTTCTTCATACATATATCAGATTTCTTTATACAAAAAATGCCACCAGATTACTCTAATGGCGTTTGCAGATACTAGTCTGCGCAAGGACTGTTGCCAATCCATTGATTATAGTATAGATAAATTACTCTCAATTGCAACAATTCCACCAAGAAAAAGCTATGACAAAAATCCTCATACAAACAGAGATTGCTCTGCATCCTTCGAAATGACTGTATTACTTTCCGATATGATTATTATGTAATTCGATGTGACTGCTTTAGTTATTTTATCATGAAAATCTAATCTAATTATCATGTTTTTTGACAAAAAATCGCGAAATAAGTATAATTATTGTAAGTAATTTTATATATTTCTTTATAGTTTCATGGACAATTTGTTACTTATATTAATATTATTGTCACCAGTGGTAGGTATTATATTTCTCTGATGGTTAGTTTGGAAAATTGCAAAACATAAAGATTGGTGGTTTGCATTACTTGTGATATTTATAGTTTTGGCAGTAATATATTGGTGATTATTAGGGTGATATAAGTTACTCACTCTTAGTGGGGGTGAATTTAATATGGTAGTCGATGTGCCATGAAAGTGATGATTATTTAGTCCAATATGGGTTTCTCCGATTGATTATGTACTAGATGCGTTTGGGTATATGGCAATATTTTGATTAACTATTTTAGCTATTTGTCTCATACCTTTTCATATACATAGACTATCAAAACCAAATCAAACTATATTTACTCCTGAAAAAAGAACATTGTATACGTTATTGTCAGTAGTATTAATAGGTCTAATAATACTGCCATATGCACATTTTGGTTCTTGATTTTTCCCTTCACCATACTTATCAATTAGTCATCTGGATCGTTATGAGAGTCGCCAATTAGATATTCAAAATCCAGCACGTGTCGATGAAAGAAATGCAAAAATATTATATGATGAGTCTTGGTATGGTTGATTTGAAAAATCACCTGTCATAACCAGAAAAGGTAATGCCATTTATGTAGATAGTCAGAGTATAGAGTGATTAGATGCATGAAGTTTTGAGATTGCAAATAGTTTTAAAGACTATGAAGATAATTCTCATGATTTTCATATAGTTGATGCATTGTGAACTTGAAACATACTCTACTATAGCAATGGTGATATTGTGGTTAGGTTATACAGACAATGAACGACGTGATCGGTTCTTGTAGAAAAAAAATACTGAAAAAATTGATGAACGATAGTGGCTGATAAACAAGAGCCATTATTAACAGCATTTTTACTTGGTACATCGAGTCAAAATGCTCATAAGAGAGTTGAAATAGTACAACAAAAAGATGGTATTTATATAAATGATAAAAAGTTTGCGTGAGTAGATGCAGAGAGTTTTTATGTGCTTAATCATGGAGTTAGTTCATCATGATTGATGATTGAATTTGTCGATAAAGCATGATTGCGATATGCAACATATGATGGCGATTCTCTAGATGTGAAGTTTTTGCATAGTATTCCAAAGGGAGAAGTCCTTTTGGAAGTAGATGTGTGAATAGGCAAATTGTACAACCCTCGTCCATTCAAGGTAATCATATCCAAAGATGCATCTCATGTCTATTTTAACGGCAGGAAAATACACAATGTAGATCCAGCAACATTTGTCATAAAATCATATGATACAAGAAGTTGATATCATATAATTTGATTTTATATGGTTTTTAGTGACAAAAATGGTGAAAAACTATTACAATTTTCTACTGCGTTGAACGCATTTTATATTAATACGCCTTATAATTCACTATACTTAGGTGAGGTGTATTATAATAAGTATACTCCGTTACAATGAATGCAAATTCCTAGTAGTGAAGATAAGGCCGGAAGATGAATTCTACGAACTTTTAAAGGAGGTATTGTACTGCCATGATTTAAAGTTATTTGAGAAAAGGTTTTTCTAGATAATCAAGAAATATCCATGGCAGATCCTGCAACATTTGAGATATTTTATGTGCAATGAACTATCAATTCTGCTGATAATTGGAAACAGATAATATTTAGATTTTCTAGAGATAAGAATCATGTATATTTTGAACATTTCCCATTGTTAGCAACTATGGATTACAGCATAGATCCAAAGACATTTGCTATTAAAGAATTCTCATTCAGTAATAATATAGCTACCACTACCTTTACCGATAAAAAAGGTACTCGAGAACTTACATATGATGGTGAAAGATTGAGTCTCAAAGAACATACTGCTAAAAAAACACCATAATCCATCATGCTATTTAGAAAACTAAGGTTGTTCGCAATCTTAGTTTTTTTATTTGTTTCCATTCATTCACTTCCTCTTGCAATCACTCCATACATCCCTATATCACAGGCATATGTATTGTATCTAGTCAAAGCAGATACGTGCATGTAAAAACTATATCCAGAGTAAGCGGAGAGATAAAGGCTCGTTTGTACGCTTCAGCAACCTATGCATATGCACAAGGTGCTCCTTCCTTCCATGAAAGTGGAAAGATATACAGATACATGACGCGTTCTATCTCTATTATCTTGAAACTTTCAGCCGAAAGTTTTATTTTTTTTCTTTCAAAAAAACACATGACACACTATCTCACGGCTGAATCAGTTACCCTTTGACACCCAGACAAACTCTGTGATCGTATCTCTGATGCGGTCCTCGATGCATGCTTAGCACAAGACCCTCGTGCCAGAGTTGCCTGTGAATGCTATGCTACCACATGAGTCCTCATCGTTTGATGAGAGATTACAACCACTGCACAAATCAACATCGAAGAAATCGCAAGACGTGAAATCTTGGCTGTCTGATACGACAGTGCTGAAGCGCATTTTGATGGCAACAACTGTGCTATCGTCAATCTCGTGCATGCACAATCACCTGATATCGCACAATGAGTGGATACTTGATGAGCAGGTGATCAATGAATTATGTTTGGCTATGCAACCAATGAAACACCTGCCTATCTGCCAGTGCCTGTTTACTATGCACACAAGCTTGCTGCCAGACTCACACAAGTGAGACAAGAAAACATCTTGCCGTATCTCTTGCCTGATGGGAAGACACAAGTCACCGTAGAGTATGCATGACCAGGAGAAATTAGTATCCACACTGTCGTAATCTCTGCACAACACAAGCTCGATGTCTCACAAGACACATTGCACAACGACATTATCAAGCATGTGATTACACCAGTCTTGGGGACATATTTGCATCCATGAATTATCTTTCATATCAATCCGACAGGGCATTTTCATATCTGATGACCCAAAGGGGATTGTGGGTTGACAGGTCGCAAGATTATTATTGATACGTATGGTGGCATAGGCAGACACGGTGGTGGTGCATTTAGTGGGAAAGACCCTACCAAAGTTGATAGATCAGCTGCCTATATGGCGAGATACCTTGCCAAGAATATCGTCGCAAGTGGGATTTGTGACAAATGCGAAATCCAACTGAGTTATGCGATAGGTGTGGCACAACCATTGAGTTTGTATGTGGATTGTTTTGGGACTGAAAAGGTAAGTACGACCAAGATTATTGATGCTATTCGTACATCCTTTGACCTCTCACCAGCAGGCATCATCACGACACTTCGCCTCAGAGAGCAACACTACCTGGGTACTACTGCATTTGGTCACTTCTGACGTGATGGCTTTAGTTGGGAGGAGTTGGATAGTGTTGGTGTATTTCAGGAGTTGTTGGGGAGGGAGTAGGACGTTGTCATTTCGACCTCTACTTCTGTCATTTCGAGCGTAGTGAGAAATCTCTCTCATTAAAAATAATTTGTTATTGCTATCGTTTGTTGGCTTGTATGCATCGTGAAAGAAGCTGATAGATGCATAGCATACATGACAACGAATTGTCGCACCTAGCGGTGCGATTTTTTAGGTTGTAAGAAATTATGGAAAATACCCAAATTACTCTTGCAGACACTGATATTATACATATAAGTGTTTTGTTTTAGATGTATAATTGATACATATGCTTACGCCAGAACAAAAAGCGAGAGAAATTATAGATGATCTACTTATCAAAGCTTGATGGGTAATACAAGATATGAAAGAGCTGGATATATATGCAAATTTGTGAGTTGCAGTAAGAGAATTTCCTATTCCATGACAGGGTGAAGCTGATTATTTATTGTATGTTGATTGAAAAGCAATTGGAGTGATTGAAGCTAAGAAAGTATGAGAAACATTGACCGGAGTAGAAATACAATCTGCAAAATATTCTGATGCATTTCCTGATTATGTAGATTGTTATAAAAAACCATTACCATTTTCATATCAGTCAACGGGAGTTGAAACGAGATTTACAAACCACCTAGAACCAGATCCAAGAAGTAGAAAAGTATTTGCATTCCATAGACCAGAAACGCTCCTAGAACGAGTCAAACTAGAAAAACAATGATTGGAAAAATTACAATCTATGCCAGAGCTACGTAAAGAAAAACTACGACCTGCACAAATTGAAGCTATAGTAAATCTAGAAAAATCATTAGCACTTAATAGACCAAGACAACTTATACAAATGGCTACATGAAGTGGAAAAACTTTTACTGCATGTAATTTTATTTATAGACTTATTAAATTTGGAGGAGCAAAAAGGGTATTGTTTTTGGTGGATAGATGAAATTTAGGAAGACAAACATTAAAAGAATTTCAACAATTTGAAACACCAGACGATGGAAGAGTTTTCACAGATATTTACAACGTGCAATATCTCAAAACTCCTGTTGTTGATGATGTTAGCAAAGTAACTATTTCTACTGTACAAAGAATGTATAGTATGCTAGCAGGTAAAGAAGTAGATGAAGAACTAGACGAACATAGTTTATTTGAAAATCCATTAGATTTTCAACCAGATCCAATTGAGTTTAATGCAGATTATCCAATAGAAACATATGATTACATTGTAATTGATGAATGTCATAGAAGTATCTATAACTTATGGAGACAAGTCTTAGAATATTTTGATGCAAAATTAATTGGTCTGACTGCAACACCAAGTAAGCAAACAATTGGTTTTTTTGATAATAATCTTGTCATGGAGTATAACCATGAAAGAGCAGTTGCAGACTGAGTAAATGTAGACTATGGAGTATATAGAATCATCACTGAAGTGACTCAATGATGAGGAAAAATTGAGAAGTGATTTTATGTTGATAAAAGAAATAAACTTACAAGAAAAATATCACAAGAGCTATTGGATGAAGATATAATATATAGTCCTGAGGATTTAGATAGATCAGTAGTAGTGCCTGATCAGATTAGAACTGTAATTAGAACGTTCAGAGATAATTTATTTACAGAAATTTTTCCTTGAAGAAGCGAAGTTCCCAAGACTCTCATTTTTGCAAAATCCGATTCACATGCTGAAGAAATTGTCAATATAGTAAGAGAAGAGTTTGGTAAATGAAATGATTTTTGCCAAAAAATCACCTATAAAACAACAGGGAAAAAACCTGAGGATTTAATTCAAGACTTCCGCAATAGCTACAACCCTAGAATTGCTGTCACGGTAGATATGATTGCTACAGGTACGGATATTAAACCACTAGAAGTAGTAATGTTTTTGAGGGATGTGAAGTCACAACTTCTCTTTGATCAAATGAAATGAAGATGAGTAAGAATAATAAATAGTACAGATTATTCTCAGGTAACACCTGATAATTGGAATAAAACTCATTTTATAATAGTTGATGCAGTTTGAGTATGTGAAAGAGATAGATCTATGACAAAAACCTCTTGATAAACAGCCATGAGTTTCATTTGAAAAGCTCCTACAAGCTGTATCAATGGGGAATACTCATCCTGATGTAGTATCTACATTGTTATCTAGATTATCTAGAGTGTGAAATCTATTAACTCCAAAACAGCATGAAACTCTAGAAGAAATATCAGGGAAGCCATTGTCAGTAATATGTGGAGCAATAAGTAAGGTTTTAGATATGGATTATATTATCTCTAAGGCACAAGAACAATTGTCTACTTCTGATCCGTCAGATGAACAAATAGAACAAATTAGAAAAGATTTAACAAAAGATGCATTAAAACCCCTCTATAATGCAAAATATCGTCAATCAATTATATTACTAAAAACAGAGAAAGATATTTTTATTGATACTGGGAGAATAGATAACCCAATAATTGTTTGATTTGATAGCAATGCAAAAGAAAAAGCTGAATCGCTCATCACCGACTTCAAAACATTCCTTGAAGAAAATAAGGATGAATTAGAACTGATAAGAGCATATTATACTAAATCATATAAAGAAAGAGTAAAATATGCAGACCTCAAGAAATTTACAACAATACTTAGTGCAAAGCCAGTTCTCAGTAAGCCAGATAATATATGGAGAGCTGCATCAGTACTCTATCCTCAAAGTGTTGTAGAAACAGATGCACTGAATCAAACTGATTACATATCACTGCTTTTGTTCTTGTGACAAAGTGTGCAAAGACTCGAACCATACAAATATACCATTGATGATCACTACCATACATGGCTTACAAAAAAAGTAGAGCAGTGAGTACAATTTACTCCTGAGCAACAAGAACGATTAGAAGCGATGAAAGACCATATAGCAACTTCACTTGAAATCACACCTGATGTATTTGAGCTATGAGTATTTGCTCATAAATGATGACTCGGACGTGCTTATCAACTGTTTGGAAATGATTTGAATAGTGTGATTGAGGAAATGCAAAATGAGTTGGTGTAATATTTTTATTTTTCATATTGGGAAATGAAGAAAACATATGTTTACATAGATGGTGCTAATCTTCATCAATGATCTAAACCGTGGGGATGAATTGATTATGCAAGGTTTAAAAGATGGCTGACTGATAAGTATAAAGCTGAAAAGATATTTTTGTTTATGTGATACGTAAAGGGTAATGAGTTGCTCTATTCACAATTGAGTGGACTATGATATGCTTTGGTTTTCAAAGAGACATTGGAAATAGCGTGAAAAGTGAAGTGAAACTGTGATGCTGAATTGGTGGTTTCTGCAATCTCAAATTATTATGAGCAAAAAACTAATAGAGCTATATTGGTGACAGGTGATGGAGATTTTTCATGTTTGGTATATTTCTTCCTCCAAAAACACCATGAAATAATTATATTAGCACCTAGCAAGGATTATTGTTCATATTTGTTGAAGAAAACCAATGCACCTCTTGTGTTCTTAGAAAATATACAATCAAAATTGAAAAAAACCCCCAGTAAAGACGGAACTTTACCAGGGCTTTTTTATCTTGTGAAGATATTATAATGAAAAGATCTTGAATTGCAAATAAAAGAGATCCCCAGCGTGTGTTTTTATTTGACACCATAGCCAGGAAATGATGAAATTGTGTATGATGAGTGAGGTAGTAACTGAGGTTTTTTTATTTAAGTATATAATAACATGAAACAAAAAACAGAATCAATGGTGAACGAGCTAAATCGCGAAGATTACAAGAAGGCATTAATTGACCTTCCAAGTTCGGTACTTGAACAATGACGAAGTAATGCTATCCCTGAAACTGATTGAGTAACACTAGAAGAACAAATTGTCAGATTAAATGAAATTCAAAAATTTATTGTAGATAATACAAAGATTATTGATTGATTGACTTTTAATCAAAGAAATACTATTTATTCATTATTAGTCCAAAATATAATACCAATTACTATTCAAATAGTAAATAGGCAACAAGCACAATCGTCTCTATCTAGCTGGTCATCATACATTGAAACTATATATGACTTATTGTTTAATTGAATTTTATCAAAAAACTACTGAGCTGATGTTAAAAATAATATCACTGAATTACAAGACACTAAAGCAGAATATATAAGTGCTATTACGCAACTGCAGCAAATTATTAAAAATAAAGATGTAATTGATAAATTTGTTTCTGCTAGGGATATTATTGCTGTTATCGAAGAATTAAAAAATCAAGCACAATCCAAGAAAAGTGAAATTGATGTAATTTGAGAAACAGTCAAATTATATGAATCTACTTATAATCAGACTTCAGAGTTGTTCTCAAAGTTAGAGGATAAGGCTAATACTATTGTAATAAGTATAGAAGACTCTCAAAAAACTATATGAAAACAATTACAAGAAGTCTCTGAATTATTAAAATCGGCAACATCATCAGTTGCAAGTATAGAATTTCAAAATAGAGCTGATAAAATATGGTTATTTGTATGGTATATTGCTATTCTCCTTACCACTATTATATGAATTTTAACAATTGTCTGGGCATTTTGAGCATTGCCAATATTGTGAACAAATTGAATACATTTTGAGGCAAATACTAATGGAGTTGCTCAGATATCTAATACAGCGCTAATGATATTAAGGATTGGTCTAATACTACCTTTTATAGCCCTAGATATATTATTTTTTAGACAATTAGAGTTTTACAAGAAATTAAAGGAGCAATACATATTTAAAGCAAAGGTTTCTTGAACACTACAAAATTATGTCACTATACTAAAAACTAATGAGGAATGGCAATGAATGAAAGAATATATTATGGATTTAACAAAAGATATATTAAAATCTCCTCTTCCAGATGAATCAAGCAACTTGAGTAAGCAATGAAAAGAAATTGTAAACAAGGTATTTGATAAAACGATTGATTTTATTGATAAGAAAATACCTTAAATTTATATTGATTACTATTAAAAACTTAAGTATGCAAAAAATTAAAATCTGAAAGTTATTGAGTGTGTTTAATTGATATGCTTTTAAAAAGAAAGACTATAAGCAGTCTTGAGTTTTGTTATTTAGACAAACTAATTTAAATGATTGAGAGGATAATAAAAAATCTGTATATTTAGATAAATCATTGCTTTCACTTTATTCTGAGTACATATTAAAGAAATGAGATGTTTTGATTGGTATGTCATGATCTATAGGTAAGTATTATATTTATCTTAGTGATAATTTTGCCTTACAAAATCAACGTGTATGAAAGCTGTTGTTTTTTGATCAAAGATTATCTAAGTACGTGTTACATTATTTGCCTTTACTAGAAACAGAGCTAAATAAAAAAGCAAAAGGAGTTGCTGTGCAAAATATTAGTTGACAGGATCTAGAAAACATGGATATCCCCCTCGTCTCCCTCCCACACCAGCAAGCTATCGTTGCAGAAATTGAAAAGCAGATGAGTAGGTTAGATAGTTGAATGGCTTCGCTTGAAAAATTACAAGTATTAGTAAAACAATATAAAGCAAGTATTTTAAATTTAGCAATAAAATGAAACCTAGTCCCGAATATAGAAACGTGAATATCATGAGTTGAATTATATGATACAATAATAAAACAAAGAAAAGATTGCTTAAAGTCATTACCTTGATCAAAAAAATATAAAGATCCAGAACCATTAGATTTAGCTAATATTTACTCTATTCCCAAAAGTTGGACATGGGTCAATTTATGACATATAACTGTATCAGTCAAAGATTGACCTCATTATAGTCCTCCTTATGTTGATAAAACTATAGGCATTCCATTTATTACATGAGGGAATATAAAGCAGGGCAGTATTGATTTTGAGAATTGTAAGTTTATTTCACCTGAATTACATTTAGAACTTTCTAAAAGATGTAGACCAGAAAAATTTGATATACTCTATACAAAAGGCTGAACTACATGAATTGCTCGTGTAAATGACTATGATGTTGATTTTAATGTATGGGTGCATGTTGCAGTATTAAAAACAATCCCTCTAGTTGACCCTTATTACTTACAAAATGCTTTAAATTCTCCATTTTGTTACTCTCAATCTCAAAAGTATACTCATGGTGTATGAAATCAAGATTTATGATTAACTAGAATGATTAAAATTATTTTTCCTCTTCCTCCGATTGAAGAACAAAAACTCATTGTAGCAGAGGTAGAATCTAGATTGTCAATTATTGAGAGAGTAGAAGACATGATAAAACTAAATATCAAACGTGCACAGCAGCTCAAACAATCCATATTACAACAAGCATTTAGCGGGAAATTAGTTACATTTGAGGATAAACAAGACGATATTGATGCGTTACTTGCGGAGATTGAAAAAGCAAAATCGCTAGTAGCTGAAAGTGGTAAAATGAAAAGAGGAAAGAAATCTACAAAATAATTTTATATCTCATATTGCATAGGATGATATTGGATAAAGATCAAATTAGTAGCAAAATATGGAGTTTGTGTAAGGTACTCATGAATCAATGAGTGAGTAATAGAGACTATCTGGAACAGATTACGTATCTGATTTTTCTCAAGATGGCGTATGAAAGGACACAACCACCATACAATCAGACAAGCGATATTCCTGCATGATTAGACTGGAAAAGTCTGGTAGATAAAGATGGTGATGAACTGGCAGTCCACTATAGACACATACTAGAAAAACTAGCAAAAGAAGATGGTATGCTCGGGCTCATTTTCCGCAAATCGCAAAATAAAATTAGTAATCCTGCATTACTCAAGCGTGTGGTATGAGAGATTGATAAAATACAATGGAATGTACTCAATGTAGATGTGAAAGGTGAAATTTATGAATGATTATTGAGCAAAGTAGCTGAAGATACAAAATCTGGAGCGGGGCAGTATTTTACCCCAAGAGAGCTTATTGAAGCTATTGTTGAAGTGATGAATCCGACGATTAAAACCACAATCAACGATCCATGTTGTGGAACATGATGATTCCTGTTGTCTGCTCATGAATATATCCTAAAGCATGGATGACTGAATACTGATGAACTTAAAAAACTCAAAGATTGACTCATTACAGGACAAGAACTTGTACAAGATACCGCAAGATTAGCAGTGATGAATATGTATTTGCATGGAATTTGAACCAAAGAAAGTCCTATTGCAGTGGGTGATAGTTTAGCCAAAGAACCAACAAAAAAATATAGCATCGTTTTGACAAATCCTCCGTTTGGGAAAACATCATCGCATACATTTACAACGACGACATGAGAAGAAGAAAAAGATGATTTTGAGATCAATAGAACAGACTTTTGGACCACTACAAAAAACAAGCAATTGAATTTCATCCAACACATATATTCATTATTAGAGATTCATGGTAAAGCAGCCGTAGTATTGCCAGATAATGTATTATTTGAGTGATGATCAGGTGAAGTAGTGAGAAAAAAGTTGCTAGCACAAACAAATCTACATACTATTTTAAGATTACCAACGGGTATTTTTTATGCAAATGGTGTGAAAGCGAATGTTTTGTTTTTTGATAAAAAACCTGCTAGTGAACAAATACAGACTAAAGAAGTATGGTTCTATGATCTCAGAACAAACAAGAAATTTTCATTGAAACAAAATCCATTGAAACATGCTGATCTAGAAGAGTTTATTACGTGCTACCAAGCTGACAATATTCATACGAGAAAAGAAACATGGAGTGACGAAAATCCTGAATGAAGACGAAGAAAATACTCATATGATGACATAGTAAAAAGGGATAAAACGAATCTAGATATATTCTGGCTCAAAGACGATGCTCTCACAGAATCTGAAAACCTTCCAGAACCATGAATTATTGCAACACAAATCATGGAAGAATTAGAAAATGCGATAGAGCAGTTTAGATTGATAGAAGGAGATTTGAATAAGTAAGTAACTTATTTTATATATTATATCTAGTTATGAGTCAAATATTCAAAAAAACAGATCGACCTATTTACGCATTAGTGCAAGGTATTGATAGTCACAATATATGACTACCTGAACTCCAAAGACCTTATGTATGGGATAGAGCTCGTGTAAGAGATCTATTTGATAGTTTGTATAGATGATATCCTACAGGTCTTATTATTTTCCTCGAAAATGAAACTGAACAACAAACTAGAGCATTTGGAAATGATTCTGAACTTAAAAAAATACCTCAATATGTTGTAATTGATTGACAGCAAAGACTTACTGCTTTATATGCTTCAATTACATGATTCAAAGTTAAAAAAGAAGATTGATCAACAGAGACAATTACCATTTCTTTTAACCCATTAGAAGAAACATTTAAAGTAGCTGATGCTTGAACTGAAAGATGACAAGATTGGATTTATGATATCAAAGCAATTTTACAATGAGATGATCTCTTGGGTATATCTAACTCATATATTGCTAACTATAAAGAGAAGTATTGAGAAAACATAGATATGGAACAGAAAATTGCTCAACGTATTCAAAGAGTCCATAATATCAAAAATGTTACTTTTTCATGTATAGAGATTTTTAAAACAACACCTATTGAAGTAGTTTCTGAAATATTTCTGAGAATAAATAGCAAAGGGAAAGTACTCAACAACTCAGATTTCATACTAACATTAATGTCTGTATACCGAGAAGAGTGAAGAAAACTTGTGGAACAGTTTTCATCGTATACTCAAAAAAGAAATGATATAGCTATATTAGGAGCTGATGAAGTTGTAAGGGTTCTAATTTGAGTGTGATTCAAAAGAGCAAAGCTAGAAGATGCATATAATTTCCTTAAATGACAAACAGGAGAGTTTCAATCTTTAGATAAAGTAATATGATTAGTCACAGATAAACATCAACGAGCCAATTTCTTGGTACTATTAAAAGATGTATGATTTATTCATGCCAATTTAGTATCACAACAATCATTAGTTATTGCATGTTATATATTTTATCTTATTGGAATGAATGAGTATAGCATGAACTTTCAACAGTTAAACCATATAATTAAATACTATTATGTGACAATGTTTTTAACACAAAAATACGCATCTAACTCATTTGAAACAGTATTGTCAAAAGACTTCGGTAAATTACAAAAGATTAAGACGGCAGAAGAATTTTTAGCATTCTTGCAATCTGAAATTGATACATTACTTACATGAGATATATGGAATATAACATTCCCTAAAAATATTGTAACAAGTTCTATTAGGTCACCATTATTTATTGGATATACCGCTGCGCAAGTATATGCTCATAAACCGTTACTTTTTAGAAATCTTCCTATTAGTAAGTCATTTGTTGACTTAGTAACTAAAGAATCTCTCTGAGAGAAGATTGATATCGATTTGCATCATATTTTCCCTAGGGATTATCTTTTGTCTACATATGGTGCTAATGGAATTAAAAAGGAAGATATAAATCAAATAGCAAATAAGGTATATGCATATAATAGCGACAATAAAACTATATCAAATAAATCACCAAGAGAATATGTCGATATTTTTTCAAAAAATTGAGAAATTGATTGGACTAGTAACTTAGAACAGAATGCAATACCTCCTCATTTTGCAGATTTGCCCTATGAACAATTCCTCGAAGAAAGAAGAAAACGTATGATTTTAGCAATTAAAAAATATGTTGAAAGTATTAAAAACCCTGAGAAAGAAAGTGAAGATACTAGTATTATGAAGATAATCCAAGGGGGAGAAAACTACAACATCGAATTTAAATCAACATACAGATGGGATCTTTTTCAAAATAGACGTAATGACGAATTAAAGTATCAGGTAGTTAAAACGATTGCCGCATTTCTTAATTCAGAATGATGAAAATTATTTGTATGAGTAGGTGATGATAGTGAGATTTTATGACTTCAAAATGATATCGATTTATTTTCTGATAAAAAAATAGATTCTCTACTTTTAGATGTCGATAATCTGCTTAAAACACATTTTTCTCAATCATATGCACTCATTGTAGTAAAGGCTGAAACTATATGAGATAAACAAATATTGATTTTTGATGTTCGCCCATCTTCAAAAGAAATATATTTCACGATGAATGGCAAGACAGAGTTTTATATTAGAAGAACTGCATCTTCTATAGCATTAACTATTGAGGAAGCTGTGAGCTATATACATGATCGTTTTTAAAAATTAAGTTATTTAATTATGACATTAGATGCAGAGAATGAGTTTCTTTTTAAAAAATTAAACCCATATTGAAATAATTGGGAAGAATTAAAAATCAGAATTCCTAGTATTATAAATTTTTTCTTTATACGAAATTTATTCGAAAAAGAATTGTTTAAAAAAGACTTTCAAAAAAATCGAGAGAATAAGTCAAATGACATTATCTTACAGATAGATAACGATAATATACATAATATACATAATTTTGTAGTTGAAAGATACAAAACACATCCTGAAAGAATTAAATTATTATTTACGAGAAATAATTTAAAAAAACATTTTGATGAAATGTTAGTTAGTTGTGATAATGCTATTATTATCAAGTGATTGCTTGTTCGAGTATATAGACTTAGGAATAATACATTTCATTGAGTTAAAGATCTTTCTCAAGAAGAAGATGATTTTTTTGCAAAAGCAAATGAGTTTATAATGCTGTGTATGAATTTATGTAACTTGAAAAATTAAGAGCTTCTAACCCCTTGCAATCCTTATAATAAATGATACAAAAATACCATTTATTTTTATTCTGATACGCAATGCCAGGCCCATCTCTCCCTCTAAGCACCCAACGTCGAGCACTTGTTGATTGTGATGGTTTTTTTGCAGGGTGTGAGGTAGCCAAACGTCCAGAGCTGAGAGGGAAGTGTGTATATTTCTATGGTGAAGATTTATGGAGAAATTAAGAAACGAATTCTACCCTCTACCCACCCAACTTTTTCTTCAAAAAATCTCATACTTTCTGTTCATCTGTAGTCCAAAGAGGTAGTAGTTTAAGTCATGCACTCTTGCATACTGTGTGCACAAGCAAATCTCTATATTTTCATTTTTTTGTAGTATGATAAGGGTCTTGTAACTCAATAGCTAATACTGGTTGTAAATCATGTTTTTTGCATAGCAAAAAATCTACATGTCTTGATGTAACTCTATTCCAGATACTTTTGTTTTCATCTGTCTGTGTAACCATATCAACAATTCTTACTTTGGGACATATAACAAATTGATCATGATAGTATGTATCAAGATTTTTTGACAAAACATCATAGAGTTGTTTCTCATGATCTGTACAAAGTGATTGAACTTTAGTGAAATGTACATCTGCCGTATTTAATCTATTCATTATACTTTCCTATAAAAATAAATTATCTTTATTATATCCCAATAGCATCTCGAAAGTAAAAATTTGTCCTAGTTTATTCTTTGTAATTGACACGCATCATCGCTATAAGGATTATGCATATAATATTTGTATTTGATTATCTGAGTAAAATATTACTCTTGCAAACTGTGATACGAAAAGTAAGATAAGTTACTTTTTATAACACAGATAAAAACATGGGCAATGTAGATATCCTTAGGTCAAAACTGGTTTATTACAAGAAACCTATTATTAAAAAGGATTTTTTGCAGAAAATTATTGATGCGCAAACACCAGGGTATAGTATTGCAGAAATGTGTAAACGTAAACTTTTAGAGCCATTAAAAAAGTGAGTATATTATTTTAATCTAGAGTCTCGTGAATTTGTGAATCCATATGTCATAGGTAAATTATACTGTGAATGAGTACAATATTGTTTTGGTGGTATGAATGTATACAATATGTATGGCTTCACGACACAACTTCCAAACTATATGACATTGTATACAAGTGTATATTTAGGCGAAAAAGATATTAAAGGTCAAAAATATATGTTCAAAAAGGTAAGGCCATCTTTTTTTCGAGGTATGAAAGAGACTATTATTGCACACGAGAAAATTATGATTATGACACCTGAAAGAGCTCTTATTCAAATGATTATCGATGGAAATAGTCTAGAATTTCTACAACAACAACCAAACAATATTGATCAGAAAAAACTGCATAAAATGGCAGAGACATATGCATCTAAAACAGTTTTATATCGTGTCAATATGCTAATATGACAACGGTTCGAGAACAATACAACATAAGCAATGGAAGCGAGTATATTGCTGCCATTAATACACAATGACGAGATTCTACTACATTAGAAAAAGATTTCTATCTTACCATAATCCTTCATAAAATTGCATTACTTGATAAAAAATATATTTTCAAAGGATGAACGTGTTTGAATAAATGTCATTTTGGATATTATAGATTAAGTGAAGATCTTGATTTTTCTTTGGTAGTAGGAGAAAAAAATAGAACATGAAGAGGAATTGTCATTCAAGAGTTTTTTGACGATGTTACAAAAATCTGTAGTGAATTATGATTAGTATGTATAGATCAACGCAAAAGAGATACAAACCATTTTGGTTGAATGAAACGGCAATATATATCTGCTATCACAAATACGGAACAAACAATCCTTTTTGATATCAAAACATATGTATCATTTTCTCGTACACCAGTAATATTACCTATTCAAGATGTATTTAATGATGTTTTAACTGGAGCACCATTATTCTCTCAAACAACTATAAAATGCATGTCATTGGAAGAAGCAATGGCAGAAAAGATGAGAGCAACATTGACAAGAAACATACCAGCAATTCGCGATTTTTATGATATTCGATATGCACAAAAGAAATGATTTGATTTTATGACTATCCGTGAACTTATATATGATAAAGTGAAAGAAGCAGGTTGAATAATTACTATACAACATGATATCGTTCGTCAACAACTCCATAAGCAGATAGAAACAGACTTACAGCCTGTAGTTTTTTGATTAGAGTGATTTGATTTAGATGAAGTGTATGAGTATGTTTTGTCTTTTGCTATATAGTGTCTTTGTTGTGCGACACATCACAGCAATATAATAAAAGAAGTTATGTTGTTAGGGTACAAGTATAATATAAATCTTTCAGATATGAGATTCCCAGAGGAAATATGAATATTGCGCGTATTGTAAATTCAAGTTTTATTTCCCTATGCTACAATGGGAGCGCTGTTTATCTTTGTAATTTGTCATCGGTAAGGTACAATATTATTACTTTCATATGACAAAACTGCATCAAGCTTGTGACCCGATATTGAGAGAATATAGGAAGTAAAAAAACGAGTATATAACCAAATCCTCCACCAACAAAAATCATTGACATTTATGCCCCGATTAGATATAATACCATCCTTCGATGTCTTTAACAGTAATTAATCAAAAATCAAACAAAAACAAATTTTTATGAATTTACAAAAAAAATGGCTGGCGTACTGCAAACCAGCAAATCTAAGAGAAATTTACACGAATATGGGAGGGCAGTACACACCCAAGAGTGGAAAAAAAATGAGAATTGCAAAAGCATTGCTGTTTTGGCAATTCATCCGCACACAACTCAGGTTCACTGAAGAACCACCACCTGGAGCGGAGGTGAGAAACTGGCTGAATACCATCATAAACGATGGTGAAACCGATGTTTACATCAAGATAATAGCCATGATGGAGTTCTTACCGGTTAAGGTTCTGCGTGCATTACTTTGGAGGGGAAACATCGACTTCCCTGCACCAACCAATTCAAATGAAACCTCACTACAATGCATGGAGGCCTGCCTTCGCAGGATGAATACAGATCAATTAATTGCCCTCTCTAATACTTATGAACAAGTGCAGAGAGGAGAACTACCGGAAGTCATGAAGCCACTTTTGTGGCTGTCTCGGCTTCTGTATATGATCGTGGGGTTCATACGCTCACAGCAAAGCCTGCAAGAAATGTGGGCGTTCGATGATCAGCAAACTATGGCAGGGGATAGGTACCTTTCCAAAAGTGCATGGGCATATAATTTATTGGGGATCGATTTTGGTTTCGCATTGTACCCCAAGGGGGTAAATGATGATACGGTAATTGCGAATAAATCGTTTACTCGATTTTTGTCCGTAAAAAACCATATCAATGATTTCGTTGTGAATCAGGAAAACGGCCTCTACTGGTGGCTTTACAAAAGTGCCAGAAGCAATTATGTAATGTCTCCATCAAAAAAGGTAGAGTTAAAACCACATGTATGCCCAGGGTTTTGGGCAACACTAGCCAGACATTTTATATTCTGGGTAGTAAGCCCTGTAACATTTGTGGTTCTATGGTTTAATGCTCCAATTAATATGGATTTCAATGGGCTGTGGCATATAATGAAAAGTACAGCCATCATTACTCTCATAACAATAGGGTGTATTACTCCAATCTGGTGCTTGATAGCAGCTGTTAAGTTGCTTTTCCATGTTATTGGGGAGTTGCTCAAAAAAATGATTGACCCGTCAGAAGAACAAAAAGAAAAGTGGAAGATGAGATGGCTGCAAACTGTTAACTCAATAACCCCATATCTCAGAACCATAGGCAAAATACTAAGATCACTTGGTATAATTTGCATTATCCTGGTAATATGTTTTTTTATATGGCTTATAGGAGAGTGGATTCAAGTACATTTTGATGCAATAATTGCAATAATAAAAAAAATTGGAGATGGGCTGAAAGATGTTATTGCTACAAGCTATATGTTCCTAAAAACAAACTCATTAATACTTTTGTTAACAGGCATTATGTTATTTGCCGCCTACAAGCTGATGGTTGTAATGAATTTAGCTATTGACCTCAGTGAGCGATTTGAGGATGAGTATAAGAAAATATGGAGATATATGTTGCTCGCAATTAGTTCCAGCGCAGGTATTATTTGGTATACAGCTCCGAGTACGTTTCAATGGTCATTTGATTCTAATATCTTGCTTAGCCTATTAGGGATGTTTGGATTTTTCATTCTAATCATTGCTGGAATTGCAGCATTTGAAACACATGAATATAAAAAGTCTCTAAGGGAAAGAAGAGCCATTGCAGCAGTAATAAGCCAGCAAGAATTCAAAGCTGGGAAGTCAAGTTGGAAGATGCTCCCATATAGAACAGCAATGAAAAACCCCTTCTTCTTGCATCAGACAGAAGAGATGCAACAAGACATACTGACCAGAATCAAATCCATTACATGCTGGGCTGGAAATCAAAGCTACAATGTAGGGAGAACCATATTATTAAAATGGACGCCTGAAAATGATGTACATTTAAAATCTGCGGATGAAGCTGGCTGTACCAATTACAAGATAATTATGGATATCCTAAACGGAGCATCATATCAAGATGCACTAAAGAACGAAACCGCACGAGAAAAAGCGAGAAAGGATGCTGAAATAGCGAGGGGAATGAAAATCGCTAAGTTTGAAAAAATGAAAAAGGATATTGCAGCCTGGATTTTCAAAAACAGGTGGACGTGGTTTTGCTTATTTACAATAAGCATCTATGTATTAATTGGCATTGGATGGGTTATAAAAAAAGTGTTCTGGGAATTCCCTATAACGCTAAAAAACCTATGGGTAATGTTTTATAGCGAGGCCTGCCCCTATATAACAAAACAAAAACACATTTAAGCAGTAATCGCACAATAATGGTTTGCCTCAGGATTTTTCAGTCCTGAGGTTTTTTTATATGAAAATCTCTATTGAAATTATATGGTACAAATATACCATTTATATATACTGTTTATTATTCGCCCCAACTCTCTCCAATGCCAGGCCCATCTCTCCCTCTAAGCACCCAACGTCGAGCACTTGTTGATTGTGATAGTTTTTTTGCAGGGTGTGAGGTAGCCAGACGTCCTGAGCTGAGAGGGAAGTGTGTTTGTGTGGCAAGGGATGAGGATATTGTGTTGGCGGCAACCTATGAAGCCAAAGCCAGAGGTGTCAAAACAGGGACCCCTGCACGAGAGGCCAAAAGAATCTTGGGCAATGATATTGTGTTGGTCAAACCTGATATGGCCTATTACCAACAGATTTCGAAACAGGTCATGGCAGTGCTTGCACAGGAAGCAAATGATATAGAGGTATATAGTATTGATGAAGCGTTTATCGATATCACGCATCATTTGCAGATACATGGCGATGAGCATACACGATACGAAAATCGTGCGAGAGCTATCCAGCAACGTGTGTATGATGAGCTTGGGATATCGGTGAGTATTGGCGTGGCGCCGACGAGGATTATTGCCAAGATCTGTGCATGATTACGCAAACCGTTTGGTGTGATGGTGATGACAGATGCATCTGAGTTGCTGGCGAGGGTAGGGCATGAGCATATTACCCAAATTCCGTTTATCTCATCTAAGCGAGCGATGAGATTGGCGCAATGCGAGACAGTCGCAGATTTTATCCATGCATCGATGCAGTATGTCCAAGGCGTGATGGGTGGCTCATGACTCAAGCTTCGATATGAACTCCATGGTATCAATGCTATCAGTCTCAAAAAACCACAGCACCAAAAAATGATTGAACGCACCAAATCCTTTCATCCGCATTTCACAAGTGACAAAGAACTCTTGCGAGCATACTTGGTCCAAAACTTTGAGAGAGCATATAGAGAGTTGATTGCTGCAAAAGGTGTCGCCAAGACAATCCGTATCTCATGTAGACTCCAAAACTTTCGTCGTCTCCAGCATATCCATACTTTTCCGCAACACACTGCTGACAGAGATGTGTTGTTGAACAAGGTGAAAGAGTTGTTTGCGATTATCTATTCACCTCGCCAATCCTACAGAACCACAGGTGTCACCTTGTCCGATATCTCATATAACACAAATCAACCCTCCCTCTTCGATAAACCCTCAACCTCACAAAAAATCTACCAAACGATAGAAAAATTGAACGAGAAATTCGGCGGCATTGTCATCACCTCGGCCACGACACATCGTACCTTGCAAAAAGGCGAGGATTCGTTGATGAAGATTAGGGGGTAGGTTATAAGCCAATACACTTATGGTTGACTTAATGCTTAAATAATGTAGAATACAAAAATTCTATCATATAGGTATATGGCATGAGTATAATAAAGATCTATGATATCCAAAACGGAACAGATACTGTTCAAGAACTATGAGTACATAGTAAAGATTTTTCTGGTGCAGTCAAAAATACTGATATGATTAAAACTATTGCAGATTATAAAAGTACAAAAGGGTTAGAGACTATGAATCAGATATTACATACTTTTGGTGTACAATCTTCTCATCCTCATCTTAAACAAATAGCAAATGCCTTATATGAAGTAAGAAATACTATTAAGAGAACAGATAAGGACTTACTTGATGTTTTAGATGATGAGCATATGAAGTTTGGCTCAATCTTTTATGCAATATTATTATTTTATGTTGATACAAATACTGGATGGAGTAAAGATGGAAGAAATAATACAGTAAACTTTACGCGTTTTATTACCAATGTTCTTTCAGCTAAAGACAAAGTTGAGGCGTCATCATTTCTTTGTGCACATAGAGAGCGAGGCAATGCTATACCAGAAAGAAAACATCATCTTGCAAGTAAGATAAATACAAAAACTTTCGCAAGATTACAAAATGCTATCTTATGATTTTTTGACAATATCAAGAAGGATTTTAGTGTACAGTTTTTGCAACCATGATGAGATGAATACTGACTTAATGCAGTATTCCCTTCAATTTTTCACACGTATATTACACAATGAAAACTTGAAGATTTACATGACTGATTAGAAGATCATCTTGCTAGTATGCAAGCTGCTTGTAAGGGAGATCGTTTTCGTGTAGCATCTACATTAGACCACACGAAAGAAGTAGAAAATAGACTCATCAAATTATATGGAGATGAATGGCAGCATCAGAATGTCTATAAACTTGCTGAATATAATAATGACAAACTTGCTGAGGTCGCCTATCATATTACAAGAAATGATATGGGAAGAGTACTTTGATCTTCACCCACACCTGATAAAGCTATTATAGATACCTGGAAACGTCAGAATCAAGAGCAGTTACGTGATAAAAGTAAGGAAGATGTTATTGATGGTGCAATAGAAAGATATGTTAATAAATTATGACTAGATGCGAAGTCCTTATATGAAACAATGTTTTATTATCTTTGGTGAGAGGCAACTACAAAAGATGGTCATGTAGCTATGTGATTTGATAGGGATCACGACCTCTATCAGTCTATTTCTTTTGCATTATGATCTACAAATACTATTGATGCATCTGTTTGAAGTCCTTTGCTATATGCAAGACGTAAGGAAGACCCCGATACTACTACATTAGATAAGATTTCATTTAGGCAGTTTTGGTATCATGATGGTATGTATGATTCGCCTAGTTAGATGTTGCAAAAACAATAATGAAATATAATATGGTAGATATATACTTCTAGTCTTGCTGATTTGCTCATGTCATCAATACCTTTACTCAAAGATTTTTACGATCTCTATACACAACCTGCTTTGTCATCTTGATGATGAGGATGAATCTGTCTGAGTGCTCATCAAGACAGGGTGTGATTTTTTATACTTGAGTCTAAAAAAGATCATACTTATATTGTTTTGTGTTATGGGACTATTCCTAAAGATATCGCGATTTCTCAAAAAACTCTTTATAGTACTACAACAAAAAAAACACTTTCTGTATCTTTGTCGTATTTGCAGTGATCATATTATACGCTAACATTGGAAAATAATGAAGAATTGTCACATGGTGACTTTTTGCAATTCCCAGCTATGTATACAATGGATGAAGAATGGTTGACATGACCTTACTTAGATAACAATATTGGTATTTGGGTTGCATCAAAATTGTGTTATGAAAATCCCAATCTTTCTCTTATTCAGACAATTGATGAAGAAGCTAGTTTGCAATATTCAAAAATTACCACATCATATGAGTGTTGTATCAGTATAGATACTATTCGGCAAGACGCCCTTGATGAACCAATAAATTATGATGCTATATATGTCGTTGAAAACACTTCCCACTCTCAATTATCATCATATACATCTGAAGAGTGTATATCAATTAACCTACGTGTATGATTTACTCTTGAACCTGATATAGTGCCCGCCACGAAAAAATACTTTATCCTATGTCCAATTGATGGTGGCCATCAGCCTATATCTCGCGTTAAGATACGCACTTTAGATATACTTTTATCTACTATCCGCGCTATTATTCTTCATGAATCACGCTAAAAAAAACGTACTCTTAATTGGTGGGACATCCAAAGTTGGTTTAGCATTTGCCGAACATTATGCAGGTGAGTATACTATATTTCGTACGTATTATGATTCACCACTGCAATGAGATAACACTCTAGAACTTAATCTCTTGTCTCCTGAATCAATCGCATCATGTATACATGCTCTCAAAAACTATTCATTTGATGCCGTGCTGTTCTTATCAAGCATCTATGAAAAAAATAGTGATCATGATGATCCTACTCGTATTTTTTCTATTAATGTTATTAATTATTTTACTCTGTTGCGTTCTATTACACTGAACTCCAATAGTAAAGTATTCTTTTTTACAGATGCAGGTACAGACGCTCCAAAGCCAGGGTATTTGTATTATAGTATGTCAAAGGATATCCTAAAATCATATCTCAAAACCTTTGCTGTTGATTTCCCAGATGTATGTATACTATGAATAGATATGGGGCCAGTTATTACAGCAAAATCATGAGAACAAGAAGAAAATTTTTATAAGAGATCTCCTATGAAACTTGTGCGTAAACCTATTGATGGGTTATGCTCATTACTACGTTTTATTATTGAAGAAGAGAATTACTATAGTACATGAGCATGTATTGATTTTAGTTGAGGTAGTTACCTTGTAAGAAACAAGACAGATGCTAGATAAGTTAGAAGAACTGTATACTACATTTTTAGCTAAGTGACTTGCTTTTCAACAACAGTCAGTATTTCCGCTTTCACACCTACATGTTATTACTGGAACTACAGCCGCAGGGAAATCAACTCTTATGCAAAAGTATAATCTTCCAAGTTTGATATCATATAAAACTAGTCCCAATAGTATACAAGTAAGACATGGGCAATTAGCTATATCTCCAGAAAAATTTGCGAAGAAATTTGCACAATGAGATTTTTTTGATGTCTATAAACTGAATGATACATATTACGGTTTTGCCATTCGCGACTATTTTGTTGTCATGAAACAATTTGGCGCAGTATACATAGATGTGTCTCTAGAAAACCTTTTAAGAGGGATATATTACGACTATAAGAGCCTTACGATAGTGAAACCGTCATCAGAGCAGTTAAGACATAACATCATCACTAGAGCGCAAGAGAGAGGCTATAGTGATGAAAAGACTGAGGAGATTCGTCAAAGACAAGAATCTGAGAACGCTATGGTACCATCAATCATCCAGCGCTATCCTAATCATACTATTATAACTTCAATTGATGATTTTATACTGTAAATCTATTTTTCATCCTAGTTTATACTCAAGAAAAATATTAACGACTATTATTAGAAATTGTAATATCTTGGGCTGAAACAGATGCTAGATTCTTATCCTCATCCTTTACAACCACACCTACTGGATAATTTTCTTCGGGATGAATCCCTAGTTCTTTTTGCGCTGGCTCAGAAATACTGAAAAGGTTATTTGTAAATAGTATTTTCTGCTTAGTAATCCCTTCTTTAATATTCTTAATCTTTTTTAAAAGTGTCTCCACTCACTCAACATAGTATTTTTTATCTGCTTGAAGCTTTCATATTTGCTGCATAAGATTCTGATTATTACCTTCAGATCTATCAAGGTCTTTTTGTAACCTCATATTCATTACTTCTAATCAAGAAGCTTGTTGCGCACGAAGAAGAATAGCCTTCATATCTTCAAGTGTTTCTATTCACTCACCAGCCAGAAGTTCAAGAATTTTCTCCTGAGTTATTTTCTTTTGAGTACCAGCTTGATTCTTTTCATACACCTCATGAGCATTGGGATTCAATGAATAAGAAACATTAATTTTTTGAGATGTAGATGAATCTGATATTTTACCTGTAAGTGTTGAACTCACTGGATCAAATACCAATGAATTTATTTCTCCACTGTCAGATGTCCCCATTTGTGTATAAAATCCATTTTGTCGAAGAAAGTAACTTCTTCCGCCCTTTTCACGCAAAATACATGAAATTTCGCCCGTCTTACTAACGAATATTTTATGAGAAGGATGCGGCAGCTGAATAGTTTCAATAGTTTCATTCCCTATTCAAACATAGAGGTTTGTTCAACGTGCGACATACCAGTTGTGTGTATCATTGTTATATTGTACATCATTGATCGAGATGTCAGAAGAAGCATCAGGTACAGGCAACTGCAAAACGTTATCGTTCAAAAAGACTTTATCCTTATTGATACCAAATACATTGTCACCACGTACTTCTACACGTGCAGTAAACACATTCTCCTTGGGCAAAGTGTTATCCCATTTTTTTCAATCTACACTAATGCGATAGTTTAAACCAGAATCATCTAATTCTTTCCTTACTTCTTTTCATGATGATGTCCACATATACGTTTTTCCTCTTTCTTTCGACAAATCTTGAATATCACACAATGATCACGAATCCAATGGGTTGATTTGGAGACGTACCCAATGAAGAGCAGGAAAATATTGAAGAAATAATGTAGTCCTACTCAGCATCCGAATTATAAATTTGACTTTCTAATGCATCAATATTCCAATTAAACTTTTTATCTCACACAGTAAATATAAATCTTCTTGAATCAAACTGTAATTCAGAACCAATCTTAGGAACTGGTCATTTGTCAGAAGAGACATGATATCACATGTCTGAGCGTGACAAAATAGCTTTTTGGTTTTCTACGGTTAATTTTCATGTTTTAAGGATGATTCACTTTAGGTTAGTGATCTGATATACGATTCCATGATATATCTGTTCCTCTTTGTACAAGTGATCTCAATCTTCTGAAGTATACTCTGAACCAGGAATATCTCTGCTAGTAACATATGGGAAGAAATAGTAAATTTTATCTCAATACATAAGCGAGGCAGCAACATCTTGAAATTCATCTCAATATCTAATACTATTGTCTGGTCTAGTAAAATGTATGAGAGATTTTTTTTGTAATATGTCATAATACGAGTATCATGGTTCTGATCGAGGCACTCCCTCGCTATTGATAAATGTTCAAAATGAGGTAGATACCAATGATAATCATGGTATATAAGTGATGTTAGCAAGTTTCTCTATATAACACCATCATCACCACTCACATCAAACTCACAGTAGTGGAAAATCAGAAACGATTTTTGTTCAATTTTCATAAATATCTACTATCCCATTCCAGCTACCATCATCATTGTTGTTATCTTGCTTATATTTATTTTTGATCGTTAGGTGAGATTTTCAATTCGCAGTAGTTGTCAATATGCTTATATCAGTGCTGCTACGCCATTGATTGTTTATTTTTAATAGATATGGCTGATCTGTATTAGAGTCATCAATATTCCCAATAAGTATAGATTTTTTATCAGGTGATTGAATACACATATTAGCGTATCCAACTATGGTATTCCCAAATACACACTCTTTGAAATATGTATTTAGAGTCAAAGTGGCTTTGGCAATAGTTCCATTATTTATATAAAAAATGAAAGTATAATCATTTTTTCATGATGCTATATTTCCATAATCTAATTGTAAGTTTGTCGTAAATGTTTTATCAAAACTAGCAAATTTCTTCAGTGGATATGTTAATGATTTATTTGCATTCTTTCGTTCTACTTCAATTTTTAATGTATTTTCTGGGGCAGGAAGATTTAAGGTGTGAATTGGCGAATATATAGTAATATCCTTATATTGTTTGATACCTCCATCAACATCTTCATCTTTAGTAAGGATTCATGCATCCTTATTATATCTAATTGATCATATTAGATGCGTGCCAGTCTCATCTTCATATTCGACTGAGAATACCATGTCATTGCTGGCTGATACTGTTGGATCATATGTTCACATAAAAAACTGATATTCACTAGGGGTAGTCGGGCTATAATTTGTCTCTGCTTTTATCTCTTCATCTTTCAAGTCAGATTTATCCATGCGTCGCAATTCTGTTTTTTTGAGCAGAGTATCTCAATCGTATACGGACACATATCCTTTTATTAAATCAAGAGCTGGGGTTCAATTACCAACTTTACCAGTGAATGTGCCAAAATACATGAAACTACTTTTAATCAAAAAAACATCACTTCATTTATTGTCTTTAGTTACATAGAACCTGATACGACAATCTGATGGTTTAATATATTGCTTACCAAAACATGAGAAGAGCTGGGGAGACGAAGATTTGGGGAGTGGAGAAGAAGAAACCAATCCAGAAGTAATAATTCCCATACCAGTATTTGAAATACCAGTAGCTACTATCCCAGTCGTAAATATATACTTCACTTCTTCTCAAGTATTGCTGGCTGGAAGTTGATCTGATATCTTTTCTCATGTTACTACAGTGCCTGTAGATTCTTGTATATTATCGACTACTATACTAGTTGGTTCTGAGCTATTAACTATTTGCGACATACTATCTTGAGATGTCGGCTGGGGAATTGAAAGATATTTCTCATATACAAAATATCATCATACAGAAAGCACCCCCAATATAATCATTCCTATCAACACCTTTTTCATTTTTTATCTTTATATATAAACAAATACAATAATTATATGAGAACTATAGTTTTTTGCAAAAAATGAGAGAGATTATTAGGAAGAGCAATTAGGCGAGGGAATTTGACAGATTGACAAAAAATGAGTATAATCACTATAATGTATGTTTATTGTTTACAGTTTGCATGCAATCTATCAATACAACCCCTGAACGAAAATCAGAATCCAATGCGGTACAAATCCCAAAAGAGTTTGGCGTTTTCCAAAAATACCGACAAGGCATTAAACTCATTCTTCCAGAAAACTTCAAAAAAGCGGTATTTGAAAGACTGAGGAAATATCGTGGAGGCGTATTAGAAAATTCTTATGCATTTTTAAAAAGCATTAGTAACAACTCTACGGAGATAGCAAGGCTTTTTGTAAACACATGTTTTTTCAAAACCAATGTAGTTGAGGGGCAGGACGAACTACAAGAAATGCAAAAAAAACCAGGTCTAGTAGTCGCAAACCACCCATGAATACTTGATTGATCAATGCTCAGATCTCTACTAAACAGACAAGATGTACTATTTTTACCATCTATCGAGTCGGACTATAAAAGATATTGCAAAACATATGGAGCAGAGAATTTTTATTTTATTGGCGACATTCATTGAAATAAGCGCAAAATACAAGCTCTCAATGACAAAATAAAATCGCATATTAATGCCTGATGATTGGTAGTCGTATTTGGGACTACAAATGAGGAAAGGACAAAAAAAGAGATAAAATTTCACAAAGGGATATATCACATGATTAAATTATTAGACGGGGATGATGATAGCCTATTTTTTGTCAACATAGAGCCATACTTCGACAAGCATGTATTACCTGTGATGGACGTAGCCACCAAGCTCAAAAAAGTAGATCGTGACCCAACCAACAACATTCCAATAGATATCCGCATAAAGAATATTTCTTGAATGATCTATAATCACATCAAAAATTTAGGAGAATGTGAGAAATTATATAAAACTGCTTTCGCTGTGTAGGTATCATATTAATATGCAGTTGTTCTAGTCCTATGAAATGGGGAGTCTACATTTCATCAAGCAAGCCACAGATAATCATTTATTTGTAATGAAGTAACCATAATTCCCAAAGACAATATTTGATGCTTAATTTGAGAGACAGCCTGCACTGTAGCCGCTCTTATTTCTATCTCTTGTTCTGATCCACTTACAATAGGGGTGTGAGTATCTATGATTTTTTCAAGTTCCTCAGAATAGTGTAGTATTCATAAATTCCTCAATACATTAGGCAAAACATAATCTGCTAAAGCCGTCAGGCACTCTATATTTTTCAAACTCGATTCTCACTTTGATCACAAAATAGAATACATAGATTCAACTAGTGCTTGAGCGCGTTTATAAAAATATATTTCTTTCCCTTTGTATTCTCGAGTATCCTCGAAAAAAGGGAATGATTTTATTATGATAGTAAGAATATCACTCGCGTCTTGACGTCCCAAACGTATTATCTCAGAAAAAGATCAATCAAAGGAGTCTATTAGAATCTTTCATAATTGATTGAGAAATAGCACTCTCTCTTCTAGCAAAGGTATTTCTATATTTCATCTCAGAATATGCTTAAGCTCTTCTTTTTTGAGAGTAGCAAGGAATGTGGGATTGAGTATGTCGTATCCTTCATCTATTGCCCTAAAAATGCTTGCCAATAAACTTCGTGATCACCTTGTGTATGTCTTTCATTTGTACGTGACTTGCCGATATGGGTCTCCTCGATAAGAAAAGCTAATAGTGTTAAATATTCACATTATCATAAGTTTTTGCTCATTATCAAAAGCATCTATTGGGAAAGGAGATGCATCAATCCAATTATAATTTCCCTCAGAAATCTGAAAATTATTTGCTAATTTCTTAATCTGATTTTTATCAATTGATACATGTTCTGCATTTCTCAAAACATATGCCGTAGTATAGAGGATATTGTGCTTTCTGTTGCCATATATTGTTATATTATGCTGTATTGTAGCAGAAGTAATTTTTGATGCTATATCACTATTTCGCAAATCAGAAAACACTTTTTTAGCTAGATCTATATTTTTGAAATCAAAATATGATTCTAAATGGGTTAATGGCTCAAATCAAGCACTATAAAGCCGGTCTACCTTTTCTTGAGTTTTTTTAGTCAACAATGGATGACTTACTATATTCTTATACTCTCATCATGCTCCATTTTCTACAACATAAATCATCGCATCATCTTTTAGTACTCTATACATTTCCATCAATATATTACTCCTCAAATCAAGGTCTCGAACAGATCACAAAAACCACGTTGCCAAAACAACATCAACGGACTTATCTGGCAGAGGAATGCGAGAAGCTGAAGAACAGATAAGTTCAACATTTTGTAATCAATTAGTTTTTGTAGATGCTATCGCTAATTGACTAGATGATATATCAATTCAAATATACTTTTGAGAGTGAGGAGCCATATGAGGAATCATTCTTCATGTACCGCATCCTACATCAAGCACTATTTTGTCCTTTACCAATCACGTAAGATACGATACAATTTTATTGGGAGAATCTTCTGCTTCTGAAAATGTCTCATAGAGTGAACTTTTCTTTTTGTATACATCTGAATCTCATTTTAGTGGGTCAAAAGGAATGTTGTTGTTCATTAGAATACAATAACGGTATAAAACGATATAATTCTATCAATATGTTGCAAACAATACAACAATACTTATAATCATAGTATCGGCGGGAGCCGTCATTATATTATATTTTTTTACAACACCATGGAACAACTACTTACTATCTTGGAAGAGTTATGACTTGAAGAGACCGAACGCCAGGTATATTATTTATGCTTGAAGTATGGGAAATTGAGTGTCAGTACACTGAGTAGAATGTCTAATATTCCTAGATCAACAATCCACGACACTGTAGAAAAACTACACCTAAAAGCCTTTCTCTTGTCCCACAAAGAGAAGAGGGGACATACCTACTCTGCAATCACAGCAAACGAAATCATTAGTATGCTTGAGCGCAAAGAGGACTCAATAAAGAAAAATATTACTATGATAAAATCTCAAAAAGATATATTTGAGAAATCATTTATCGGATTCTACGACGTACCCAAGATTAGTTACTATGAGTGATTAGAAGCTTTACAACTAATATACAGCAAGTATCATTCCTCTAAAGAGAATTATTCTTTTTTTGATATTCAACACGCTATGGATCATACATGACACGATTTAGACTACTTTATACGTATCGGGAAACAACATACAGGAAACACAAAAGATATTCTCATCGAATCTGAAAATGCTAAAAAATACGCCAAAGCAGTAAAAAGCGAATCTTATAAAATCAAATTTATTAAGAGTGGAGACACACATATAGAGTCTGATAACATATTATTTGACTGACTTTATTATCATATTTCTTTTGGAAGCAACATCGTGGCAATAGAAATAAACAATCCCATCTTTTACAAAACACAGAAGGTGCTTTTTGAATCTTTGTGGGATAGGTTATAAGAGTAGGCAAAGTTGCTATACTCTATACCGCGTCCAACAACTTGTTAATTTTGCGCAATGTCTTTTTGGCTTTAGGCGTTGAAAGTCATTGTATTACTCCTTGGTCAAAAATTTCCTCCATGTTGAAATCATGCTTGATCGTAACAAC
The DNA here is from genome assembly GCA_039809345.1 of Candidatus Absconditabacterales bacterium. GTDB lineage: Bacteria > Patescibacteriota > Gracilibacteria > Absconditabacterales > Absconditicoccaceae > JBDHUW01. The sequence goes on along the minus strand of JBDHUW010000007.1, from coordinate 12,917 downwards.
ATCAGGATTCTCTATAAATTTATATAAGAATTGATTTAATATAGTATTTAGTTTAATACCTTTTGTCTCAGCAGTTTTTTGTGCAGCAAGTTTAAGTTTCATAGGTATCCTTATATTAAGTTGTGATGTTGCTGTAGTCATTGTATACAAGTATAATATAAAGTGCTATACAAAGTATAGCATATATATAAAAGATTGCAAGTAAATTATGACTTTTTATTTATATGTCTTACAAAGCACTCTTTATTCTGCAAATCAACTAAAAACATATCTAGCCAGTGTTGCGCATGATTCTTAACAAGAGATGCGGTAATATTCTTTGCAATTGCATCATTTTTATCGCCAACATAAACAGGGTATAGAACTCATTTATCAGTAACGTGAAACATAATAATTCTATCTACACCAGAATAATACCCTTTATATGCATTAGTACCTGGGAATGGTGAACATAGTAAGATACAATTGTGGAAATGCTTATTAATTCGGATTTCCAAATCATCTATACTTATGTTGTATCATGATGCTCTTTTAAGCAAACTTTTTGAAAATATAATTTTCATAGTAAAAAAATAAGTAAAATTGTTTTCTACAAGGAATTTAGATTTTAAATATCAAAATACTAAGAATAAACTATCACAAATTTCTTACCACATCCTTACACACCTTCAAAAATTCTTTCTCATCTAAAGAATCTTTCATTTTATGAATAAATGCACAACACAAAACACAATTTGATTTCGTAAATCATCATACTGGATTTTTTTTATCAAGCACGACTTGATATTTTGTTTTTTCTGGAAATTTTTTATTTAGAGTAGAATTATAACTCATAGGGGAGGCAGAGTAGTAACATTTACCGTCCTGCTTGTCCCACATTGCCTGTATGTCTTTTTCGGCTAGATCACAAGCCAAATTCAGCGTTCTAGATGCCTGTAAAACCTGTTTATAGATGGTTTGGATGGCTCACTGGATCGTATTACTACTATATAATCTCTTTGTAGCAACTCTTTGCTTCTTACATTCCTTACATTCATACAACCAACGATACGATCAAACCAAATCATTGGTCATATATTGTATGACAAATTCATCTGGAACCTTTGCAATCTGGCATTTTGGACACACATATGGTTTACCACTAGAAATTATCTCATCTCGCTTATCCTTATTGGCCTGAGCCTTACCAAGCGCCATATCTTGAAATGTTGGATATGAGGTATTCTTATTGTATGTATTGATAGTTTTGCGCGGCATGATTGAGGTATGTATGTGTAAAAATTATTTGTTACACATGATTGTATAAATTTACTTTGCAATAGCGAGAGAAAGTTGCACACTCACTTACTCATATAGTGGCAACTTTCGACAAGATTTATTGTGCAAAGTTGATCTATCATAATTTGATACTCCTAGCGGCATATCAAATACACACTACATACATACTGAGCGTATACTCGTACCTGCTTCTATTACACACAACAATACTATATCATAATTATCATATTTCTTGGGGGAGTTGATACAAAAACAGAAACTATGAGACTACCCCTCCTCTGCAATTGTTGAAAACTATGATGTCTAGTTGTGGCAATGCGTATTTGAGCAACATATTTTTCATACAAAAATGGGGTAAAGCCGGAAACGACTACCCTCACTCTACCACTACCCTATACTAATGCAATCTTTCACCTGGTAAATTCGATGCAGATTGGTATATAGAACATATGATATATAGTGAAGATAAAATAGCCAAAAAAGCTCTAGAGGCGATGAAGTTTTCAAATAAAAGTATATTATTATTGGGGAAGGCAGGAACTGGAAAGTCTACATTGATTAGGAGGTTTATCGATGAAATGTATACAAGTAAGGCGAAAAATATTGCTATTATAGCGCCTACATGAGTGGCTGCGATGCAGATATGATGACAGACGATCCATTCCTTTTTCAAATTTAATATACAAGTGACTCCTGATGATGCTCGTCAGAGAGCTCTTTGGCACAAAAAACAAAAGATCTATCAAGCACTTGAGACCTTGGTAATTGATGAGATTAGTATGGTGAGAGCTGATCTTCTAGACTGTATTGATATTTTCTTGCGTACTGCACGCAATTCTTCTTTGCCATTTTGATGAGTGCAACTTATTATGGTTGGTGATTTATTGCAGTTGCCACCAGTAGTATCAAATGTAGAATATGAATATTTTTCTCAAAAGTACAGTGCGCCTTATTTTTTTGCAGCAGATGTACTCAACAATCCATTGTTCTCATATGTGTCATACACTTTAGATACAGTGTATCGTCAAGTAGACAAAGATTTTATAGAGGTATTGCACCGCATTCGCAATCAATCACACACATCAGATGATATCGCATTGATCAACACTCGTGTACAGCGTGTACAGACCATAGACCCATGAGAAATATATATCGCCACGACCAACGTAAGAGCAAATGATGTAAACAACAAAATGCTTGAGCGCTTATCATCCGAAACAGTATACTCATATGCCACTATCAAGGGGAAAGTCACAGCGACATCCTACCCTACCGATGATCAATTAGAAATCAAAGTTGGTGCACAAGTGATGTTTGTCGTAAACAATCCAGAGAAATGATTTATGAATGGGACATTGTGACAGATTAAAACGATATACAAGGAACTCGATGAAGACGGAGATGAAGAAAAAATAAAAGTTGCGATTCAATTATACTGAACCGATACCATCGTAGAAACCTGAACACATGTTCGAGAAATTAGAGAATCGTATTATGACACAAAAGAAAAAACCATAAAAAGCGATATCGTAGGCACATTTGAACAGCTCCCGATTCGTCTTGCACGAGCATGTACTATCCACAAAGCACAAGGGAAAACATTTAAAGCCATGATAATCGATAGCGGCAACGGCATGTTCGCGCCATGACAAGCATATGTAGCATTGAGTCGCTGTACTTCATTGCAATGAATCAAACTTGTAAAACCAATTTCAGAGAGTGATATCAAGGTAGATACGGCAGTTCATCAGTATGTTTTACAATGCGAGCATACTTCTCCAGAAGACACCCTGTCACAAAAAATATTGGTGTTCGACACAGAAACGACATGAGTAGACAGTACAGCAAGAATTGTGCAAATAGCTTGTGCGCTCTATGAAAAAGACGAGAATGCTCAGCGACAGTGCACTAGTCTCCTCAACAAACTCATCAACCCTGGTTGCCCAATTCCGCCTGAGACCACAGCAGTTCACGGGATCTCTGATGAGATGGTAAAAGATGCGCCTACACTAAAAGATATTCGATGGGATATTCACAAGCTTTTTGATACAGCAGATATTTACGTGGCTCACAACATCGCATTTGATGAAAGAATTCTCAAGCAGGAAGCCAAAAGAATCGAGCTTCCCCTCCCCTACAAAAAATCTCTCTATTGTACGATGAAAGAGTGAGTACAAGTTACCCGCATACCAAACAACCGCTGATGATACAAACGACCGAAACTTTCCGAACTCTACACTCACCTGTGGCAACAAGAAATTACTGGATACCACGATGCTCTGGTAGATGTGAAAGTCGCTGCTGCTTGCTATTTTAAGCTTCAAAATGAGGACTTTGATCCTCTGAAGTAGATGGGATAGCCGGTATCCAATTCCCATTTTCATCAAATTCATCCTCAATGGCCATGAAATCATCAAGCTTTTTTTGTGCTGTAGGTGGAATTATCATAGAGTTAAATACGGCTTTTCTCCTCTTTATTTTCTCGCCATCTTCTAGCAAAATTGCCATGGGAATCTGTTGTTCAGTTTCAGCTTTTAGACACCTCATATAATCCCCTCCTAATAATGTATCTTTAACATCCTGTATCGCTGTAGTATAAGGTGAAATTTTTGCTACTCATCGATAGCGAAAAATGTGAGTAGAGGATATCTCATCCTCATTATCATTTTCCCTCTTATTCCCTAAAGCATTCTCATTGTATTGGATAGTAGATAAATATCATTCTGATATATCCTTACTCTTCTTCATGCTTCGCTCAATTAAATAAAACTAATTGCAATGGTACACAATGTTAGCCACAATTGCAACATAATATTGACTTGCGGCGTAGAGTATATACAATACAGAAGTGATATTACTTACTAAACGAATAAAATTTATTATCATATAAAATAGATTATGGTATCAAAAACCTACCCACTCATTGCCCCAAAAAAGTTGTCTGATCAGGAAATAAGTATTCTTGAGGGTGCAACACAATGTAAATTTACTTGAGTACAATCAAAAATAAATACAGATCTTCGAACAACACTGCATGATCATCTCGACAAAATTGAAAATACAATAGTTGAATATCCATGGGAGGTCAAAGTAAACAGACCAAATTGAGCAAATATTCTGATTGAAACTAGCGATACCCAAACTATTTCTTTAAAAGATCTTGCACAACAACTTACATGATTTAGACCAAATTTCACCTGATGAGTTAATTTCAGCTACTGAACATATCCTCATGCTGTTCCTAAACCAATCTATTATCCATCTAACTGACTAAATAGATTGTGATCAATGTTGAGCTTATTACATGAAATAATGCATCTGAAAAATTGGGAAAAGAAAGAAAAAATGACAATCGTTCAAAAAGAAAAGACAACTCGAGAAGATACTATTGAAGTACTTCCGACACTACCAGTAGATTTTACTTATGGTTTCTGAACTATGGCAGAGGTTATCCAATACATAAACTGACATATTTGCACCTATATTTTGACGCCTGAAGAAGATAGTAAAGAAGCAGAGCATCAGATAACTCAATACGACTTCTTAGAACGAAAAAAATACGAAATACCAACTATCATGTAAATTATTTTTTTCTATTCCAAAACAAATACACAACATAAAGCACCACACACACTATCCCCACATAAAGTACTACATGCTCATAATTTCATATCAATGCTCATACAGTATTCCAATTTTCTCCTAGATAAAATCACAAAGTAGCCAAGAAACCGCTCCATAGAACAGATCATGCGAGTGTCAGAAGAGAAAATGGGAGAAACTTCATCTTCACGCATCAAGCTGGAAACGATATTACTGTACGAACTATTGGGATCAGACGTCAAAAAAAGACGAATCATTTTCCATATTTCGCAAATCGAGAAAATGCGGTATCTACTTCTGATGGCTTGATGAATAATCGTTTCCCATATTTAGCCAACCAAGCATGGATTCTATCTTTGTTTCCTCGGTATCCCAAAAAATAAAATGGGAGCGTCCCTAGGTAGCTTGCTACTCATCAAATGATAGCAAGTGCCAATACATTCATAGTTCACTGTGAAGCTAGGAACCCTGCCAATGGCATGATGGCTTCTGATGGGATTGGAGCGAAAAAACTTTCTATAAACATAGATAGTGCCACTCCTGGATATCAAATTGTACTCACAAGGTGTAACAAAAAGTCAATTATTGATTGAATCATCACGCGATATAGTTTACAGTAAAATAAATTATTTCTTAGCCATCTTTGCTTTTCTCACTACTTTTTTTTTCTGCCCTTCGTGCTCTATTCTTTGCCTTATCAGTATTTATTTTTTGTCCCGTATATGGATTGATACCAGGTGCTACTACTTTTTTTCTCTTTGCCGGCTTGATATCTAGCTTCTTCTCTTCTATGATTTTCTTGCTATCAACAAACGTCTTTGGTGACTTTCATCACGACAACAGTTTCTCGATTTCATCTATTACCACTGTAGCATACGCTCATGAAGGTAAATCAAAAGACAAAAACAATCCTTCTTTTCTCCATGAGAACTTCATATTCTTGGGGTAGAGTATAATCGGACGACGGATACCGAAAAGGCTAAATGATGCAAAACGCTTCATCACTGACTCCTCTAGTCACACCTTCTTAAACACTTCTTTTTCTAAATCTCCAGCTTTCCCCGTTGCCATTTTCAAGTCATCTCCTGGCATTGGTCAAGTGACTATTTCATCGCCTCTACTCTTGATATCTCAAGGCAAAACCTCGTACAACAAGCCGCGGTTGATCCTTTCATCTACATAACGATTGAATACATAACTTGCAAATGCTTGTACCTTGAAACGTTTTTCTGCCAATGTATTCTTGTCTCCAGGTATATTGCGGATCTTGCCTGCAAGCAACTCATATCAGATTTTCCAATTATTTCACCCATGACCAAAACGCTGATCTCCAAAATAATTTGGCAATCATTTTTTGTCTATAGTGACAAGATAGTTTTGTATCTTATCTTTCTGCTCTTGTGTAAGAGTTTTTTTCGCAACGAGCAAGATTGCAAAATGATTTCAAGCGTTGTTTCATAGCTTCAACATTTTGTCTCCATAGGTCGCCTTCACAATCTTTCCTTTTTTGCGCATCCACGCCAAAAGATCATTGATCCCTCCTACATACTTAGCTACATCACGCTTCAAGATAGATATCCACTGCCTAGTGACAGCATGTTTATCCTTGAGTCATGCGATTCAGATCATATTTCTGTTGAGCCCCAAATCTTTCACCATCAGGTCAATCAACAAAAATGTGGTCAGCCCCTTTTTCTCTAGAAGGATATAGTGGTAATCTCCCTTACCACTCGGCTCTTCATCCAATATTTCAGTCACTACAAAATCTTCTGGACGCGTTTTAGTTTGAAAAAATGTCATATACACTCAATAAATATAAATAATCTTAGTGATGTTCCTCTGCTGCTTCAGCGTCTGCTTTTGTCTCATGAATAGTCCCATCTGGGTGATGTTTTTGACAATATATCGTGTACAAATGAAGTTTTTCTTCACGAGAAAGATTGATGATATTGTGCTTAGCACCTGCTGGTATCACGATAACCATATCATCAGTCAACTCACTTTCCTCTCAGTTTACGATTGCCTTAGCATGTCATTTTTCTACTCTAATAAATTGATCTTCTTTGTCGTGTATCTCTTCTCATATATCCTCTCAAGCTTGCAATGTCATCACAACTAATTGCAAATGCGGCCCAGTAAACAAAACCTTTCTAAAGTATCAATTCGCCAGTGTTTCATCTTCAATATTTGCTATATAAGCGTCCATAGTGATATAATAAAAATATAAAATATTATTTTTTTGCTGCAGGTACTTTGGTAGCAGCAATTGCCTTTTTCACAATAGGTTGAACTTTCTTCACAGGGGTCAATGCCTTCTTTGCTTTGTCAGACTCTTCTTTGGTAGCGTGAACTTTGCGGTCTACGTGATATGGGACTGCATAAACCAAATGTATATAAAGCATATCTGATGTAGAAGTGTTTTTTGTATTATGCTTTGATCATACTGGCACTACTACGGCCATGTTGCTGGTCAAGACATAATCAAATCCGTCAATATCTACAGTAGCTTCTCACTTCTCTACTCTAATCAAAACATCTTGCTTCTCATGCTGGTCATATCCAGTATCTTCTCATGGCCTCAAACACATAGCTACTATCTGGAGTTGCTCTCATGTATAAAGCACTTTCGAATATGAACTATTGGTAGTAGTAATATCCGATATATTTCACACATATGGGAGATGAGACATGGTGGAATATAATATAAAGTAAGAAAAATACAATTTGCATTGTAATGGTATTTTTAGTATATACAATAGGAAAAATTAGCTTTAGCTCTTGAAGTATTATTCCATGAAGAATGATTCACTCCCTGCTAAGAAAGAAAGATGAATTGAACAAATGTACAAGGCAATACAAAAAACCTTGCTCAAAAAAGACCAGGCATTTTCAAAACTATCACCAAGGGAGCAAAAAAGCAAGATGGATTTGATAAATATCGCTTATAGCATAGCAAAGTCATTCCATAGAGGGCAAACGAGGCTAGATGGTACAAGATATTTTGAACATATCAAGTCGGTTGCATCAATTTTGATACATGAGTTCCCATCCATCACATTTAATCAAGTAATATCTGCCTACCTACATGATATAGTCGAAGATACGCATATTTCATTAGCAACAATTCATAATATCTTTTGACCTGAGATTGCCGCAATCGTAGATGCTGTAACCAAAAAACCAGATGAATACTATCTTTGGCCAGATGAAAGAGTACACTACAACAAATTTTCAAAAGAACAAAAAAAAGAGTATATCAAAAAAAAGAAGAATGCAATCAAAGCTCGTAGAACTGAACACTACTTTTGACATATGCGAGAACTCAACACTGAAACATTACAAGTAAAATTTGCAGATAGAATTCATAACCTCAGAGATCTGTCACATTGCAAAGTACAAAAGATCAAAGAGCAAATCGCTGAAACACAATTATACCTACTTCCTATCGCGAAAGAAAAAAATCCAATTGCATTTGAGTTGATGAAAAAAGAGCTTGAGAAGCTCCATAAGCAAGTATATGGGAATACGGATAAGTTGAAAGAGTACCTAAAGACGCTATAGTCTAACTACTCATTAAAGCACCCTCCTAATCTCATCCAATGTTGTTTTCCCATCCAACATTTTCATATATGCATCCTCTTTCATTGTCAAAAATTCTCACTGACGAATTGCGCCATATATTTCCATAGATGATTTTTCATCTACAATCATTTGCTTGAGCTCAGTGGTCAATACAAGCAATTCTACGGCTGCTACTCTGCCCTTGTATCCATCTGATTGACATGCGTCACATCAAACGGCATGTGGCACCTTACCTTCGAATTCAAACTTAGTACGTGGTGCAATATCATGTATTGTCGTGAGAACATTGTTTATCTCATGGAATTCAGCATCAGAAGTGTTTCTCCATGTCATACATGTATGTAATTTACGAAGCAATCTTTGCCCTACTATAAGGTTCAATGCAGGTGCAAGCATATACGGTTTGATACCCAAGTTCAGCAACCTCGTTATCGCCTCTGCAGCGGTATTCGTATGGATAGTTGCCAACACCAAATGTCATGTAAGTGCAGCGTTAAAAGCAATTTCAGCAGTCTCTGCAGTTCTAATTTCTCAGACCATAATAATATCAGGATCATGACGGAGAACCGATTTCAATCACTCCTCAAACGTGTATCATTTTGTTGCATTGATCTGCGATTGTTCTATTCATGGCATCTCATATTCAACAGGATCTTCCAATGTTACGATTTTTTTACCAGGCAGATTAAGGTAATTCAACATGCTATACAAGGTAGTAGTTTTTCACGATCATGTAGGTCCAGTCACTAATATCATACCATAATTTTGATGGAGTTGCTTCTTGAGAACTTCGACCTGTGGATCAGAAAATCCTAGGTCTACAAATGTCTTGAAACTATCTTGTGAATCTAGATACCTCATCACCACTCCCTCTCACCTCAATCATGGCATCACTGAAACTCTCACATCAATCTTTTTTTGTTCTCCGTTAGCTCACACCATGAAGTCAAACCTACCATCTTGTGGCATATAATCAATATTCATTTTCGTTCATGCCATGAACTTTATTTTCAATAGATATTTTTTGAACTCAGCTGTCGTAAATTGTAACAATGGCTTCATCACACCATCCTTTCTCATACGCATTACTATACCATCAGTTTGCGGCTGAAAGTGAAGATCAGAAGCTCATGCTTGGAATGTCAGTCTGATGATCTCATTTACAAATTGTCAGTCATCCATTGCATTTCTCTGGGTATACAAATCACTCAGAAGCTTTTCAGCCGACTTCCCAGTAGCAGTAGCATTCACCATCAATTGTTTCTGAACCATTTCATCCTGAACTTGCATCTGATCATACCACAAAAGCGCTTTATCAAAAGCCTCTCCATCTGTATAATACAATTTATATTTCAGTTTTTTTTCTGTAAATGTAGCCAACAATGCTTGTAATATATCTGGTTTTTCATTGGTTGTCAAAATTGCAAGGGTTGCTCAATCCTTGTCAAAAATGAGAGCCTTCGATGCGATTGCTTGTGCTTTAGGAATCACTTTCAACACAGAAAAATCAGGCTGTAATGCCTCTACATCCATTAGCTCTAAAATTGTTTTCGTTAAGGTATTTTTCATACTGCACGGATGGGATTAAAGTGCTCTCTAAGTATATATATTTCACTTAAATGCGCTATAATTGCAGAACAAATACCGGGAGGATATCTATTTTTATATTGACATTACAGGTAATTATATAAAATCAAAAACGCTTGTGTTTGCATAGAAAAATATGTACTAATTGTATCTTACGAATTATATCTTTTCCACCATCATGATCAACGAAGTCTATCTCATTATACTCATTTGACTCATAGCCGAAATAGCAGGTACTATAGCGGGATTTTGATCTTCAAGCATATTTCTTCCTCTTATCAGCACTATTGTAGATTTCAAGAGTGCATTGTTGCTGGTAGCTATTTATCATATATTTGGAAATAGTACTAGGCTAGCACTATTTTATAAATCCATAAACCGGAAAATAGTGGTTCTCTTTTGAATCCCAAGCGTGATAGCAACTATAATATGAGCGTCTTTGACATCATTTATCAATTCAACTCACCTGAAATGAGTATTGTGAATCATACTGAGTGTATTTGCAATATACTCTCTTCTATCGCCTCGTTTCTCTGTTCGTCCTTCAAAAAAGTTCTGAATTATTGGGTGAGCTCTTTCTGGCCTGACTGCATGATTGATCGGTACAGGATGAGTACTTAGAGGCGCATTTATGAGCCTCTTTAATCTCCCCAAAGAGCAATACACTGCAACAATCGCGCTTGTTGCCCTCATTGTCGACTTTACTAGAATACCTATCTACTTCTCACACTGAATTGACACCAAGTATCTAATATTACTACCGGTATTATTTTGCACAGCATTATTGTGATCACTCATTGGTAAACACATACTTGAACTGCTTTCTACTAAAACTGCCAAAAAAGTCATTCTCATATGAGTATTGTTGTTGTCACTTCACCTTGCATGGCAATGGATTGTTTTTTTTCTATAAAAAAGCAGGTCACGCTGGAGAACCAGCATGACCTTATACTTATTAACCGATTAAATCGGTGATTGAATAGTACTTATATTTGATTGAATTTCAACTTAAAGAATACTTAGTAATTATTAGCTACTACAGGCAATCAAACACTTGCCATTAGTTGCTGTGGAATCCATTGGATGACATTGTTGTTACCTCGAGTAAACCCAACATTTTGTATTCTAAACGTTCTTTGTCATGGAGATGGACTAATTGCAGTATTTATAAATGGAGAATCTAACCTTATCGTTAAATCAATGGTTTGACCTGGTAAAAGCGTCAAAGGATTTGTAAATATTATAGGCTCGATTCCATTAGGGCCAGTAGCTCTTAATGTCCCAGCAGCTACCTGTGTCCCACGAGCAAAAACCTTGTATGATTTATTTAAATCAGTAGAAACCTGTGCAGAAGCAGCATATGTAATTCTATGTATAATCGTATTAAAATCTTGTTGAGGAGCTGAGATACGCAACGTGATTAGATCAGTAGCATTACCATCAGCCACCTTACTGAATCTTGGAGGTAGCTTAACTAGTGGAGCAAACTCTGCTTTCAATGTGATATCCTGTGTCACATTTGTAAACGTTCTTGGATTCACTGTCACTCCATCGCTCCATCTAACAAATTTATACCCTGTCCCAGGTAGCGTACCTGATCCATTATAAGGCACCGCTGTTACGATACTTGATGTACCCGCGAATAGAACTTGTTGTGTCCCGTTTATGATTGAACCATGTGCTATACTCGATGGCGTAATATTGATTTTTGGCAATGCTGCAAACTCTGCTTTCAATATAATATTCTGCGTCACGTTTGAAAACGTTCTTGGATTCGTCGTATTCCCATCACTCCGTCTTAAAAATCTATATGATATTGGATTAAATGATGGATATGATGTGCCTGACCAAGTTAATGACACAAATGGCACAGCGGTTACAGGTTTCGATGTCCCTCCATACGCTACTGGTTGCACCCCATTTACCACTGACCCCTGTGCTAGATTCGATGGTGTGATATTGATAGTTAGCGTTCCAGAATAGTTTATAGTCCCCGTTCATCTTCTTATTGTACCTGTTCGCACTGTTCATGTAAATACAGGTCAGGTCAGCGTATATCAACTTAAAATCCCTCGTGTTCGTGTTGGTTGCACACATTCCCGTCATTCTACAGTGTTTGTATAAAGATCAGAATTAGGACCTGCTTTCCAGTCATATATAGTTACATTCCCAACTGATCTTATAGAAGTAGTATTCGGGAAAAATCTTTTACAATACTCAAGCTTTCTGTCTCACCATCAGCTTTGTCACCATTGAGCACTTGTTCATGCTCCTGCCACACCATCTGGATCACTTGCCCGCTTTCCAGTTGCAGGATTGAAATGTTGATTAACTTTCCCATACCACATTGCTATAGCTGGTACAATTTTTCAATTTGCATCCTTCGGAATAGTATTAATCTTTGGTATTGCTTCTTCTTCTGCTTCTTCTTCTGCCTCTACTTCTATCAATTCAATATCTCTGTTAATAGGCGTAGTTGCTACAGGTACAGATGAGGTTGTTACAGATGAGGTTGTCACTGGCGCACTTCTCATTTGCGCTCAATCTGTCAATCATGTAACTCTTCTTCCTCCACTTGGTGGAACATACGCTAAATCTGCATTGGTTTGGGTAGCACCATTTCTTCCATAAATCATTCACAAAATAATCATAGCTCAGATAAGCACATAAAAGTGTACTCTCTTAGCTGGTTGTGTGGAGTGTCTGACAATATGCCTAGCTCCTGCTCTAATTTTTTGACGCATGTGTATTTGTAAAATATAAATGTCTTCTCACAGTACATTTATATTGAAATAGGGTCTAGAGTACTTGAAGTATATCTAATAATGAATAATATAGCTTCATGACTAGTAAAAATCCTTATAAGA
>JBDHUW010000006.1:0-56671 GCA_039809345.1 Candidatus Absconditabacterales bacterium | reverse complement strand
CCAAGAAAATCCCTAGGCTATAAAACTCCTACTCAAGTTCTCTTTCCCAACTGTGCGGTTTTGAAATAGAATTCACAGGGCTTTATATTGACTTGTGATGGTATGTCTGTATAGTATTCGCATGATTTAATCTATGACATGCCAATAAGGCAGTAGAATCTTTTTAAAAGATTTCGATACGCCAGATCTGTCCGCTATTAATATGATGAAATAACGCTATAAGTTTATATTGTGAACCACATGAAGCTACTCCCTCCGCTCCCAAACACTACTTCTATGAAGCTGGATCTCCCATATGATACTATATCGGAGGCGCTTGCTGTTGAAGCCTGAAAGAAAGGAGTAAACACACCAGTTACTCAAGAACTAGTCAATCAGTTCGCAACAATGATACTCAATAGTATTCGTGAGCATGATTTTTCAATATTTCTAGATTATAAGATTGCTATATGAGATATTCTTAGAGAAGGCGATTGTATTTCTGATATGGTATGGAATAAAACCTATAAAATTTCGCAACCAAATGAAAAACGATTTGAAAAAAATACTGAGAGTTTGTTTGCATCATTAACTGAATATGATAAGTTCTGAGCGAGAAAAAACATGAAAGATGAAAGTTTCAAATATAGGGTTATTAGGTGGCTGGAGTCATTGCCAGTTGATGAGGATATATCAGTAGCTTGCCATATTGCATTGAGGGAGTTCTTCCCATTAGAACTAATAAGAAATATTTGAGTAGAATACAGTGATCTTTGAAAGGTTGCCTTTTCAATACTAGAGGTAGGAAAACTAATAAAAGAAAAAAAAATACATAAGCATCTAGAGTATAATGATATATGACGAGCTCCAGATTGTATTTTTTTCGTACAATGGATTGATATGAAGTTTTATATGCTTCGTATCGGATATTCTGATTCTAAAAGATCGTGGTATTATGTGGCTCACCCGATGCCGTATCAACTTGGCATGTGAAACTGCGAGCCTATTAGTAAGGAATCAAAAATATTTTTAAAAATTAAATAGGGGAGTATTTCTTTTCATATTGTAATAAGCCTGCATAACCTTTATATACGTATATTTATTTGATGTATTATGTTGAATGATAGACAATTCTGTAATTAAACAATTGGTTGAAAAATATGACTCTATCTGGGCATTGGGATATATGGCAAGTTTGTCTTATTGGGATACTGAAACGTATATGCCTGAAGATGCGGTAGAATTTAAAAGTAAAGCGCATGGCAAAATAGATCTCCTAATCCAGTCTTTGTACCTTGAGCCCTGATTTCAGGCGTTGTTGTCTGAAGCATTGAAGCAGACAAATCTAAATGATATTGAGGCTGGTATAGTGAGAGTGTTGAATAGAGATATGGCGACATATACCAAGTTACCGGCAGCATTTGTGGAGGCGCGATCGGTACTACAAAATGAAGCGACAGCTGTCTGGAAAGAGGCAAAATCTACCAACGACTTTCCCTTGTTTCAGCCATATCTAGAAAGAATTATTGAAATGTGTCTACAAAAAAGTGAAATAATGTGATATGTTGAACACCCATATGATGTTCATTTAGATGAATATGAAGAGTGATTGACTACCAAGGAAGTTGATGCATTTTTTGTAAGTCTCAAGGAGTGATTATTGCCACTATTTGCCTCTGTACAAGAAAAGTATAAGCGTGACGTAGGTATTTGAGAAATGTGATATGACCAAGAAGTTCTACGTAGGATTAATCAGTCTATCCTAGATGATCTCTGATTCGATGCGAGAAAACAAAGACTAGATATAGCAGTCCATCCATTCTGTGAATGATTTACAAACAAGGATGTGAGAATGGCTACGAGATATGAAAAGGATTTTTTCAATACAATATTTGGAAGCATACATGAATATTGACATGGACTGTATGAAACACAGTATGATGATATATTGAACATGACTCCAGTTGCTTGATGAAGTAGTTTGATTATTCACGAATCTCAATCAAGATTTTGGGAAAATTGTCTGGGGAGATCAAAGACGTTCATATCTAAACATTATGAAAAGTTCCTTAGCTTACATGACGACTTTGCAGCATTTACGGTTGAAGACTTTTATAGTCATGTCAATCATATTAAGCCGAATTTAATAAGAGTAGATGCAGATGAGTTGTACTATCATATACATGTGCTAATTAGATTTGAGATAGAGAAGTGATTGATGGAAAAAACTATCAAAGTTGCTGATTTGCCGGAAGTGCGAAATGCAAAATATAAAGAGTACCTCTGAGTCGATGTGCCAAACGACTCGCTAGGGGTTTTACAAGACGTACATTGGAGTTTTGGGCTTTTTGGTTATTTCCCTACGTATTCTATGGGGACCGCGCTTAGTATCATTTGGAAGGATGCTTTGGAGAAGGAACTATGAAGCATTGAAGTTTTGATGGAAACGCAGGATTGAATCTCAAGTATCCGTGGTCGATTGAAAGAGCATATACATCAATTTGGTAGTGTGTATACATTGTCTCAATTACTAAAAAGAGAGAATCTACAGTTTTCTGCACAACCGCTACTGGATTATTTAAGAAAGAAATACTGCTAATACTTCCATTGCACCAGTCGTCTAAAAAACTATATTTACAGGAATGGATTATGAAAAACTAACACCCGCACAGAAGCAGTATATGGATATCAAGAATCAATACCCCGATTGTATTCTGTTTTTTCGTATGGGGGATTTCTATGAGACGTTTTATGAGGATGCGAAAGTGTGTTCTACATTGTTGGATCTCACACTAACAGCTAGAGATAAACAATGAAACAATCCTATTCCTATGGCATGAGTACCATATCATAGCTTAGATAAGTATATTGCAAAGATGGTTGCGCATGGATATAAGGTTGCACTTGCAGAGCAAATGAGTGAGCCCAAAGCATGACAAATTGTAGAGCGTAAGGTGACACAGGTGATTACACCAGCAACATTTATAGAGGAGAGTAAAAAAGAGTTTATGTACATCGCTGCAGTTGCGTATGTAGGGTGAGAAAAGGATGCATATCAGTGCGCATGGTGAGATGTGACAGTAGGGGCATATTGGACATGTAGTTTTCACACACTGGAAGATACGCTTCAGCACCTATCTCGTATGCAGCCACGTGAACTAGTAATCGATATCGATTTCCCAGAGAGTCTGTCTGTGCGTGAACAGGTATCTCAAAGCATGATTTGTTTGATTAGCGTATATGATAAGCCAGTGGATTCAGATGCTATGCTTCGTCATGTATTTGGTGTACAGACATTATCGAGTTTTGGTAAGGCGCTGGAAGAGGGTAGACACCATGCTATGGCACTGCTTTGCAATTATCTCAATCATATTCAACCACACGCGTTACAAACGATTGTCCGTGTCCAACATGATGCCAAAAGTGATGATGTAATGCTCGACTTGGTGACAATCAGAAACTTAGAAATATTGGCATCACAATATGAATGAAGTAAAAAATATGGTCTACTGTGAGTACTCGATAAGACATCTACTGCACTAGGGGCAAGGCTTATGAAAGAAGTACTTTTGCACCCCACACAAAACATTGATCTTCTCCAAAAGCGTCAGGGGCATATAGCAGATTATCTATCTCGTATGTGAGATGCTCGCCACATACAAGAACTGTTGAGTAAGATGGTGGATCTACCCAAAATCATAGCCACATTGCTCTACAAGAAAACGACACCAACTATTTTTGGTAAGCTAAGGTATGCATTGTCTCTGGTTTTTGCAGATGAAAGTAGGATTGCCTCAGAGCTTCATAAACTCGGGCTATCTGCTGATCTGACAACAAAGATACGTGAATTACATCAGTATTTACTTGCTCTTTTCAAGGCAGATTGACTCAATGATGACATCGATTATATCAATGATTGATATAGTGCAGAAATTGACGAACTCAGAAAAATTGCATATCATAGCGATGGATTACTGCTTGCATATCAACAGGAGTTGGTACAAGCTACTGGTGTCACAAATGTAAAAGTAAAATATGTTTCTAATCAATGATATATTTTGGAGGTTACGCCAAAGGATGTGGATACGTTTGAAGCCGCAAGTATCAAGTGAGATCCAAAGCGTGAAATGATTCGTCGTCAAACACTCAAAACATGACAAAGATATACATCAATCTATTTGGATGAACTGCAACACAAAGTACTAAGTGCTCAGTTTCAATTGCGTACTCGTGAACAAGCACTAGTAGAGGAGGCGAAGACTAAGCTTATAAGCTTGGTCAATGTACTATGACAACTTTCAGATTGAATTGCTCGGCTCGATATTTATTCATCGCACGCACTTTTTGCACATGAAATGAACTACGTGGCTCCACAGTTTATAGCAGATGGACAAGTTGATATCATGTGAGGGCGTCACCCAGTGATAGAGCAGTATTTGCCACATGATCAGGATTTCATTCCCAATGATTTGTCTATATGATATGAGACTGGTTTTGGAGGAGGACTCCATATCATCACATGACCAAATATGTGAGGTAAGTCTACTTTCTTGAGGCAAAATGCTCTGATCGTATTGATGGCACATTGCGGTTTCAATGTGCCTGCTGAAAAAGCAACTATGCCTCTGATAGATGGACTGTTTGCTCGTGTTTGATCATGAGATGCAATCGCCAAAAATCAATCCACGTTCATGACGGAAATGATTGAAATGGCAAATATCCTACACAATGCTACTAAGCACTCATTTGTAATTTTGGATGAGCTTGGTCGTGGTACATCCACATATGATGGTATGGCTTTGGCCCAAGCGATTGTACAATACATAGTCCAACATATAGGAGCTAAAACACTTTTTGCAACTCACTACCATGAATTAATTACTTTGGAGGAGTCATTGGAATGAGTAAAAAATTACTCTGTTTCTGTCTATGAAACAGACAAAGATGTCGTATTTATGAAAAAGATAATTCGTGGATGAGCAAGTAAATCATATGGTTTAGATGTGGCGAAGTTGGCGGGGATACCAAGTGCGATAGTGGATACTGCAAGAAAGTATCTAGAGTTTCATGAGACCAATAAACATGATGGAGGTAGTACAATTGCTAGTACATTAAAGCAATCTATGCCACTATTCAATATGGAAGTCGATCGCGAATCTATTTGAGTCAAGACCCAACTTGATAAAATCAAAAGACTCTTGGATACACTTGACCCGAACAATATGACTCCTATGCAAGCGTTGCAGATGATTGCGAAGTTGAAGGGAGAGATTTAGAAATATTTTATGATGGTATATAAGTTTGCACTACAAAAAGAAAACTATGAAAAATATGCTGCATGAAGGGTATTATACTCTATACCATGATCAGCACCATTTCCTGTTAGACATATAGATGATATATTTCAAAGAGCATACGAGTTATTATGAACTAACAATAAAGTAAATATATATGATCCATGTATAGGGTCTGGGTATATGATGACAGTATTATGATTGCTTCATGGTGATAAGATTAATTCGATCTCATGATCAGATATTGACCAAGACATGATTAAGATTGCAGAAAAGAACTTGGAATTGCTACAAACATCTGGAATTAATAATAGAATTATAGGAATCACACGTATGATTGAAAACTATCAGAAACAGTCTCATATTAGTGCATTAAAAGATGCGAATGATATTAAATCAATTGTAACTAATCAAAAACATTACATCAAGACAGAATGCGATGTTTCAAATATTGTGGATTTAAACTTCTCTCCAAAATACGATATGATAATGTTTGATTTACCTTATTGAAATATAACATCTCGACAATGAGATATTGAAATAGTAGAACTGATAGAAAAGCTTTGATCGTGATTGAAAGTATGATGAGTATTAATAGTAATTTGAAATAAAGATTTGCGTTTAAAAGCTTCTTGGGGAAATACAAAGAAATCTATCAATCATGGGAAAAGACGTATCTTTTTAATAAAAAAATAAATACTTTATTCTTATATAATTATAATGAAATTATCCTAAAGAAACAAATATATCTTTATGGGTAGATTCATATCTTCGTTGAATTGGTGATAATGTACCTATGGCAGATTGACTCATAAGTACGCAAAGATTTTGGTTTTGAACTCTTATACTACCACTTAATATGCTACAGAGGTGTTGTTGACCTGAAGATTCTATGGAATATAAGATTCCAATTGAGTCTTTTAATGGTACTGTGGACAAAGTGGCAATGTTTTTTGTAGAGTGGAAGCAGATGGAACCTCTTATTTGCCAATACAGAAATGGAGCTTTGAGTATCAGGGATTGAAACCATAGAGCAGAAGCCTTGAGTCGTTTATGAATTAATTCGTATTATATGTTAATTTGGGCGGATACTCTTGAAGAATACAAAGAGTGTGTTGATCATATTAATACCTTTTTATGTTCTCAGTCAGTAAATTAGATGGTAAGCGTACTTAATAAACCATATCATACTCGAGAATGACGTGAATGATTGCAAGCTTTTACATATCTTGATAATACATCAGAATTGGTATTAAAAACATTTAAGACGATAGAACAATCAAATTTACAATTTGTTAAATGGTGAAAACTTGAATCTAAGGTTAGTGAAAAATGGTATAATCATAGTTTTGATAGTTATGAAATAGCTATTAATAAACTTAAAGATTTAACTGGATTAATTTACTACCACGATGGGCAAACTGACATTTGAAACATAACTATAGATAATATACAATATAGCTCATTATGATTACGCTTTTTGATTCAAAAGAAAGTGATTTTAGTGTGTGAGAAGATTGATGAATATCTAGCTGTTTGAAATATAGAAGCATGCAAAAGAATTATAGATGATGTATTCTTACTGATTAGGGCAATACGAGCAAAAGGCATTACAGAAGATACGTTTAATTATGATCACAACTATGGATATGATAACGATGGTCATATGTTGCAAATTGACGTTGGTTCATTTCGGCAATGAAAAACATATGTTCAAGAACAAAAAGCAAAGAAGTTAATGTTGCAAAATTCTACATATATTTGGTTAAAAGGTAAATCAGAAGAATTATTTCAGTATCACTGTAAGAAATGTGAAGAGTTATATTTATAGCATATATTTATCCATGCATCCCTCAACCTACCTGTGAAAACAAGTTGCAGTCACTATCGATCGTCCCTTAGGAAGTAAACATCCTCAGCATAATTTTGAATATGAATTGAATTACTGATATATCCCAGATACGATGTCTGCAGATGGTGAAGAATTGGATTCGTATGTGTTGGATATGCCATTGCCAATTGGGAGATGTGTGTGAACATGTATTGGGTATATTCATCGCACAAATGATGACGATGATAAGTTGCTTGTGGTGATGGATGACGGAAATACATTCACGAAAGAACAAATCAAGGCACTTGTTGATTTTCAGGAAAAATGGTTTGAAAGTGAGATAATACCGGCTTCTTAGATTGTATACAACCTCGACGGTCTATATGCATTTCCGTATACTAGCATTTTTGTTTTTTTCAATTTGTAACGGTTGAGAATATATTTTTTGAAATTTCTTTTTTCATATGTGCGATGGAGGATTGCCTCATAAACATCTTGTAGTTGTCTGAGTGTAAATTCTTTTTCAAGAAATAATGGAGCATATTTTCATATTTCTATACCTTCTACCAATGTTTTGTACAAATCTTGTACTATCATACTATGGTCAAAAACAAGATGTGGTATTGATTGTATCGGTGCTCGCATTACCTTGTCTTGTGATGCTCATACAACTATATCCACATGTTCTGTTATAACTCCAAGAAATGCTACTCAAATAGATCTTCATCTGGGGTCTCTGTCTGGGCTAGAAAATACTTTGATTTGTTCGAGGTGACTTTTGTGAATTCACGTTTCTTTTTTGAGTACTCTGATGACAGTTTCTTCTATGGATTCGTCGTTTTTGAGAAATCATCATGGCAAACATCGTTTTCCTAGAAATGGAGCTTTTGACCTTTGTGTAACCAAAATACAGAGCTTTTTGTCTATTATTTTGCACAAAGCTATATCTGCGCATATGTTCATAGTATATTGGGTAAAGCATAAATATAAAGTATTAGACTATTGTTTCTCTTGCTTAGTGTATAAAAGTATTATAAGTATATCTCTGCTATTTACAATATTTATACTACTTGTACAATATTGTAAAAAAATAAAATAATTATTATGAAACACAGCGATCTTTATCAGTTAACACAGAACAGAATAAAATACGCGTTCCCATTAAAGATATCGGGGCTGGAACGTGTATCACATGTTGATCTGTATTCATATATAGTGTTTGATACAGCATCACTACACCAGGAGGATACAGAATACAAAGTTGAAATTGCAAGAATTTCTGCTACATGGAAATTTATGGGACGTGATTCGGGGGTCGAAAACATTGATATACCACCTCAATTTGCTGAAATTTTACTACAAAAAAAACACAAAAGTAATATTATAACTTGTGTAGCCGTCGAAAGGTATATGTATGCAGGAAGGCCTAGAGAATGCGCATCAGATTATGAAAGGATTTTATACCAGTTATTAGTTTCTACAGATCAATTTCTGTATGGTAAATGGTGGAAAGGGAAGATGTCAACAAACAAAATTATTAGAACAAATAATCTTGTCTATATAGGACAACAACTCATCGATGCAGAAGACGGTGAATATATCTAATGTAAATGTCTAATGTATAAATGGCTTATTATATAAGCCATTTTTTTGTATTGTAAAATAGGAGACAAATAGATAGTTTAAGTAAAATCCTTTTTATTTGTACTTTTCTCTTCATGCCAAACATCAAAATCCCACACATCCTCCTAGCTCTCTACCTCATCATTCTCCTTCTCACAGCCTTTAACCCATACGATAGAGCAGTACGACGAGTAGAAAGCTTGCCAATTATGGTTGTGGTGTTGTTGCTGATAGTGACATACAAGAAGTTCCAATTTTCTAATACAGCATATGTATTCATGTCACTATGGATATTCATGCATACGATAGGTGCGTATTATACATTTGAGCGTGTGCCGTTTGATTGGTTCAATAATCTGTTTGGATTTGAAAGAAATATGTATGATAGGGTAGCGCATTATATTATTGGGTTTTATGCATATCCACTTGCTGAGTATGTATACAGGAAAAATCTAGTAAAGGCTCCCTGGATCATATATGCATTGGCTATTTTTGCTGTGTTTACATTGGCTAGTGTCTATGAGATTATAGAGTGGATTTATGCAGTGAAGGCAGGTGGAGAGCAGGGGATAGCATTTTTGTGATCACAATGAGATGTTCGAGATGCACAAAAAGATATGCTTGCAGATGGACTGGGAGCAATCACCGTCATGGTACTGTTTTATATGCAACATAGTGGAAAATGACAGTGATAGCCGTAGATTGTGATGAAGTACTAGTAGAAACCGTGAAGTGAATCACTGAATATGTGAAGCAGGTGTATGGTCACAACCGGCTATATCATGATATCAAGCATTATATGCTGAGTGAAAATGCTCATATACAATTAGATCAGGAATGAGCGTTGGCTATTTTCCATGAGTTTTTGTCTTCACCGTTGGCGCTTGAAAGCAAGCCTGTAGAGGGAGCTAGGACAGCGTTGGAGAAGCTAGTGAAAAAATGATATCAACTCAAGGTAGTGACAGCTAGAAATACAGATCAGGAAGTATTTACTCATAAGCAAATTGAATCACTATTTCCATGATTCTTTTCTGATATTTATTTTGCACACCATTATACTGATAGACATGTTCCTAAGTCACAAATATGTCATGATATAGGTGCTAGTATACTTATTGAAGACAATATTGACTATGCGTTGGAATCAAGCAGACAATGAATCAAAACATTTCTCTTGGAGAAACCGTGGAACAATTGGAGAGAGGAGCGCAATGAAAAAATGATCAGAGTAGCAAATTGGCATATATTAAGTACCTATTTCGAATAATATCGCAATGTAGAATATTTTAAAAAGCACCATGCAAAAGTTTATGGTGCTTTTTTGTAATTAGAATGGGAGATCTTCATTGTCATCATATGCTGGAGCAGCTTGATTTGACTGAGAAGCAGATCATCAGCTTCAACCATTTTTTTGAATGAGTTCTACTTTTCGTCCATTGAGAGAGTTGTATCGACGTCCATTATACTCTTTTGCTCTAGGATTGAACAGAACTTTGAGTATGTCACCTGGTTTTACGTCTGAGATAAATGCACACTTATCTCCAAAGAAATCAACCATGATACTATCTTTGTATTGTTTATCATTGCTTTCTTCAAGTGCTATACTTTGCTTAGCAAGTCACTGTGCTCCTATGCTTTCTTGATTTGATTTGAACAAAACTTTTCCAATAAATTCCATCACTCGTGCTATAAAGAATAAAATACCTATCCACTCATACTAGGGAATCGCTTGTAAAATAAAAGTTGAATATAAAAAAACTCTCTCACGAGGAGAGAGTTTTTGCATAGATCATACTTGAAGATTAGTATACGTAGATGTATCTCAAATCTGGAGAATTTCTATTAGCTGTACAATTTCCCCCAGGAACTACCAATGAAGCACCTGAAAGACTTGTACTAATACAGTTTCTTTCGTAAGCACTTACGTCAGCAGCCTTTTGAATAGCTCATGAGTGGTTAGTTGCTCATCATGTTGCAGTTTGTACATTTGCTCACGATGCAGATACCCAATTCGACAATGAACCATCAGTTTCAGTTCTAGATACTACTATCACAGCAGAAGCAGATATCGCATTTCTGGTCAAGATAGTGAATCCGTAGAGACCTCAAGTTACAAATTGGTTTTGAGTACCAGATCCTCATGCTCAAACAGATCCCAAGAACCAAGTAGATGGATTAAGATCATTTGGCATTTCAGTAAGGTAAGAAGCATTTTGTACAAGGAAGAGTCTCAATCAGTTTTGTGAAGTATTTGTAACTCAAGACAATGCTAAGAAGTTACCATTATCAGATCCATACACTGCTAGAGCAGAACCGATTTGAGTAACGTCCGCTTTTCTTTTAGTATCTCTTGCTCTCGCTTGAACTGTTTGCAGTCTTGGAATAAGCGCCGCAGCCAAGATACCGATGATAACCACTACGATCAGCATTTCGATCAAAGTGAATCATTTTCTAAATTTGTTTTGTAGCATACTATAAAAGTATAATAAAATAAAATGCCCCTATCATATAAAGTAACTTTTATAGTTTGCAAGAGAAATTAAGGTTTATTTAAGGAGGAAAATGGCTTTTTATGCTGAATTATATTGACATATAATTTATATAGATAATACCATATAGACAACACGAAGTATAAAACACCATGACTTGTCGTTTATGATAGTAAACAAATCGTTTCTATATGATGTGTGTGAGGAAACATATCTACTGGTTGTATGATTCTTGGCTTATAGTGCTGCGAAAGTCATTCGATATCTCTTGCAAGAGTAACAGGATTACAAGAAATATAGAGCAATTTAATCTGCCTTTGAGATTTGATATGATTCAAGAATGCTACTACGTTTTTGTGTAGTCAGTCACGTGGAGGATCTACTATGATACATCAAGCATGTTCACATACTTCTCCAAATGTCTCATCAGTGTGTATTAGACTTTCTGCCTTCCCAGCTATGAAGTGGCTACTTCATACATTGTTGATAGTAGCGTTGTGTTGTGCATCGATGATAGCATCTGGTACTAATTCTATTCAATAGATACTTGATCATATTCATATTTTATTGAATGATATACCAATACTTCATGCACCACAGTATAGGTCAATAATAGGTCAATCAATATTTCACAATATTCACGCAGCTTGAGAAAAAAGTACTTCTGCTCAGTGAGTATTTGTTTGGAAGAAACTATTAGCGGACACTTTGAAGCGAGCCTCATGTATTTCTGACGTTTCATAGTTGTTGAGTCTAAGCATTTCGTATATGTGTCATTCTCACCACAGAGGGCGCTGGATTGTTTCATTGCTAAATACCGCGTCTCACAGTCAGTTGTTGTGGGAGATGATGCATGTCGTCACATGTTCTTGGATGAACGGATCTTGTTTGAGTTGTTCTTGAAAGATATTTCGAAGTCATGTCTGTGACTCATCCATATGTGCATCGGCTATACTGATGTTTACCAAAAATTGTCATGTGTTGATTCATTCACGCATGACAAGATGCCTGAGGACTCCAGTATGTTTTTTTTGATTATAGATAGGAAGTCCTGATTGCTTACAAAGTGTTTTGAGATGATGAAAAAGTTTTCTGGATGTATCCGTCACGAGGAGACATTCATCTATATCAATGATTTGAGAAAATTGTCACTGCTTGTGGAAGCCAAGTGCTCGAGTGTTGTGAGTGTCTCATGATTTGAAATCCCCGAAGCTATATTCTATTTTGTTTCTATATCCGAACTCATCTGGTGATCATATGATATCTCTGATCTCTGTTCATTCCAGAAGTGATTTGATGCCTCTGAAGCTATCCATGATGATATTGGTTTTGAGGTGCAACTGTTTTTCATATTTTACTTGTTGTCGCTTACATCATCCACAACCCGTTTTGTGTATGGGGGTTTCTCATTGCATTCATGGGGCAAAGTAGTGAACACATGGTGCTTTTTTTTCAGCATATTCACGAGAGAGTTCATGAACAAAAAAGACTCTTCCTTCGAAGAAATCTTTCTTAGATTTGCTGACTATCACATCTACAACAGATCAGGGGAGCACCCCTCATTGTACAAGGACTTTCCTTCAATCTAGTGCGCGTCAAATTCATACGCCTCAATGTCATATCTTATCAATTGTAATCTTTTGTAAGATTTTTTGCTTTTTCATACGATGGTAGTTGGTAGAATATAGATAGAAATATAGGAGTGCTATTATACGACTTCACCAGTTTCGGTATTTACTGATACCACGTCACCTTCGTTTTTGTGTAGAGGAATTTGTACTTCTAGTCAAGTCTCTAGCGTGGCAGGTTTTTTCCCAGCTTGTGCTCTATCTCATCTTACTCCAGGTACAGTTTCCTTGATCGTATATTGAATTGTGACAGGGAGGATTACACTAAGTACATTTTCTCCATGTTTTTCCAAAAACACATCAAGATTCTCTTTGAGGTATCAAGCTACATCTTCAACTACTGATTTGTCCAAATCATGAATAGTTCATGTATCATTTTCCATAAATGAATATGTGTCTCCTGCTGCATACAAAAATACCGCGCTCATTCTACTTACATCTGCTAGATCTAGAACAGTTCACGATTTGAATGTAACTTGTTGTACATTCCCAGTGATGATATTTTGTACTTTATAGGTATATGATCATTGTCTTTGTTGCATTTGCATAAAACTCAAATCAAGTACTTTCATGAGATTACCATCCAAATCAAGGATAGTTCATTTTTTTACTTTTGCTACATCGATCTTCATTGGTGTCAATAAGGTTTAAAACAATAGGTGACACTATACAGAAAAAATCATAAAAATCCATAGGTTTATAAAAAACTGTTTTACAAGAACGCTGCAGAAAGTGCTCTGATAATCGCATATGAAAACGTAATAATTAGTACTCATATGATTGCATTTTTGATCATCTCGGTGCTTGGTGCTTTGTCAAACCCAAAAACACCAGATGCATACTTGTATCCAGCCATCATAATCATCACTACGCCGACCACAATACCGAGTTGAGACAAGAATCTAATTATGTATACTACATATTCTAGTACTGTATTCCATGTAAACGCACCTATTGCAAATGATCAACCAGTATCTCTTTTTTTGTCAAATGCTTCCGCAATCATATTTTGCCTATCCCATACAGTTCACTTACTACAATCTATTTCTTTCCCATTTACTTTAATTGTTATTTTCTCTCAAGCTATACATTGAGCTTTTTCAGAATTCGTATCAGGATCTTTCGCGAGGGGAATGATTTCTAGATTTGTGGCAAAAGAGTAGTTCGTAGAAAAGAGGAGAAGTGTGCTCATGATTGATAGAAGGATTTTTTTCATTGATGTCCGATATATAAATCGTATAACTTGTACAATATTACTTATTTATGAGAAAAAATGCAAATTTTAGGCCAAGTATTGAGAAAATCTGCCGCAAAAGTGAAGCTCCATGTCACATGAGTCGTGTGAATCTCTCTTTTTGTGCTTTCAGAGCATATGGAGGGAGCGTCTATGGACTGACACGTCAAAAACGGTATTTTGTTTGTCAAAATAGATAGCCATGGGAAAAAGATGTTGATCTATCGTGACAAAATGATTGTTTTGCAGAAAATCAATCGTGCATTGCAGGAAAATTGATACAAAAGTATCATAAAAGATATCAGATTTACGCAGTAGAAACAGTGAGGTTCTGATGTATAATGCCCTTTATTGCACTCCAAAATCATTCTTGTGGGAAAGTTCATGATTTGATTTCTTTGTCCAATAGTAGTACATCATGAAATATTTTTTGTAGAGCGGCAGAATTCTTTTGTAATTGAGAGATATATTTAAGATTTTTTGCTATTGGGAAAAAGTGCATTCATATTTCTGCTCATATTTCTTTTGCTCATTTTATTCACGTGTTGTAAATTTCTGCAGTTAGTATCATATGCTTGATTCA
Source organism: Candidatus Absconditabacterales bacterium (assembly GCA_039809345.1). Lineage (GTDB taxonomy): Bacteria > Patescibacteriota > Gracilibacteria > Absconditabacterales > Absconditicoccaceae > JBDHUW01. Next base: position 42,010 of record JBDHUW010000006.1, on the reverse strand, counting down.
TCGATACATCAATCCTATAAATTCTGGCCAAGGTGTCATAGATGCAGATGATCTATCAATCAATGCCATTGTTTTTGACATATTCCCTTCTAATATCCCATCCAGAACTCCAAAAGCATCTGTTTGAATCGGTGTATATACGATCGCATCTCTGTCTTCTAGAGAAAGAGTAGATAGATTGTTGTATTGCATATATGTGTATATTTTATTGGCTTCACTTTCTAGGCGAAAAAGGTTGTTTCAGACATATGCTATCAAAAAGTCTCATAGATCTTTGGTGTAGTATTTATCAAGCTTTTGTTGGAGAAATGTGTGAATATTGCCCTCATTTGGTGTTGGGAAACTCTTTATCGTTGCGTGTTCTGAAAGGATCTTGTAGAGCCTCAACCTTTTATCGGGGTCAAGGGATACAAAAACCATGATCACATCTTCTGGTAATGGAGAACTCCCTCTACTAAATAGATTTTCAAAGAATCCAGAAATAGCAGCTCACACTTTTCACGATCAGGATTTATCGTCAGGTATTCATTTACAAATAATCAGTTTTTTAGAAGAAAAAAGTCAGCCTCCTTGGAGAGATTCGTGGATAGCTGGCAGCGTGATAGTGTCTTCAGAAAAACGTACAATATTGCCAGCTCCGTACTTTTCAGCAAAGTGCTGTTGTCGTTTTTGTAGCTCAATATCGAGATAGTATCAGTCTGGTCATGTAAATAGGTGAAGGCCTTGTATCATATTATTTTTTAGTATTTATGATATAATAGAATAATGTATAGAGATGTGAAGTTATAAGATAGAGGAGTGCAATCGAAGATACATACTGCATATTCCTCAATCATTTTTTATGTATTGATTCATATGTCAGCGTATCATTTTGCTGAAAGCGATTTTTGATATATGCTATACTATCTTGGATCTCATTGCACGATTTTCATATTTCAAGTTCGCTATTGATCTCATTTATGACAGGACTACGTGCATGGTTCAATCACAAGACATTACCCTGTTTTCATATTACACAAAAGAGTACCTGAATGCTATCTTTTTCTAAGTGTGGCAAAAAGCCATTTATATCAAATCATGTATTAGTATTTCAGTCTCAGAATATGATGATAGTATTTTGTTTGTTCTCTCTTTTTCTGAACTCATATAATGCCAATCATATTGCACTACCAGGCGCACTCCCCATGTGTTGTTTATTAATCTGATATGCTCAGAGATTAAACTGAGTGAGTTTGTGTTTGAACCCTTCTATATCAGATGTCCATGGGATCATAGTCATCGGTATGGCTCAGAATGTGATAAGACTATATGATGCGGGTATTGATGTAACTACTCCAGAGATGATATTAAGTGCATGCTCATATCTACTTATTCATACGTCTTTTGCACTCATAGAAAAGGATGTGTCGAGTAGAATAGCTATATTTGGTTTATTTTTTTCTTGCGCAATATTGTATACATAGCTGAATCACAAGGATAATACTCACAGAAATAAGGCTGCCGTAAAAATACTAGAGAGTATAGTATGAATTTTTCATCATACTGTTTTGTGTTTTCGGGGGATACTTGACCATATACGATATCACAACGGCATTTATGATAGAAGTTCATCGGATGAAAGTTTCTTTTTAGGTTTCAGGTCTTCTATAGTAAGTGTTTTTTGTTCTTGCGTCTGAGTATCTTCATATTTTGCCTGAGAGGACTTGATCATCACCTCTATAGGATCAATCTTTGTGTCATTGGTTTGTGTCTTTTTGGTGGTGTCTAGAAAACGATTTCTCCATATTTTAGCGATAAAGGGGAGGAGTCACAATTCAGATATTTTGAAAAATGCCACAATCAAAAATGGTATCACGACCATCACTGCAAACACAGTAGCAGTGGTTTTGTTTCATCATGTTTTGATGATTCCATTCCATACAAGCAACCCTGCTCATGCTCCCATAGCTACGATTACCAATTGGATAAGAGAAATTGATATCGGACCGATTTGGAAGTTCATACTAAACCATCATTTTTCTATATTCCTAGGGTAGAAGACTTTCATACTATGATATGTAGTGTAAAGCAGTATTATTGCAAGTACAATGGAAGTGTGTTGCGATCTATTTTTTTGTTAGCATAGTCGTCTCATATTGTCAGGATAATTCATGGACCGTCCTCAGGGATACTACTAGATTCTATAACTTTAGCAGCTGGAAAGAACACTTGTAGCTTTTTGATGCTTGCATGCCGTCAGGTTCATTTCGTTTCAATTATTGTTTGTGTTTGTGAAGTGGGAGCATTTCATGTATCAAAGATTTTGAATCATGCTTCTACCAAACTTATTGCGGTATTGTTTGCAACCGGTACATTTCTATATGCGGTATTTACACCGGTATTGATGCCATTCAATACACGAATAGATGGAGCTTCAGCAAGGAAATCATGATTCATCATCGTGTCAGAGATATATGATTTTACTATACTATAATTGCTTACGTTTGCAGGAGAAGCTCAAGCAGGGAGCTGTACTGATGCGCCTCCGAAGGCTTCCATAGGAGGCGTGTATAGGAGACACCCAGGTTGAGATTGTTGCCATTGATAGTTTCCACATGCTGCTAGTTGTCGAGAAGATTTTTTATCAATCTTTTTGATGTACGGGAGTCCCCATAGAATTTCATCGAGATTTAGATTTGTTTTAATAAATGAGGTTGCTTGCGTGTGGAGCTCTTTGATTTTTCAAGGATGAAGAAATGTGTCACTTGAAGTGAGCTTGTCGATAATTCACTGTATGATTTGTTGTTGTCTCAGAGAACGATCGTAATCTGATGTGGAATGTCTACTTCTTGCGTATTTGAGAGCAGTAGCTCAATCAAGTATTTGTTGTCATGATGATAGTGAAAATACAATGTATGAGTTGTTTGCTCATGGATAGGCATTGTCATAAATCGGCTCTCTGACGTCAATCTCTACTCATTCTAAAGTATCTATAAATGTTTCAAATCATGTAAAGTCCACGAATGCATAGTAGTGCAGTGGGATACCGGTGATTTCATTCATTTTAGCTAGGAGAATAGCGGCAGCTTTATCATAATTTTCATCATTTCTATAAAATGCAGATGGGAAGACACTATTGAGCTTCCCATATCATCCATCCTCCTTTTTTACATAAAGATCTCTAGGGATAGAAAACATAGACATTGTCCCTTTTTTGACGTTGATTGATGCTATGATAAGTGTATCTGTCAGATATCATCCTGCGTGTGTTGCTCACCCATATCCTATCAATGCGACATTTAGGTTTCACTGAGCATCGAGTTTAGGCTCTGTTCAGAGTGATTTGCTTATCACATGTCTTGTGCCTTGAGATATCACACTTCAGATTCCTATTCAAACCTGTCACGCAAATGTGATGATAGTTCATCGAGACCATCATATCAGTAAACAACATACCAAAAAAACTACAGAGTATACAATAAATACTTTTTTGCCATGGTTGGCGATACTTTTCTTTTGATCCTTTGCCTTCCCAAACTCTCTTGGATGTCTAATTTTTCTCGTTTGAATCATTATGATGTCTGTTGTGTTATACAAATAATTATGGTGTCGTGGTTTCTTCAGTGAGTCCTTCGCTTAGCATGGTGAATCACTGTTGAATTTGTTGGATCGATCTGCTTCATGTCACTTGCGTAATTGGAATAGGAGTTCCGCTATAAGTTTTGCCGAAGATGATAGCGTTTATTGTGTATCAAGGATTTTTGATTTCTACTTCTAGATTACTTTGTTTGTCTTTTGATTTACCATATATCAAGAGCTCTTCTTTTGGTATTTCAAACGAGAATACAAGTTCTGAACCAGTTTTTTGGAAATTCCCTGATACTGTTGAGATGTTTTCACTATTTTTTGCGCTTATTGATAATCAATACTTATCATATGAGATACTTACTTCTCATATATCTTTTGTCTTGATGCTGTTTATCTGGAGGATGATATGGTCTTCTCAGCGAATGATCAGGTATCACTCTAGTGGACTAGCCACAAGCGAGTTTATAGCTTCATCTAGTGTTTTCCCATCTAGAGTGATAGGAGTTCACGTCTTTTTTGCATCACCAGCGATTGAATCAACAAATTTTTTTATTCCTTCTTCATCCCATTCTAGTTTATAGGCAACAAATCAATCGATTTTTGTTTTTTCAGATGCTTTGAAGATGGTGTTTGCATTCCATCAGCGATTAAGTTGATGGAAAAAAGTGATAATGTTTCTACGATAGGGGAGTAGTGATGTTTTTTCTCAAGGAGTATTGAGTTGAATTCGCTGTTTTGCAATTGTATTCACGATTGCATTGATCATTCCTCCTTCTATATTTGGTTTTTCATTAGCAGTCAATATTCAGAATGAGTGGATCAATCAGTATATTGAAGAATCTTGTTCTACAAGTTGAATATGTGATGTAAGTGATACATTCCCTCAAAATCATGGTTCAAATCACAAGACATCTAGGGCTATATGTATCTCTGATCCTCAAATCTTATCAGGCGGATTGAATACCCCAGTTGCAAATAAATCACCGGTTGCAGAGAATCACTCTGATCAAAATAAGTTGAATTTTATTGTGGTTTCATCATAGAGTGCAAGAGTTGGGTCTGTTGGAGAGAACTGTTTTTCATTGAATATATTGTGTGATTTGAGTGTTTTGTATGCGTCTTCAAAACTCATATCTTGTCAGGTCTTACCACATCATGCCAAAAAAACCATAGATGCGATACCCAAAAGCAGTGCAATTTTTTTCATTTGTGTATTTGTGAAAATAAACTACGCACGAGAGTAGTAATTTACAGAGAAAAAGCAAAGAAAAAAATAAGAAAAAATTTATGATAACTATACTCACACTCTATAATATATTTCTTTTTCCACAAGCTCTCTTTTTCTTCACCGCTTTAATGCAGATATTTGTTTGATTATTTTGATCTTTTCAGGTGAGTTTGTGAATGGCAATGTAAAGAACTTTTGTACATCTAAACTAAATGGTTTAGTAGCTTGACCATTCACTGACATTTTGAATATTGACTTGAAGTTGTCTAGATTCCCTAGATCTTGCTGGCTAAATTCTGGCGCAAATTCTTTTTCTAAAAACTCAGCATCATTTGATCCGACTTTGTATGACAGCATGTTACCTACATTACCGAAGATCGCTTTAGAAAGATCCATTCAACCTCCCAATCCTTCTTTTTTTAATTGATCAATATATTGGTGAGCCAATACCATTCATAATTTATATTTACGAGCTTCTGCTAGTACACTTTCAATTGATTTAGATACATAGTTTTGACACTCGTCGATGTACAGATAGAACGGAATTCTGTCTTGTTCGGCCATTCCTGCACGTTTCATGGCTGCTACTTGTATTTGTGTCACTACCATTCTTCATATCAATTCACTATTCACCGGGCCTAGTAATCATTTAGAGAGATTTACAAGGATGATCTTCCTCTCTTGCATGGCTTTTCAAAAATCAAAAGATGATTGTGGTTGTCAAATGATGTTACGTATAATTGAACCAGTTGTAAAAGGTCAGAATTTTGCTTGGAAGTATGGAATCATTTCTTGTTTTTCTCTGTCTCCCATAGAACCATATGTTTTTTCCCACCATGTACGAACTACCGGATTGGTAACGTTTTTGAGTTTGATCTTTTGGAATGCAGGATCTACGAACATACGCACGATCTCAGTAATTGTCCCTCAATCAGGTTGTTCCATCAATGCAAGGACAGCGTTGCGGAAGTAATCTTGTATACGAGGTCAAAATATCTCATGTCAGTACATTTGTACAAACATGTCTACAAGATCATCAGTGATAATATTTCTTTCATCTTCTGTGCTTGCGCTCAATACATTGAATCAAATAGGATAGTCGAAATTTGATGCGTCAAAATAGATCAAATCATCAATCCTTTCTTTGGGAAAAAATCTTAAAATATCTTCGCATAGTTCTCCATGAGGATCTACCACACAGAAGCCGTTTCAAGTTTCCATGTCTTGCTTGGCCATGATGATTTGTGCAGATGATTTACCAGTACCTGTTTGTCATATGATATAGAAGTGTCTTAATCTATCCTTGATTGGCACGCGAATTTCCTTTTTGATACCAGCATAAATGTTGTGTCACAAAAATAATCATTCTGTTGGTAGGTTGTCTGGAGCAGGAATGATTTTATACATTTGTCGTTTGATGCGAGGGGATTTGTTGAATCTACTGTGTGGAAAGTGATAGAGTGAAGTAATTTCTTTGATATTTCGTAAAGATTTTTTTCCGTATTCAAGAATCCATTCATTTCTGTCAAATGATCTTAGCAAAAAACTTGTGAGAAATCTTTTGCGGTCTTCGCCTTTTGCCTTTGATCGCTTGATGCTGTTTAGTCCTACATAATTGTATTGACTCAATGAGCGAGCTAGATCGTTGAGAATAATATCTATACGATGCTCTTGTGGCGATATTGCAAGCGCTCTCATGTGAACATCAAATAGCTCATCCTCAGTTTTTTTATCCATATCTCACAATTGTTGTGAGGAGTATTTTGTAGATTTCTTTTTTTCTGGATCTTTTTTCTCTTCTCAAGAGATATTGCTAAACAGTTTTTTGATAAACCCCCGCACTGTTTCTTTCTTTTTTCACTCCTTGATGTCTTCAATCTTTTTTCTCATATTTGCATGCTCCTTTTCGTCTACAGGGGCTATAAGAATTTGCAATGACAATTTTTCATCTATATCTACTCTTGAAAATGCCGATAGGATACTTTCCATAGGATCAGCTTCAAACGACTCGTATGTCTTCAGAGGGAAGGTGTCCCCTTTTTGATAACTAAACGTACCACCTCCATAGTATTTTCATGCGTCAAGAAGCTTGGGTTGCTCGATATAGTCGATCACAGCACCAGAGTAGAATGATGATATATTTTTTTCTAATGTTTCAAGGTATTCTTTGGGTACTCATAAAATAAACTTAATCATCTCTCTCTCAACGAGAATTTCCATAGATACATAGTTTTGCACCAAACGATCTGATTTTTCCTTACCATGAATGGCGTAGAAGTTTTTCACAACCTGATTCATGATTTCAATATTTTGCTTCATGTTGGAAATGTGGTCGTTTTGTTCTGAGTCTTTCACATTCTTGAGAGGAATTTTTATTTGCAAAAAACGGAGCTTTTCGGCTTTGAGTGCGATTTCTTTTTCTTTTAGCCACACCATAATTGACCTATATGCTCCTACAAGAATGAGGATGATTGCTATGATTCAAATCAGTAATTCCATATATATATATTATTTTTTTTCTTATAATTTGCAAAATAATGGGGTTGACAATTGTGGTAATCATGGCTCTGCTATCAAAAATAAACCTCTTTTAATTTAGGATTGTGTTTTACCTCTTCATATGATTTTATTTTCCTTGCAAAGAGTAGTAAAAAAGCTAATACTAGTCTCATGTCACAAATATCGATCCCTATGGATATATATGAGTCTCCGAAAGAGATTGTCATCATGATGCCACTTTGAGGTGTCCAAAAAAAGAGTATTGAGCTCTATTTTGACGATTTCAAATTACAGATCAAATGAGTAAGAATGAAGCCTAAACTGAAAGAGGATTTTGTAATCCAGCAAGACGAGTGCTATCGATGAGAGTTCACACAGGAAGTACAATTGCCTCCATATGTGTATTTTGATCGCATCACAAGTACGGTAAACTCTGACAATATATTATTGATTACGATCCCCAAAGCTCTGCATCCATGAAAGATGAAAGTAGAAGTAAAAATATAATCTCCTATGAAGACACTTGCGATAGAAACTAGTTGTGATGATACTTCCTTGGCCATAGTTCGTGAAGAAAATGGTATTTTTTTTGTAGACAAAATATTAGCATATAGTCAAATACAAGACCATCAAAAGTATGGGGGAGTAGTGCCAGAGGTTTCATTTAGATTGCATAGCGAACATATAGTACAGTTGGTAGCACATTTCTTGGATGATATACCTACTGTGGATAGAATCAGTGTGACAACTAGTCCATGACTGTCGTGATCACTGCTTGTGTGAAAGACAGTAGCTCACTTACTTTCTAGGCAATATAAAAAGCCCTTGGTAGAAGTAAATCATATCTACGGTCATGTGTTTTCTCTGCTTTTGGATAGAGATATACATGAATTGAAGTTCCCTTGGATTGTCTTGACGGCTTCCGGTGGGCACAATGAAATCTATCATGTGAGCGCAAAAAATACTACAGATGTCGGGGAAATCAAGATAGAAAATCTCACTATCACTAAGCTAGGAAAAACTCTTGATGATGCAGCCTGAGAGTGCTTCGATAAGGTTGCTCGTATGCTTGGTGGTCCATATCCAGGTGGGCAGCGGATAAGTGAACAAGCATTGAAGTGAGTAAAAAATCCAGAGTTTCACTTCAAAAGAATCCTCATGGCGAGTCATGAAAATCACTATGATTTTTCTTTTTCTGGTATGAAATCTCAAGCATATAATTTATTGCAAAAGCTCAATAAGCAGTGAATACCTATAGAGTGAAAAGTTTTATATGACATAGCTTACGAGTTTCAAGAAGCGGTGGTAGATACGCTTATGCACAAATTGTTTTATGCCGTAGATATGTATAAACCTGCCACTGTATGAATAGTATGATGAGTTTCGGCAAGTGATAGATTATTTGAAGTTGCACAATCTCGCATACAAGAATATCAGTGAAAAAAACTTCTCCGTCCCTCAAAAAAACTTTACTCTACAGACAATGGTGCGATGATTGGGGTCGTGGGATTGCTAACTACTATCTCACTTTCGTCGTCACATTAAATTTCTTCAATGGTTTCCCAAGCATGATAGCAATCTGCGTGTGAAATGCAGGTAGTCCAGAAAATGTAATCAATGAGGGGCCTACAAAGATAAAAAAGTATATTAAAAAGAGAGAGACTCTTTTTATCCTTTCTCGTTTTGATGGTAGTGTAGAAAATGGGAATATGATAAGGGAAAGAAGGAGGGAGGTTATAGTGAGTGTAATTGCGATATTTGTGAAGATTGAAATAGCTGCTCCCAGGCTGATGTAGCTTGATAGTTGAATGTCCTTCATAAGTGAAAATGCTAATCATGCCAAGAGCACGACATGTAGAGTAGACCACAAAAATATGCCTTCAAGCGACCTAAGAAACTCAAACACCACTCTAGATTTTGGAAGTGTTTTCCGTTGATCTAGCATGAGACATCGAGTATATGGAATGTCTTGCGCACCATGCGCTCGTCTTCTCATTTGGTTGTATTGTGCCTTCACGGTCTTGAGGATTGATGAGCTTAGATTACAGTCATGATAGATTTTTGCATATACAGGGATACATTGGTATTTACCATTGAATCCAAAAAAACTTCTCCAATACTGATGTCAATCTTCGACAATTGTTTGCTTTGACCAAAAATCCACTTCTATCAAGGCATCTAGTGGTTGAGCATGTGATGAAAAATTTCTTGGTCAGTATTTTTTTGTAAAATTGAAGAGTATCCAAAAAGTATTAAACAAACTAACTATTTTTGAAAAGAATGGCGCTTGTCGAAAGTTATTGAAAAAGAAAATAACTGGTTGATATGACGCATATTTTCTATCTGGTGTACAAATATAAGTATATGTGAGATTTGAAAAGTAGGATGCATCTACCTTGTTGTCTGCATCAAGGGTTGTGACAAGTATCTTGTCTGGTGTGGTTTCAAAATGATTGAGAATTTCTTTATAGATGTGTTTTACTCAATAAGTAATATTTGCTCATTTCCCTGCAGTTTCATCTGGTTGTAATACATGTAGTGTATGACCAAAATATCAAAAGCGATTTGATAGAGGAGCGCATGCTGCCAATGCGGCTTCAAAACAATCTTTTCTGTGAGCTTCTCAGTGAATCGTAATAGCGATTTTGCTAAGATCATATTTGGACAGAGCAATGGCTTCAACAGTTTCATATAATATACTTGGATCTTCGTTGTACATAGGAATCATACATCGATGAATCACATCCGCGTGATTTAGATCTGGTAATATCTTTTTAGCTAATGCTTTTTCTTGATGTCAAATTGGATTAGTTAACACTCTATTGAAATCTATCCTTTCATATTTTTTGAGTTCAAAAAGTGCACTAGTTGTCGATACAATATAATCACACCCTCTTACCAACCACCGCAAATAGTAGACAAGTATTAGCACTCATACACTAAATATTGCGTTAGTATATCATCGAAATACAAATGTTGAATATCAAAATAGTATCCAAAGCACTATAAAAGATGCAAGAATTCATGGCATGATAGTTCGGAATGTATACCGACGAGGATATGTAGCTTTTACATCAAAAATCTCTAGTAGCTTCATTAGAATATGATAGTGAAATTAGATGTATTTGACGTACTTCTGACAGGTTTTTTGATTCTGATCTTGACTGTATAGTCTCCAATAGTAGTTGATCCATCTATTGTGAAGAATTTGTCTGGCAGTGTGATGTTGTTGTTGCAGACTCCAGCATTTGTACATGCAAGTAATCTTCGCTCTAAAAACGGATATAGATTCCCATCACTTGTACGCATACGATTGCTTATGTTGAAGCGCAATGTGAGTCACGAGATTGCGGTGTCGCTGAATATGTAGTTGAATCATGTGTTCCCAATATCTGCTCACAGAGGCAATACATTGTGTCATGAAAGTGCTGATATTTGTGCATCACCAGGGATGGCAAAATGAAATCAATTTGTATTGGGTGAAGTTGCTAGCGTGTTGATGTTCTGTCCTCAATCATTTAGAATTGATTCTCTAATAGCATTGTCATATTCATATCTAGGAGAGAATATCCCAAAATTGTTGCTAATGGTTGGATATATAGTAAATGTTGGGTCTCACACTGCAGTAGTATCCACTCCAAAAAGTGATCGGTTTACTATTATGTCGTCATTGATAGTGTCTGAATCTACATCACTACTGTCATCAAGGAGGGCGCCGTTGAATCCAGAAGTGATCTTAGGGGGAAGCCTAAATGTTCATCTAATGTGTCGGTTGGTTCAAATTGTTCATAAGTTGGCTGGCACTGTGGTGTAGTATTGTGTCGCTAGGGTTGTATTGTCTAAGTATAGAGGTAATTCTAGTCATTCATAGTATGAAAGTGAATTATACATATTACTATCTGGAGCAGAGAAGAGCGATTCTACATTGCCGTCTCATGAACCAGGTATTGAGTTTGTTGTTCTAGAGGTTATTTGCCAGTACCGGTGACGATTCGGTGTAGTTGTAATTCTTCCGAAATCGTGATTGATTTCTCAATCAGCTATATTTCATTCTCCGACTCATGATTTTCACTCAAATCCAGCATCATGAAATTTCAATGCCAGCAGTCATCTTTCGATATTCATCATCGCTCCATAGTATGCAGCATTGTAGTTGCTAATATCTCACAGTTTATCAATAAATGGGTTTATAGAAGCATAGATGCTTCATACGATCCCCATTCAAAGTACCATAATTGTGATAATAATTACTAATGCCATATTGTTTAATAATAATATATTGATATAATATGTATATATTTATGGTGATTAATCAAGTCTCAATCTAGTGGTGTCCCATGGTCTTCGTTGCGGATTCTTGCTAACATCATATACTTTCTCAGCATTTGCCGAGAAGAAGAAATTTCAAAACACATTTTGCATAAATGCATATTTTTGTTGTAGCGCTAAAGATGATTTCATCATTTCACGAAATACATCATGATGCCATAGGTACATATTAAATGTTTCTGCAAAATCCTCATAGGGATTTGTCATTGCGTAACCAGCTACAAAATCAGTGTATACGGCATCCGATTTTCTTGTTGAACTATTTGTCCGTGATATACTATAAAATTCAAGGGATATGTCATCAATTGGGAACATTGTTTTGCTTCACAAAACAAACTTTGGATTCAATGTAGGGCTTGTTCATACCAAGATTCATAGATCAATCGTGTGTCATAATTCATGGGTCAACACTTCACGAAATTCCTGTAATCCATTCATTTCTGCTGTATGAAGAATTATCGTTTTGCTTCCTCATCGTCATCTACGTTCTCAAGGGTGTGCTACGAGTGATATTGAAAAAAGGTTATCTGCTATGCCTCCAGGAAGAAGAATATTTTCTTGTAATTGATGAATGGTCCCAAGTATAATTGAATAATACTGTTCTTTTTGTTTATTTGAGAATCACTCACTAAAACGAACCTTTTCGCACAATCATACTTCTTTACAAGTTATTTTAGTATTGATAGTGCTGTCAGAGGAAGTAGTCTGCTCTACAATAGAAACAGGCTCTTCTATATTCTGCATCTCTTGCACTAATTTTGTTTTCTCTATCGGTATTTGTTGCTTTTCTGTTGTAGCAGATTTTGGCTTGGAGGCTACTTCTCATCATCGTGATATGTTGACGGGAAGTAATGGGGTGGTTAGAGGAGTAATGATTTTACCATAATTTTCTTTGGCAGATCAAAGAATCGCTTTTTCTTTATCTCATTCATGTGGTGAGAAAGCCCAAATGATCCCCCCCAATAAAATTGTATATCAAAAAGCTAAAAGCACGATATTTTTTCTATGCTTTCTGCGCTGCGTAGTATGAGATATCTGTGAAGGGGTTAATTTCTCCATACTGTATTATATCTAAAGCGCAGATTGTGTCAAATTCTACGCCATTAGCTATTGCTTGGAGGCAAAATCAGTATCCTCAGACGAGAATATATGACCTTTTTGATAAGGCTTGTTGGATAATTTTCCCAGCTCCACCAGTTACATGTTCAGCACCCAAGAAGCAATCTCAATATACTTTTGATTTGTGAAGTGAGGTGATTAGCTGTTGAGCAGCGGGTTTAGAGGGCGAAATGATACAGATTTTTGGATTCTCTAATACTTTAATATCTTTCCATTTTGCTATCTCACGAGGTGTAATCTTATTTCATTGTATAGGGAGTATTGGTAGTTTTTTGTCCAATACAGAGAGTATGGTGTGTGAATATCACTGCAAAAGCTCTGTAATATCAGATCGAGACACAAAAGTGTCATTTTCTTGTAGTATGATTCGTTGCGCGTAATCAGATCGTTTGTTTGTGGCAGAAAACGGCGCAGAAAGGATACTTTGTATGCGAGAAAAACGTTTTTCTATCAATGTGTACTCGCTCATTTGCAAATGGTTAGCTAGCCCTGAAATTTTTTCACAAAATCTATCCCATATTTTTTTGCTTCTTTGAAAGTGTAGAGATTGGCTATATCTTTCTACAAGTATTTTTTCAGCTTTATAGTATTTTATGTAATCACTCACTTCACTTGAAAAAAGTCCAATGAAAATATAAAGAGTTGAGAGCAGTGTCTCTAAAGACTCGGTTTTTTGACCTAGCAAAGTATGCTTATACAAAATTGCCTCAATTGAATCAGCTAGCCAGTATAGGTCGATACTATTATAACGCCATTTTTTCCAGCTATCAATAAGCCGTTCTCTGTCATATATGATTATTTGTGTGTCTGTAGGTAGTGAAAGGGTTTGCAGTGCATTAAAGAGCTCATTGTGTGAAAAAAGCTTTCTATGTGAGGCGTATTGAGAAAGAGAACTACATGCTTGCAAGATCATATAATCATAGCGATTTACTGCATGATATGATTTGTGTCAGTGAATACAATGGACTATGTATTTTACGATCACATGTCGCTCCCAAGATTCTATTTCTTTTTTTGTGAAAAGCGCATGTAACAATGTTTTATCAAATATTTGTGGCTCATGGAGAGGGAGCATAATACCCTTTGCTGCTAGTTTCTTTTGTGCCAATTGCGTTTTTTGGTGTTGTGCAAAGCAGCTTATATGGTTTCAGCGTATTGACTGTTCCAATATATCATCAAAATAGAGATCTCCAGCATAATAAGTTCCCACTGGAATTTCCCCCTGTGATGATGATTTTCCGATAGATGTAGAATATTCTTCTAGAGTCGGAATTTCCTTCAATAAATGGCGTTCTTCACTATATGACATACAGATTCATAGTCAGCTAGATGTGCGTTTGCTGATCTCCCAAAGATATGGGAAGTTGTAAAATACGCTTTCTAAGTTTTGTAGCAATGAGAAAAAAACCTTGCCAGTGGTTTGACAGTCTACTAACGCATCATGATACGCTACGTTGATTTTTTTATCAAGTTTGAGAATGTGTGAAGCTATGATTTCCAACGCATAGCTCGGAAGATATGGTTTGATGCTTTGTGCAAGTTGTAATGTGTCGATAGAAGTATAAAAAGTTTTGATCCCATAGCGGGTGAGAAAAGCAATATCAAATCATACGGAGTGTCAGATTATGACTGTTTTTTCATCAAAGTACCTTGCTATCAGATTATATATCTCGTGCCATGAGGGAGCGGCTTCTAAACTCTCCATAGAGATTCCTGTAATCATATCTATGATGTCATGCAGTTTTTCGGTATTCTGAGGTTTACAAAAAGAAGAAAATTCTCTGATTACTGTTCAAGTGTAATCATATTCAATGATTCATATTTGTATAATTTCATCATACTTCTTGTCTGTTCAGGTTGTTTCGAAATCCAAGACAATGTATTTGAGATCTTCGCGCAATAACATACTATGTATGTATAGTTATCTCCTCAAGATTCAATTGAAAAAAAATATTTATTGATTATTACCTAGAAATGCCAATACGCGTATTACCAAATCATATTATAAATAAATTGAAGGCTGGAGAAATCGTAGAAAGACCGGCAAGTATTTGTAAGGAACTTATAGAAAATGCTCTTGATGCACATGCTTCACATATAGTAGTAAGTATTTTGTGATGATGAAAAGATCGTATTCAGGTAGAGGACGACGGAGTTTGAATTTCACAAGCAGATATTCCACTTACATTGACCAGATATGCTACAAGTAAGATAGTTGATGAAAATGACCTCTACAGCTTATCTACATATTGATTTCGTGGTGAGGCCCTAGCAAGTATATCAGAGGTGAGTCAGGTGACAATCATGACAAAAACCAGTCAAGATATGATAGCATCTAAACTGTCAAATGCGACATGAGGAATTTCTGTAGTGCCAGTGCCAGTTGCAGGGAAACAGGGGACTACTGTGATTATAGAGAATCTTTTTTACAATGTACCAGTGCGTCAGAAGTTTTTAAAGTCATCTCAGACCGAATATTTTTATTGTTATGATGTGTTTTTGTGATATGCACTTATGCACTGGGATAAACATTGGGTGCTACAAAAAGATATGAAGACAGTTTATGATCTTCCAATTTGCACAGATTTTATAGAAAGATTCCGTCAGTTGTTCAAGGATGAACGGGTTGAACATATTCGTATTTTGGATTTTGACAATGATGCTCTTAGAATGTACTGAGTATTTTCGGATGCGGCATTGTCGTTTGGATCACCAGAGCATATAAAAATATATGTGAATCAACGTCCAGTGCAAGATAGGATACTCAAAAAAGCAATTATGCAAGCTTATGATAGGCAGTTGGCTGGGGGATTATACCCATTGGCTTTTCTGTTTGTGGATATATCTTCTGATGCGGTAGATGTGAATGTGCATCCAAGAAAACAAGAGGTTCGTTTTGCAGATCCGGGGTCTATGTATCAGTGTGTCTTGCAAGCTGTGCGCCAGGCACTTGGAGATCAAAAGATAATGCAGGTCGATGAGAGTCAGCTGAAACAGCTTGCGTCCTCTTCTTTTACGCATCATTCATTGCATTCACCAGTTACAGATTCGTATGTATGAGCAGGTGCCCGCTTGCCTTTCTCTTATGAACCACAAATATCTCTTGGTGTATGATCTCAAGATTCGGAGGATAGGCTCATATCATTTTCAGAAGAAAATGCCTCTATCCCCCTACAATGGCGTATCATATGACAACTACGAGATATGTATGTACTTTTAGAAGACAATGACTTTCTTTATGTAGTTGACCAGCATGCATTGGCAGAGAGAATCGCATATGAGCGTATGAGGACATATAGTGCAGAAACCAATACCTCTCATCAATTATTGCAACCTGTTTCAATATCTACTTCACCGGCATTCCCATCTGAACAGTACGAAACGATATTGTCATCACTATGATTTGACGTTTCTCTCCTATCTTCTAATCAAATAGCAATCTATAGTATCCCTACATTTTTTGCTGATTATGCAGATGATTTAGAGTATGTAGTTCGTATGATTATGACATTGGGAAATCCAACATTTGAAAAAATCTCAGATACTCTGTATGCAGAAAAGGCATGCAAAACCTCTATCAAAGCATGACAACGTCTTTATCCTCAGGAGATGCAATCTCTTATCAAACAGTGATTAGAAACTATCCCATGAATGTTTGTCTGTCAGCATGGAAGGCCATTTATGTGGCGTTTTGATAAGTGAGATATGGATACTTTGTTTCATAGAAAATAGTACCAATTTTATTGAAAGTTTGTGATTGCGCTACAGAACTCAATCCTTCTCGTGATACCGAATTCGTAATCAACTCTGCTACAGAAGCGAAGCTCTTTAGCATCATCATCCGTACACGATCATCAGACATTTCAATTGGCGCATCAAGGTATAATCGTTCATCACGCTCCTACTTTGCTGTACAATCCTTTTATTTCAATTCATCTTCGATATTTACCATATTTTGTATTGATCTGACCTGCCGTCCCTGATTCACAACTATCTCGATACGTACTTCAAGTTCACGGTCCTTGATACAAACACATTCTGTATCGTGATGATGTTGCGCCGTCGTCTCAATTGTTTTCTAGGACATTTAGAGGCACTCAGTGCGTAGACAGTAAGATGCTTTCTCCGGTAAAGTATGTGATATCATTGATAGGAGACTTGATGTAGTAGTGTGTGTTTGCGGTCATCCATGGGAATGATGCGCAATCTGGATCATCATAATCTGGTTCTGTAGATAATCGACATTCATTCTTTTTACTTGCAAACATTTTCCGATTTGAGTCTCTAATATTGAAAACAGTCTCTACTCATTCTCTTGCGAGATTGATAGCTACTACTTGGGATTTTGTAGAGTTGGTCAGTCTAACTGCATATTGTAATATGTTTATCACTGCGATGAGACCAACTCAAATAATCACAATTCATATTACTAACTCGATCAGAGTGAATCCTTTTTTTTGCATTATGGTAGATGAACTGAAAAAACAAATTTGCAATTAGAGTAGATTTTCGTACAAAAAATGCAATTCTTTATTTTGTGTATTTGCTCCTATGGCAATTCGAGAGTATTTTGTTTTGTGAGCTATTGGTATTTTGTGTGTATTTTCATTGGCGATTGGGGTAGAAAAAATGTTGAGAATCGTTTTTGGTAACTATCTATTGATGGTACTATGTTTGACTATGCCTACAGCGATACTATCATTCCTTACATGGTTGAATAGAGTAGCTCCAGATGTAGGACAGTCAGTAGCGCCAGCATTTTCTAATATTACGATTATTGTATTGGTGGTTTATTTGTTGCTATTGCTGCTCCTGTTTCTGAAATCTCGCGTGTCGATACATTTCCATGCAAAATGAGTTGGGAGATTTTTTTTGACTCTTTTGTGTATACCCCTTACTATCATAAGTATAGCTACTACATTGTGAGTTGCTGTAGTTGGACAACAAGCTTTTGACCCTGTTGCATTGCAGTCGTTGACTGCCTGATTACAGATTCAAGAGATTTATAAAATTATTATCTTACAAACACCTTCAATCATTGCAATTCATGTCTTTATCACGGTACTGGTGCTATCTAATATCTCATTCCCTACGAGAATGCCTACATTCTTTTTCAAGAAAAAGCCAGTAGAAACTTTTGATATGAGTGAGGAGTAGAGAGTATGGCTTGCAATTTGTTTGTGAATTTATACTATAGAAAAACTGTTTTATAGCTATGTAGCACCATGATACAAAAAACATTAGTAATTCTGAAGCCAGACGCAGTGAAGAGGAATATTGTTTGAGAAATCTTAACTCGTTTTGAAAAGGTATGACTGCACTTAGTGTGATTGAAAATGGTTCGGGTAGATGAGAACTTGGCTCATGCTCATTATGAAAAGATAGGAACCCTTATCTCTCGTCGATGAGAAGAAGTATATAGAGTAAATGCTGATTTTATGATGTCATGACCAGTAGTCGCGATAGTGTTAGAAGGGATTGAATCAATTCCGACTGTTAGAAAGATGGTTTGATCTACTAGTCCCAAGGAAGCACTTCCATGAACGATCAGGTGAGATTATTCTCATATGTCTCGTGAGTATGCTAATCATAAAAACGGCTGGTTGCCAAATTTGATCCATGCATCAGCAACTCCTGAAGAAGCAGAGCAAGAAATCGCTCTATGGTTCGCAGGAAATGAGTTGTATGAACATGAGTTAGAAGGACATCTTTACAAGAGATGACATAAATAGCACGCAGTGTGCTTGTGCTACGTATATACGCGTGGCTTTTACATCAATCTACTATATATTACAATGAAAAAAGGAATTCATCCTCAGTACCACAAAGAAGCAGTTGTAAACTGTATCTGTGGAAATTCATTTACTGTAGCATCTACATTGCCTGGTCCTATCAAAGTTGAAAGTTGTCCAGCATGTCACCCTGCATACAACAAATGATTGCAAATCAAACAAGTGTCTAAAGGACGTATGGAAAAATATGCAGAAAAAATGAAAAAAATTGAAGCTGCAAAAAAATAATTTATATACTAACAATACGTGATGTTGTGGAGAACGTATCTACTCAACCGTTTGGTATGAAGCCGCGACATCCGTTTATTGATTTGACGTCATCCGATCGCATACATTAAGGTGCTAATACAGTGTATAGCACTGTTTTTGCTAATATTTTTTGTGCATAGGGTGGTGCGTTTCCGAGTCCCTGTCGAGATTATGCAGATTGTTTTTGCAAGCTTGGTATGACTTCTGTACTTGATTGGTATCTATATGCTTCTTCGTAGCTATTTTGATGTGATGGTTGTCACTTCTACACATCTGTATATCGTGCTTTGGGATTCATTCTTTAAATATAGCATCAAGATATTATCACGATCTTCAATCCAAGATATTTCCGTGACGCCTGCAAGTGGGCTTTCTCCTATACTAAAGGATGGTCATATTAGCTTTGCTACAGAGCAGGATGAGAGAATTGAGTTTCGTCATATTTATCAGCCTGCGCTTGTAGCTAGTAAAATGTATAGTATTCGTGATATGCAATTGGTACAAGAAGATGCTGATAGTGTGGAGGAGGCGTATGATGAGACTAGTGAAATTGATGATGACAAATTCAAAGTTCTCGTAGAAACTTTGTGAGAGGTGATTGTAGATTATATGAAAAAGAAAGAGTAGTATAATGAATACAGTTTATTATATATGAATTCTAGAATTATTTATCATTTAGGTGTGTTGAAAAATATGTTTAAAGCTTTGTGAAATGCATTGGTGTATCGTCCAATTTTCAATATATTGATTTTGTTGCTCTATGTGTTTGATGGAAATTTATGATGGGCAATTATCGTTTTGACATTGTTGATTAGGTGATTGCTGTGGAACACTACGAAACAGCAAGCAGCTATGCAGCAAGGGATGGGAGATATGCAAAAGAAAATGAAAGAGCTCCAAGAAAAATATGCAGATGATCCACAGACATTGAGCCAAGAGTCGATGAAGCTTATGAAACAGTGATGATTGGCTCCTCTGAAATGATGTCTCTGAATGCTAGTACAGCTTCCTGTGTTCATATGATTGCTCTATGTGATTAGGTCTTTCGCATCTGGAACGATCTCGGCGGATAGTATTTATAGCTTCCTTGTGCCTTTTGCAGGTCAGTTTACAGACCTTGCGAACATAAATAAGATGTTCTTTGGATTAGACCTTTTTGCCAAAAATAGTATCCCACTTACGGTAATTGGTGCTATCTTGGTATACTTTCAAACGAAGTTGACTATGATGTTTCAACAAAATCAGCCTAAGGCGCCTACAGTATGACCAAACTGACAAGTGATGCCTGATATGTCAAAAATGATGTGACCTATGAACTTGTTTTTAGTATTCATGATGGGATCATTCATCTGGAGTACGCCAAACGGAGTATGATTATACCTAGTGGTTACTACGCTATTCTCAGTGATTCAGTATGCAATTCAAAACCGGGAGGCGCTGAAAATCAAGTGGCTAACAAGAAACGTGAAAGTGAAAGGAGAGATTGTGAATAGTAAGTAATCATCCTGTAATTACTTTACCCTCAATATTTGCGCCAGACTAGTTACTCACATTGCTCTTCTTGTCTTTTCTGATCAAGAATTATCTAACCATATAAGCGTATTCTGTTGAGTTACAGAGTACGTTTTTTTGAGATTTGGATTGCTATCATAGTCTACCTTGAGGATGATGGTGTTTTTTGGTATGCGAGCTTCTAATTTTTGCAATTCTTTGTCCAATGCATTGTCAGATGGATCTCGGCTGGCATGGAAGAAAAGAATGACTTGTTTATTGTTCTTAAGATTCTCATTGGCGAGCTGTGCAGAGTATGGTGCGTATTCTCCTCCTCATTCATAATTATCAGCGCTGTTGGTATTGATACCAACCTCGGGAACTGTTTCTTCAGATGGTTTTGTCTCATTGAGCGCACTTAGGATGCTCTCTGTACTAGGTCACTCCTCAGATGGATAGGGAGTTGGTTCTATGGGTTCATTTCTTTTTCACAAACTATAGATAGTGATACCTGCTATGATGATGATAGCTATTCAGCCAAGTACAATCTGTTTTTTCATTGTTTTTATTTGAGAGTAAAGAATTACCTATATGTATCCAGTTTGCTTGTTATTGCAAGGAAAAAAAATATACTATATATCAATTTAATTTGCATATTTATACTCATTGAGCATGAAAAAGAAATCACCTAAAATATGAAGATATATACTGTTGTTGTTCATCGTCATGGTTGTCGTGTATTTTTCACTTACATGAGATATCAAAACAGCTGACTCTATCTATGTGAAGAAGTGAGACACTATACAGGCTTTCATGGAGCCATTGTCATCGATGGATCGTATACGTTTGAAGCTCTATTTGAAAACTAACTCTGTAAATACACAAAAAATACAGACATGAACATATGTGTTTTCATGATCGTATTCTCCAGCAAAATATATTGAACACATTATGAAATGACCTGAGCAAGATTACATTCGTTATACAATGTTAGAAGGATGGTCAATATATGATGTGGATGCTGATATGTCACAAAAGTGATTGATCCAGCCATGAGCTCTTTTGCAACGTGCAAATGACGAGTGAGTGATCGCGCAATTGTCAGAGGTATTTCCATTTCTCAAGCAATCTACTCCAATCACGACGCTTGAAGGTTTCCTTTATCCTGACACATACTTTTTGAGTACAAATAGTGATATAGTGACACAATTTTTCCAGGCATCATTGAAGCGTTTTGATGAGAAAATTATACCATTGCGAGAGAAAAATAAATCTCAGTTTACAAATAGAGTTAAGGAGTCAGGAATATCACTATCTTTTTATGGAGCACTGACATTGAGCTCGGTGATTGAAAAAGAAGAGCGTGCAAGTTCTGCCAAGCCGACAATAGCAGGGATATTTATTAACAGATTGTGAGGAGATATTCAATTGTGAGCAGATATCACACTGTGCTATGGTTTGAAAGAGCCATATGAATCATGTACGCCGTCAGTTATCAATAGATGAATTTACGACAAGGGGAATATATACAATACAAGGATCCAGAAGTGACTCCCTCCCACGCCTATATCGAGTGTAACTGATATTACATTCGATGCGTTGATGAACTTTTCGAGAACAAAATATCTCTTCTATTTGCATGATAATAGTGGAAAAATTTATTATGCAGAAACAAACGCAGAACACGAAGAAAATAAAAGAAACTATTTGCGTTAGTTTTTATTGACATTGAGCTCGGTATATGTATTTTGTTTAGTATGAAACCACAGAGAACTCAAGTTCATCATTATTTCGCAACTATACAAGAACATGTCGTAGCTATGTGAATAGCGGTTTTTGTGCTTGCATCTGTAGTGTGAGTCGTGACATATCGTGATTCTCTTTTTGCAGACATCAC
Source organism: Candidatus Absconditabacterales bacterium (assembly GCA_039809345.1). GTDB lineage: Bacteria > Patescibacteriota > Gracilibacteria > Absconditabacterales > Absconditicoccaceae > JBDHUW01. Next base: position 19,839 of record JBDHUW010000006.1, on the reverse strand, counting down.
TGGTGCAAACAAATGAGAATGAGCAGTTGCATGATATGCTTCTCCGATTGTATACGAAGTAAAAGACGGCAAGATGATCGTGCAAACTTCACAGTCTTTTGCATGAGTGACGTCGCTGAGCTTCTTCATCATGTACGATCCAACGAAGTTGATTCTATGATTAGAAAATGCATCATCACAATATAAATTGACATACGCTCCATCTTGAGAGAATATGATTCAGGTTACATTGTTTGTAAAATGAGACATACCAGCAAATGCAACTATATATGAACTTCCGATCAACGGAGAAGTTTCAAGTATTACCATCACAAATGCATGAGTAATGTGGGATGGTGGAGCATTTGAATCTCTGGCAATTCAAAGTAAATAATATTTATATATTCTATTAGCATGATCAAAAAAATATTTGCATGTTGTTCTATTGTAGCTTTGATGTGAATGCAATCATTGGTATTTGCAGCGGATGTAGCCAAATTTGATGTACAGGTATCTCCATCAAAAGCGAGTATCAATCAATCAGTTGATTTGAAAATCAGAGCACTGGATAGCAATGGGGCAGTAGTCAAGGATTATACAAATAGTATCTATATAGCTGTCTTGGAGGTAGAAGACTTTCAAGATGTGATTGCGCCGTGAGATGGTATTTATACATTTACTGCTCAAGATCAGTGAGAAGTTACTTTCTCAAAGTGATTGAACATCAAGGTGCCTGGTACATTTACTATAGATGTGAGCGAGATAGAGGATGAGAGTATAAAATGACAAACGACAATTATGATTGATGCCAACCCAAACACCTCTACTACAAACAATACTATTACATTTGCAGCTCCACTCAAGGATGCTGTTGAGACGAGTTCAACACTCAACATCATATGAAATGCGTGAGTGAATAATGCAAAAGTTGAACTGCTACTGAATGGTGCAGTAGTGAAATCAGAGCAATCTAATCAAAATGGAGACTTTACCTCATTTATAGCATGATTGCAGCCTGGTTCCTATACACTTTCTGCTCAGGTGAAAGATGTAAATGGAACAGTAGTAGCAAGTTCTGCACAACTGCCATTTTCATACCAACCATCGCAGTGAGGTAGTGTAGATGCAGTTGAGATTTTGCCAAGTAAGACATTGAAACAGTGACAAAAATGAACATTCGTAGCACGTGTATGATGAGACGTGACGGGGGTGGAGTTGACTATACGTGGAAGTGATTGAAATGAACAAAAATTGCCTTTGGAAAAGATGACAGATGGGACATATCAAAAGCAGTTGTTGATGGATGTAGCAGGGACATATACGATTGATGCAGATTATGAAACTACTACTTGACCCAAGTCTACAAAAAATCTAGTCACGCTATCAGTGCTAGAATGAAAATGAATCAAGGAAGTGACATATATAGTAGACCCATTGGATAAAAAGAAACTTACAGTATGACGAAAGCCGATTTGAGACGTGAAATATGTTCTTATCCAAAAATGAAAAGATAAAGATTCACTCGATCAGTGAGTGTTGGGAACATGATTATCTATGAAGATTGATGGATTTGATGTGAGCGAATCTGAATATTTCATCAGACTTTTCCCAGCGGATGAAAAGTGATCTATCATCGGTGAACCATCTGATATTATTCTCGTAGAACAAGTGCAATGATCTGCTCCAGTTTGTAGGGTGCAATGAATCAATGTCTCAACTACCAAAGTATGAGATCAATACTTCCTGTCACGAAAACCTGCAGAAAACGCAGAAAGATATATCGTATACCGTTCTGATAGACCGGTAAATTCTATAGCAGAAATGCAGAAAGTGTGAGAAACATCAGATACAAAATTCCCATATCCTTTTGATCCACAAGCTCAGACAGAAACATATGCGTACTATGCGGTAGTGGCTATGTGTCAAGATGGCACTTCATTGCAACTATGAGCGGCACAAAAAGTGAAGGTATGACCTATGACAAATATTGTGATGGTTTCATTGATATCTATGATGTTGTTTGGAATTTATCGTATGAGGAAGATTAGTTCGTAGTTTTTCATTTCTCTTTCCTAATTTACCGTCACATTAATTTTCCCAATCACAGTATCTCAGTATGAAAGTACAAGCTCAGTTGTTCCTGTGCTCTTAGCCTCTATGATTGTCACGATTTGGCCTTGTGAGATGTTTCTGATGACACGAGGGGAGAGAGATACTATGTTTTTGGTCGGAGTGAGTGATATTTCTTTATCTAGAATTCCTGTGAATTTCTTGCCATCTTTGCTAGTGACATTGATAGCTATAGAGCTAGAGCTTCAGTTTTTGAGAGTACTTCCAAAATTAGGAGTAGCTGTGATGGTCCACTTTTGTAGGAATGCATCGGTAGAACTGCTTGTACTAGTCACACTAATTGTTGGTTTAGTTGCCGTCACTGTTGGATTTGTGACAGGCTTCGTAGGTGTCGTATTGGTCACTACTTTCACCGGTTGTGTGATGATAGGTCCTACTGGTACAATTTTTCTTCAGGTATTTGTCCTTTTTACGATATTTTTGTTTATAATTCTAGTTGTTGTGAGTGTGGTGGGAATCAGACCGTCATACTCAATAAATGCGATTGGATCGACAGTTCTTGCAAAAAGATTTTCTCTACATAAGCCTTGTTCTCATACTTGGTAATCTCATACTTTTGGATATTCGGGGCATCAGCTAAACACATATGTGTTGTCTGGTGTTGTATTGATAGCGAAGTGAAGGTGATTTCATCGTGCCATTCACTCATGTCATATGGTTCATATTTGTTGTCACTCAGTGACCTTGTCTCATTCTTTGACAGTGATGGTTTCCAAGTGGCCATTGATAGAGTATACTACCTTCCCATTTGCGAGTGTATGCTTCACAGTAACTAAATTCCCATATCCTGGTACTGATCTTGCTCTAAAAATCACTCAATCCTCAACTGCATATACTGGTGTTCATTCGGCGCTTACTATATCTATTCATTCGTGTGCTCATTTTGTCATATTCCATCAGTCTGAATAAGGCGCACCTCGTAGTACAGAGTAAATGAGTCTGTACATCTGATTTTCTCTATATGATTCATAATTTGCTCTCGCTATAATTGGTAGCGCCATTTTACATTCAGGTGATAGCTTACTTCGATGTTCGAGTTTACATGAAGGTTTAGCAACTTCTTTGACTGGGTATGACCATGCATGTGCGAGATTTTCGTAAAAAAATCCAGTCATTTGCAGGAACAATATTGATCGTATAGCTATTCTTTTGATGTACTTCGCTTGTAATATCATGGAATCTGTTTAGGTGATAAGAGAGCATAATATTTTTATACAAATATATTATACATATTTTGATAAATCTGTCAAAAAACATGCTCTTTTTTCATATTTTATTCTTAGTTTTCTTTTGTGCATACAATATGGTTACTCTTTTATAGTATAACCAAGAACTCAACTATGCCAAATTCAGCAATGAGATGAGAAGAAATATGAACAACTTGGATAGACAAAACGGCGATTACCTGCGTGATAGGGGATTGATTATTGCCTCCATATGACAAAATTCCACCGATCGAAAAACTGTATTGTCGGGGAAATAGAGAGCTCCTCTATAATTCGCAGAAACTATGAGTAGTTTGACCAAGAAATATGAGTTGATATGGGGAAAGGGTATTGCGTGATTTATTTGTGGAAATGAGAAATTATTCTATTGTTACTGTATCTGGGGGCGCATTCTGAGTAGATACGTATGCGCATATGCAGTCTATAGCGCAGGGGATACCTACAATTGTTGTGCTTGCAGGGGGCATAGAGTGGTATAGAAGATCATGAAAGGTACATTATCTAGAGAAAATAGTACAATCTGGCGGATTGGTGATCTCCGAGTATCCAACAGATCAATCTCCGCAGAAATATACCTTTCCAATGCGTAATCGTATCATAGCTGGCTTATCCAAGGTGCTATTTGTGCCAGAGGCGAGCAAAAAATCGTGATCTCTCCACACAGTCAGACGAGCAAATCAGTTTCACGTTCCAGTGTATGCGCCTATGAATAGCATCTATGCAGAGCAGAGTGAGGGGACAAACTTGGGTATAGCACTATGAAATATCCAACCGATTTTAGATATGGGGAGCGTATTTAGAGATAATTTCACTGCTAATTCGGTTTGCAAACCAGATGAAAATATTCAGCTATTGATCAAAGAAAATCCTGGGAGCGTCAATCAATTGATTGAATGTGCAATTATAGAGCTTTGATTATAATTTTGGCATTGATTTCGGATTTTCATTGTATATATTGACTTGGTTGTTTTATGGCTATTGCACTCAATGCAACTAACAATCTTAAGCGCAGATAAGAAAGTGTTTTCTTGAAAAATAGAGAGAATTTCTATCCCATCACTGGATGGGACATATGCTATTCTCAAAAACCATACAGATATGGTTGCAATTTTGAAGAAATGAGAAATAAGTTTCATGCCTTATCATGTGGAATTTACTGCGTTGGAGTCATTTGCTGACAATAATACATACCTGCATACGGAGTGATGAATTTGCAAGGTTGAAAATAATGAAATACTGCTCTTATTGTCTACCGTGACCACAAATCTTACGTCTCTATAATTATTTACAAAATGGCAGATATCAAACAGCTCAAAACCAAGATAGCTTCAACAAAAAATATTCGCAAGATAACTAATGCTCTTGAGATAATTTCTACGTTGAAATTACAAAAAGTGAAGAAAAAGACAGAGCATCTACGCGAGTATACAAATCATTTGCTCGAAATTGTGGATGCGGTATTGATGAAGGGGATTTCATTTTACTGAAGTGAAAGGACCGAATCGAAGAAGGAGCTTTTTGTAGTAGTGTCATCAGAAAAATGACTGTGTGGATCTTTGAATACACAACTATTCAAATTTATTGATTCTAAAAGCGCTATACATAAGAGTAATATCGATATTTATGCAATTGGGAAGAAGGCTATTGATTACTTTTCAAAGCGTGGGTATAATATCGTTTGATCAGTGCATACTACTGATTTGGTAACTGATCAAGAATTGGTTCCGTTGTTTTCTTTTTTGGATGGAGAAATGTGATCAGATACATATGCAACCATATCTGTCTACTATAATTTCTTCAAGAATACAATGAAGCAAATTCCAGTAGCATTTTCACTAAAGCCATTTGATGTATCTACTATAGAGGCGTTTCTAGAGCTCATATGAATGGATATGCCCAAGAGAAGATCGAAGATGTTTGATGTTGCATTAGAGCCAAATGAGGAGGAAGTAAAAAACTCTATCAAAGGTATGATTATCAATTATGCTGTTTATGGTGCGGTATTGCACAATAAGACTGGTGAATTTGCAGCTCGTATGCTCGCTATGAAGTGAGCAAAAGATAACGCAAGCACTATTATTGATGATACTACATTGTTGTATAATAAAGCTCGTCAAGATGCAATTACGCAAGAAGTTAGTGAAATTGTTAGCGCAAAAGCTGTGATAGATCAATAATGGGATGTGTTTAGATGTTTTAGAATACTCTATTACGATGAAAAAAGTATTGGCAGGATTAGTTATTGTGCTCGGGGGGATGTTATCTTCCGTTTTTGCTATAGACGCAACTGTTGAGATAGCAGACGATCCATACTATCAAATGAATAGTTCTAATCTAAACACAATGAATTCATATATTATTCCATCAGAGAATGATATTGATCCCACTGGATATCCTGAAATCAAATATACTTTGGTCAAAGACCCAGACTGATTTCTATGATACAGCTTCAAAAAAGATACAGCTCCATGATACAAATCGTTTCATATTATGTCTACGTATACTTGATATGTAGTATTGTGGATTGTGTTTGTGGTATTGTGGTACTTTGGAGTGAAAAGAAAAGACAGTTTTTTCGCAAACATTTTTTCAATGATGTTTGAGGGGATCTGGGAACTATTCGGAGGAATACTCTGAAAAAATAGCAAACACTGGATGAAGGAGTATGTTGTCTTTTTGTTCTTCATCATACTTATATCAAATTTACTTGGAACTATTATTGATGTTGCTCGTTTTTTTGCTCCTCAACTGTTGAGGTGGGTGACGGCACCAACCGCAGAGTTTGAAACGACCCTTGTTTTGGCACTCATAGCAACACTGATTCCGATTATTCTCCAACTTAAACAATTATGACCAATTAAGTTTGTGCATGAGTATATACCTATTACATGAAAATGATTGATAGAGGGGAAATGATTCGGTGCAAAGTTGTGAGATATTATCATTTCCATGTTTGTGGGATTTCTTGACATCATATGAATCTTTTCGAAGATCATATCCCTGTCAATGAGGCTCTTTGGTAATATGTCATCTGGTTCGATTCTATTGAATGTGTTGTTTATTGGATTGGGAGGAATATTCGTGAGTATGATCAATATGAATGCAATTATCTGAATCCCGATAATACTTTATATGCAATGAATCTTGGTAGCAGTAGTGCAGGCATTTGTCTTTGCTATGCTGGTATCAATATGAATTAAGTTAGTGATTGAATAACCATATAATTACTTGTCTCTTTATATTATTATATATTATACAAAATGGATACTTCGATGATTTATATTTGAGCATGATTGGCAATTGGACTTGCGTGATTAGGTGTAACAATTTGAGAGTGATTGGTAGCTGCTAGTTCGCTTGAAGCAATAGGTAAAAACCCTGAGCTAGAAAGCGTGTTTAAAAGAATTACTATTATTGGTATCGCGTTGGTAGAGTCTGCAGCGATTTACTGATTGTTGATAGCTATATTGATACTATATAGTAATGGCATTGAATGATGGCAAGCGATAGCTGCATGATTGGCAGTGTGATTGCCTGGTATGGCAGCATGAGTAGGGGAATGATTAGTTGTGCAAAACGCTATCAAATCAATCCTTAGAAACCCAGCAGCTGAATCAAAAATATTCAATAATATGATTCTTTTCGTTGCGTTGGTAGAGTCTGCAGCGATTTACTGATTGTTGATAGCAATTTTGACTATCTATAAATAGTTATTTATACTACTAAAAGAATATCTCTCATGATAATTGATTTGTGACCTCTTACTATAAAGCTTGATGTACTTCTCGTACAAGTGATTAATATCATCATACTTTTCTATTTGTTCAAAAAACTATTTGGTACAACCTTGATAAATGAAGTGGCAAAAAGAAGAGAACAAACTATCAAGTTGCAACAAGCACAACAGGAATACGATGCGATGTTGCAAAAAGCTCAATTAGAAAAGGATGAGATTATTGCGTGAGCTATGGAGCACAAACAACATATTCTAGCAGAATGAGTGTTGATAGCACAAAAAGAAAAAGACAGGATCATCTCGTGAGCTCGTGGAGAAGCTGAAAACATCATGGAGAAGGCGAAAAGTGAAATAGCATCCCTTTCTAAAGATCTTCAAGAAAATTGGATACATTGAGTGACTACAACCGCTTCAGCTTTGTTGAAAAAGATTATTAAAAAGGACGTGTGATTGCAAAAAGACTATGTTGAGACCCTCTTAGAGGATATCAAAAAATAGTATTTATGAACTATAACATACAATGGGAACTACTACAGCAAAAAAGAGTACGATACTAGATATTTTACAAGAGCACTCTGTTGATCATTTGGAAGAGAGTTTGAGAGTACTCATTTTCTTGTTGAGAAAGTACTGATTTCATACTCTCAAAAACCGTATCCTACCTTCACTAGATGATACTGCTTCTCAGAAATATATATACGCTGTATTGGAGCATTGTGAAAAAAGAATCACTGCTAAGGTGCTTCGTACATATCTTGCATTATATGTGAAAAAAATAAAGAAGAACACTGCGATTGTGCAGTTCGCATGAGAGGATTGACTGTTGGATATCAAGAAACTATCCGCCGTCTTATGAGAGAAGGCAAACGCAGAGATATGAGTTGAGTATGAGGCGATGAAAGTAGAAGATACTACTCTAAAAGTTAGTTTAGATGGAGCAGTATACAAAAGATGATTTGCTTCTGATATTGATAAATTACTTCGCACAAAATAAATTCTTTTACTATATTCCACTATGATACATGTCTACCGCTGTTAATGATATTTTAAAAAAGATTGAAGAGCAGTTTTCATCAGTCGAACTTTGAGATTCTATGGTACAAAAAGGTGAAATCCTTGAAATCAAAGACTGAGTTGCAATCGTGAGTTGATTGTCACAGGCTAAATACTCAGAAATTGTCTCTTTTGAGAATGGAACACTTGGGCTTGTACTTGATCTCTTGGAAGATGCTGTCTGAGTTTTGGTTCTTGGAGAATATAGCACATTGTCACAATGATGAATCGTTTCAAGTACATGAAAACTATTATCAGTTGGCGTATCTGATAAAATCATTGGAAGGGTAGTTGATGGGTTGTGAACACCTATTGATAATCAATGAGATCTATTTATTAGCGATTACTTTCCAGTAGAAAAAGTTGCGCCTGGGGTAATTACGAGAAAGTCAGTTTCAGTACCTCTGCAAACGTGAATCAAGGCGATTGATGCGATGATACCAATTGGAAGATGACAAAGAGAGCTTATCATTTGAGACAGGCAAACTGGAAAAACTACTGTTGCGATTGATACCATCATAGCACAAAAGTGAGAATGAGTAGTATGTATCTATGTTGCAATTTGACAAAAGGAATCTAAAGTTGCTCGTACGGTTCAAGCATTGAGAGAAAAGTGAGCAATGGATTATACTATTGTCGTATCAGCACCTATCAATTCGCCAGCAGTGATGCAATATATAGCGCCTTATGTATGATGTGCAATAGGGGAGTATTTTATGGCACAATGAAAAGACGCATTGATTGTTTATGATGATCTTTCTAAGCATGCAGTGGCTTATAGAGAAATTTCTCTTTTGTTGAGAAGACCTCCTGGGCGTGAGGCATATCCAGGTGATGTATTTTATTTGCACTCTAGATTATTGGAGAGAGCAGCTAGATTGCATGAAAGTTTTTGATGAGGTAGTTTAACGGCACTTCCTATTATCGAAACACAGGCAGGAGATGTATCGGCATATATTCCTACGAATGTAATTTCTATTACTGATGGACAAATATATCTAGAGTCTACGTTGTTTAATGCATGAGTGAAACCAGCAATCAATGTATGATTGTCAGTATCTCGTGTATGATGATCTGCACAAACATGAATCATGAAGAAAATATCTGGTACGCTAAAATTAGAATTAGCGGCATATAGAGAGCTTGAAACATTTGCAAAGTTTGGGTCAGACCTTGATGCTACTACACAAGCTAGATTGGCAAGATGAGAGAGAATGGTTGAGTTGTTGAAACAAAAGGAGAACTCTCCTCTCCATTTTAGTAAACAATCGGTAATCTTGTATGCATGAATCAATTGATATTTGGATAAGGTGCCGTTGCAGAAGATTAGAGAGTATGAGCAAAGTATCTATGATAAACTTGAAACTACCTTCTCGTATCTAAAAGAAAAGATCATATCAGACAAGAAATTGACGGATGAAATACAGGAGGATATTCGCACGTTGTTGGGAGAACTCCAAACAGAATATACTGCATAATATTTTATATAATTTTATTGTTACTATGAAAGGTACTATTATTTCAATTAGGTGAATCGTTGTAGATATGCAATTCCCGATGCATGATATTCCAGGCATCACCCACGCAGTGGTTACAAACGGTACAAATGCAGAAAACGAAAAGGTAACTATCGAAATATTGCAACACTTGGAAGATGGTGTCGTGAGATGAATTGCAATGCAAACTACTGATGGTTTGCAGAGAGGTGAGGAGGTTGTATCGACGTGATGACCTATCTCGGTTCCTGTATGAGATGTGGTTTTATGACGTATTTTCAATGTGCTGTGAGAGCCAGTTGATGGGTGAGAGGCTCTTGTAAATCCAGAAAAGCGATCTATCTATCGTAAACCACCAGCATTTCACAAACTTTCAAACACAGTTTCAATTCTAGAAACTGGTATCAAGGTGATAGATTTGATGGCACCGATTTTGAAATGATGAAAGATTGGTTTGTTTGGTTGAGCTTGAGTAGGGAAAACGGTGATTATTCAAGAGCTTATTCACAACATCGCTAAACACCATAGTTGAGTTTCTGTTTTTTGTTGAGTTGGAGAAAGAACAAGAGAGGGGAATGATCTCTACCATGAAATGAAAGATTCAGGCGTAATGGATAAAACTGCAATGGTTTTTGGACAAATGAATGAAACTCCTGGGCCAAGAGCGAGAGTTGCTATGACATGAATCACTATGGCGGAGTACTTTAGAGATACACAGGGGAAAGACGTTTTAGTATTTATAGATAATATCTTTAGATTCACGCAAGCATGAGCCGAAATATCAGCCCTTTTGGGAAGAGTCCCATCAGCTGCATGATATCAGCCTACACTTGCAACAGAAATGGGATCGTTGCAAGAGCGTATTGCATCTACCGACAAATGATCAATCACTTCATTTCAAGCAGTATATGTACCGGCAGATGACCTGACAGACCCAGCACCAGCGAATACATTTGCCCATCTTGATGGTACGGTAGTTTTGAATAGATCAATTGCTGAAAAGGGTATTTATCCTGCGGTAGATCCATTGGACAGTACCTCGTTGATATTGAATGTTTCTTCAGTGTGAGAGGAGCATTTCGCTACTGCAGAAAGAGTACAAAAGCTTCTTCAAAGACACAAAGAATTGATTGATATTATCGCTATTCTTGGTATGGAAGAGTTGTCAGAGGAGGACAAATTGACTGTTTACAGAGCGCGTAAATTAGAAAGATTCTTTTCACAGCCATTTCATGTAGCTGAACAATTTACTGGTATCAAGTGAACATATGTCCCAGTTACTGAGACAATTAGAGGCGTAACGATGATCATGAATGGAGAAGTTGATCATATCCCAGAGCCATTTTTCTTGCTAAAATGAACAATAGAGGATATCGTAGCGTCATATGAAGCGGATAAAAAATAGTACTAATATATAAGTATAAAACATCACTAAGGAGCTTAAAGCTCCCTTTTTTAGCTTATCATGCTGAAAGTATTGACTTTGATGTAATAATTGCTGCAATTAAGTTCGTTTTTTACATATGAGTATACTTAGATTAGTTTAGATACTAATCCACACTCACATGATAGCACTCAATAGCGAAGATATTAGAATACAGCTGATACAAGACATAGCAGAAAAGAGAAGAAAGACCAAAGAAGTATCACACATGCTATGAATAGGCGTAAGGGCTGTAGAGAAGCAAGTGTGGAGATGGAAGCACTATGGGATAGCGTGAATAGAACGCAAGAAGCCATGACCGAAAGAGAGCACTCCGTATAATAGAACCTCAAAAGAAATCGAGGGAATCGTATGTCTGTATGGTCAAAAATACAAGAGAGAATGACCAAAGAAACTACAGTGGAGATTGGCAGAAGCATGTCAGATAGAATTACATGAGGTAACAATATATAGGATTCTAAAGAGGAACAATGTAAGATACCATAGATGATATGAGAAGCAAAAGAAAGTTGCAAAGCTGTATAGTCTGAGTAGACCATGAGAAGAGGTACAAGTAGACACGTGGTACCCATTTTGATATCACAGGAGATTTGTAGCATATAGTGCAATAGATGACTGTACGAGGATAGCATACTCAAAGGCATATGAGCATGGGAATCTAGAGAATACAAAAGATTTTATGGAAGAGATAATAAGAAGATATCCATGTGATATCCAAAGAGTGAGAACGGATCAAGGGAGAGAATTTAGTAAGACAATAAGCGAATATTTAATAGAAAAGAATATCGAGCATATGAAGAATGAGCCATATCATCCAGAACATAATGGGAAGATAGAAAGATATCATCTAACAGAAAAAGAGTGAGAAGTACAGTTCCGACCGTACTTAATTAGTATAGAAGATGCAAACTACATGCTAAGTCAACGATTAGGGCACTACAACACAAAAAGAAGGCATACAGGACTATGAATGGAAGGGAAAACACCACGAGAGAAGTATGAAGAAAGGAGTGGCAAAAAACGAATCTAACTCTGCAATAGCACAAAGTATTGACTTTGAGGTGGATATCGGCATAATATAAACCCCGATATTGGGGAAGATCATTAAAAAACTGATCAATTATGATTACATTCATCTTAGTTACATTTGTTTTGGGATATCTTGCAATTGCACTAGAGCACTCCCTACATCTCAACAAGGCGGTCCCAGCCCTCTTTATTGCAGTACTTATTTGGACAGGTGTTTCTAGAATTACTGAGGCACATGTTATAGAAGAAGAATTGCTTCATCATGTTTCAGATGTTGCACAGATTACATTTTTCCTTTGGGGAGCGATGACAATTGTTGAATTGATTGCATCCCATGATGGTTTCCACCTTATTACAAATAGAATCAAAGTGCGAAACAAGTTCTTGCTACTTATAATTGTATCTTTTTTGACATTTTTCTTATCTGCATTACTTGATAACTTGACTACTGCAATTGTTATGATATCATTAACCCGTAAGATACTACAAAATCCAAAAGATCGATTATATTTTGCCGGAATGGTGATAATAGCAGCAAATGCAGGTGGTGCATGGTCGCCAATTGGAGACGTCACAACAACAATGTTATGGATGGGCAAGCAAATTACAGACATTGGCATTGTAACGTCATTATTTGTACCTAGCATTGTTGCTTTAGTAGTCCCTTTAGCAGTAATGGGATTCCGATTAAGAGGGGAAGTAGAGTTTCAGTCAAATTTTGAAACTAGAGATTCTACAATTACCCCAACAGAGCAAAAACTCGTATTGATACTTGGGCTTGTTGCACTTATTTCGGTACCCATATTCAAAAAGGTAACGCATCTTCCTCCATTTTTGGGTATGTTGGGTGCATTATCATGGATTTGGTTGATTACTGAATTCATTCATCGCAATAAGGATGCAGAGACTAAAAAGTCAACAACTATTGGTGCAATGCTAACAAAGATTGATACACCGACCCTACTGTTTTTTGTAGGTATATTGTTAGCGGTTGCAGGACTGCAAACTGCTGGTATCTTATCGGTTGGTGCTCAATGGGCAGATGTGCATATACCCAACAAAGCTACATTTCTTGCAGGTATTGGAGCAATATCCAGTATTATTGACAATATTCCTGTTGTTAAAGCGGTTCAAGCGATGTATCCGCTTACCACGTATCCTACAGATAGCCCTTTTTGGTCTTTTCTGGCATATACTGCTGGAACTGGTGGCTCTATGCTTGTTATCGGCTCTGCAGCTGGCGTAGCTGCCATGGCAATCGAAAAAAAGCTATCATTTGGTTGGTACCTTAAACATATTACGCCATATGCTGTTATCAGTTATATGGCTGGAGGATTATTGTTTTTGTTATTCAATCATCTATAGTAAAGAAAACCACACATACTCATTACCGCACGGGAATACTCGTGCGGTTTTTTTATTCAAAAATCCGTACTCTATTATTATCTACTGCTGTACCACCAAATACACAACATACCCCACATACATCAATATCATCATCACTCAAGCTCGTCTCTCAACTACGTGTTTCTTGCCAACAAACATGATAATGAAAAGAATCAAACTGGCAAATATTGTCATCAAGATGTCAGAGTTTGAGCTAGTGTTGAAGGGGAGTGGTGATATTATAGAGCTGATTCACAATATCCAAAATATATTGAAGATGTTTGATCAGATTACGTTTCATATAGCAATATCACTTTGCTTTTTCATTGCAGCGACTGCAGAGGTAGCGAGTTCAGGGAGAGAGGTTCATATAGCTACTATAGTTAATCAGATGAGAGATTGACTTACATTGAATAGTTCTGCAATTTTCACAGCCCCATCTACTATCCATTTTCCTCCTATGATCAATCCGGTGAGTCACAATACGATAAACAATGTTGATTTTCGTATCGGCATCGTGTGAATTTCAGTTTCTACGAGATCTGATGAGGATTTTGTGATCCCAAACATATAGTAGAGGAATATGATGAAGAATCATATCAATACTAATCCATCTATTCTGGTAATTGCTGATGATGTAGCTCAATCAATGATCATATCGTTTGCAAGAATTCATACCATGAGTGCTGCCAAGAGACTGAAGGGGATCTCTTTTAGTACTGTGTTCTTTTGTGCCTTGATGGGATAGATGATTGATGCTATCCCCAAGATTAGGAATATATTTGCGATATTACTTCATAATATATTTCAAATAGCGATGTCTGTATTGTTGTTTACAGATGCCAATACATTTACTACCAATTCGGGTGCTGATGTTCAAAAAGCAACTATCGTCAATCAAATAACTATATTTGAAATGCGAAACTTTTTTGCGACCGCTGACGATCAATCAACCAGTAAATCTGCTCATTTAACGAGAAGTACAAATCCAATTACAAAGAGAACATATATCATTGTGAGTATGCGTAAAATAAATATTATGATACTATAAAAAAATGGATCTCAATATCAACGTAGTAATTACAAATCACTTGCAATCATTCCAATCAGATAATAGGGTACCGTGTGGTACTCTTTTTTTTGATATAGAGTAGTGGATGAAGTAGAGAGTGTAGTTTTGAGGAGAGTTTTGACTTTTTTGCCATACTGTTTGATAAATCACTCGTATACTTTGGGGAGTGCAGAAGAGTTTCTTTCGCCGATTACTATGGGGATTATTTTTTTGTTGTGAGAAACGATGAAGTCTATTTCCGATCAGTTGATTTTTTTGTATGCAAGTATTTCGGCATCTAGAGGCAGATTTTTGTAGATTTCTTGGAGTGTCATATACATCATGGTCCTTTGATCGTGTAGCCTTCTATGAAACATATTATGGAGGTAGTTTTTGATTCACATATCCAGCAACATTGCTTTTTGTTTGTGAGAAACTTCTCTTTTTTTGTCACTATGAAAGTGTTTGAGCGTGGTGATTAAATAATTGTTTTCTAGGAATTGCATGTATCTATCTACGGTTCTCAATGGTATATCATACGTGTTTTTGATACGTAATTTGTTATAGATCTGACCATATTGATCATTCACTATCGACAAAATATTTTCAAAATATCATAACTCATCTTTGCGGAACCAAAATGTCACATCCTTGATGAAAATCTCTTGTATGATATATTGGAGTGCTTGTTTTTTCTTTTCCTCTGTGGGCGCCAATACGACACTAGGATATGCTCACCAGTCTAAGAATTCTTGTAAATATGGTTGTATCTCCTGTGCCAAGATTCCGCTAAATGTATAGGGATTGATATAATCAGTATGGAATCACTTGTACTCTAAAAACTCAATAAATGAGAGCGTATGTACGGTTAGAATCTCATAATCATCTTCATGCAGCTGAAGAAAATCTTTGTACTCTCACTGTGTAATACTCGTAGCAACAATCTTGAGCTTGGTCTTGTGAGTTTTCACAAGATCATGTAAAATCTGTCCCATATTTTTGCTATATTGAATTTCATTGAGAAGAAGCACTCCAGGATCACTAAAAACAACACCGTGTTTAATCTGCATAAACTGTATAAAGTCATGTGAGTCCTTGAACTGTTTTGTCCCGATATGCTCATTGAACGAGTAGTAATATTTTTTGTAAGGGAGCGCCATCTGCGAGTAAATATGCTCAAGCAACGTAGACTTCCCCGCAAATCTTGGCCCATCCAACAACAAAATTGATTTAGGCGAAGAGGTGAGAAAGGTCTCTATCACCTGTACATACTTTTTTCTAGGAATCTTCATGTCGTATGATATCTACATATGTAAAAAATATATATATTTCGAAAATACACAGGTAAAATATATTATAGTGAAAAAATTACCAAAAAACAAGAAGAAAACAGCCTTGATGTCTTGGTTTATATCGTGAAATAAATATGTTTGTCGTCCCGAAAGGGGATTTTTGTTCATTAACATTATTTAAAAAACTTTAAAAAAAGGAGGTTTTGAAAAAGAAGAAATTTAAAAACAATCAACAAAAAAATGAAAAAACCGGCGACAGGGTATTCTGAAGGATGGGTGACAGCATGACTGAAAAAAATTAAATAACAAGCTGAGGGCATAAGAAGCCTAAGGTGCAAATGTAAAACAATGAAGATAAAAAAAATTATTAAAAAACAGGAAATTATTCCAGTGACCTGGGACCGGTTGGTATTTGGAGGCACTGATGAAAAGCCATGGTTTGTCCCATTCGGACATGATATGGCAAATAATTTAAATGTTTGCGGTGGAAAAGGCGGCAATAGTGCCCGCCAATACCAATGGATAGAAATGGGAATTGGCCGTAGTCTAACTCCTTTCGATGAAGAACAATTCAATGAAAAGAGGCAGCAACTTATTAGTGCCAAAGCAAGAGTACCGTTCAGCTATGTTGCCACTGATTTCCTGGTTGACTTCATTTGCAGAAAGTTTGGTGTAGATTCTTTTTATACCCTACAATTTGCCACTTTGGATAAAAATAATATCCAAATGCAGGAAATGGAGGCGATAGGTCGCCAGATGCATACTAAAATTATGAGTATCATCGGGGGCTTATCAGACGAAGCATTTAACAAAATGGCCGATGCTGAATTAGATGCTATGGGTGTATTGGAGCCAATACTTGCGATAGAGCAAGCAATTCAGGTTACATCCATAATTACCGGCATGAAATGCGTTTCAACCCGCTCAAATGGCGTGAAAGAAGATGGTCTCTCAAAGGGTTTCCATGGGAAGGGTAAAACAACCTTATACCGGATTAATCCGCTGGAGATTTTCAGGGGTTGTTTAATCTCCATTTCGTCTCGCTACGAAAATGCGTGGCTATGGTATGTGTATGAAAACTGCACCGCTGAAGAAAAAGCATCTTTTGATGTTTTCACAACGGAATTTGCCGTATTGATTATGCATATGATTCCGTATCAAATTGAAGGCGGAACCACATGGACAGTACAGGCAACCTCAGGTAATGATGCCATTGTTAACCTCCAAAAAACGGTTAAAAATGGTGAAGCATCTGTAGGTAGCCGCGGAGGTGCAGATGAATATGTCTTTGACAAAGAGCTTTTACTCAAAGGGAAAAGAGGCAAAGCATTGGTTAGCAAAGAAAAAGGCCTCACACTTGAAAAACTCGTTAGAAACGAAGCAACTGGAGAGACTGAATTTGTGGAAACCACTCCCGAAGAAAGAAACAATTATTTACTGACAGATGATGAAGCTGCTGACCAGGCTCTGACCTGTGTGATAATTGACGAATTTTGCGGTAGAACAACGGGTGACTATGAAAATGGTAAAACCCTATATAAAGCCGGAGAAGAAGTTATTATTGCAGGGAAGCTGGCTATTGAAAATGGAGAACCAGTGATATACAGCGCTCAAACTGTTATTTTGGCAGAAGACTATGTAGAGCACTACCTGGTACAGGGCAGGCCAACCACACTAACACTTTTGCCAAGAGATAAGGACATTTCCTATAAGCTTGGCACTGCAAGCAATAACTTCGATAAATCTGTGTATGCAAAATATAAAGATTTCGAAGGAGGCGTAAGAGCAGGTAGCCCATATAAAAATGTGGCTAAAGGTGTTGTTGTATTCGGAGATATTCATGATGAACAATGGGCAGGAATGACTATGGAACAAGTATTCCATATATGGGAAGAACCTGTGCGAGCATTTGCTGCGAAACACAACATGCCTGTTAACCAGATTCCTAAGATTGGTATTTTCACAGAAACTACCAATGCGATGGAGCCATATATGCATGGATATGTGTTTTTCGGAAACTTCAACGGCGGTAATCCTAATAGTCACACTATGGGCTATGCCGGTGAAGCAAATGTTTTGGCTGGTTATAACATAATGAAATTACCCGCAGTTGGAGAGTTTTACACCATTGACGCCGAAAATGGTATGGTATTCTATAAAAAAGAGTTACCATACACTATTGAACAGACTGACATAAGTAATATGCCAGTTTCTCCAATAGAAATATCGGCTATTAGTGGTGTGAGAAGTGATGCAGGCAATATTTCATACCGGTTTAATCGCCCCAAAAACAATATGGGGGGCAAAGGGTTAGCCAGATTAGAAAGTCTATATGCTGCATTGGTGTATTCTCCTTTTGTGTACTACGCACTGACAAATGGTACGTATTGGGACCTTGTAGAAGCTTACATTCAAAGCAAAAACATGGATGAAAGCCAAGCACTGCATGAAAGAGCAGATGCACAAAAAATACAAATAGAAGTGATTGCCATTAGCCGTGCTTATTCTACACCTTTAGAATACTTCCAACACCAGCTACGTTACTTTGTAGCTACTGATGGTGTGTTCAATAAAGGCCACAAAGTAGTAACTCGTGCCTGTGATTACAAATGGGCAGAATTTGCTAAGCAACCTGGTGCAAAATACTTTATCAAACAATTTGAATCACTACAACAGCCAAAAGATAAGCTGCGTGGTGCTATGTTGCTAACACACCCTGCCTCACGGTTTATAGTAGAGGCAGAGATGCAGGCAATCAAATATGTTAGGGAAGAAATGGGCTACGACCATGTGTATTACGAATATGCCTATGTTCGGCAGCTTCGTGAAATGCAGGCACTGGATGCTATAGCCGAGAAAGTAGGTATTGATCCTGCAAAAAACTACCTGATGTTAGAACTTGGTAGCAACTTTGTACAAGGGGAAAGGTACCTAATGTATATGGCTGAAAAAGCCCTCAAAAACGGTGCTTATCAAAATGAGTACGTACCTAGGTTGGGTAGAATTGTTAAAGTTGCCATCGCTCAGTGTAAACAAGGCGGTAATGATACAGAATCAAACTTAACAGACACCGACCGCCTGGCAGGTGCATATACGACCAGACAGGAAAGCGAAGAGATCAACCATGATTCATCAGCGTTAGCCTGTATGCATAGAGATGCGGTATTCCAGAAAACGGGAATATATATTAAACTTGGTTACTGTGGCAATGCCGTTTCTTTGAACTACAAAGTTGGATTGATTCTGATGAAAAACGGGTACGATTCTGTAAGTGTTACTCCATACAATATGATTAAAGTTTGCTATGCACTAGCAGGCGTTGAGATTGATGGGGAACAAACACATGAAGAAGTCCCCGTGTTGTTTGAGAGATCAGTATTCGTGGCATAGTTTGAATTTCACACTATGTAAGAATTGTTTTTGTAAATCCCCATGGTATCGTCCTGGGGATTTTTCTATATAAAAAATCTTAAAAAATGTTTTCATCTTGAGTAGTGAAACCCAACTTGCTAAATACTATTTTTCTTTTCTCAAATCATCAATATACTCTATCAACTTCTCACGTCCAGCAACTTCAAATGCATGAAGTCAGTTGATGAAATCATGTATTGGTATTCGGGATGCATGTTCAACTCAGGTGTCATTGGTATCATAAGAGTTATTTCAATCAATATCTGCAGTGTAGAGGTGTACTTCATATGCTGATTTTCAAGCGATAGCAACAGTTGCAACAAAATTTATATTCTTTATAGATTGATTTGTCTCTTCTACAATTTCTCTTTGTAATGCGTCAAGGTGTGATTCTCATGTTTCTACGTGTCATCATGGGAGTCAGTACATTCATTTATATGGTTCTTTCTTGCGTTTTACCGAGAGTATGGTATCTCCCTGTATTGAAATTAGATTGACTATTGAGGTCATGAGTTATGGATAGAATAGAGGTAAAAATAATGCACTATACTGGTTTATAACACTTTTGCAAATTTGTATTGTGTGTACCTTTGCTTGCATTTTCCT
>JBDHUW010000005.1:0-109802 GCA_039809345.1 Candidatus Absconditabacterales bacterium | reverse complement strand
GGTGCTTGCTGTGGTGCTTGTGCTGGTGCCGTTGTTGGTGCTGGCGTTGGCGCTGGTGCTGGTGCTGGTGTCGGTGCTGGTGTCGGTGCTGGTGTCGGTGCTGGCGTCGGTGCTGGTGCTGGTGCTGGCGTCGGTGCTGGTGTCGGTGCTGGCGTCGGTGCTGGCGTCGGTGCTGATTGTGTTCTCGTTATCCTTGGCGTAGGAGCGGTGTTATTATCTGGTCAAGTAGGAGGTATATGATTAGGATTTCTTGGATAGATTATTCTTGATGCAGGCGCGGGCGCCAGTTGTAGTTGCGGTGTAGGCGTTGTTCAATTTGTCGGTGTAGGGGTTGTTGATGTAGTAGCGCCTGTGTTGGTCGTTGTTCATATGCTTTGATTTAAACTAGGATCTGCAATATACCAATCTGGTGCATTCTGAATCGGTCCTCTTGGATTTACAACAACATTGTATGGTCGTGGTCTATTCGAAGCACCTCTTGGTCATACTCAATTATTGTTCCTTCTCATGCCGTTCTTTGCTTTTACATTCATCAAGAATGTATTTGCAAATGGCGTAGTAGTTGTTGCAAGATTCATACCGTAGTGAGTCAAGTAGTCCATAAATGTTTTTCACCCCGTCAGCGCAGCTTCAGTAGAAGTAATTGTATCATAATGACAAGCACTCCACAATGTAGACTGAATTTCTCATGGCACATCTTTTGCTAAAAACATATAACAGTATTCCGCCATCTTTGCCCTCATCGAAGGATCGATATTCTGGATGTTCCCTGTTGTAAGGGCTCATGTTTTAATTTCATTGAGGTGTTGCAAAATGGCAGGGCCATCACTTCTCTCACACAATCCATGACGCACCATAAAATCAAGCGCCTTATTATAATCTGCATTTGCAGAAAGCGCAATATTCTTTGCATTATCAAATATTTCAAATCATCCATTTTCCTGCATTCATCGAGCAAGATTTTCCATAAATTTATTTTTTAGTCATGCGAAATCTGACTCCGACATTCATCATTCAGTGACTTTGACTTCATGAAGTGCAGTCCAAAATGCTTTTGGATTTGGAGTTTGTGCTTGAGCAGATGGGTCTGTAGCAAAATAGGTTTGCAACTTTTGCACCTCTGCATCTGACATACTAAATCAGTTCTTGATATTACTATGCAATGTATGAGTAGTAATTGATGATCAATCTCCACCTCATGTACCTGTAGCATTTTCGATGCCATCCGACATTCGATGATGTAATCATGCTATAATCGCTGACATACCTGCTCCTGCAGCTGCATATTTGAAAGTTAATCGAGATCTTTGTTTCTTGAACGTTGCAGTCTTGTTTGAATACAATGCATCCAAATCATTTCTCTTTGTAGTATATTCTGGAGTCTGTCTAATTGCATCCATATCTCAACCATGGTACTGTTGCACATGGGAAACTATGAGTGACTGCAATGCATTCATATCGCGCTCCAAATCACGCTCGTTTGTATTTCACAGGAAGTTGTGTCATGATTCTTTGTAGTAGTCCACTCTTGCCAGTGCATCTCCCAATTGTGTTTGAAGCATAACATCATTTGTCAACATAGAATTTTGTAATGTAGAAATTACTGTCTTGATATTTACTAAGTCTTCATGCTGAGTAGTATCCATATAGAGCTTTACTTGGCGTCTTGCTTTATATCTTGTAAATCGTCATTTAGCATGATTCATTGTGTTTCTAAGAGATGCGAGTCTAGCTTGCTGTCATTCTATATCTCTCGTAAAGCGCTTCTCTTGTCACATTTGCTCCTTTGTCATATGTGCTGCCTTTCTCGATCAGAGGAAGATGGCAGCCTTAGTTCATCATACTACAAATGCTCATACAGGTCATGCTAAAAGTGTAGCACCTACAGTAGCAGCTACTCAAGTACCTATTGCCCACACTGGATATTTATCAAAAAACATACCCACTCTAGCAAAAGGGTTTCCCATTCTATCAGAATTTTCTATCTCGTGTGCTCATTTCCCTTTATCCAATACATCAAGCTTAATCTTCATGTTTTGCATCTCACCAAAGAGTATTGCTTTTTCATGTTGAATAAATTTTGCATATTTTTCTTTATTCAGCGGTGCTTGCATGAGTTTCTGAATATTTGGTCACATAGCTTGATGTGATTTGTTTACGTAATTTTCTATGATAGCACGAACAGCCGATTCATACGCTGCATTTGTTTGAGTTCCTGCGATCAGGGACTCTAATTGTTTTGAAATGCCATTAATCATGATTCTATACTCTCTCTGATTTCTCAATTTCAACAATAAGTTAGAAGCTATATGGTTCATATTATTTGTCTCAATAGCTGCATTCAATCTGGGATTTGCTTTTACTAATACATTAAATCTTTGCTCAAATTGTGCATCTTTCATAGAGTTGCCACCTGTGGCAGTAGGTGTCATATATTGCTTACACAAATCCGTCACTGCTTGATCCTCAATACCTACGATTACAGGATCTACATCATTGTTCCCATTAGCTGTACGCAAATATATATTTTCTTTCTCATGACGATCAGCAGTACTTGTCACTTCTTCATTCAATAGATCAGCTCACTGTCTCTTGTATGTTTCCATAACTCTTTTGACTGCTTTATCTCTTCTATGTCATCTGAATAAATACATCCATAATCTCTTTGGAGCAGTTTTTACCGTATCTACATTGAATCCAAAATCTCACAGCGCCTCATATTGTTTTCTCAATAGTTCTTCTGCTTCATGTTCTGCTTTTTCTCTGTATACACGCTCTACATTTGAGATCGTAGCGCGAATCTCTCCATTTTCTTGTCTGAATTGGAATCACTCTTCATTGTCATTTGTATTTGCATCAGGAATCGCAACATCTGCTCACGTTGCTACAGCATCACCTGGAAGCGGTTGTTGGACATATGACACATCTCACGACGTCATCTTATTGAGTTCATTCAAGAGATTGGTTTGTGCACCATTGATATTGTTTGAAGCATGATCTTGTAATGTAGATTTGATACTTTTTTGCATCATATCTTTGATAGCATCTGAGTCTATTTTTGAAATCAACAATGCTTTGATAGCTCACCATGAGTTTGATCATTGCTCTGTATAAATCTTTTTAATCTCATCTTTGTACAACGAAAAGAATTCACGAGTCTTCAATACATTACCATAATGTAGTTGTGGGATATATGCTATCTTTTGCCATTTTACAAACTCATTCGGACAATCATTTTGAAAGACCATTTGAGCATAGAAGCGCTCTTGATCTGATTTTGACAAATCATTCCATACTTGATTACCATTTCTAAGTTCTTGTTGTACATATTGATCTGTTTCCATAGTATTGAAGAATGCATGTTGCATTGCTTCAAATCATTTATTTTTGAAGATAGCTTCCAGATTGACAAAATCAGCAGTCTGATCATGTTCAAGTTTATTGTACCAGATATCAAATTCATCTACATTTTCATTCGCATAATCCACATAAAACTTTTTGAGATCAGCCACTACTGATGAATCAACACCAGCAGAAACATTTGATTCTAGCCCCTCTCACATTTTAGCAGCTATAGCTTTTTGTCCATCTTTGTCTTTGTAGAGATCAATCACATATTTTCATATTTGGTTGTCACCAGAAAGTCATTTTTCAGTCAATGTATTGACCATAGCTTTGTACCATTGATCTTGCATAGTCGCTTGTCCATAGAGTGTAGCATGGCTGTAAGCTGGTTGTTTTTCACGAAGAAGTTTTTCAATAAATAATCTTTTTTGTTCTTGAGTGAGATTGGCCCGATAGTCTTTCATATCCGGATGATTTGAAAACACTGCATCGAACGCATTTCATAGATGTTCACTATCTTGTTCATAAAGAGAAATACATGCTTTGCTAGAAGCATTGTTCAATCAATCGTCGTATTTTTTTATAATTACTTTCTTAGAATCAAATTCTGCCTTCTCATATGCCTGCCTGAATGCGTCATCAAGTTTGAATGTCACTTCTCTTCTCGCTCATACACGAGAAACTATCTTGCCATTCTTTTCTGTCCCATACACACCCACCATACTGATATTCAATGCACCACGCAAAAGAATTTCTTTTGGATCAATGATGATTTGATCTCATTCATATTTTATCGTAAATTCACTATCTCCAGCTTTACACGCATATGTTGTAATTCATCCCGCTTCAGTTGCTCAAGAAATTACTACTGGCGTAGTTCAGAGCGTAGCCCCATCTGGCTTCACCTCTACTGCTCCTCTTTTGAGTGTGCTTGTAGTTTCTACAAAGAGTGAGTCGATAGACACCTTTCATGCACCATCCAACACAGCTTCGCTTTTTCATGCTCACAAGATCTGCTCTAGATTTTTCAATCTTTCTGTAGCAAGTGATATGTCTTGATCAATAGTGTCAAAATATTTAGGTGCCTTTTTTGCCCCATATGACTTCTTCAACCTTTCCATATGCTCAATCATAGTGGATAAGCCTTCAACAGTCTCCTTATTCTTTTCAGCGAAAACATCGCTTTCAAAAAGTGCAAGTAGACTATTGGCAGTAGGATCAACAACCTTTTTAGTGATTTTGCTAATGTTCTTTAGCGTCTCATTAAACTGCTGTAGCTCTCTTGGATCAAGAGGTTGTAATGCATTTGGCGCCATCTCATGTATGGGAAATAATAAATTATATATAGTATATATCACTCTTTCTCTGCACCAAAAAAAATGAGCCAGACGACTCATTTTCTCATATTATATAATTGACATTTTTTGATTTACGTGCTATGCAGTAGCTGTAAGTGGAGGAGTTTGGTTCGCGATTACTACAAGCTTTTCATAATAGGGAGGTTTTGAAAAATGTTTATTAGCATCGATTTTTCTTTCTCTATATCATACCCCATTTGATATATTTTGCTTCACTCAATCTTTGAGTATATATCAGGCATCAGAGGAAGATCAGTATGTCATCACATACTTCGCGCCATCCCTTTCATATACTTTTCACAGCGTCATTTCTATATGATATATTTTTTCGCCATTTTCGTTTTTTCATCATCTTTTCACTCAGTTTGGGTCCTCCCGAAACATCCAGTCTCCTCTTTCTACCTCCTCTGTCTTGATGTCTTCCGCTTTCCTATCAAATAATGCAGCAGTCAAACGTGGAAAGTTTTCAGATCACACTCACTTAAACTCTTTTTTGAGAGCAGTAGACCACAATCCTGAACAATCTATACCTGACTTCCCAACTCCACCATACTTATATCATACTCACTCAAATTGTTTTGCTTCATCGATTACATTGTTTACATATTCCTGCTCTTCTGCACTATAATGAGACTGCTCCGAAAATCATTCATGCTTGTCTGGTGTCGCAATCGGGTCTTTTTCTTTTCAAGGATCAGATTTCGCTGGAGGAGTTTCATCTGCAGACTTCTTTCACATATTCATTGCACCTATACTTGCACCAAATTGCAATAGCAGAGGTTTGACGATATCTCTGTATTCTCATGGAGATTTTGCTGTCTTTTTTGCATTCAATGCACTTTCTTCTAGCTTAGCAAGTTCCTCTGAAAATTTAGTACCCACCTCTCATCACATAGTTGCCAGTATGGTATCATGCAATTTACTCTGTATTTTTCATATCTGTGCGCCCATATCTACCATAGAATCCATCACAGAATTCAAACCTCACTCCTTCTGCAACAATGAATTGGTTGCCGTCCCTGTCTTATCTCAAAAAAGTCATGTAATCATCGTAAAAAATCATTTCGCTTGCAACGCAAACCCTGGTTTGACTATCTTTTCAATTCTTTTCATGACAATTTTCACAGCATCCGGTGGAAGCTTAGCTGCGATATCTTTTTTGATTACATCCAAGTTTATTCACATCAAGGCTGCATCTGTATTTTCAATTACAGCTTCCTTCTCAGTCTCTTCCGTAGCTGCTGGTGGATTATCTATCCCCTCTTTTTTTTCTCCATCTGCCATTGTATTGATATAGATTGCTAAATAGAATTATATTTTATTGAGTTGTATGAGTACATTTTTTATGACTTGGTCATCTTTCCACTGCGTTATATTTTGATGAATAGAACTATTGGACACTACTGTCACGGGCAATCGAGCTCTTTTCCAACTACGATCATTGGTATTTACTATTCAATATATCTCATTGTATTCAAATGTAGCATCTTTGTTTTGTATCTTGTAGTGTCAACTCACTCGGTTGTATATATTAGCAGCAAATGCAGCTTGCTCTGGCGTAGTATATACTGTAGAATCATCTCCCACCTTCCAAAGTCAATCTGGAGTCAAGGTACACTTGATATTTTTTCATCGTGAATGTATAGACTCTCCCACTGGATCATACAGGACATCTCCTCTTCATCACCACTGTATTTTCGTTGCTGTGTCTTTCATCTTCTTTTGAAGTCATTGTATCTTCGCAATCATCTCCACTTTTTTTGCATCTAGTTCTCATGATACTCATGCTAGCTTTTTCTCCACTCAAGTGAGATGTAGTGCCTTACTTATATATTGTTCTCTCGTATATGCAACAATCTTTTTTTGCTCAGGGTTATATGAAAAATACCAATACTGCAACTGCCCAAGTCAAGCACGTGCTGCGTCATGAATCAAATAATATGGCAGTTCAATATACTCTCCAGGAGTAGTATTCTCTTGAATATATGCGCGTATCTTATCATCAACCTGCTTTTTGTTCTCCACCGATTGATTCACTTTTTCTGTTTTAATGATGCCTAGGATCTTAGTGAGTATTTCTTTGTTGAATGCTTTATCATTGGTCTCTGTAGGAGTATCCAACACATCTTTATCGGCTGGATTGAGATATACCGGTACCAGCCACCGCATTCATGGAGTAAGCAATGTCCCCACAATTGATCGATATGGAGTCTCTTTGAACAACTCTTCATATATTTCTTCTGCAGAAAGTGAGTTGAAAAGCAAGATATCGATTGCTCTATCTTTTGCATTATCATTGTTGACAAACCGTTTCCCACTTTCAGGATCATAATAAAATCATGTAGCGTTTCACTTCTCTTCTTTGAATCGAGACTGAAGTTGCGTGATTTCATTTTCTCCTTCATACCCGTGAAATTCTTTTGCAATACGATACATCACGTTCTGAAAAACACTATCACTATACTCCTGTACCTCATTGAAACGAGGACTGTTTTCTATTGGTGCACTCAGCTCTTCTTCTACTTGAGCCTGAGTAAATTTGGATATTGATGGTGCAATTTCTCCTCACTCATACAAGGTTTGCAGTGTTTTCTGAATTTGTACATAATTTGCATCCATCGTTGATGAAAGAGACTGCTTTTCTATTGGTGCATACAGTAGCCTATTTGATTCATACTGATTGATAATATCGATCATTTCAGACATATGAGCATATTCTGATTGCTCCAACAATCATGCCATTTTGAACAACTGTACTTGTCTGATAAACTCCTTGTATTGCTCTGGATTCTTCTGTAAAGCATCAAGCTTGTTTACCAACTCCTTATTTTTTTCTATCAGCCCATTTTTCATTCGCTCTTTGTACTCTACAATATCTGTTCATGAAAATGCAGTATTGTTTTTCATAGATGCATACAATCTACTTTCAGCTATGATATTTTCGATATGAGCAATTCATGTCCCACCAGTCAGTGCATTTTTGGTATCAGCAAATTTACTTCCTCAAAGCAGATACTCTTTGATATATTCCATTCTTTGAGCAACATGTTGATTGAGAAGTGCTTTCTCCTTCTCCAACTCTGATTTCTGTTCTGCAAGAGACTTTTTCACTGAATCAAAAAAGACTTTAGCTTCAGGCGACAGCTCATCGTATTTCTTCTCTTGTGATTGTATAAACATATCATTTGCAATCAAAGGATATGAGTCCTTTTCTTCCAAATATATCATAGCCCACAATGCATCATCAAGTGTTTGCATCTTCCTTGTATCATCTACTCACTTCATCATCTCACACATTCTTTCATTGAGTGAGAGTTCAAAATTATCTCACGAAGATCATGCTAT
The DNA here is from genome assembly GCA_039809345.1 of Candidatus Absconditabacterales bacterium. Taxonomy (GTDB): domain Bacteria; phylum Patescibacteriota; class Gracilibacteria; order Absconditabacterales; family Absconditicoccaceae; genus JBDHUW01. The sequence goes on along the minus strand of JBDHUW010000005.1, from coordinate 101,754 downwards.
AGAAGCTCATATGGCTTGTTTAATCTCTGCTCTATACTGAGCTGCAAAATCATATTTGTCTTGTTTGTAATAATCTCTCACTTCATAATATCATTTATCCATTGCATACTTACCTACTTCTGCTGCTCATATACATCAAATCAACACCCATCATCAAGGTCATGCACATGCCAATCCAGTGCACATCGAGTATACAGCACTTGATGTGGCCCAAAGAGCTGGTACTCAAATGAACAAACTATCAATTCAGAGATGCGTTCTCGCTTTTGAGAGAGCATTTTCTGCTCTTTCTTGATTTCTCATTTTTTCAATCTCCTCTTTTTCATCCATGTATGAGTTTATCTCTATACCCATACACACAAAATCAAGAATTGGAATACTTTGAAGCGCTTTACTAAGCTTCATCAGTTCATTTCCTTTACTCAAAACATTGACTACTGCTTCTGCATCATCAGTATGTGCAAGCATAGTCAACACATCTGGATGCACAGTTACTCACTTCTTCTGTAATATATCAGAAATCAATGTTGGATCTGTAGTTGCTGAAAGAGATTGCATCAACGCCTTGTCGTTTTTGATTTGCAACATCACACTACTCAGCTCTTCAACCTGCTGTGGCTTCATGCCAAGAAGAAAATCATTGTTTATAACTCATTTTTGCGCAAGTGTTTTCCATGCTTGCAACTCCTTGACAGCATCTGAACTCGCTATCGCATCATCAAATGTAGCTATCATTTTTTCAATATTTTGTTGTTGTACTGGCAATAGTTTTGGACTACGTGCTCTAGCTTCCAACATCTTCTTCACATCTGTCATTCACCTTTTCACTTCATCTCCAGACAATGTTGCTCACAACTTTTCAGCCTTTGCTTTATCAAAAATACCAGCTCTCCTCATCATAGGCCGTACTATGTATTCTGCTCACGCTCATCATGCCATCATAGCAATATCTTTATAGGCATCACGACCTTGTCATAGATGCATATTATCTGGGTCATTATCATAAGAAGCTTTTGGGGGCTCCTTTTTTTCAGTTTCCCCTGCATCAGATCAATCAACCTCCTCTCATCACGATTGCGGAACGGGATCAGTATCCTTGGGTTTCGGCGTAGGTACGATTCATTTTTTGAGATTATCTAAATCTTCTTTGGTTTGTGCTATCAAAAGCTGTTTTTGTTTTTCTTTCAAAAAAGCGATGACAAACTCAGTAGTTTTTGGAGACATAGCAGCAATCTTTTGTTGCAACCATGTCAGATTATAATCGCCAATATCATCAGTCAACTGAGTATCTCTCAAAAGCAATTCTTTCATTTTCTTTTCAAAAAATGAGATTGCTGTTTTTTGTAAAATATTTAATTCTTTTTTTGCAGAAAATTCTTTCAGATATGTATCTGCCAACTCTGACTTCATCTGTAAAATTTCAGGAGACGTATTTGACATAGAGAACTACTTTATAGTCTTTAAAACTTTCAATATATCACCACTCAATCACTCAAGTTTCATGAGGAGTTGAGCATCTTTTCTTATCACATTCATCTCACTCACATAATGCGCCAATTGCCCTTCTGCCTTTAGTGCCTTCACCAAATCAGGTGCCAATTGTGCAAGAGTTTGTTCTCACTCAGCAATCTTCAATACAGTAGCAAATGCTTTCATATCCACTCCGGCTTCTACCAACCTTACCATCTTAGACATTCTGATCCCCTTCGTCGTAATCTCAAGGAGCGCTTCTACCTCCTGTACCGGCCTGCCTTTCAACTTACCAGCAAAATTCTTGAGGGATGCGATTTCAGCATTGTGAAGTGCTTTGGTAACTTCTGAGGATGAAGATGTGATGCTTTTTTCGATAGCTTTCACTTGATCGACAATTTTGGTATGCACCTTGATCTCATCAGCACTCAATCACAGTTTCACAACATCCTTCCACCCATCTACAGTCGTGCTCATTCCATCAATCAAAGATTTTGCTTTCTTGTTGAATGCTGCACCATCAGAAATAGCATGAAACTCTTTGGATAATCATTTCAACAACGCCTCTCTGTCTGATGCCATTTTGATAGTATTCATATCTATATCGTCGATAATAGATGTGAACTTTTTAATATCATCAGCCTTTGTAAACAGTCCTTCTTTTCTAAAGAAATCATCAATGAATTGTTTCTTATCTGGATCTAATATGCTTTCAAATTTAGTTTCAAACTCTTTAATATTCTTCAATACAGTTCTTTGTTCGGTTCACAAAAACAATTTCATCATATCTCTTCTCCCGCCATAGTAATGAACGAGGGTTTTATCAACATCATCATAAATTCACAACTTTGTTTTAATCAATTCATCAACATTTTTAATCACCCATTCGCGGGTTCATCACCTTGCATTCAATATAACATCAGCTTCTTTTGTTGATATTTTTCCTGCTTTAAAGTCATCAAGAAATCTACTATATCCTTTCCCCGTTTCTGGATATGCTTTGAGTTTCAACCACTTGTATACTTTTGAATTACTAGCATCCACCCCACTACGACGAATTATCTTTTCTGCTATGAATCACGCTGTGGCAGTAATAGGCACAGTAACAAGACGTAATGCTTTTCATCCTACTCGTGTTATATTTTTGAGTCATATAACCTTTAGAGCAACTCATCATCAAATCACCATACCGATTCATCGAGGTGTTTGTACAAACTCAACAAATCCTTGTAGTCTTCATTTTCACCGTCTCCAAAAATTTCACCCTTCTCTTTCATCATCAGTATTATGTCTATTTGCACTTTGTAGTATATTTACTTCTGCCGTAAAGTATTCATCAAAAACAGATTTAAATGCTTTGACATCGGTTTTTGTAGCTTTTCATTGTTGAAGTTTCAGCATAAACTCTGCATTTGCCGTCTTTGCTTCTTCTAAAAATTTAGCAAATCATTGTGCTTTCATAGCTTTGCGGATATCATTATTTTCTCCATTTCGGATTTCGTCAAAATCCATACCAGTAAATGCACAAAACTGCTCTATCAGATTTTGCTCCAAAAATTCGCTATCTAAATGCTCTTGGAAACGAGTAGAAACTCAGAGCAACTCAGCCACCAACGTCGCATCAATCTGCTCACTTGGAGATTGCAAAGCTTTCTCTAGAGGGTCTCACTCACCCAATACTTTCTTCTTATTATCAAGTACTTTTTTCTTAACTTCCTCCATTTCCTCTTCAGCAAGTGATTTGTAATCACCTAGTTCTTCTTTGATTATTTTGAGTGCAGATGTTTCATAATCAGTTCATACAATCTTCTTAGAAGTAAACGCTGCTGCTACTTGACGATCTATGAGTGCAGCATTGTCATCATTGTCTAGATACTCTTCAATATCGTCTTTAGTGATTGTAGCTCAAGGATCCTTAGCCTGTAAAACTTGAAGGGCATATTTCTCTCTCAGTGCCTCTCTTTTATTCCACAAAAATGTTTTCACAAACTCATATTGTTGCATCAATCTCTCAAGTTGTAGATCTCTTTCAGGATCATGTTGCTGAGCCCGTTGCTTAAACTTTTCATTGGTGTTTCCACTACCATCCCACATGTCAGCACTCAATCACTTCACCAATCAAATTCCTGATTTTAACAATCACATTGCACTTGTAGGGATACCACCGATAAATCATAGCAGGTTATCTTTCTTGTTCCTCCGGTAATCTGTGATATAGTTATCGTTGTCAATTATGTCTCACACACTACCGTACGCTTCATCTAGTTTTGCAGGTACAGCTCACACAGGCATTGTAACCTCTGTCCCTTTTTCATCCTTCATCTTTCATAGCTCTCATTCACTACCTAGTTCCTTCATGCTTGCATTTACCATGGTTCAAGTCTCATTGTAGTAAGGCCTCAACGCTTCAGGAACTTCGGTATTGAACCACGTTGCTAGGTCTTTGGGTTTCTTAGTATCCAATCTTCACTCTCGGTTAAAAAAATCTTTCAAATGCCATTTTCCTGTGACAAATCCATGTACGAGATAATACCCCGTACTTATACCCAATCCCCATTTTACAGTATTCCAGAATCATGATTTTTTTTCTTCGCTATTGTTTCATGTATCTTCACTAGATTGACTCTTCTTTTTCTTCTTTTTTCTAAAAAGACTAAAAAGAAGTACTCAAGCTCATATTCAAGCTACTCGTCAAATTGCCTTTTTATTTTTTTTAAACCAATCTGTAGCTTTTTCTGTGCCCGACCTGTCTTGTTGCGCAGCCTCTGCAGATGTAGAAAAATCCACAACATCTTGTTCATTTATTGTCGATCATGCAGCTTCTGCACCCAACAAAGCCGCCTGCTGTCTTTCAGACGATGTTGCAACAGTGCTTTCAAGATGCTGTCTCTGATCTGCTCAAGCTTGCATCGTATCAACCTTTTGCATATCTTTCTCAGCATCTACTCAGTTCACAGCATCTCATTCGCTTTTCGCCAATGCATCTGCTTCTAGATTATCTTTTTCTCACATCAAGATATATATGACAAATAAATATTAACGAAGCTTTCAAACTCCCCATGTAGGTATCGCCTTGGAAATGTGACGAGTCGGTGGTAAATCTCATCATCTTCTGAAATAGTTTGTATTCTTATAGATGAATACTGGCTGATGATTACCTGTTTTACCATATGCCTTTACCCATGCTTCATAAAAATCCAACGGCATACCATCATCTCCGCCAGCAGCCTTGTTTGCATCACGTCGTGCTTTAGTTCATGGGTCTTTTTTATAAACTGCATCATATGCAGTCTTCCACTCTGTAGCAAGCTTAGTAATCGTAGCTTTATCTTCTACAGATTCCGTAAATGCATCTCACGCATTAGCTACAATATATTCTTTCAGTTTTTTTTGATCTGCTAAAATTGCACTCTGATTATTCTTGATCTCATCAATTGCTTCTTTCATCTTTTTCATTTCTGGAGTCTCCTCTACCGAAGGCGTTGGCACATCTGGTCCAATAGGTGGTGTAGTCCCCGGTGTAGTTCAAGGTATAGTAGGAGCTATTGATTTCAATAATGGCATTGCTGGCACTGCATCAAAATATCTTGCGATATTGGTAGTTGTAGTGACTCAGTTGTTTTTCAACCACACAGATTTGTTTCACGTAGCGTTTGAATTGTAGAACCCATTCATCCAAGTCACATATGCTTCTTTATTGATTTCAAGGGCATCACCTCCAATCTTGTCTTTAATAGTAGACGTTTCCCATGGTCGTGATGGTTTATCTGCCCCATCTACTGCTTCTTTTCAGAGCAACAATCAAATCAATCATGCTTCACCTACTCTAATATCTCAACCCAAAACCCTAAATGGCTTATCTGTATCAAACTTTCATGTATATAATTTTATAAGTCTATTTGTAAGGTTTGCAGTTCAAAGAGCATGTTTAGCATCATCAAATGGAATATTCAATCACGCACCTACATAAAACTTTCCGTCTTTCATAGATATAGGAGTCTGCATTCCATAACTTTTTAGCGTCAATACTCATTTGTCCATCATCACAAATTCTGGTCTCTCTGCAGAGTTCTTGAATGCACCACTATCTGCAATCCACTCATCCATTCATTTTTGTAATTTTGTCGCAAGAGCTCTATCCAAAGTACGTAATCACGCATCTAGCTTCTCTTCTGGATATTCAACAGGTGCAGGCGGAGTCCATCCTGGTAATGCTTCAAAAAGATCTGCATTTTTCATCTCTTCCAATGTCGGCTTTCATGACTGCAAATATTTCTTGTACTCAGCATGGCTCTTAACATCATCTTTGAGTTTCCATCAATTTTGTTGTGCATATGTTGTGAATGCAATTGCTCTCTTGGTTGTTTCATCTGTAATCTTATCAGCAGTTTCATCTGGTTTATCCACCATACCATCATATGTGAGTCCCATATTCAACAATGCTTGATTCAATATATTTTCACCATTTGGATCTTTCTGCAGATCTCTCAAAAATTGTATTTGAGAACGCAAATTTGTTTTTACATTAGGATCTTTTTCATTTTGCTCCAAAAGAACAAGTTGTCATATCATACCCTGTATATTTTTCACCTTTGGTGCTCCATCTGATCATTTCTCCAAATACGGCACAATATAACGATTTGGCACTCATCTAAATGCCTGATTATATGTTTGAATAGTTCCTGATGTGTGTTCTGGTGAGTATATACTATGTTTAGCATAGGTACCTTTCCAGAGGTCATTGAATTTCATTTGCCCCGTATAAAGTCATTTCAAAACATCAAACATACCATGACCTGTTCACATTTGTGAAAGTTTGTTCAATCACCATAGTGATCCTCCTACCAACGCTAGTCTTCACCAGAAGGTCTCCTTCAATGGCTTAGATTTTTCTAATGCCTCCTTCCCTCAAAATATCCATTTCATCCCTTTGAACAAAAGCAATGCTCATCATCATATCAATAATCCATTCGTCAAAGATCTTGCTTGCTCAGGATTCATTCTTGTTTTGTCAGATATCCAATCTGCTACAGCGTTCATTCATCCTGCTTTTTGTCATATAGCATACTGGCCATCAAGTCCATATTGTCATGCTACATTATTGATAGCTCCATTGAATGCTACCTTATATCTTTCTGGACTACGTACTTGTACTGGTCATATACCTACTACATCTATAGTCATATGGCCTCTATCAGCTAGAGAGTGGACATTTTGACAGATATTTCTAAACAATGGTGCATACGGAATCACATCCATAGTCACCCCTGCATATCATGGTCATCTGGCTAAATTCATTGCGCTATTTGCAACGTTCTTATTATATTCTCACCAATTTCTTTCATTTGCAGAATTTTGAGAGTATGCGTTTATTTGTTGCAATGTTTTTCTTTGCTTCGTAAACGACTCATTCATTTTCTTAGACAATTTCAATGCTCTCTCCAAGTTCCCCTTGTTCATCTGTTTTTGAGCTCTATTTACAGCTCTATCATTTTGCTTATCTAAACGAGAAGGTTCATATCCCACTGCATCATAGGCAAAATCTACTCCTCACAAACCATTGATTTGTTCAAATGCGCTAATCTGCGCTGGTGTCATTTCCACCACAGGCCTCATTCTACTTGTAAGTGGATCTTGCTCATATTTCATCTCCAATCATGAGATAACCTCCATAGCTTCTTGAGCTTTGGTAATCTTCTCTTCTTCAGTAAGCTGTTCGTAGCTTTTTTCATTGTTTTTCCCATTTCCACCTTTATCATCTGTTCCATTTTCTGTCGCAGATAATTGTATACCGAATTGGCCAGCAAAAGCTTCTAAATCCTTCGAGATATGTCTTTGATTTTTCTCTTTGAACTTCTTTATATCAAATTTTACTCAATCTTTTTCATATCACTCAATAAGTTTTTTCATGTACTCATTTTGTTCTTTGAGTCATGCAATAGCACCTGCGGTAATCACAGTGGTTTTCAATGCCTCCTTAGATGTCATAGCACCTTCAAGTTTCTTGATCAACTCAAATAACTTTGCTACATCCTCATTTGAACCTTCTGGCGAGTTTTTTATAGTAAACTTTTCAAATTCTTCTCTCATCTTCTTCTGCTCATCTACAATCTTTTGCAGTTCAGCAAAGTGCTTTTCCGGTGTCATTTCAGTACTATTGAGAGCATTTTTCGTCTCCTCATCTACTGTGGCAATTTCTCTACGTTTTTGCAATTCAAAAGCTGCAAGCTCCTTATTCAAAGGATCTAAATCAGTCTTGATTTCTGTTAATCGCTTTTCTAGCTCTTCACGACTACTAGCAGTGATTACATTATCATCAATCTGCAATTGATTATCTTCATAATCAACCTTGATCATAGACTCTCACAAAATCTTGTTGGCATCGTCAATTGTCTTTTGTGCCTTGATTTCGCTTACCTTCTGCACAATTTCTTGCTTGAAACTAGTAAGGTCGTTGCACACATTTAACTTGCCATCAACTACTTCTTTTGTGACTTTGATTTCTAAAGGATTTGCCATGTTCGTATGGGAACGTATAAAATACATCAATAGTATACATACATTCTATACATGGTAAAATTTGCATCTCGTATTTTATATTTTATGATACATTATACGATTACATTCTTCGTAAATAATTTATAGAAGTTGACATAATACAAAAAGCATACAGGGATACCGTATGCTTTTTAGTGATTTCAAGTAATGATTTCAAGTCCCCTCTATTGAGGACAAAATGATTCTCGTCACCTGGTTAGCAGGTAGAGAACCATCTATTTCTACCATGGGGACAGCTATATCCCCATAGTATTGTAAAATGGGTTCAGTTTTTGCATGATAATCTAACAGTCGCTGCTTTACAGCGTTCACACTTAGATCTTCGGGGCGGGGATCGGTTGATTCAGCACCTCTTCGTAACTGCCTTTCAATGGAAAGCTGATCTGATATATCGAGATGTATTACCAAATCAGTTTTCATACCTGCGCTAATATGCGCAGCTTGTTCACGGGTCCGTGGGAATCCATTAAAAAGTACTCCTCGGTAGTCTAACAGCTTTGTAGTAACCAAGGACTCCATGACCATTTGCTGAATCATATGATCGGGAACAAATTCATTGCGATCCAAGATCTCTTTAATTTCATTGCCCATCAACGTGCCGCGTTTCATTTCAGCTCTCAGTAAACCACCTGTTGTCAGGTGAAATAATTTCTTAATTTCAGAAATGATTTCTGCCTGAGTATCTTTCCCAGCACCAGGCTTCCCAAAGATAATAAAGTTTTTCATACGTTAAATTTTAGGAAGTCAATATATCAAATATCCAAATAATTACAAGACAATCTCTTTAAATGAGCAAGCAAGTCTGTATACTATCAAACAATGAAACGTGTATTGGTTTGACTATCATGATGAGTTGATTCTGCGGTAGCTGCATATCTTTTGATGCAACAGGGCTTTGATGTAACCGCGTGATTTATGATAAATTACACGACTGATGATGAGACGTGTACAACTAAGGCTGATCTTGCTGTAGCCAAAGAAGTTGCACAGTTTCTTGGTATTCCGTTGCATACTTTTGATTTTCAAGAAGAGTATCACAATCGCATTGTGAAATATATTGTAGATAGTTATGCACATGGACTGACTCCAAATCCGGATGTTCTGTGCAATTCAGAGATCAAATTTAATCTCTTTTTGGAGGAAGGAATCGCAATGTGATTCGATGGTGTAGCGACTGGACATTATGCCAGGATAGAGAGACCGGTCTCACCACAGCAACCATACTCTCTCCTAAAATGAGTAGACCCCAGCAAAGATCAAAGCTACTTTCTCGCATGACTCAACCAATCACAACTTAGCAAGGCGCTTTTCCCGTTGGGGTGAATGCTCAAATCCGAAGTCAGAGAGATAGCACAAAAAGCATGACTCCCCAATGCACTTCGCAAAGACAGCCAGTGAATCTGCTTCATCGGCAAGGTCCCTATGAAACAGTTCCTAGAAAGTTACATACCAAAAAAGAAATGATCAATCCTCAATCCTCAAGGAACTATTTTGGGCGAGCATGAAGGAGCTTGGTGATACACAATCTGACAAAGAAAATGAATATGAGTAGCAGCGCCAGAACCACTCTACGTGATAGCCAAAGATATCACACAAAATACAATCACAGTATGATATGAAAAAGATGCAGCATTGTATAGTCATGATATTTCGATTGCGAATTGGCACTGGATAGGAAAACAATACGATCTCCCCTTCTCTGGTCACGCGAAAATTCGCTACAGACAAGCAGACCAAAAAATGACACTCATCCAAGAGACCGGTCTCATGATTGCCCGTTTCACTGAGCCACAAAGAGCTGTCGCATCTGGGCAGATAGTGGTGGTATACGATGGGGAGGTAGTGGTATGAAGTGGAGTGATAGTGTAATTTTAATACAAAAAAAACCAGCAATGAAAACATTGCCGGCCTTATGACATCTGTGCCACAGGGCCGGCTTTCGCCAATATGATGACATCGTGCCTTTAGCGATGCCATTATATTGAAGAAAGACCCTACAACACAGACCAAATGTTATCCAATCGTCCTGTGAGTCATGTGATAACGTGTTTTACAAGGAAATACCTTGACCAAACAACCCCTTCGATGGCTACAACCTTTCGATAAGATTATTTTGATATAATTATATTATGGAAAAATCTTTTTTTCACAAAACGACCACTAGCCAATTTAGCTTTTATCACAAAGCATATTGACAAACAACGACATACATTTACAGAGTAGTAAAAATCATTGTTTTTTGATAACGGATGGTTAGCATACGCATAGAAAGAGACTGAAAAAATCTCACTCAACTTTATCATATTTGCAAAAAAAATGAATATTGAGCATGAAATTAAAATTTTAGAAATCAATATCGATGAAACCAAACAGATGTTATCTGATTTGTGAGCTATTCTAATCTGAACGACGATATCCCCCAAGAGCATACCAAGAAAATAGACGTACAAGCTATACATTAGATGGGTGCGCCCTAGAAATAGATGAGCGACCTCGTATTCCACCATATCTTGAAATAGAATGACCAAACCAACAAGCCGTAGAAAATATCGTACATCGCCTTTGACTAACTTGAAAAACTCATACATCAGAGAATACTAGTGCGGTATATAGGCGCTATTGAGTAGAAGATCTTGAAGCCATAGAGCATTTAGCATTTGCATAGATAACCACTTGCATTTCTCACAACTTTCATTATACTTTATACGTTTGATACTCTATCACTCACGACTCAATTCCCATCCGTGGTCGTGCATATCGCATTGCGATTTAGAAAATCGCCTTACCAGGGCTATCAAACACATCGTTGATAGCACTACGTATGTTCGTAAGATTTCTTACATAGCCAAACCAAAAGCCCCTCCATTTTCACTATTGTCATGTCTGAGCAATATGACAGAGCTTTTCCTAGGCAGTTGATAGAATCAAATAAAGAATATTACCCCTGTTGCTACCAAGACGATACACTACTTGTAGAATTTTTTTGTATTTAGATTGAATGGGAAGATCGTATCTAAGATACATGGCTACATATTTATTATTAGAATATTATTATGACACTATTATTTAAAGACTTTTGACTAAAGCCACAACTTTTGAAATCAATTGAAAAATTAGGCTATACAGAGCCAACACAAATCCAAGCAGACGTATGGAATGCTGCCAAAGATTGAGCCAATGTAGTCGGACAATCACAAACTGGGACAGGGAAAACGACTGCATTTCTCCTTCCCCTTCTCCAACAAATCGACAACAAGGATCGTTTTCCTCAAGTACTGATCGTAGCTCCCACCAGAGAACTTGTGCAACAAATTCGTGATGACATTATGAAATTGACTGAGTTTCTTCCTATGAGATCTATGACCTTGATGTGAGGTAAATCTCTTCGTTTTCAAAGAGAAGATCTTCGTTATGGACCACAGTTCATCGTAGCTACTCCATGAAGATTGATTGAATTTATGCAACAAAGATATCTGGATGTGACGAAAATCACACACTTTGTTCTAGATGAAGTAGATCGTATGTTGGATATGGGATTTATTGAAGATGTAGATCGAATTTGGTCACAACTTCCAAATATCAAACAAACTATGACATTCTCAGCAACTATCAATGATGACATCAAACATGTGATCACAAAACACTGCCCTGAATACGTACATATTCGTATTGGTACTGCGATCACTGTAGACAAAATTGATCATACCTATATTGATATGACTCATGAACAAAAGTTCCCTACTCTCATGCATCTTCTAGCTACACACAAAGATCAAAAGACTATCATCTTTGCACAGACTAAGAGAAATACTGAAGTGCTTGCAAGAGCATTGTTTGATGCAAAAGAAAAAGTATTGTTTTTGAATGGTGATCTAGATATGCGTCAACGCACTCGTGCTTTGCGCGCATTCAAGGAATGATCTTGTAAAATACTGGTAACTACTGATGTAGCTGCTAGATGATTGAATATGGATGCAGTTGAACTTGTAGTAAACTTCGATGTGCCACGTGAACCAGAAAGTTATATACACCGTATTGGGCGTACTGGGCGTGCTGGTGCAGATGGGAAAGCAATCATGTTTGTAGATAGCGATGAAAGGCATTTAGTTATGGATATAGAAAGAACACAAAAAATAAAATTGAAAAAAAATGAGACTGTAAAAGCTGTTTCTGATGACAAAGACGAATACTTTGATATCCGTTTGGATCGCCCATTACCACCTTCTGAAAAGAAAAGACGTATGGTAGCTAGAAGTCTTTCTCGTGATAGTGGACAATTTAGTTCTCGTTCAGGATGATCTCGTGGTAGTTCACGTGGATGATTTGGAGGAAGTCGTGGAAGATCATTTGGAAGTAGAGACAATGCTAGCAATTCTGGAAGATTAACATCAAACGGATTTGAAGCGCCTCGTCAATGAGCTAGAGAATCTTCATTTAGAGATAGACCTATGAGTGATGCTCCTAGAAGAGAATACAACAGATCTCCCCGCCCAACTAGCCAGTTCGATGCAAAACCTGAAAGTAGACGCGATAGAAATACACAGTATGGTGAAAGAGCTTTCTGAGAAAGAAGGCCTGCATACGGTAGTGATCGCTCACGTTCAGACAGACCATCCAGATCAATTGGTGGATACGATGTAGACTTCGTTTCTCAACAAAGAGCTATGGATCGCGATAGATTCGCTCCTAGAGGTCCTAGACCTACTGGTGATAGACCAGCTAGAAACGAAGCTCGTAGTTCAGGATGATCAAGATCATTTGGGACAGACAGACCAAGATCTGCTACACCAAGGTGAGATAGACCTACTAATGAAAGACGACCTTCAGGTGGTGAAAGACCATCTAGACCTAGATTGTCATCTAAGCCAACTGAATAATGATATAAAAAAGCCCTGTGAAAACAGGGTTTTTTATATAGCTAAAATAATTTATATTTCTACCTCGTCAATATCACGAACGTTGTCTCATTATCTCTCTTGTCCGCCAAATTTTCTCTATGAATAGTTAACCCATAGATATCTGCCAATACTGAGGATCAGAGTATTGCAGTAGTGCGTGGGAGTTTCCCATGAGACAATGCTTGTGCAGCTTTCGCGGTGTCTATCAATGCTCACGCTCCTGATACGAGTTTCAAATCTTTGTATTTTGTTTGCAATGTTTTTTCACATTGAGCAAATACTTGAGGATGAGCCATGACTTCTTTGATTTGCTCGAATTTGACTCAAGGTAATGTCATGAGCATATGTTGAATACGAATGATATTTTTGTCTTTTCGATGAAAGGTGTAACGGCCCATCTCATGCATTGTTTCATCAACCAATCATCCAGATGAATTACATAGCGCACAATGAGCCCAGTCGATGTCTCCCCTTTGCAACGAGGACATTACGCGTTTTGTGGTATAGAGATAGCGAATTTCGTAATTCTTGATATTTTTGTTTTCACAGTATGTACGTATAGACTGTTCATTGAAACTTCATTTTCATCACTGAATACCAATCACCAGCTTATGCTCTTGTGGATCTGGCAACAACTGACGAAATATCTTTGTATATGAGTCTCATATCTTTCTTCTCATATCAGCAGTATAGTGGTTGTAGTGCTGGAGATTATGAAATAGTTGTTTCGTATCTTTGCATGTTTGCTCGGTGATTTCATGCAATTTCCTTGTTCACAATGTATCCAATGGTGTTTTATGTAAATTCATATCTTGCAAAACTCTTCCCAGAAAATGCGTCAATCATTGGCTATAAGCCATCATTTTGTCATGGTCTTTAGGTGAAACCTCGTGGATTGCCAGTCCTATATCTGTGAAGTACTTTTGCCACTCACGATATAATTTTTTTGAAATTCTCTCGGGCCAAAGCGTCATCGGTAATCCATCTCGACTTCACTTCTCCTTGATACTATCTGGTCAAAACAGCGGATGTGTCAATAAAATCTGACAATCAGCAGGAGCATACTTTTCAAGCATCTTTTGAGGATGTACTTTCACCGAACACACATCTACCAAGAGATGATTCTTCCAAAAGGGAGCATGCTTTTTACAAACCTTCTCAAAACTATCAATCGGAACTGCCAAAAACACTGTATCACATGCTAGGTACAGATCCTTGAGAGATTTTGCAAACACCACCTCTGATTTCTTATTGGAACCATGTTTTGACCCGTTTTCTGCAGGATCAAAAATCATAATCTCACTTTTCTCCATAAGCATTTTGGCAAGCACCTTCCCAAAACGCCCATATCCAATAATTCAAATCATCGAACTATTATAATGCTAAAGATGCTTCCATACTAGTAAATACGACAAAAGAATACAAGCAAAAATTTGCATTTTCTGACTTTCTCACTACAATTATATCATACTTTACATCAAAAAACCAAAACAAAAAAATGGAACAAGTAAGCTATGGGGATTTACTATGATGACTAGGGATATTTCTCTTTGGTATGCTCGTATTCGAGGAGACTATTTCTCATTTATGAAAATGATTTCTCAAAAAGTTTCTCGAGAAAAACACGAATACTCGCATCAAAAGTATCATCACAGGTATCGTTCAAACATGTATATTTCAAAGTAGCACGATAGTGACTATGATGACGCTTGGATTTGTATGAGCATGAGTAATCGGCTTATCAAATGCATTGTGAGTAGTAATAGGTGCGAATATCTGAACCACGCTTACTCCCCGATTGGTTGCTTTTTTCGGATTCAAAGTCGATATAGAAAGCTTTGCACTTCCTATGATAGGTATATGATGACTAGCAACCATTATTTTTTCTAAATCAGAAAAAGTAATGAATGTAGCTAAGTTTCTCATAGGATTTTGACTCCTCTTTCTCTGATTGGCATATATGAAAGAAAGTGTAGATGCAATTTCACAAACAGTTTCTTTGGATGCATATTCTCATTTCAATATTTGGTGATACGTCTTGATCTGAGCAATCATCACGAGTATCATGCAAACAAGTACGGGTGCCACAGTGATTACCCTGACTGCATTGAGTGCGAACATCATCACGCTTGACATGGCTCTATGAGTAGTAATAGGTGCGAACCTGTGATCTGCAGTGACTACTTCACTAATTTGATTACTCTCTAGTACACCAACACAAGTACAGAAGAAAAAAGTTGCATTAAGTCATTTAATCTTCAATATATCTACTACTGTGATAGTAACACTTTGCTATCCATATATTAAAGAGCTACTGCTCTATATAGACTGAGGGAAGAATGACAACGTAGTTATCCTTGCAATGTTTCACACGGCCTTCAACATCATCCTAGCAATTATGTGGACTCCGCTCCTATCTATTCTTCTCCAACTCCTACACAAAATATTCCCTCCAAAGAAATCTAATCTTCATTTAGCAATCGAAAGTGTAAATACGTCTCTGCCAGAAGAGGTTCTTTCAGCTGTCAAAAAAGATGTTGCAATGTTACTAGAAAAAGTAGAACTCTACAATCGCCATGTCCTCTATCTAGACCACATAGCTCACTATCCACAAAAAACACATGATGACTATATCACAATCAAAGAGATAGAAGAGAAACTATTGAAATATATAGTCACTGCTCATACTCAATCTTTCAGCGAAGAACAATGACACGCTATTCACCGCATGAATGATATCGCAGTACAAGCGATTACGAGTAGCAAATATCTCAAGGACATTCAACACCACATCATCAATCTCAAAGATGAAAGTATCTCTCATAAACTAGTAGCTAGTAGTCTCCATTTCTTCCAAGAAATGGTAGAAAAGACCTCTAATGTAATCGCAAGCATCGACAAAGATGCAAGTGTTGCATGAAACATAAATGTACTGGAAACGGCAATTACTATGCTCCATACCAATGATGACTACTATATTGAGAACATTGCAAATCAGCGAGACAATACAGAAATAGAATCTGTTAATATAGCGGAAGTTATCAAAACAAACCGTTATGTGCTTCTAGCGTGTGATGCATTGCTGAGAGGACATATTGATTATTTGGGGATAGAGAAATAGGATAACATTGGAGTCTGGTATAAGTGAATTAGAAGCTTCTATTCCGCACATGTCAGCACTTCTTACACTTATATTTTCCCCATCCAGAATATTGATTGCTGGTATCGTAATCAACCATGTCGTACTCATCATGAGTACATGTATTCTGAAGGTGTTCAGCTTGTAGTTTCTCAACTCTCGATGACACTTCTTGCAAGGTCCTTGCAAGTTCTTCTTGTGACTTAAGCAATCCAACTCTTTTTTGTAGCAACATAGTATACTCTTCCAACAAAACAAGATCTGTGGAATGCAAAATAGATTGATTTTCTGACATTATCATACATTAAAAGATAAAGACCCTTCACATATAGACAATCATGCTGCATCATCGACAGTTATTATCAATATTGACACTAAGTTTGAGAAAAGTATAGTGTACACCAAAGATATTTATATTTTCTTAGACACACTATGCATATGATGCGTGCAGTCACCGATATAGCACTCTTCAAAATTATCGACAATAATTTGTGTGTGCTGATAGTACAGAGAGCAAAAGACCCCTATGTATGAAAGCGATGCTTACCATGATGATTTATCAATGCAGAAAACGAGACAGTAGAGCAAACAGCATACAGAGTACTGAAGACGGAAACAGGTATATCCCACGCATATCTCGAGCAGCTCCATGTGTTTTCATCTATCCATAGAGATCCTAGATGGAGAGCGATATGAGTTTGATGTATGTGAATCATCACTACAGGACAAAAAATCATCCCAGGGGCTTCGCAAAAAAATGTAATGTTTTGCCCCATCAAAAATCTCCCATCTCTCGTATTCGACCATCAAGAAATAGTAGCCTATGCGCACAAAGTCATCCTAAATTGAGCTGAAAATGGCTCCATCATCAAACACTTTCTCCCTCCTAAATTCACACTATCTCACCTCCAAACAATCTATGAGATCCTCCTCTCACGCACATATGAAAAAAGAAACTTTCGCAGAGTGATCGAAAAGATATGATTGAAGCCGACAAAACAAAAGGAGCGTTGAGTGAGTCATAGACCAGCGATATATTATATGTTTAGAAAATAGCAAGATATACTATCTCCTTATGTTTTCTGTGTCTTCATCTGAGTTGATTTTAGTATTCTCAGATCATATTTCTTTATGAACAATAGTAGTATTTACAACCTTATAAATCATCCAGACAATAGCAATTGCAATAAATAAATATATTGGAATCAGAAACATAGAAGAGATTCTTCACGATGGCATAGACCTGTTTCGACCGCTTCACATATTTACTATGGCGTTCCAAATATACACTAGATCGTCTGTAGGTTTCTCATTAGATTCCCTTGGTATCGAAGTAGTGCTACTTTCTCCTTCTTGATCAACATAAGTCTCTCTAGACACCAGTGATCATATAGAATCTTCACCAGTAGCAACTATACTCTTCTTTGCTTCTAATCTAGCTTGTAATCTTTGAAAAAATGATTGATTTTCTCTTTGTAATTTATCATATTGTGCAATAGTAAGATATCTGAATTCGGGAGTGAAATACTTATCATATCATGATGGAAGTGCAAAGTATTGTCCAGGGAAAACCATATATACAATACCAATCCTACCCAATCACATCTGCTTAGAGAAAATAACTTTGTATGACGTATCACCATTTGGTTCTTTGACAATTGTTGGTTCATCAAATACTAAATCATCAAGTTTCCCTGTTGGATCTACACTATTAATTAATCAATGATAGACAGCAAAGTTATTTTTATCGGCTATGTATTGTTCACTGTTCATGCCTGGTGGGACAACAACCGTCACAGAAGCAGATTCGATGATAATATTATCATACGACTGAATTGGATGAAATTTGAAACTTTGTTCTTCTCATTTTACATCATCTGAAAAAAATCAATTTTCTGATGGATTATTGGGTATTATTCAGTTATATATCTCATATTGTAGTGTAACACTTCTTGCGTCATATCAGGGACTAAGTTCAATTGATATATAATCAGAATCTTCGACAACCATTCATGTCTTTATAGGAGCTCAATTAATAGAAAGTATATTGATTGTTCTCCCGAATCAGTCAAAATTCTTTTTATATATAGATCTACTAAATCATTTAGAGATGGATAAATCTGACGGCAGTTGAATCTTTTCTGTCACTGTTGCAACTCATGTTGTAGACAATACAATTACGGTGTCAAAACTGATAATTCTAGAGATTGCAGTATCACTAAGTCATACTGCAACAAAACTTTGAGTGAAAGTTATAATTGCAAGGAATAGTCCGCAAAGAGATTTCATCATCAATGTCGTTAATTTAAAATATCTTGAAAAATGTATACCCACAACCAAAGCCCATAAATAACAACTACAAGAAGTATTTGTGCTAAACCATACCACCAAACTACTCCATTTGAGGAAGTAAACTTATCATTCGTGTCATTCCCATATTCGTTGTCTCATGCTACTCATCTGAAGAAAAATATCTTTATCATGAAGTACAAATTGACAAAAGGCACAAGAAGTAATAATACAGCCCATCATGAATGTCACAAATCATGCAACCTCTGAATATAGATTTTGATAGTCAACACCATAGAATATATTGATAATGGCAATGTAATGAGAGCCATCAATGGTGCCAACTGAAGTATTACAGTAGGGATAGCAAACACCATCGCCAATCACACTATAGAGTACAAGAACTCTAGCCTAGATATTCTTGTATTAAAATTGAATGTGAATGCTGCTTTTTGTGCAATATACTTTACAAATCCCCAAAAGGACGTAAATTCTGGCACCTCTACACGATTGGCACTTATAGATGGTCTAGCTTCTGGCTTCACTCCAAGTGGCTTATCGACCTCTCCAATTTTAGTCATATCAACAAATGAACACATTTTTAGTATAAAAAAATTAAAACATAAATGAAATAATTGTAGATAAAATAAAAATTATTGCAAATTTTCTCATGCTAAACTGGATTGCTTATATCTTTTTTTTATCTATACTAATCCACATGAAAATATGAATTCTGGGATGAGGTAGTCGCATGGGACGTTTACTGATTGAAATTGGCAAAGTTCAATGAGATGAGTTTTTTTTGTTGGTGAGAAATCCAGATAAGTATAATGGAGATCCACTCTACGCATGATGTACTATATTGCATTGAGATGCAACTAATCCACAATCTATTGCTAACCTCCTTCAATACAACCTAGATGTCGTAATACACACAGTTTCCGTTCCCTTTTTCCACCCTAAGCCCACACATCTCTACTCACAAACCACACAAGCATTTCTAACCGCATATGGAAATCGCTATTGAGATCAAAGCACGATTGGTCCATTCTTTCTCATCATGAGCAACATTTGAACTCACCATATTCGTCACCAAATGTCACTACCAATCCGCCTCCTCTATGAACACTTTCTTGGTGATGTTGCAAACGATAAAGAAAAAGAAGAATCTCTTCTAGCAACATCATCTCTCAACTACTGCGTTCTCAAAGCACCCAAACTCACCTCTTGAAAACAAACATGATTCACTCTCACCCCTTTTGACAATTACCTATTTTCTGCCTTCCATACAATTTCTAGATCTACAGTAGCCAAAGCACTTCTGGAGCTTGCACAGGAGAAGAGAAAGTGAGTGTATGTAGTGTTGGGGACTAAATAAAAACTGCAAGCTATGTAATTGGTTTTGGGAAATAGGCAATGAGCTTAGTGATTTCCAATGCCTTAGCTTCGGGGCTTACGTAATAGTTCCCATGAGTATCGCCTTGATTTCCCTGCTATATTTCTGGGAAATGAACAACAAAATAGGTATAAATGTATCCTGGCTAGTAATTATAATTATGGCGCTATTTACACCGAGCGCTATAAGAAAAGAACCACTGATGGAAGCATACCGCCGTCAGAAAAAATTCGCAATTAGGTTAGCTGGCGAAATACCTGGGAGAATATCACAACTCCAGGAGGATCAGGAAAAAAATGCACAAGTGAGGAGTAAATACCTCAATTGCGAGGATCCACATGTATACTTCCCCCAAAATGAGGTGATACCCTACCTCGACGAAGAAGGAAGGAAAAAATATTGGGAAGAAAAAATCCTAGCTCCACAGCTGGAGAGTTGCAATAAGGTAGATGAATATATATTTTCCTTGATCCACCAAGCGAATGAGGAAAGAGCATTCTTAAACGAAATAATCAAAGAATAAAGTAACAACTCCTATTCAAAAAGCGCGGCCTTATCGGGTCGCGGTTTTAACATATAAAATATACTCTAGATCCTTTCTATTTTCATTATCATTCTTAAAATCCTATTTACCTTTATATTTCTCCAAAAACTATTTTATCACATGAAAAATAGTTTTTTACATAATCGACAGCCAAAAGAACTTCAAACTTTTTACATGTATATATTTCTACAGTCAAGAAATTGAATTTATCTCGAGTATATATTGAGCAACCCGATTCTGCCCATGCCATAAATCATGCTACTCAATGATGTATAGGATGGTTTGTGTTATCTGGACTAAAAATAAATGGCTCTGTTAAGGGCGTCATATGCAATTGTGTTGCTAAATCCTTAAGAAAGGATTTAAGTACCTCTCATGAAATTGAAGATGTATATGTAGCTTCAATAGTTAATCTTTGACGATATATATTAGGTGCTAGGTTTTCCATTAATTAATTATTCATTCTACTAACTAAATGATAATTCAGGGCGTGCAGGGATCGAACCCACAAAAACGGTTCCGAAGACCGTTGTGTTACCTATTACACCAACGCCCTATAAGTTTTAATCTGCTTGAATAAGCAATAGCTCTTCAGCAGATCACAAAGGCATTTGATCGCCCGATGCTTGTACATATGCTTGGAGCATAGCGAATCCCCTTTGTGCAGAGTCGAATGTACTGATTTTAGTGATATTTACAATAGGATTGAGTCGCTGTGCAAATCTACTCAATACTCTATGATCATGAAGCGTGATATGGACCATATCATAGGTTCCATTGTGATTTATAGAAAGTGTATGTACAATACCTTTCTGCACAAGGATATCTTTCAATGTAGTTTCGAAGAAAGTTCTTTGTCACAGGAGTGAAGATGTCAATGGCAGACTTATTTTCACAGGGAAAAGGACATTGTTCTTCACCATCCACTTCCCATGTGCAAGCGCAACACCAAAAAGGAAAGAGACTATATATATTTGCAAAGCTTGCATATCATATGTTGGTACTACTAGTGCTTTTCTCGACGTTCAAAAATAGCTATTAGCGACAAGAGAAACCACAGAATCGACTCTTGCAGTATTGAGAGCTTCACCTGTTTCCTCATCCATCTTGTAGAGAATATCAAATCACAAACGAGAGTATCATTTTTGCACCGACTCTTCAATATCAAGATGTGCCCCTCTCACCATCACTACCTTTCATGGTCAAACATCTTTCCACTGTTTCATCTCAATTCCATTTTTCTCTACCAACAACACTGTATGGTCTTCTGCACTATACGGAATACCGAAAAACGAGCGGATATAGAGCTTCCCACCTTGTTGTTTTTCTCCAGTACAAATAATATTGTTGTGATCTACATAAATCATTGGCTACGTAATTCTTTCTTTTTTATAAATAATTTTATACAGCAGTACCAGCTGAATCATGTTTACCATCAATGCCGTTCATCACGTGCTGATAAATGGCAATGTCAGACCAGTCAGTGGCAGTATTTTGATATTTACTCCTATATTTACAAACATCTGCATGATGATGGTACTGATGATTCAAACTCAAAAGATTCTGGTATATTCGTCTTTCACATTTGGCAATGCACGCAGAAAGAGAAATGCAATATAGATATACAAAAAGAGTAAAAACATGTTTCCTACAAATCCAACCTCTTCTGAAAATGCCGCAAAGATAAAGTCAGATTGCGCCTCAGGGATATATCAAAACTTTTGTAATCATTTCCCATATCCATGTCAAAGAAATCCCCCCGCTCACACGCTAAGTAAGGCTTGTTCTGTTTGATATCAAATTCCTCTTCCACGTTCGTCCACGGTTGGATTTACAAAGTAGGATAGCCTACTTTTCACGTATGGGATCTGCCATCATACTCAAACTCACACTGTCACACCTGCGACGATGATGAACAAAAGATGCCTCAGTTTGCCGCCAGCATACCAGTACATCACAAATCATACGAGTCACAAAACCAGCATAGTTCACAGATCTGGAATCTTGAGAAAGAGCATTCAGATCAGTCACATGAAAACGAGAAAAGCTATATATCATCTAGGTTGCTGCAGGAGTTGTTTTTTTCTATATAGCCATCATGCAAAAAATATTACAAATCACAATTTGAAAAACTCAGAAGGTTGGATCGTTCCATATCATGGTATCCTAAGCCATCATCTTGCTCACTGTAGTTCCAATCACAATGGTGTAAATACCAATAGCTGGAATATGAGCAATCAGATGAAAATCCCATTTTTGTATTTCTTCACGAAGTTCAAAGGAATTTTATACACTACCAAAGATACCACCAACGCTACAAGAATATTCAATAGATGCCTATTGAAATAGAAGTAGTTTGTAGTCTCTTCCAAGAATCTCAATGAATATGAAAAAGATTCATGAATACTCACACTATATACAGCTGCAATTCAATACAAAACCAACAAAGCTCCAGAAATCAGTATAGGCATATTCTATATCTATTCTTTTCCCTCTCATTTTCAATTCTAGTTTATAGCAACCAAAAAGTTATCTAACACATGTTACGTTTCTCTTTTCATACTTTGCACGTCCTACTACCGCTCCATCATCCTGAATCTTTCTATAATCCATACAAGTAACTACATCCATCTCTAAACATACGAAACTCACCATAGCATCTCACTGGCAACTATCTGAGCTATGGGGTGGCGTATCCAACCATCATGCATCTACCCGATTTCAATATGTATCTAAATTAGTATTGTTTCCTGGCACGCAAGATCCATATGCGAAGCTTCATCTTAATGCACCATCAACACATGTTCTGATTTCCTTAGTACAAGGGCCAGTAGGATTCTGGAATGCTTCTATAGATTCATTGTGTGATATATATCATCATCGTGGCAATGAGCATGTTCTGTATTGCTGTGATTGACAATTTTGCATTGAATACGATCCATTCAAGTATCCATCAGAACAGTACCTTGATTCTGACAAACAACTATTCCCATCCTGTCTATATGCAGTCACAGATGATCCATGCCCTATCGAGCCTCATCGAGGCAATGAACATGATCTATATCATGGATTGTAATAGCTATCACAATATTGTTGTCCGTATGATCAATTTAGATATCAGTTGTTGCACGTTCTTCTTTCTGTTCTACATTGTCCGTTTCGATTAGAGTAAGCAGTCACAGATGAACCATGCGATATGTATCATCATCGTGGCAATGCACATGAGTTGTTCCAGTTATTGTTTCCACAGTTCCAGTCATAGCACCTATATGTTGGTGGATTTTTGATTGTACATGATTTATTAGCATATGATCAGTCCAATCTTCCATTTTGACAGTATCTAATTTCTCCCTCACATCCATTGGTCCAAGGAGCACTACTATATTTATATGCTCTGATATAATCTCAGTTTCTTACATAGGTTCCCCATGGAGTACGGCAACTTCTATTGGTAGGTTTCGTTGGAATGTCTGGCCATATATATTTATCTCCTCATTGATTATTAAATTGAAATGAGTCATACGTATATGTCTTTCCTCACGCTGTACATGATGGGAAAGTATATGTACCATTCAACTTACCATTGAAACAGTTTCTTCTTTCATATGTACATGATTGTCATTCTCAAGCTTTAGAAAACTTGTAGCCAATCACATACTGATTGTGATCTACATATGTTCCCCACGGTGTAGTACATCATTTTTGCGTAAGATCATAATACGTCATATCATTTTTTCTCCATGCGTCCTCCTTCACTGGCGCAGGAACATCTCTCAATGTAGCTGGATTGCTAGCAGTACCACGAATTATCACTTTACCATTTGATGTTTGATTCCAGTAGTCATTTGGGATCTGAGTGATTGCACTCTGACCACCATTGAATACTGGGGTAGAGTGTACTTCATTGCTGTTGTTTCGAGCATCGCTGTACGATATATCTCACGCCTCTCCTCATTCACTTGCACCCGCTGTGATCAGACAATAATTATACTGAAACTGTCACAATAGCTGTCCGTCTACGCATGTTCTTCTTTGAAATTTACAAGAACTAGGCGATTCATACGATACTATATAATTTCCATGTTGTATCGACTGTCATCGTGGCGTCATACAAGCCTCTCACGTAGGTGGCAATTGCCACTCTCCACTTGTATTGCCAGTTCATCCTGTTACTCATCAAAATGCATCACATGCACCAAATTCAAAATCTCCCTTCAATACTCCCTCCTCACATGTTCTTTTTTGTTCCTCACACACTCACTCATCATTTGGATACGGTGATTTGTACGCAAATATGCTAGAACCATTGGGGATTGAAACTCACCATGGCGTCAAACATACATTCTGCTCTACCACTACGTCATTACCATTACCATTGTCATCACTATCACCATTTCAACCAGAAAAAAACTTGATGATATTTTCATCTATCGATGTATATCTGATAATCAGCCAAATTCACAAGGCCAATAATCACATATTGATGAGAAACTTAAAGAATGCTCTCATGTAGGTTTATGAGGAATAAATCTACATATATTATATATATTAATTATGAAAAAGCAAATAGTTTATGAGTATCGTACGAGGGTATTATTGCCCCACACTCTGCAAAAATTTCAGATCGCCATTTGTGAAATATCTGATATCCTTGATTCCATACTTGATAGCTACCAAGCGGTTTATACCTACCCCAAAAGCAAATCCAGTATACTCCTGAGGATCTACTCATCCCTGCTGCAACACATTCGGATGAATCATTCCTGCTCCTAGAAGCTCTATCCAACCAGTCTGCTTACAAAGTGAACACCCTTTTTGATCACAAATCGGACATCCGGCATCTATCTCAAATCCTGGTTCTACAAATGGGAAAAATGCTGGTCTCATACGCATTTTCGCTTCTTTCTCAAAAATCGCTGAAAGAATCTTGGTCATCAAGTCCTTGAAATGCGCTATAGAAATACCTTTGTCGATCACCATCCCTTCCAACTGCCAAAACACCATATCGTGTGAAGCATCCAAATTTTCGTTTCTGTATACCTTTCCAGGTATCACTACTCTCAAAGGCGCACCAAACTCTTTCATCAATCTATTTTGCATAGCAGAAGTATGTGTCCTCAAAATCAAGTTCTCACCTCACTCATCTAGTTGGTGCAAAAACAGCGTATCATGCATTTCTGTGGCTGGATGTGTCGATGGAATGTTTACTGAGTAGAAATTTTCATATTTGGTCACTACATCATCACCATAATAAATATTGAACCCCATAGACATGAAAAGTTGCTCTATGCGTCTACGCTCAGTATGAAGCACATGCATAAATCCTTTTCCCTCTCTCGGTTTCTCGATAGAATAATCTACAATATCATCCTGCATGATCTTTTCAAATAGATCCTTTTGGAAAGTAGTTTTTTTCGCTTCATAAAGCCCTACTATCTCTTGTCTGATAGCTTGCAATTCCTGTCATTTCGTCCTTTTTTCTTCAGGAGAAAGAGTTGCCATAGATTTGTTTGCTTGTGTGATTTCTCACTGCTTTCCACAATACGAATCATACAAAGCATCCAATGCTTCCATCGTTTCTACTTTTTCAAATGCTTGTTTGATAGCCGTACTATCCATGAAATCAAATATTAATCAATAAATTTATATTCAGTCACTGCAGGCAAATCATAGGTAGTGATGATTCCTATCAGTTCTTCTTCTTTCACTCCATTTTGTGTAATCAACAATGCTCACAATATCCTATGATTTAGTCCTCTGCTTTCAAACATCTTAGGGATGAAAAACAGTGGCTTATTAGCTTCTACAAATGCGTGATTTTCGATACCAGCATTCAAATCCACATCTCCTACACTCACCTGATCAAGCGGTTTTGTCATATCTTGCATATGATATGCCAACCACTCACAGATTGCAGACTGCGTGAGCACTCATACAAATACTTTTGCACTTGTATAAACAGGTACATGCGTGTATCCAAAGTTTTTCATCGCAATCATCGTGTCTTTCAATGAATCCTCCACAGTACAAGTGAATACTTGCTTTTTATAGATTGCTCATACTGTCACTGGTTTTATAATCGCTTCTTTGACCTTTCTCAACTCCTCTACTGCATGATAACTTGGAGTACAATAATGCTTTCCATCTATCTTGAATCCATGTGAAATTTCATTTCTAAGTTCTCAAAAATATTTTAATTTCTGTTCATATTTCTTTACAAAAAGCGAAATGGGCTGAGTATCTTGTCATATCACCTTTATCTTTTCATTGTATGGCATAAATCTGTCTGTATGCTCTTGCACAAGGGTATCAAAATACTTGTCCAACTCATTGAACACCGCTATATAATTATCTGCATGTTGTTCACCCAATTTCTCACACAACTCATTGTACATGCTCTCGTTTTTTTGGTGTATAAATGATGGTGACCCCGTTGGGAATCGAACCCAAATTACAGTCTTCGCAAAACTGTGTCCTATCCGTTGAACGACGGGATCCTAGCAAATGCTGGGAAAAATTGTTGACTCATGGAGCCAGTAGAGACAATAGGGAAGATGAGAGGAAAATCAAGGTTTTATAGTAAGATTAGGTATTTTTGAGTAAATGCTTGGGAGTTTTTTGGGATTTCTGTTTAAGATAGTTTTGATCAGTAACAATTGACTTGCCTGTTTTGGCTTCCAGTTCTCTTCTTGCTTGCTTAGCGATCTTTCATCACTGCTTGCTAGCAATTTTGTTTTCCATGAGTCATGTTGCTTGGTCAAATTCTGCTATTTGACGAGTAGAGAGTTCTGCAAGTGCGGTAAAAATCAACTCAGCTTCACTCATGTGGTCCCTGAGGTTTTGCGATTTGAGTCATTTGAGTTTCTTGTGGTCTTTGACTGAAAGTCACGTCCGCTCTTCATGGATAGTATTCGTCAAAATAGTATATTCTTCTCATTCTTTGACATCGTGGTCTTTTCGATAGTCAGTAAGTTTGTTTCTTGTCTCCTGACCCATCATGCGTTGTTGGATTCGCTTTTCACTTCTACCATACTTTTTCCAGTTTTCTCTTGCTCTATCAATACTGAGTGCTGGATCTACAGTTTCTTGCATACGTTCATATCCAACTTTAGCAAGTCGAAGTTTGAGAGGTTCAGCGTTTGGGCTTGGGATAGATTGGATAAGACGCAAGATCGTTTCTACATCTGCAACATCTGTTTCTCTCATCTTACCATCAGGAGCTTTCATTTTCAACTGGTTACAATTTGTAACCACTTCAGATTCTTCTTTTTTAAGACGATGTTTGAGTACTTTTCGATAATTCTTTCCGTCAGAACTTCCGGATGCGATTTCTACAATATCTACTACAGGAAAATATCGCTTTTCAGCTTTTTCATCTCGATGGCGACGGATTGTTTTATCTTGGAAAAGAGTAAGGTAAATAGACATGAGAAGAATCAATAAGAGAAATAAATTACCTACTAAATCTTATCTGGTTTCTATGGTTATTGGCTGCATGTCGTATTCACTTTTTATATAACCATATATATATGGTACATATATACCAACATGAAATATAAAATCAAGGAGAAGTTATTCTAATCAGTGTAGTTTATACTACTCAGTCAGCATTTCATATGGCACATTTCGAATCATAATTAAGCCGGTAGCATTTTTACTTGCAAATTTTTAATTTCTCATTATACTGTACTTACTTAGATGTCCCCTGTAGCAGTACAGGCACGATCTCCTTTGAAAGATAAGGAGATTTTTTTATTTTAATTTTAACATTTTTTTGATAGCTTCAGTAATCTGTTGCTTAATTGTATCGTCTACAACTTTTCATACATACATCTCTATTCTTTTCTTTGACACACAACGCATTTGTCTGATCTTGGCATAACTATCATTTCTCAATCATTCAGCTGCAATCGTAGGAACAGGAATATCAAAAGTATCTTTGGATTTTTCAGGCGTAATGGATGTTAATGGTATTACGATAATATCTTCTCAAAATCAATAATCTCAATCTTTCATTATAATTGATGGTCTAGTTGCATTTATTTCTGTACCAATATTAATTCCAAAATTGACATAATATATATGCCGTTGCAACATTTTTTTTACTATTTCTGGTTGTTGATTACGTTTAATCTTTTCTTTAAACCGATGTATGTGGTTATCAAGATTATGTTTTTTTGAAAATGTCGTGTGGAGGAAGTGCTCATCTATGTACATTTTAAAATTCTTTTTATACAGCTCCAATCACCTCCACTCATCCACGCATATTTTGAAATCTATATTTTTATTAACCATGGATAGTTAAGTATAGATAAATGGTATATTTATACCATTATTTGCATCATATTCAATAGAAAAAGATTATAATGCATATCATGGATCGCCTGCCTCATCTACAAATACAAGCATGATTTGTCTCTAACCATCTAAAACAACTTTTCTCTCTTCCTGGGTCAATCCATACAAGTCAAAAACCATATTGTCTATTTCAGTGTCAGTTTGTTGGATTTGTGATTTGAGGTCAAGTACACGAGATTTATAGTCGTTGAAATATGGCTCTCGTTCGTCTTGTTGCACAAGTGAAAGTATAACTTTTTGTTTTTTGAGTTCAGCAACAAAATCCTTGAATGATAATTCTTCAAAGTTTTCTAGCTTTTTAGTGATTTTTTCGGTGAGGTTTGATTTGATTCTAGTAAGGAAAGTGTTTTGACTTTTATTTAATTCAACATTGTTGACAGTTATTTTATCTACTAATTCAGAGATTTTACTTTGTTGAAAATGATTAGTTTTTTTAATTGGCAATTGTTCATATAAGTATGTTTGTATTTCAGGGAAAAGATCTCATTTTTTAGTTGTAAATTTTGCTTCATAGTAATATGTCATAAGCTTTGAATTCAGTAATGCAGTAACAAATTTAGGATTAAAATCTTCACTTACAATATATATTCAATATAGATTTTTATTATATGCATAATTCATTCAGAAAGTAGCAACCAAGCAATTTGACACTCTTCTAAGATAAATCAAATTATACTCAAAAAAATTCTTTAGTCTTAGATACTCTTTATGAGAATAATCTATATGAGTATCCTCGAACTTGATGTTATATTTATTTACATCTTGTCCTATTAAGGTGGGTATTCAGCTATTATTTCTTAAATGAGATTTCCCTATTTCCATACCTCTTTTGCTTATAGATATATCTCAAAGTTTAAAGCATTTTTTTTCTATATTTTTTAAAATAGAAATTATTTCAGTATTAGTATTTGTATTAATTAATAAATCCGATGAAGCTAATATCTCTTTTTTACTAATTTGTTGATAATAACAAATATTTCAATTAATGTCCTTTAAAACATTTATATCATTTTCTATCGTATTAGAATTAATAATGCTTATTACGCATTCTGTTTCAGCATCTTCAAAAGGTGATGTTTCAACTAATATTATTAAATTTACTTCATTTAATAAATATTTTCTGATTTTTATAGAATTTTGATTTACTAAAAAAAATCTTGGTGTGATAAATCCAAAATAGAATGAATTTTTATTAATTAAACTTTTTAGAGTTTTTTCAAAAAACATTAAATATAAATCATTATTCCATTCATATTTACTATACTCATCTTTTTTAACAACAACATACGGCGGATTCCCCACCACCACATCAAACCCTCATTCCTTAAACACACCAGCAAACTCCTTCTCCCAACTAAATGCCTTATCTCATGCTACTGCAGGATCATCGATAAGTGAGTTACCACATTTGATATTCTTATCTAAGTTATTTAATTTCTTACCCTTTTGAGCAGATTTCAACCAGAGTGAAAGTTTTGTGATTTCTACTGATTCAGCATTGAGGTCAACTCCGTAAATATTATTTGTGAGGATATTTTTGTATGTTTCAGTTTCATCAAATAGTCACCCCACAATCTTTCCTACTCTTTCATTTTCTGCGTATAGTCTATCAAATACCTTTACCAAAAATGCACCACTCCCACAGGCAGGATCTACCACTTTGATATTTTGGAGTATATGTTGATATGCTTGATATGCTTCGATTTCAGTCTTGTATCATCACCTTTTCCCTACTTTGTCCAAACACGCATCTTCCTTTTCAGACAAATATTTCATCAAACTATTTTCTACAATATAGTCGACAATATATTCAGGAGTATAAAAGATACCGTCTTTTTTACGCTTTGATTCTTTCTTTTCTACGAGGTGATCAGTTTCTGTTGTCTCTCCTAGTAGCTCTATTTTCAGGTTTTCAATATCTGAAATACTTTGTTCAAAAATATGTCACAAGATGGTCACAGACAGCTCTTCTGCAAAATCATAATTCCCAATTTCAATGAATTTCTTGCAAATACTATCTCATACATGGATTCAGTCCAAAACAGTATCTGGTTTGAATAATTCACCATTGTAGCCGTGAGGAATTCATAACTTATCACTTCCACTATCTACTCATTTGAAAAACTTTTTGAGGACTTCCCAAGGAGTAAAATCAGCCTCAGCAGCACGATACACATTTTCTTTCAACTTTCCATCTGGTAATAATCCTCTATCCTCACAGAAATGAATAAACACGATACGATCAATAATTTTTTGTGCCTTTTCTACTGCTGTTTCAATACTAATATCAGCATTGTGCTGTCTAATATCATTAATAAGTTCAAGACGCAGGGTTTTATATTCTTTATAGAACTTTTTTGTAATGTTCTGCTGTTCAATACGGAATTGACTAAGTAATTTCTCGGTAAACGATTCACTACTACCGATTTTTAGCAATCTATTTTTGTGCAACAAAAGTATAAGTTTTCTCAATTGAAAGTACTCATTGGTTGGATCAAGTAATTGCTCAAGGGTCCATTCTTCATAGTCTTGTTTGTTATCTCTATATAATCTTGTGACAAAATAGTTGCTTACTATCAGCCATCCACAGTTTTTGAATGATGTTTTATATTGGAATCATTGTTCTACTGGTGTCGACGTATCAACACGCGATTGCTTTTTGTCCAGTTGCACCGTACAGTCTTTGAGTTCTACTGCTACTTGTACTCAATCTGTGGTATATACTCCATCATCAAAAATTCACAAAGCCACATCTGCAATCTTTCCACCTACTGGTGTTCATGCTTTTGGACGTACATTTTCATTTGGTGTATAGCCGAGTAACTCAACAAAAAACAATTGATTAAACGTCTGCTCATATGCAGTTTCATTTTTCATCAAACCTCTTTGAAAATCCTCATACAGTTTTTGTATGATTGAAAGTGAGTGTTCTTGACTATATCATCAAATAACCTCAGTACTACTTTTGATCGTTCAATTGGAGAAGAGTTGCGCCATATAATATTGGTGAAATAGTGTATTTGACGTGTTTATAGTCATACATACCAGATTTGCAAACTAAAAAATAGCAAATCATACGTATGTGCGTGTGAGAAAACAAAGAATAAGATAGGAAAAAATGGGGAAGACGATCGTAACACAATTATATCGCAAAACGTTTTCAATAAAAATGCATTGACATTAATAAAATATAGTTTATAATACTCCCATAAAACAAATAAAATTTTTATGAAAAAATTATTAAATCTGGCGATACTAATTCTCGCCGTTAGCAGCCTGATAGGTTGTCAAAAAGAATTAGAGACGATCGAACCCCAGTCATCTCTGAAGATACTGGAAAATGAATTCCCCTATGGAGGGCAGGTAGTAAATGGGTTCATCTTTCCCATTGAAATTGTGGGTGATGAAGACGGTCGCTACCTGAGTGGCCTAGCCTACGATGTGAAAGGTGAAAATGGATACAAAATAAATCCTCTAGTAACCTCAATCACCGTAGAGGTGAATACAGGACAAGCGGTTGGATCAGGAACCATGCGAGGGGACAAATTGTTTCTAAACTTTTTTAGGGATACTTCCTTCCTAAAAGAGGATGTAACAAATAAATTATATGTGCATGTGCAAACTCGCACACCCCAAAAAAAGGAAGAAATCGGGAGATTTAGTATATCTCTGTCAGATTATAACCTCGAAGGATATCGTAATGGGGTTAGAGCATACGAAGACAAAAATATGCGAAAGGGAATAGACAATATCTATGTCCCGTCCAAAAAATCCGTAACGGATGTACTCCAGGTGGTAGGTACTGCCTTATACTGGAACTCTGAACAGGGAGGACCTTCAACACTGGCCCACATGACCATAAATACCTATGGCTGGCAAGGATGGGATACCCACAAGGGGTATATCAATAAAATCCACTATTCTGCAAAGGATATGGGAGTTGGAATAGTGGGCAAAAAAGCTACTTTGTATCTCAATGGACACCCTTACGAAATCACCGTAGCCACAACTGGAGTTATTGACGTGGGAGTTAAATACTTCAGCAACGACTCTCCCATTAACATTCTAACCAGCCTTGAAACCCCTGCCTACTACCCAACTCCCACTGCCACATGGGAATTCAAGATCGAAAAAATAGAATACACTCAGATACTTGAAAACCGAACTGAGGTGCCCAGCGTTGCAAGTGGATTGGTATTCAACCTGCCAGCTACGTGGAGCTGGCAAAGATAGCAACAAAATAGAGACTAGGCGGCATCTTCCGCCTGGTTTTTTGTATATTATTTTTTCTTCCACGCCAAATACGCCAATCCCAATGCATCAGCAGCATCTGCATAAGCTGGGAGTGATTGCAATTTCATCACCTTCATGATAGTAGCTTGAACTAGGGGTTTACCCGCTTTCCCATTTCATGTCACAGCTTTTTTGAGCTCTACAGGGGCGTACTCAAGCAATCAGGCATTGTGTTCATACGCCAGTGCTATCAAAGCTCATCTGACACCATACACAAACTCTGCATTGCTTTGATTCCAAGAGGTGAAAAAGAGTTTCTCTATGGCTACTTGTTTGATCTGATATTTGGTAAACATCTCCAGAAAAAAACTATAGATATTGTACAATCTATCAAACTGATCGTATCTATCAGGTGATTCCTTGTCTTGCAACAAAATTCATGCATCAACTATTTTGCAGTTGTCATCTATCAGTGCATATCACAACTTACGAATACCTGGATCTATTCACAAAAACATGAAGCCGTTCTCATCTGAAAATCTAAAATAAACTCTGCTCTCCTCCAGCTTGAAACTTTTTGAGAAGTTCGGTTTTGTAATCTATCTTGTGTAAATTTTCTACTGCTCACGTATCACCTGCTATAATATCTTTGATATAATTTATCTCCTCTGGCCAACGCTCCGGTTCAGTTGTTTCCAGATAGATTGGTTTATCGTGCTTAGATGCCCATTGGATAATTGGGATCAAATTCATCCATCAAATTGCTCCTTTCCCAAGTGGTGCATGTCTATCAAGGTGAGATCATAGTGCAGCTTTAGAATCATTTAAGTGGAATGCAAAAAGTTTGCTTAGTCAAATCTTGTCTTCCCACCTGTCTATAACCTCATTCCGCTTAGAAAGATCATTTCACGCTCCCCAAGCATGCGCAGTATCAAAGCAAAACGCTATCGGCAAGTCTTTGAGAAAATTCGTATAAAAATACCCTATCTCTTCAATAGTAGTTCATAGCTCACTTCCCTGTCCAGCTGTGATTTCAAAAAGAAACTTTGGTGTGTATTTTTTCTTTGCACATTCATGCAAAATATGCTCTACATTTTTTGTCATGGTAGTGAAAGCATCGTCTTTGTTGACAAATCATTTCTGTTTCCCGATATGTACATTTATGCCATCAAAACCTGTTTCTGTCCCTACATAAAAATCATGGATAATACTTGTGATATCGGGCTTACACTCATCGGCAGGCTTTGAAAGGTTAGCCAAATAGTTAGCATGAATGATCCCTCAAACTTGTTGGTACTTTGCTCTATACTGCCTGGCTAGGTCAAATTGTTCATCTGAATATGCAGGCAAAGACCACCCTCTAGGTGATTTAGCAAAAATTTGCAGAGAATTTGCACCAATTTCAGCACTTCTTTCAAACGCCAAATGCAATCATCAAGCTATACTCATGTGAGCTCATATTTTTGTGGACATAGATACTGTATAGTGATTTAGACCCCAAAAAGGAAGAGAGATTTTTCTTGCATTACTAGAGACATTCACTATAAATCAGCTACTAATTATTCATTGTGTACTCATATATGAGAATTCCCCCATTCTTGATTCCAATAGCTGTAGGGGCAATTATACAACTAATCAAAATGATTGTTGACATTTTTGCACACAAACAAAAGCTTCATCTCGCGAGTTTTTGGAAGTCATGATGATTCCCCTCAGTGCATAGTTGACTTTCATCGAGCATCGTAACCCTCGTAGCTCTTATGGAATGAATATGGACGACGGAATTTGCAGTATGTGTGACATTTGCGATACTATTTTGGTATGATGCTGCCAACGTAAGATACGAAGCTGGGAAACATGCACAGTACATCAATGAAATCAAAGATGAACTCAGGTCTTTTTCATTCATCGATTACAAACTACAAGATCTGCAAGAAAGATTATGACACACGACAATAGAGGTGATTTGAGGAGTAATGGTTGGTTCTATGCTGACAATTATGGTCTATTTTCTAGTGCCTCGCATATTATCACTAACAATCTGATAAAATGAATAAGTTTGTCAGAGCTAGTCGCACCGCACCTTCCCGCCGTTTTTCATTGCGTTCAGAAAATAAAGCTCCCTCATGATGGAAACTTTTTTTGTTATTACATCGAGGAAAAATAGTAGGTACTCTCCTTGTGTGAACCTGTATCTACTTCCTTTTTTATCACAATCGAAATCCAATACTAAGAATCTCTTTCAGCAAACAGACTCTACAAACCCTATATGACGAAGCACTCTTTGAAAAGGTAAATAGTTCTTTACAAAACAAATGATACTTCAAAACGAAGCTTAGAGAGCGAGGGAATATCACCTCAGACATCAAAAAAGATTTTCCACTTGTACAAAACATTCGTCCTCTCTCATTTTCACAATGAACATTGCTTGTAGAAATTCAATTTCATCAACCTGATTTCATTGCAACCACGAGCGATGAAAATCAACGAATAGTCTACCGCAACTCATTCACACAGCTAACATCCTGAAGCACAATCTGAGAAGGACAACTACAAATCAATATCACACTTCCCAATGACGCAATCATATCGTATTCATGATGAGTATTCCGAAAGATATGATCACAAGACCTTGTCAAGATTATAAAACAAATCCGTTTTCTCCCCACGGAAAATGCACAGTTCACATACTATCCATGATGGGAAAAGTTACAAACAACAGTAAACAATGGTACGTTTATCATATCCCTCGATGAAAACGCACTTCCTATTACCTTCAAGAAACGAGAAAATTTGATTCCCTATATGCCAACCAGTGAACCGTACACTGCAGACCTGAGTGACCCTGATCGTATTATCATCAAACAATAATGGAAATCACAACATACCTACAATCCCTTTGATACAGTAGAAGAAACATCATCTCAATGCTCTCAGCTTGAGCAATTTTGATAAACTGAACCCCCATATCATACAGGAAGACATCACTCAAAGAGTGAGATGAAATTGCGATAGAGACCGACAACACCAGATATACTTTTACACAGAGCAATGAAGCAAACATAAACAGTACTATCATCCTCTTCAATAAACCAATATGATATACCGTTTCCAAAGCAGATGAGCATAATCAAACGATATATGATATTCTCCCAAAAGAATGGGCAAAAAGGTTTTATTACATAGGGAGATTGGACAAAGACTCTCATGGGCTACTGTTGATGACAGATTCACCGAAACTAGTGACACTGCTTGCACATCCACGCTATGAACATCAGAAAATATACCATGTAAGTATAGACCGTCCTCTCACACAAGCAGATATGCAAACATGAAAAAAGTGAGTACAGTATTTTGACACAGACGAAAATAAAGAAATAGATCTAAAGCGAAAAGACTGCACTCACATCGCCAATACCACGTATGAAATCACATTGACCGAATGAAAAAAACGCCATATTAGGCGTCTTTTCAGGGCATTGTGATATGAAGTAATTGATTTGTGCAGATATAGTTTCGGGCCACGAAATGTCGAATGAATCAAACAGTGAGAATGGAAAGAAATTCTTATTTCTTCATGAGCTGTTGAAAGTCTTCTCGAGAGTGGAAGTTCATATATACCGACGCAAATCTAATATATGCCACTGGATCCTCAGATTTCAATGCTGCTAAAATATCTTCTCAAATTTTTCACGATGCTATTTCTCACTCAGCAGATCGGTTCACCTCAAGTCATGCTATAATTTCCTCAAGTTTGTCCATAGCGATATTTCTTTTGGCATATGCAAGAAGCAATGCCTTGGTAATCTTTGCTCTATCATACAACTCTCTACTTCCATCCTTTTTCATCACTACCAAATCTGTGATTCATCTTCTTTCAAATGTTGTGAATCTATGTTCACAATATTCGCACTCTCTTCTGCGCCTGATAGCATTCCCATCCTGCACAACTCTTGAGTCAAGAACCTTTGTATCAAAATTCCCACATTTAGGACACTTCATGGATTATTGTTGATTTGGAGTAAATATATATGCCGCAAAAGGTGCAAACACAGCCAATATCATAAATACAATACAAACTATAATAAATACGCGAAGAAACAATGGACGTTTATTTTTCATGGATATTAACAGCTAAGTTATAAAAACTCTACAATGCTTTCAAATAATTTTTTAATGTGATATTCATAGGATCCAATTCAAGCGCTCTCAACAATGACTGTTTAGCTTGATCATTGAGTCACATCTTGTGTTGTACGTGTGAAAGAGATACTATGTAGTCTATATTTTTTGGTCTGAGCTTCACCATCTTTTCCATCAACGGAAGAGCTTGATCTAGCGCATCATGGTCATAGTACCACTGTGCCAATGAGAAACAGTATTTTGGATTATCATCACAAGATACATATGCTTGT
This sequence comes from Candidatus Absconditabacterales bacterium, assembly GCA_039809345.1. Lineage (GTDB taxonomy): Bacteria > Patescibacteriota > Gracilibacteria > Absconditabacterales > Absconditicoccaceae > JBDHUW01. Next base: position 64,454 of record JBDHUW010000005.1, on the reverse strand, counting down.
TGTAAATATAAATAAGCATCCTCATGATTTCACTCTACTGTGGCAATTTCTCACACCTGCCACAATGCGTAGTGGTCCTGTGGATTATCCACCAGGATTTTTTTAAGAAGAGATTGGGCTTTCTTATACTTTCATTGATGAAAATAAAGATCTGCTAATTGTCTTTGAAAATCACTATCATTTGGCAATAGCGTAATTCCCTCCACCAACTTTTTCTCATATCCTAGTATATCATTCCTCTGCTTGAGTATGCCGATTTCATAGCGTATTTTCTGAATATGTTTTTCAAATTTATCACGGACAATGTCATCTCTGGAATGTCATTTTGCTATATTGCGGTTTGCATCTATATCTTTGGGAATTTCAGGAGCTACAGTTTCTTGTGCAAACAAATAATCGTACTGTTTTGTAGGTTGTTTTGGCAACTCCTCTTCAGTAGCATCTTGTGTTAATGTCGCAGATTGCTGTTTCTCATTTTCTGATGGAAGATGTACACTCATGATTTCTTCTGCTTCTGCTTCCTCTAGCTCATGGTCTTTAGACATCTGCTCATCCGTGCTTGCTTCAGATTCCTCTATTTCTTCATTTATATACTCTTCTTCATCTGTTATTTCAGAAATATCTTGGTTCATAGTCTTTTGAATTTCTTCTTGTGACAACGGAAGGTCGTCGCGAATATCAACTGAATCATACGTTTTCTTTTTTCTAAGCTGTACAAACCACAATACGATATAGTATACTACTATTCATACCAATAGGACTGTAAGTACTGCTCGCGAATACAATATAATGCTAAACATGGCTAGACACAGGAGAATCTAAATGAAATGTTTGTTTTTGTCATCTGAGTATTTCTCATTCTTGTGTTTTTGCTACTACCTCTCAATTCATGATATTGTATCATATACATACGCATTTTTGTCCATTCATAGTGCCTATTGATCACTTTTTAGGAAACTGTGCTGTTTCTTCAAGGTATAGTTCTCTTTCGAAAACTATACTACATTTTAACTTTCCGCATCTTCATTTCAACTTCTCTATGTCTCTTCCTTCAAGCCCTTGCAAAGTGATATTATCCATTTCCACCGTTGGCAACTTTCACAATCCTGAGCATCACAATGGACCGCATCCGCATGCCGTCAAACATTCCTTTGCTGCTGGAGAATATCTGATCATGTCTCTCGCTCACAACTGGTAGATGAAAAACTGCACTGGTACGATTGTCCTAAAATGCCTCACAAAGTCAGAAAAGTTGTATCTTTCCTCTGCATAGAAATAGAAGTATATATTTTGTCACTGTAGATCTACTCTAGAGACGACTGGCGTAGCTCCAGGACAAACCACAGGAAACTCCTTTTTGAATATTTCATAATACTTCTCTGCCTTTTTTTGATAGTTCATAAACTTTTCATGTCCCTCTCATGTAAGCACCTCAACAAACTTTCACTCCTTATCAGGATTTTCTATCGCATATCCGACATTGAGTCAAACATAGGATTTGTGATCATCGGGCAATTTATATACCACAAACTGTCATTGAGCAATTTCAATACTGTCGTCTACTCATTTGAGGACAATATGTTTAGGAACTAATCGATCTAGCAAGTAAATATTTTTCATAGAGTTATTTAATTTCAAGTGAAATAACCTGACTTGGACTATTGATACTTTGCTGCAATATACCAATCACAGCTTGCCTAAATTGTTGCTGATTTGACTGTTGCGCTTTCTTTATAGATAAATACTGTTGCAATACCAACCTTTCTCATTGTGTAAGTTCTTTGAGTTTCCCCTGTACTTCTTTATATCTTTCTGGAGGAACGGTAGTAGATACAATTCTCGCCAATTCACTAAGCATATCAAAGCGGATCTCCTTCCCAAAAGCATCAGCTAAATCTTGCAATGCTTCCATAGTAGATAATCTTTGTACAAAAAGTTGTAATGCTACATTGCCGTATCTGTCTCCATTTGGGAAAAATCTTGCAGCTGTCATCCTTGCTCTTTCCAACAATAGTTCCTCACTACCATCTACGGCAAGTAGCCCAGCAAGTTGCTCATCTGGAATCACAAATGCGTATTTAGTTATAAGATTATTTGTATATTGCAATTTCAAATATCATTTTTGCGAAAGCGCTTGGAGCATAGACAAAGTACCATGTTGTTGTAATTTACCACTTCCATCTACAACAGCATAGAACCTATCAAACAGCGACTTATTTCAATCTCACATTATCACTGAAGCTATATTTGGATCTACTACAATATATTTTTTCTTTTTATCTTTCAATCTAAGGTATGTTTTACATACGTCATTATCAGATGCAATCTCCCAAAAAGTTCAGAGAAATCAATCATTCACTACATTTGATTGATCATCAATATAATACTGCATATATGTTCATGCAATAGTCACTCATTCATCTTCCCCCCTATTATTTAACACACTCAAAACTGGGTTATAAGTTGAAAATTGCATATCAAAAACATCCTTTGCACTATACCCTACTTTCAATGATGATTCTGGCACAAGCTGTTCTGTAATAATATATTCTTCTCATACATTAGATTTGTACCAAGCAAAAGGTCATCACATTCATTGAGATGATATTCTCACCAAATTGAGGACCAATTGGATTATTCCCCATAGAAATAGCATTCATATTACAAAATATACTAGCAATGAATTGATATATGAACGATCACTATATTCATCCATCAAATCACGAATAAACAACAAAGTAGCTATTATCGTTCGTATAATAATTCAGAGTGAATACCATACTATTGCACTTCATACTACCCCCCAAATCAACCGAGCTCATAATGTAATCACTGACACCCTTAGAATATGTTTTTTTCTTTTTATCAATGCATATGGTATTGAGAGTATTACCAAAAACAGCAAGAGAATCCATATAATTCCTATGTCTGTATAATAACTACTAAGATTCTGCAATGACCAGTTGAACGTTACATTGAAAGGAATCAACAATTTATACGGAATATAGATACCCGATTCATTCTTCACAAGTGTATTTGCAGATATATAATTTGCTATATCACTTCTAATTCTCGGTTCATCAAAAGTATCTTGATCAGTAAGTAGCTCTATCCACTTTTCTAATCTATCATTGCGAGATTCATGTATTATGCTAGCAGAAGACGTAAGAAGCGATACAAGCTGATCTACTTTCATATTTTTTACATCGTTTTCCTTCCCACACAAAATCTTGGCATCTTGATTGATAGCATAACATCACTTAGGAATGAGTCATCAAATCCACAAACTATTAAATTTCTTTTGTCAAAATCAGATATATCTTCAAAGATCCTCAGTGGCTCAATCACTCGCATCCAACTTTTTCAAATTTCAATATAAATCACCAATACTTTCAGCAGTACAAACTTCTGGCGACTCAGCAGGCATATCTGCAGCTTGCAATGTAGATATGTCTACATTTGAAACCAAAAGCACTCTTGTATTATCTCCTTGATTGTTTTCCGCTTTTGCCAAAAAGACTGTCCTGATAAATTGTTTAATATCTACTCATCCAGTATTCTTGAGTTGCTGAATTGCATTGAGAGGTCATTTGTAGATCAACAATGCTACTATCACAGTGAAACACCACAAAAGAAAAGGACGCAAATATGTTTTTGTAGCTCCCTTATTTTTGATCATTGGAATCAAGCCAATAAGCATCAAGATTCATCCCAATCCTATGAGATAGAATGATTGAATGCTACTCACAAGCCACTCAACCAAAAGAAGTTTTGTTAGTCACAAAACTCATACTACGGCCAAATAACCTCATATTGCAAATGAAAGCCAATTCCGTTGTAACAAAAACAACATTGCAAAATGGACAGCATCAAATAGTCAGGTGGGTTTAGCAAGAATCGCTGCAGCAAAAAAGAGTCAAGACAAAACCGCATGTTGATTTTTCTCCTGCTTGCTCGCACCATGCTGTACAGTGAGGAGAAATTTTATACCCGCATACAATGCAATCATAGAAAAGAAGAGTACGGCCAAATCCGGCTTATTATCTATGAAAACCAAGAACGCTCACATCCCACTTGTCAACCAAAGCAACGTCAAAAATAGTCATATTAAATACACAAACATATATCACAGAGAATATTTTTCATTGATTTTACTATCTACAAAACAATGCAAGATCTCGCGCAATAAAAATGCAATAGCAACAAAAACTAAAGGTCAACTTATAAAATTCATAATAATGGTAAGAGCATCAGGTCATATACCAAAAAGTCATGATGTGCCAGGAATTGCATTCACAAATGTAAACCAAAATGTCAAATATCCGAACCATAGATTAGGATTAATTCATGCAACTTGCGCATCTCACCAATAGATTCAGTGATTCAGCGCCCATGCTCTTGGGAAAAAGATGTACGCATGGTTTGCATCCCAAGCAGTAGGATATGGGATAAATGAGTAGTTAGTTCATGTAAATACATAATGGAAAAATACCACAGCCACCAAGACAAAAAGTACCTTTATGAACATATTAGTAGTAAATATATCCACCATTTTTTGTAAGAACCCATCAAATTCATACATCAAAACAGCTGTCTTTGCCCTAGATACAATCATCAAATATGTAAGTCATATTACAATAGCCCAAATCACTACACCATAAAACATTTGTATCTGCAACAGCAGTACCATTGCTGTACAAAATGCAACCAACCCTATAGTAAACTTCAGAAAAGCGTCATATACGGAAGTAGATATATTTCGCTTTACAAGACTTGCAAGTTTATCTCACAACGTGTACATTCACAATGAAAACCATACTATCAACGTTGCTATCACAGCGAGGTTGAATATCAATATCACAAATCACATTGGAAATATTGATTTATTTATCAACAACCCACCAAGTGTACTCAAGGCTAAGCCCACGAACACAAGTGATCCGAACATCTTAGAATGTACGCGTTTAGCCAACAAAAGGTAAACAACAGGGATTGCTGCTGTGAGCAATCACCATATTGTTTTCCATCGGTTTAGTCATTGTCAGAGTATGTTAACCCCTTTTCACTGTCATCAGGTACAGCTTGTGAAGGGTCATCGTCAGTAATATAAATGAGAACACAAATATGCATCCAACGTATAGAATCCTCAAATCAATAGGATGAGGAAAGCTATTACTAATATTACTGTTTTTTTCATAGAACAAACATATGGAATAAATTACAATTTTATTTTTGATCTTTATAGAATACTAATAATAGCTCTTTGATCAATGGCGTCACTACAAGCATAATTATAACCATATTGATCATCATCATGGTTCCAAATCATTTGAATATATTTACTCATATGATAAACAACAATAATCAGATAATTCATGTAGTAATATTCCCATCTTTGATAGGTTCCCAAGATCTTTCATATCAATCTTCAATTGCCGACTTCATTGATTTTCACGCCTTCAACTCTTCACGAATTCTTTCATACATCAGAACATTGGAATCGACTGCCATACCCAATGAAAGAATCACCGCCGCGATACCACTGAGAGATGAAACTACACCAAACATCTTAATCCATCATAGAAGATAGATCAAAAATGTAATCAGTACTATTAATGCTATATTAGCCTTTTTCCATCAGTACAATATAAACATAATTCCATAAACAATAATTAGTCCAACCAATCCTGCTACAAGAGCTCAAGACAATGCTTGCTGTCAAAGAGATGGGGCAACTGTTTCCTCATGTGACAACAACAATGGTGCAGGCAACGCTCCACTGTTCAGATCGTCAGCCAACTCTCTTGCACCAGCAATATCAAAGGTGCCATCAATCTGTGCAGTCCCTCCACATATCTTATCTCTAATTACAGGTGCTGTCATCAATTTTCCACCAACAAAAATCGCCATTTGTTTTCCAACATGTTGTTCAGTCAAATTACAGAATATAGATTTACCATCCTCATTAAATTGTATTTCCACCACCGGTTTCCCCGTTTGAGACTGTCATACTCTTGCCAGTTCAAAGAAAGAACCATTTAGAATTTGATTTGTTTGAGGATCTTGAGCGGGCAACCATTGCAACTTATCTGAAACAAAAATGTCTTCAAATGAATACAATGTTTGTGTCTTCAATGAATCGATCATCTTCTTTCATACTGCTTCATCCGATACTGATACAGAAAGCTTTGGATAGATAGTCTCTTCTGCAGTTTTAGCATTGTTTACTTTCACTATATATGCGCCATCCAATTCATTGTGGAGAGTAATCTTGTTGTCTTCACTGTAAGAGAAAGAAGGTATAGTAGCAGTCATTTCTTCCAACGACTTCCATCATGATGTCACTTCTTCTACTCAATCTCTCACTCCATTTTTGATATTTTCCAATGCTTTTGTCGCATCTGAACCTGAGAGCACTTTGAATACCACAGCATTGTATCATTGCTGTCCTGGTATCAACTGTTCTCAAACATATACCACAGACTTTGTTTCTGCATCATAGGTTACATCTTGTGTCTTTCCATCAAATGATCGCAAAGTAGTACTTTCTGTATTTAGATTATTCTGAGCTGCATATCACTCAACTGCTGATTGTTGAATAAATTCTACTGGCGTTTCTCTTTGACCCTTATAAAGAATCATCGTAAATCATTCGAGTGATTGTGGTATAAATTGTCCATCTTCTCACTGACTGATACTCATATGGTACGTTCATGAGAGAATTGTCGGATATAGTTTTCACTGCTCAGTAGAGGTCAATGCACCTATATTCTGACGATAAATCATAGGCAATTGATCTAAAGAGACACTATCAAATGTATTGTGCGCAACGTCTTCTGATCATCTTGTTGCTCATACACTTTCCATCGTAGAAGGATCTTGCACAATTTGAGAGAAAATTTCTTCACTTAACTTCTTTCTCTGCTCAAACACCACTGGATCATTTTCTTTAGATTCATTTGGCACTTTAAACTCTAATTCAACGGTCTTTCCAATAATCTTCTTAGCCGCATCAATATCTTGTATACCTCAAATTTCAACTACAACATATTCCCCATCTGAATATTTTTGTATAAATGCGTTGTAATCGCTTACTCAAAGAGTTGAAATTCTATCATCAATTTGATTCAAAATAATATCCTGAGCTTGTTTTTTTAACTGCAACAACTGACTCTGATCATTTTGATATGTTGATTCATATTTTGAAAAATCAATCTTGTAAGTTAGCCTTACTCATCAAGCCAAGTCTAATCACTTCTTGAATTGAGAAAGTCATGTAGGAGTAAGAGTCAAAAGAGACTTTCCACTCTCAGAATCTATTTTGTATCACACAAAAAATGTAAATACTGCAAAGAATGCAAAGAAGAACACATACCAAAGGAGTCTCGAATTAGTTGTTTTTTTCATCAGAATAACATAAATACATTAAATAAATTATATAGTTTTCTACTTCTCTTTTGTTGGTTTTTTGAATAGGTCCCAAAATATAGTTGCAAGGGACACGAATGGCATTATCATGGAGTTTCAAATATAATGAATAGTACGGTTTCACAGAGACACTATTTTGTTCAGCCTATAAAGAGTTACCAAGATAGCTGTAAATGTAAATATTCATAGAATGACAAGGACTGCTCATCAATACATCAGAATATCTTGAAGTCGTTGTGGGTACATTTTAGAGTTTCCAAGATAAATACCCTCATTTGTACTTATTTCTACTGGTTATTTCAAGAAAAAATGCCTCCATTATTATAACTGTCAGCTGTAGACAGCAATGACTTCATGAAATATGTTTCTGCTTTTTGCGCATCTCACACGCGCGCATAGTAGTCTCAGAGCGCTTTATAGACAGAAGGATGTGGGTAAGTCTTGGTCAAAAGGAGTAAATCATTCAGAGCCTTTTCAGTCCTATTCTGAGACAAATATCGTCAAGCTTCGCCAAATTTACATATATAAGGTGCTGTTTTTGCTATATTTTTTCTACAGGAATCAATATATGGTACCACAATTTTCAATCAATATTGCTTTGCAACTTCTCACTGACCACTTCATATCATATAGGGGTCATAAAAAATTATCTCAAAAAGTAACAAATAATCAGAAGGAAGCAACTCCTTATCCAACAGAAGATTATGAAATCAGTCCATCATTTTTGCTATATTTTTTTGATCACGATGCACAAAAATTGAATATCTAATAGCATCGTGCTTATATCTTTCGTCGGTAACTTGATTTAGGTAAATCAAAGCATTTGTATAGTCTCCCTTCCAATAATAAGATTTTCAAAGAAAAAATGAGGTGCGAGATATATGCTGAGTATCCAATGACAATAAAATAGTAAGATATTTGATAGCATCATCATACTTCTTTTGTTTAATAGCAATCTGAGAAAGTATTTCGTATGAAAGTATATATTTTTTATCTGTTTGCAATATACTCTTCGCTATCATTCATGCTAAAGGCATATAACCAGCTTCCATCAATACAGCTGCAATCAATCATGCCTCATAGTACTGGGGAGGATCTTTCAATACATCAAACGTATTTCTTGATGTTAGAATAGCTCAAATAAGATTTTTGTAGGTAACATTTGACTTTTGCAATTCAATAAGCGCAGTAGAAAATCATGTATAATCGCTCCTTGTCAAAAACATAAGCGCGTCATGGAAGGTTTTATCGTCTCCTACTATCCCTCGTTTTTGTTTATCTACCTCATCCCAGCGGATATTAGCATCCAGGCTATAGTTGAAAACAGTAAATGCCACAAGCGGCTTTTGTAGTTCTCACAATTGTTGATTGTCAAAAATCTCTTCTAAAATGCCATATGCTCACTTATAATCTCATATTCCCAACAAATACTGTAAGAGCGAAGTAGCTACAGCAATATCTCAATCTTTCTTATATAGAGCATACAATGATGTGAGCTGATTCTCGGTAAAAGTCACCTGAGTATCTTGAGACATAGTGATTGTAGCAACATCATCTACTGGCAGTGGAGATGGTTCTACCTCAATTGTTGCTTTAGAATTATAAAATCTACTTGCTATAAATGCAGTTCATACAATAAATATAGATACCAAGACAATGAGAGGTCTATATCAAAGGAAATATTTTTTCATGCTACAATATCAAAAATAAGCACTATCACTATAGAAATACAGTCTAGATATGCAATAATTTATTTTTATATAGACTTGCAGAGGCACAGAGAAATAAGTATAGTATCTATATTTATCGATCCTACCATGAACATGAGTCAGAAAACAATTGATACGTATGAAACCATCACAGTCGACATCACCAATGCCAACCAGCGTTTTGATAGATTCTTGAGAAAGTTTTACAAACCATATACCACGATCACGCTTCCTACAATTTACAGCTGGATTAGAAAATGATACATCCGTATCAATGGTAAAAAATGAAAAGAAGAGAGTAAAGTTTTGCTATGAGATGAAATCTCAATCAACATCACCAAGACTGCTCCACTCATAAAATGAATGAAAGACCATAGCGAAACCTCTCAAAACGCACAATTTCAAAAAGAGACAATCAAGAAAAACATCATCAAAGAGGACGACAATCGGGTTGTCTTCAACAAGCCACCACACATTTTGATGCATCCTGGAAGTTGAAGTAGCAAAACCGCAATTACTATGAATGATTGGCTTTATAGCTATCTGAATGAGGAAAACAAACATCATGAAGAAAAGCTTATTACACAATGAAGCATGTTCAAACCATCATTTTGTTATAGACTCGATAAGGACACTTCATGAGTTTTGATTGCAGCCAAAAAATATGATGCACTGCAATATTTAAATCAACAAATCAAAGATAGAAAGGTTACAAAACGATATATAGTTGTAACTCAAGGGAAATTACCACAAAAGCTTGAAATCAACAAGCCGTTGTTTAAATGATTTCACGCAGAGAAAGGGAGAGCTCATATGTTTGTAAATTATGAAAAGTGATTAGCTTCCCAAACACATATATACCATCTTGCTGACACTAAAATTGATAAGATCGGTCCTATATCTTTGTGACTAGTCCGCATACTCACGTGAAGGATGCATCAGATTCGTATACATACAGCATCAGAATGATTCCCAGTGTTGTGAGACAAAGATTACTGAAATGAATCAGTAACTAGAATAGCACACAAAGAATTAGGAGTCAGTAGACAACTTCTCCACAGCTACTCATACTCATTCTCAGACCAGTACACAAAAAAACAAAACACATTTATAGCACCACTACCAGAAGATATCAAAAAATTATTTTCAATTTGAGACGAAAAAGATATACAAGAGAAAATAAAACAATTTATATAATTCCAATAATATGCGTGGCGAAATTAACAATGCAGTAGAACATGCCTTCTGACTAGTCAGCAATGATACTAAATTTGTTAGACTGACAACTCTCACTACCATAATTCATTCAATTATATTTTTGTGCTATGTGTGAATCAGTGCACGACGTGTGGTGGCATCAAATTCAGAGAGTAGCTGAGGTATTGGGGATATTTTACGTAACCTAGAATGACTATTTAGATCATCGTGATTGATAGGACGAGCTATATGAATATGAATTATACTGGCAATATGATATTTCCTCATGCCTCCAGTATGAGATGCCGCCTTGATCCATTATCTCTCAGCAGATGAGAAAAGAGGAAGCGTGTCATTGTGAAAATGATTCGTAAGCTTTTTTCCCATGTTTGAATACAATTCAATGATGAGTTTCTTTTCTATGCTACCATTTTTTATCGTAGTTTCGAGATTCTGGACATTAGACCTACTAGACAACATTCTTATTATCATCATACTCGTATTGCGGGGGCTTATTATATTCTTTGCTTCTATCTTCCTACCATACACAAAATATTTTATCGTTCTTGATGATTTGAAACCACTTGAGGCTATGAAAAAAAGCATGAATCTTGCTTTAGAAAACTTTGGCGTGAGTATCAGATGAGCACTTCTTCAGTACGCCCTATCATTTAGATTTATCATAAATATATTGCTCTTTTTGGGGCTTCCTCTGTTGATACTTTATGCATCTACAGCATTTGATTTCAACAAGTGATGACCACTGGCAACACTCATAATTATTGTCTCTGTTTGAGTATGACTACTCACTGCGTATATAAACTGAATCATAGAAGCATTTTTTATCACACTCTGGCATCGTCTTTTTGTACAGATCAAGAAATAATAGCATAAAAATCATCTCCAGATAGCACGCTTCCATGCAAATAGTCTATCCTATGTTTCAAAACCGGCATCAATACACAATTGATATCATCCTGGGACACGCACTCATGTCACTGCAAATATGCCAATGTTTTTCCCAACTGGACTAGTCACTTAGTGGCTCTGATAGACAACGCATATCACTGTTTCTTACACCATAGAGTACAGTTTGCACAGTATTCAAGTAGCTCATCACTTATCGAAATTGATTCGATCTCATTTGTATAATCACCCACAATCTCCTTTTCACTCAGTGGGGCAGCTGGATTAGAAGAAGATTTTATCGCATTGATCTCGCCTTGTACAGATAATGCAGTAGTAGAAATTCCAACAAGGAATCTATCAACCTGTGCATAGGGCAAAAGATAAGTCCCTATAGCATCAAAAGGATTTTGCGTTGCTACCAAAAAAAATGGCTTTGGAAGATCATATGTTTTCCCAAACGCAGTCACTGCATTCTCCTGCATAGCTTCTAAAAAAGCTGATTGTAATTTTGGTGTAGTACGATTTATCTCATCGACATGCACAATATGAGAAAACAATGGTCATTTTTTAAAGTGCAATTCGGTTGCTCAAGGCGTGAGATACTCATTTCAAATCACATCTTGCGGCAAAAGATCAGGCGTACACTGGATACGAGAATATGACCAATGTACAATATGAGAAAATGCTTTTACCAATGAAGTCTTTCACGTTCATGGTGCTCACTGAATCAGCACATGTCCTCACGCAAAAAAAGCCAATAACAACGATCTTACAGAAACAGCATCTCCGACGACTATCGTATTCAGTTGCCTTTCTATTGATAAAAAATCATCATGAGCGATATCGATAGTTGTAATCCCCGAAAGAAGTTTTTCTTTTGTAAGCACAATTGGGCTTTGTATATCTGTTCTACTTTTTTTTGCTAGGTAGAAATTAGCCCAAACTAGATACCGGGTGATGACAATCAATACGACTATAATAAGAAATATTTCCATAGTTATCGATTATTAAATACTCATTCAATCTTTTTCTTTGCCTCCTCTTCTAATCTTTTTTGAGCCTCTTGTTTGAGTTGTTCTTTTTGTTGAAGCAAATACGCTTCAGCTTCTTTTTTCTTCTGTTCATATAGACTATTTCATGACGCTACAATTGAATCCACACCAGATGAGATCATTTGCTTACCGCTTTCAACAAGTGCATTAGCCTTATTTGTCGCTGCATCTACCTGCTTCTGCGCGCTATTTTTGAGGTCTCATTGAAATTGAAAGAATGTAACCGCCTTATAAATAGCGATTCACGCCACTATTACAAACAAAACTCCTATAAGTGCTACTATCTTTTTCATTGGGCAATATAAGATATAAATTATGCTTGTTTTTTTGCTAAATAATCATGAACAATATTGGCAACCAACTGATATACTTCTTCCACCGTCCCCTCTCAATTTACAATATGAGATGCATATATTTTAGCTTGCTCTCTTTCTCCAGCTGCGGTGATTAATCTCTTGTGTAGTTCTTCATCCGATATTGGTGCTCTGGTCGTGATTCTACGAATCATAACCTCGTCGGACAATGTGATAAAAATACGTAGTGCATCCTCATAGATATCCTTATGGTGCATAGCAATAGACCTCATACCCTGGAGATCCATCTCCTTCAACAGCACCTTACCCGCATTTATTCCATCTACTATATCGCTCTTTTTGGTTCAATACAGATGTCCATACCCATATAGTTCAGCATATTCCAAAAACGATCATTTATCAATCTCATTCCTAAATTGTTCATTGGTGAGATAATGATAGTTGACACCATCAACCTCACCCGGTCTTAATGGTCTTGTTTTGTATGAAAGCACATCTTGGAATGTTGGATTTCTTTCTTTCAACAAATGCAAAACTGTATTCTTACCAGCTCACGAGACTCACATTATAAATACTACTATTCACTTTTTCATGATAACTATTGAATACAAATAAATATGGGAAGCTTTCTCTTCGTTTGATAGCTATTGTATGGGGTCCACAATGATGTAGATGATCATCCATCTAAATTCACAAATTGAAATCACTCCTTTCCCAAACCAGTTGAAAATGCAAAAACCACAAATTGAGGTAACGAGATAGGTTGTGTTGCTACTACGAAATGTATTTCACCATTGGGATTCCTGATAAATCAAACTCTTCTTGCTTTTCTTTGTCGATGAGATTTATTGTCAACAACATCATGATTTATACGTCCATCACGTACTAGTCGAGGTCCAGCATTGACATACCAACTTGTTTTGATTCATGCTATAGATGCAAAGTCAAAAGTGTCATTTACCATAGGATCTATTGTCGTGCCATTTCATGACAACAAAACTCTCAGATTTTTATCGATGGCTGGCTGATATGGTTCTCTAATATACTTACCATATTTATACCAGACTCATGCTGGGAAATATGTCCCATCTGGATTAAATCAAAAATAAGATCAGTTGAGCCCTGCACTACATGAAAGATCATTTACAAATGTACGCATAGTTGTACCCTCTTTGTAGAAATGAAAAGAAAATTTCTTTGGGGTAATTACTGTGATTTCCGGAGTTTTGTATATTCTATATATGTTGCCATTTTTATCTTTCTCTACTTTTACATTTTCCCTATTGATGCGAATACTTCCTACAGACGCCTCTACACTGTACGACATAAAAAAGCATAAACTCAAAATAGTCAAAAAAACAATCCATTTACTACGATTATAGTGTATCAACATTTTTTTTGCTTTTTGCATATAAAAGCTTCTTCCACAACAATCTAAAAATACCAAACATTGCTAAAAACTTTTTACCATTTTTCTTGGGATTATCAAGGATTCTTCGAATAGTTTCTCATATTCTCGCTTTGACTACCCACTCAGGAGCACGCTTTTCAAATCAGCTATAAAAATCGATAAATCATCACACGTTGAGTACCATCATCTTGTTTTCTATGAACCACTGCCTATTTTCCTCTATTCGTTTTTCTTGAAATGGCGAGCCAGTACAATTCAAAAATATATTTACTTTTTGTTTATCAATCGACTGAGTCATCTCATTCCATGGGAAGTCCGTCCCTCTTTGATGATAATGTGATTGATAACAATAAATATGTGAGAATTTGAACTCTGTTTCAAGTTTATCTTTCGCTTTGTGAAGCCAGTCTTGAGATTTCCCAATTTTCTCATGATACAAAGAATAGATATATAAATCCGCATCATACTTCTCAGAGAAATAGCGCAATATCTTTGGGGTGAGATCAGTTCAATTTAAATTTTCTCACCGAACTCTAGGCTTCTTATTCAGATATTTCCATACCTGAAGAGCAATACCATCTAGCAACAGAAAATCAGCATTTCTCAGTGCAACAGCATAGCTCATTTGATCCTGTGTTTGATCATCTTCTAAAAGGTGAAACTTGACTGCATTTGCAAAATACAAAAAGCTAACAACACAGAAATGTTTAGCATTATATGTTTGCTCTAGTGAATAAAGAAAAGTACTGGTAGTTCACTCATAGATCTTATCTAGCATTCTTTTGGTCTCTAAGATAAATACAAGCTATAAAGATCAAAATAAATGCCACCAAACACATAAATGGTATTGTGATAAACCCAAAATAGTTTATCTGTAATGCATTACATGGATTGGCTTTTGTACACAATGTAGATCAGCTGAGAAAATCTAACCAATCAGTTTTTTGCAACAAATAATGATACGTTTCCAACACTATTCCCATGATACTGATTGGGAATATGTAGTCTACTATGCTCTTGTCTCACTTTAGAAGACTGATACCAGACAACCAAACCAGAGGATACATCAAAATACGAGCCCATCGACACAAAATACATGGCACAAATCATCATCCAATTGGGAACAATGATCATGATGCAATATTACCAAAAAAGTCTCAGTAATACTGATAATACAATGATCCAAGCATCGCAATCAGTGATACAAAAAAGATCATATATTGTCCTCGATGATTTTTAGCTTTTTTGATGGTTCCCATATGTGTTATGACAAATATATAAATGAGCTTATTGTTCTCTTTAAATCCATTTTTTTCTCTTGAAGTAGTGTATAGTCATGGTGATAATTACCAACATCAAGACCATCACCAATATCCAAGCATAAGGATTATTCATGAATGGCAATTGTATATTCATACCATAGAATCAGCTTATGAAAGTCAAAATTCACGTCAATGCAGTGAATACAGTCAGAGTACGAATGACAGTGTTGGTTTGTAAGTTCAGCATCGCATCATATGTATCAACCAGTGACTGAATTGTTTCATACAAGATCATTGCAGAGTTTATAATTTTATTTAGCTTTGATTCCAAATCTTCAAAATACACATCCAAATCTCACTCATAAAATCATCCAAATACTTTTTGCATCTCAACTAGTATATCTTTTTGTGGCAAATATGTATATTTGAGAAATGCAACATTGGCTTTTTTTCTCATCAAATCCTCAATAGTAGCTCTTGTAATATCCTTGTCACTCATAGAAGACTCCAATAAAACAAGATCTTTAGTAGCATTTGACTGCGCTTTGATAGTCTTATCGTACATTGCATCTATAATAGTATAGAGTATATAGTATGGGGATATCTTATATGCCTCCTCATCATGAATATCAGACTCTTCGATATCCATCTTATACTGCTCTATAATCTTCGCGATATGAGACGCTTCATATCTACTCAGCGTAATGATAGAATCTTTACCCAGTATCACATTAAATTCGTTGAGTACATATCTTTTGTTTAGCGTATTGTACTTTGGGAAATTCAATACCATGAAAATTACATCATCATATTGATCAATCTTGTGTTGCACATTCACATCTTGTAAATCCTCAGCAATCAACTCATGATATTCATACTCTTCTATAAGGGCGTCAATCTCTTGAGGAGTAGGCGATGCATAATGTATCCATTTTACCTGTCAAAATTTGAGTGTGGTTTTCATACTTTCACAGTAGGGAAATATGACAAAAAAACAACCAGAAGTAGTACTTATCGCTTGCCATATTTAAAAAATCACCCACTATCAGTAGCGGATGATTTTCATATTATATATGGGTATTATTCTGCAGTCTTCTTTGGCGCTTCAGCAGAAGTTTCACCTTCTACGTCATCAAGACTTTTTGCTTTTCTAGGAGCTCTAGCTTTGTCACCCTCTGCAGACGCAGGAGCAGTCAATGCCTTTACTGAAAGACCAATTTTTCTTTGTGATGGATCAAGAGCGATCAATTTAGCTTTTACTACTTGTCACAGTCTTACAAGTTCTGCTGGATTAGCAACATTTCTTTCTGACAACTCAGACAAGTGAATAAGACCATTGATGTCGTCATAAATTCTTACGAATACACCGTATGGAACAAATCTCACCACCTCACCTTCAATAATATCTCCGATTTTGAATTTCTTTGGAATGATTGACCACGGATCATCTTTCAACTGTTTAGCAGAAAGAGAGATTTTCCCATCCTCAAACCCAATAATTCTTACAATCATATTTTGACCAACCTTTGCTAGTCTATCCACATTTGCAACGTGTCCATATGTAAGTTCTGAAATATGAACCAACCCTTCTATAGCGCCTCCAATAGTCACGAATACTCAGTAACTAGAGATACCAGAAACGGTTCATTCATACTCATTTCAAACTTTCATATTCGCAAGTATTGTTTCTCTTTCTTCCTTGAGAGCCTCTCTTTCAGAAAGCACTATTCTCTTGTTTTCCTCATCAAGATTGATGATTCTAACTCTAAACTCTTTACCTACGAGATTCAGCAACTTTTCAAAAATCTTTTCTTGATCTCCATCTTCTACTCTTGGATAGTGTACAGGAGCAAGCTGAGAAAGTGGAATAAATCATTTGATACCATGCATATCAACAAGCAATCAACCTAGGTTAGCTTCTGTTGGGATCACAGTAATGATATCATCTTCCTTAGATTTAGCAGCGATATTCTTCCATACATCGTATTGAATAAGTTTTGCAATTGAGATAATGAAATAACCTTCGTCAGATTTAGTATCTGTATCCATAATTTCAGCTTCCAATTCCTTTCCAATTGATAGATCATATCAGTTTCTTTCTAGGTCTTTACACTCCTTAGAAAGGATCACACCAGTGAAAACTCCACCAGCACAATCAACTAGAACTCAAATATCAACTTTTTTAATAACAACTCATTGCACTTTCACACCAGTTCTAATCGCTGGTACAGAAAATTGTGCTGGAGCAGCTTTGGGTTTTTGTACTTTTGCCATAATAAAATTAAAACGTTACATAAAATAAAAAGAATTTCTATACTACGCTTTTAGACCAAGCTTTTTTACAAGCATATTGTATCTTTCCAATTCATTTTCTTTCAGATACCTTAGGAATTTTCTTCTTCTTGCTACTTTTTTCAATAGACTTCTCTTGGCATCTACATCTTTGTCATGAGTCTTCACATGCGCTTGCAACTCAGTAATTTCGAATGTCAATTGAGCTACTTGCACTTCCGGAGATCAATCATCATTGTCTTGTCTCTTGAATGGAGCAATAAAGTTTTGCAATTCTACGTTCATGGTGTAATAAAATAATAAATAAAATGGTTGGCGTAGAGATGAGACACAACTCCCATATTCCTCAAACGTCAGTATTCCGTAATTCTGTATCCTGCCCTCGGCAGGAATCGAACCTGCATCTAACCCTTAGGACGGGCCTATTCTATCCGTTGAACTACAAAGGCACAGAATAGAAAAGAGAATATACAAAAGTAGACACAAATTGCAACAGAAAAACACATATTATACACCAAAATTGAGATATGTCCCCGTAAGCTTTGTAAAAGCAAACAAGGTAATTCAAAAAACAGAGAGATTCATAAGAAAATGGCTATAATATACTCATGACTAAAAAAGATTTTGTACTAAAAATGCTTGAAAAGCTAGAAAAACAGTGGAAACTCGCAAAAGACCTAAGAAAGTTCATCTTGCTTGGGGTTTTGGATAATACTGCAGTAAACTGAATCATACAGTTGTTGAAGGAAATGGCAGTATACAGCAAAAATAACGAAACAAAGGAAAGCATGAAAAAAATTGCCGAGAGAATGGAAATATTAAAAAATATCGAATTAGAAGAACAAATTGGAGAAAGAGAAAAAGCAGAGTCACTTTTATCAACTATATAAAAATTTAGATGGGAGAAGTTGCGAAACATGATGAAGTACTACAATCTATCAATGCACTCGAAGACGACATCGTTGACCAAAAAGAAGCCAACGACATTAGTAAAACAGTTGAAAGAATTACCAAAAAGGAAATTAACCTAGAATGATTTTTTGAAACAAATAAAAATTATCCAGTATTTCTAAACACGATAATATCTAATATCGATACTTATCTAAAATCAAGCACCATACCCCATCCAGGAATCAAAGAATTGAAGATATCTAACAGCAATCTAAAAATTCCTCAAGTAGCAATTCCCGAAAATAAAATTCGCGAGGACGTAAAAACATTTCTCAATACTCTAAAAGCAGAAAAAGTAGCAAGTGAAAAAAAACAACAAACTCCTGAAAAAAACAACAACAAAATAGAAAACTCATCTAAGGCAAAAACAGAATTGGGGAAAAAGATTGATGGAATAAATAAACCTGAATATAAAAAACTACAGGATGTTTTGAATGAAAAAAATACATCACTGTGAGAAATTATGGAAAAATGATGAGAAAAATTAAAAAATGGAATTAGAGGACAGATAATTGAAAAATTGCGCGGATTTGAAAAAATGAGATGAAATTGAGCAAACGGATTAAATGAACTTTGAAACAATATTCTAAAAAAGGTAGATGAAGCACTAGACCCATGAGAAAACAGAAGACTGAATAATATATTTTTCTGTCTATATTGAAAAATAATTGAGTGAATGAATAAAAAATTATCAACTGGAAATAAAGAATTGGATATTGAAAATAAAGTAAGAATATTAACAACGCTAAATAGTATCTGAGATATACAAGGAGACTTTTCAAAAATAGATTGAAACACATGAGCAAAAATCCAAGAAATAGCCAATAATGAATTTAATGAAACATATAGCGAAATAATAAAAATAAAAAACTGATTTACAAACTACTTAGCCAAGAACCTTCCATCAGAAAAAGATCTAATAGACGAAGCGAGTTATAAAGATGAGAACAATAAAGACGCTGGTAAATATAAAATAAAAGCTCTTCATGTCTGAGCCATTAAAGAAAACATACCAAATGTAATTGGAAAAAAATTCAATGCCATGCTTGAGCCATTTGATAATTATGGCAATACTACAGCATTTATTGCGACATTACTAAAATGAGAAAAACGAGTAGTAAAGGAAAATAATACAGAAAAAACTAAAGTAGAAACACCTAGTGAAAAAGATATAGAAAATACAATTAAAAATACACAAAATTTACTCGAAAACATGCCATTGGATAAAAAAAGTGAAGAATATACACAATTCAAAGAAAAAGTAATGAATCAAAAAGCAGATAAAATATTTGGGAAATTAGAAGGCATACTCTGACTCGTAGAATGAATCTTCTGAGCTGGAAAGGCTGAAAAGATATTAAACTTCTTGAGATGAAATGCATTGTGAAAAAAATCACTTTCTGCATTTACGAAATGATTGGATCTATCTGACAAAGAACAAAATAAATTATTAAATAGACCATTTGTAAAAAAATCTGCTGACAATTATATACAACTATTACGCGACGAAAAAAATACAGATGACAAGATAATAATAGCAGAAAAAGATAAAGAAGAAATAATAAAAAATAGCAAAATTGATTACTATAGAAATAGCCAAAACATTGTCATATCTTTGAAAAAGGATTCAAATAGCAAATTTACGTGAATAGAATATTCTAGTGTAGACAAAGATTGACAATCTTTGAAATCAAACCAAGGAACGGAAGCATATAAAAATGAGGCCGAAGAGGCTACAAATACAATTACAGATAAAGAAACGCAAAATAAAACAATAATGATAAATCATATCATAGAGGATATTCGTGGGAACTCAATTAAAGAGGTACTTAAAAATCACTCATATGGATTTGATGTTGATGCAAAAAACAAAACCCTATATCAAGAAATTGTCAACGAAGTAATTGATGATAAAATTAATGACAAAGTAATTATTGAATCATTAAAAGACATTTTACAAAATAACTATATTTGCTCAACCCATGATGTAATATCTGCACTAATTAATGAATATAGTGAAGACATAAAGTGAAGTATACAAAATTGAATAAAGGTGAAGGAAGAAGAGAAAAAAGCTAAGAGTACTACTGGAGCAACTGTTACCCCTCCTCCTGTTACTCCTACCCCTGTTGCTCCAAAAAAACAATAATTTATTTTCTGAAAAATGAAAATAAATACTCTTGCAACGCAATTAGTTTTTTAAAAATGATATTTGGAAAATAATTAATTATTATAACAGCAATAGATCAAAAGAACCGCCCTGCGATAATATCTGTTGGTCGGTGAACTCATACTGCAACCCTACATATCGACATTGTAATTGCTCATAAAATTAATATTGTTCAAAGTATTTTATAAATACCCATTTCTTTTTTTGTAATATATGTTTTTCAAAAAAAATAAAATGCTACTCAAAATGCCATAGCTACAGCAGCGTGATCAGATGGAAATGACATCGTAGGTAAATGAGGTAGCAATAATCATCACGTTCACTCAATTGCCGTTTCTGGTCTTGGCTTATCTAAAAATAGTTGTAATATAATATTAATTAATGCAGCAACGACTGTTGAAAAGAATATGCGCAGAGCAAATGTTTTATTTTTTAAAAAATAGAGCAATAATAAAATAATAGGAAATGTAAAAACAATTGCGTCAGAAAAAAAACTTACAATATTGAATAATAAGTCAGAACTACTCGCCCATCAATTTATTTTTTGCAATAAATATACTCATCGTTGCGGTTCAATTAGATTAATTTTGGGAAACATCTTTTCTATATACATAGTAAAATAACTTTTATTTGTCTTTTTTATTTTTTTTGTACCATTGGCATATTTTATTAAATGGACAATCAGTACACTTTGGATTTCTTGCTGCACAATGGTACCTACCAAATAATATTAATCCATGGTGCGCATCTCATCTAAATTCCATGGGGACTTTTGCTTCAAGAATTTTTGAAGTTTGCAATGGCTCTTTTGTCTTTACGATTCATAATCTATTTGTTACCCTATGCACATGAGTATCTACTGCAATGACATGATGTCAATGCAGTACTTGAAGGATCACCTTCGCAGTTTTTTCTCACACTCACGGTAGCTTCACGAGTTCTTCCTGCGTATCTGGTATTCGATATCATTGATTTTTAATCAATTCATCGCCATTCTTAGCATTTCCTAGAAGAACCCCAGCCATTTTATATATATTCTTTGCCTTATTTTTATAGTAATTTACTCACTGTATCATACTTTCTCGATCTTCAAACTGTAATTTCAATATGTCCTCTGGTCATCTGATCTTCTCATAGAATTTTGAGGTGACTTTGTTGACCTGCTTGTCTGTGGTCTGTGCACTCATGATTACTGACACCAAAAGCTGAAATGGCGTATGATAAATTAACTCTGTAGTAGAGCCTGCATAACGTTTTGATAGTTCTTGAAAGACAAAATGTATATCAGATTTTTTCATCATTATCCTTCTAGGTAAAGTCCTTTCTCTCATGCAGCTTTCCTTCTCAGATACTCATCGTTTGTAATCATATCATATCAAACCTTATTGATGAGTTTTCACAAAAGATGGTCATACTCATGCTGGAAAATCACAGCCGTAAATCAATTTAATTCGGTGAATTCATGAAAATTTCAATCAATATCGAAATAAGAAAACTTTACTGATGTGCTTCTATCAACTCTCCAACGGTGTGTTGGAGCTCAATTTTCATCTACAATACTCATACATCACTCATATCAATTAAATTTCTCTTCTCACATTGATATGATAGTAGGATTGATCACAAATGCTTGAAAAACATTTTCGATTCATGGGAAATTAGGAGTGGGACGACAATTGATATAAAATATTTGTAACGGATATCCAAATTGAATTGCAGAAAATCATACGCTATTGGTATATATATCTGAATAGCGTTGCATTTCTCAAACAATACTTTTTACTAATCAAGAATCCCAGTCCGCCTGTTGAACAGGGTGAGATACTTGTTCCAAAATAGAATTTTCTGCTTCGTTGTATATTGAGAGTAATTTCATATATATAATGCAGACATGGTAAAATTACTCAACACCCACCTCCCTCTGATTCTCCCCCACTTTTTCTATCCTTACTCTCACGTATCCATCAGCATATAAATGCTCAAATTTGGGCCATTCAATTATCACATAGTCGGAATCTTGTATTTGTTGTAACATTCATTTTCATATGAAATATGACTCATCCTCGAGTCTGTACATGTCAAAATGCAGTACTTTCTCATCATAATCATGAAAGTATGTGTATGTGGGGCTTTGGACCTTATATGGATCAATTCATAGTCACTCCACAAATCATTTTACAAAATGAGTCTTGCCAGCTCATAGTTCTCAGTACAACAAAACGTGAGTCGCTTTTTGCGAGATATCACGTCATAGTTGGATCATTGCTTCTGGAGATGAAATGAGCATGATAGCAATATACTTTTTCACTTTTTATTTGCTAGCAAAATTATATATTGTACCAATGAAAAAAGTTATTTTGGTAGACTGATCTGGGTATCTGTTTAGAGCATATTATGGGCTCCCTCCTTTGACAAACGCTAAATGAGAGCAGGTACATGCGATCTATGGGTTTTTGAGAATGCTATTCAAGGTCTTTCATGAAAAGCCTGATTATTTTGTGCTCGCTTGGGATGCTCCACACAAGACACTAAGACACGAGCAATTCGCTGAATACAAAGGACAAAGGACCGAAATCCCCGATGATTTCAAAGTCCAAATTCGCGCAACAAAAGATATTATTCATGAATTAAAGATCAATTACCAAGAGATACCTTGATATGAAGCAGATGACATCATCGCTACTCTTGCAAAACGCTGAGAAGCAGAGTGACACCGTGTTTCTATCATGACGAGCGATAAAGACATGAAAGCACTCCTTAGTGATACTATAGAATGCATAGACCCTATGAAGTGAATCAAACATACCAAAAATACATTCATGGAAGAATGGTGATTTGAACCAAAATATATGATTGACTATTTATCTATCATTTGAGACGCAAGTGACAACATACCTTGAGTAAAATGAATATGACCCAAATGAGCAATCTGACTCGTGCAGGAATACAAAACACTAGAAAATATCTATGCAAACATCGACAAAATCAGTAATTCTCTCAAAGAAAAATTACTAGCAAGCAAAGATATTGCAATGCAAAGTAAGGCACTAGTAGAACTTATGGATGTTCCCCTCCTACTAGAAACATCTCGAGAAAACTATACGACAAATCTAGATTTCACCCACTTCAGAGATGTGCTTATCAGCCAATATCAGTTTAGCTCTATGGAAAAAAATATTAGAGAACTGCAGGATATGTATGAGAAACCACAGCAGTGATCGTTGTTTGGGTAAATTATCCTCGATAATTATTGAGAAATCGTTTTATTGTTCTGGTGGTAGTACAAATGGTTTTGATATAAGACGATAAGTTCCGATTCAGTAAGTCACTGACGGCACTTTGCTTTGAAATCTTCATATGACTCAGTCATTGCTTCAGTTAGGGCTTCTGCCACATCCCCCCCTTTATGTATTTGCTGAGGAGTTGGAATGAAATCTAAATTGTCTAGTCCACCTAATCACATAATATTTTATATAATGATAAATTAAGACGCGATAATACACATACAAATATATTTGTCAATAGCTATTAAATTTCCCATATAAAATTAATCGGTCCCGCATTAACACTACTTACCTCCATAAATCCGCCAAACACGCCTATCTTTACAGCAAAGCCAGATCCTTTCATAGCATCCACCAAATCATCATATACTCTCTTTGCATCTTCAAATCCAGCACTATAACCAAAATCAAAGCGATTCCCCTTTCTGTTTTCTCCATACAAGGTGAAATTCGATATCAAAAGAATCTCTCATCACTGTTCTTGGAGAGTTCATACAAGCTTTCAGTCTTTATGTAATATTTGTAACTGGGGCAATTTCTCAACTACAAGTTTAATTTTTTCTCATGCAACAACAATATCGTCTCTATGAATTCACACATAAATTAATACTCACTTTCCAATTTCTGCTTTATAGTTTTCGGTTTCTACAGATACACAAGCGCTATGTACTTCTTGGATAAGAAAACGCATTTTAAAAACAAATTTTACATAAATAAATAATTATATAAATTATGGTTATGGTACAATATCTCCATACTCAATACACTCATCTATCACCCTCTTGAGTTCAAACTCACCCCACGGAAGAGCAATACAGTTATCATATACTTCAAACGGATTCCCATTATTTGAAACTTTAACAAAAAGAGAACTATCAATTCATCTTGAGTTGCAAAACATACTAACCAACTCTGGATCTCGGAATGTCAAATCTGCTTTTTTATCACGAACAAATTCAAGGACTGTTCAAATATGAGATAATTGTGGCACTCTTACAAGTATAGCATTTGGGAAAAACTTGCTTGCTAACTCATGGTGAATATCATTTTCTTTTACTGCAATCCTTAACTCTGGTAAAGTCTGCAAATGCTCTATAGATACGCTAAGATATTTACTATCTGAACGCATATAACCAAATACAGGACTATGGAAAAGCGGCTTCGAAAAAAACATCTGCAGTCTTCTCTTTTTAGAAGCTCGAGTAGGGCATCAAAACACATCAACACTACCTGTATTTAACCTCCACGCAATTGATCCATAGCCGATTTGTTCAGAGAAATCAATTGTTATATTATTTTTCTCACCTACTTTTTTCATTATATCAAACAACTTTCCCGAGTGATTTCACTGTTCTCACACAATAAAATAAGAAAAATAGGGGATAAAAGAACAATGCAATATTCATCTCTGCTGGATTAGTTCCCATCTTGATTTTTGACTATCTGCATATGAGAGATACGTCTCGTAAGGCGCTTCTAGAAGTACAAAATCTAAATATGTCCTCACAACCCCGTCATACTTTCCTGCAATATAGTATTCAAACACATCTCGATTTTTGTGATACAAATATCATGTTTTTTCAACATCAAAAAATCCTCTTGAAAACTCTAAGAATGCAATCTCCGATAATAAATAATGCACTGCTTGAAAAACACTCTCTTGAGAAAAATCCTTCCCTGAGTTTTGTAAAACAGAAAGCGAGGTAGCATTTACATCTTCATAAAAAGTAGCATTAGTATCGTACAGTTCTTGAACACGTTTACGGTGCGCAATATACTTCTCATCTGGCTCTATCTCAAGCCCCCAATCAATGATAGCTATATCATCAAGAGAAAATCACATTTCTTGAAGTACTCTCTTGGTTCTATTTTTTAATGCATTTCATTGTAGTCTAGCTTTCTCTTGTGATTTACTAAGCGTATATCCCATAGCTTGATAGGTTGAAACAGCTGGGATATCAGCAATCATGATCGCAACCTTCCCATAACGATTAATTGCCTCTTTCAACAAATACGCAACTTCCCTATCTTTAAAATAACTATTTCATGGACTCATTCAGATTATAGCTTGCATGGGATTTATCATATGATTTTAAAAACTATTTTTTATTTCTTAATTGATAAGTTACAACTATATATGTTCATATTCGAGAGCCCACTACCACAGGAAATACGTAAAGTCGATTCTCTGTATAATTTAATACACCAAAAGCTAACAATATATGCATGAACGCTCATACATTAGCTGATCTTAGTGGGTTTTTAGCGACAACAGAATATGTATAATAAGCATATAAACCATCTATTAAAATGTACGAAATACATATAGCAATAGCGATATATCGGTTAAATGAGTGTAGTAGTACCTGTATATTTTCCATAACAATCAAGAAATTAAATTATTCAACTTTAGTATATAAAATTCATGGAGTAAGATTTACTTCAAATTCCTCATATCAATACAATGTGAATAATCCATTTTGCAATAGCGCATTTTTGAGATCTTCATTCCCCAAGATATCTACAACTTTTTGAGTTGAATCAAGTAATATTGGAGCTGATAATATAGTGAGTTGTTTGATTACATATAGCAAATCCTCTATAATTTCAATTGCCTTATCCCTAGATTCTTCATTTTTAAATAGTTTCCATGGCTCTTGATTTTGCATATATGAATTTGCAACTATAACACAATTATACCATGATTTTATATATCAGTTTAAATCAGCATTATCAAAAAAGCTTTGTTTTAAATTTAGAATTTCAATTTTATCTAATTCAGAAAAAAATCATGCATTTATAATCAAATTATTTCTCCTCCCTCTTGTTATTCCATTCTTCGCAGCAATATTCGTCACCCTCGACACCAAATTTCCCCAACCTCCAATCAAATGAGAGTCAAATGTAGTCTTGAATCTATCCCATGAAAAATCACCATCACTTCATATAGACATATCACTCAATAGATAATACACCAAAGCATCGCGTCCATATTTTTCAACTACTTCAACAGGATTGATTACATTGCCGATAGATTTAGACATTTTTTTGCCATCTGCTGTGAAAAATCATGTAACAATTTCCTTGTTAGGAAGATCAAAGCCGGCAGAAATCAGCATTGCAGGCCAATAAATTGCATGGAAACGAACGATATCCTTTCAAAGCACATGATATTTCTCTGCTTCGCTAGACCAAAATGACTCATTTCATCATTGACAAACAGTCACATAATTCAACAAGGCGTCAAACCACACATATGTCACCTGAGAGGGGTCAAATGGCAATGGAATACCAAATTTATTTGTTTCACGCGAAATAGAAAAATCTTCCAATCACCCATCAGCAAATGAAATTACTTCGTTGTACCTATGATGTGGTTGCACAAAATCATCATGTGACGCATAGTACGCCTTGAGTTGGTCCTCATATTTACTCAACCTGAAAAATCGATTCTTCTCCTTGATCGCATCAAGGTTTCTATTGAAATGGTCTGGACACACTAGTGTTCAAGCTGGTATGCCATCATACTCACCCGATGCAGGCACCAAATCTGATTCTTTCTTGAATGCTTCACATCAAACACAATATAAGCCTGTATATTCTCACTGATATATATCACCATTGTCGTAAACTTTTTGTAGAACCTTTTGCACAAACTCTTTGTGTTTCGTTGAAGTCGTCCTAATAAAATCAGTATAACTTATACGAAGAGACTTTCGTAGCTCCTCATGTTTACCAGCATACAAATCTAGATATGCCATCACATCCATACCTAATTCAGCAGCTTTTTGCACAGTCTTTTGACTATTTTCATCTACTCATGTACTAAACTTTACATCATACCCCAACATACGATGAAAACGCGCATAAACATCTGCGATCAACGTACTATACGCATGCCCTATATGAGGAACGTCATTCGAATAGTATATAGGAGTCGTGATGAAGAATTTCTTTTTAGCCGACATGAAAAATGGGAAGTAGTATGATAAATACGGCTCTTATATAGGCAATTAAAAGAGAATTGCAAGGCAACAAAATATTCGATTATTCAATACTACTCCACCCAATCCCTCAAAAACCTATCCATAAATTTCTCTATATGAAATCTATTGATCAATAAAATTCCTATTTCTCTATTTTTATCAATACTCGTCTCTGAAATATTCATGCTACTCAACAAAAAATAACGGTCATCTACAAGTATACCTTTTGCATGAACATAGGGCGACGATTGTTTTTTGATACTTCATGATAGTGATGCATAAAATGACTCTTCTGGAGAATTGATGTTTTTGGCATCGGCTCTATCTCAAAGTATAATTTTGATTATCACTCATTGCTTATACTTCTCTTTGAGAATATCTTGTATGCGCTTGTCTGCAATATATTGTTGATACATCACAATAGATTTCTGAGCGTGATTCAGGAGAGCCTCCAAGCGTGTTCTACAATTGAATGGGCAAACCACAAGATTGGGGTGCAACATATCTTGAGTTATCAACGTATCTTCTCGATCTTTCTCAAACAAAAGCTGAATGTTATCTCTTACTTCCATATCAGTGCCAAAAAAGAATAGCTCCCTATTTTTAGAAAACGAGCTAAATGTCAGATTGGCAGTCTGTATAATAAATCATGTATCAAAAACAAATGTTTTTGCGTGCTGATATTGTATTCCTAGTGACGCATCTGATATTAATGAAATATTACCATTGGTGCCAAAGTGTTCTTTCAACTCATTGAACTGTTTTTGATCACTCGCATACATCGACTGCTCCATGATTCCTCTGACAGTAGTTCAGTTGGCTCAGAGCTCATGCAGGTATCTTTTCGCATCCTCATACGTGAAATTATAGAGCCGAAAATCTATTTTCTGCGGTGCTCATACAAATGTATATCGCTGTTTCCACAAATCACGATATGGTCATATATACAACTTTCCCTTCACATCAATTAGATCCCCCTCAGACAATCACCATGCCTCCTCCAGTGTTGTCTTGGATGGTAATTGTGTTGTCTTTTGAAATACAAAAACATTGAATGAATATGCAGCATACAAAAACGTTGCGACAATTATAATCGCTACTCATCGAAAGAATGCATAATGTTGTTTTTTAAGTTCCATAGCACGATGCTATTTTTTCGCTGTATAATAACAAAGAAAAAAGTAGGAAAAAATATTACTTATTTTTTATCAAACTATTACTCCTTACCCAAATATTTTAGATGCCTCACGTGGGACACAAAAGCACTTCTGACCGTGGCATATGAATGATACGGTATGCCATACTCCTGACACACACTCTTTACTATACGAGCTATTTGAGGATAATGGATGTGTGAGATATGAGGAAATAGATGATGTATAGCCTGAAAATTTAATCACCCTAAAAGCCAAGTCCATATCTTATTTTTTGTTGCAAAATCAGCAGTAGTCTGTAGTTGATGCACCGCTCGATTAGATTCTACTTTGTAATCAGCATGTGTCACCATTGTTGTCTTTTCCAGTACGTGGGCCAACTGAAATACGGTGTTCAAAAAAACACTCATAAAAAAATACATGCAGACCATGCCAACGAATGCACTTCACCATCAAACAAAAAGCGCAGGTATAAAAAAATATAATGAGAACATAAAAATCTTAGTTCCCCAAAAAAGTACATGTTGTGGCAATGTTAACTTTTTGAATGCAAAACTACCAATTGTTCTTTGAAAATATCTCCTAAAATCACCATAAAACATCAAGGATCATGTACCCAAACCATACAATGGCAAGAAGTACAAGTATTGATACTTATGAAATCGTTCACGCTTTTGATCTGGATGAAATCTAAATACTGGCCATGAATCTATGTCATCATCATACTGATTTATATTGGTGTAAGTATGATGCAGCACATTATGTTGAATTTTCCAGAAAAAGAGATTAGATCCTAAAAGATTCATAGTATATCAAGCGACCTCATTCAGTCGTTTCTTCTCTGAAAAGCTTCCATGGCCTCAATCATGCATTACATTGAATCAGATGAGCGCTCATATAGTACCAAAAAGAATATATGATCATATGACAGCCCAAATAGAGTTAGCTACAAACAGTATAAGTGCATATGCACCTACCCAAGACAAAAAGAGTAATATAGCCTTGAAATACAATTTTCGATTTCCCTTGTCAGATATTTTGTTATTTTCAAAATATTCTTTTACTCTAGATTTTAGCGTCTCATAAAATTCTTTTGTTTTTTTGTGATCAAACTGAATTGGTTTCATTTGTTTTTTATGTAAGTTTTTAAATTATATACGTTTAATTTATTGACTGACTCCACTAGCATACTCATTCTGAATTTTCATATAATCTCTATGCACATAGAAACTATCTCATCATTCACTCACATATGCATATGGTACTATCCTATACATATCATAAAACATCACCGCTATATTCTTCCTGTACAACAATGCACTTCCCCATGTGCTAAAGTATTTCGATATTCACATCTCATTCGCTGCACTTTGGTAATTCTCATACCACACATCTCCATCCTCATCCAGCTCAGCATCTATCAATAATCTTACCATGATTGTCATAATCTCTTTCGATGAGATCAATGACTTTGGCCTAAATGTTCACTGTCCATTTGATCAATCTCACATCATCAATCAGTACTTATATGCCTCTATAATATATGATGTCAATGTAGCATCCGCACTTCCTATATCACTATATCTCGGTACATCTGAAATTCTTGCATTTCTACACAATACATTTTTTGCAAATTGCACTATATATTTGGCAAATTGCTCTCTCGTCACCTGCCTATCAAATCATGCCACATCATCCAATGATGTCATATCATATCACATCATAAATGAGATTGCGAACTTCTGTTGTTCAGAAAACGCATCAGTATCACTCAACACATGTGATGTATTTGCTTTATAACACCTACTAGAATCAACGTAGATACTTGGGACAAAACTGAATTCAATCTTAGTAGGTGACTGCACGGTAGTAGATCATCACCCCCTATACTCTCTTGTAGATATCGTGGCTACATCTCTTACCGGCTCTACAGGTGCACTTCATCAGTTTGTAGGCTGATTAGACCCCGGCTGATTTGTGGGATTATTTATGGATCACTCATCTTTTGTTGACTCTATCAGATTTGCTAATCATTCACTAGTTAATGTCCCTCATCCTCCTCACCCATATCCAGTACTTACTGTGCCCGTAGCTTGTCCAGTGAATACCGGTGGTATGACTACCTCAGGTGATACTGTAATAGTTCTACTCGCATATCCTATATTTCATACTGCATCTGACACTTGATAGAATCTTTGATATACGCCACTCAATGCAGTATTTACACTTCAGCTTATCTGGATATCTGCTGTCACATCTCAATCTCTCGCATCATTTGCCGTAGCTCATAGTTCATTGTAAGTATCTCATACCGTCAGTGATATACTTGCTCATCCATTCAATGTGAACACCGGCGCTGTTGTATCTACCTCCACTGTGAATGCATATCAACTACTATACACCCCTGATCCGTTTACCGTATACCCATTCAAATCATGGCTACCATCTACCAACACAGGTGTCAATGGACCACAACTATATCATCATAAGCCATTCACCGAGGTAGTACACAACAAATCATTTGTAGCATTTCTAATCTCCACCGTCGTTCATGTCTGCGCTGTTCACGTAAATGAAATTCATCATGTTGCATAGACTCATGTATAGGTCACTACAGGTGGGAAGAGATTCAATGGGAAGAGAAAAGAAAACGTATTTGTGGTCCTCGTATATGATGTATTTCACAATGCATCTGTTGCCATGAAACATATATATTGACCGTTGTACAACCCATCATCCACTTGAAATCCGGCTCATCCAGTATACACTTCCGTAAATGATAAACTATTGTCGCACGTAGAGGAAGTGAAAGAATAGAACAGTGATCACGTCTGTATTCATCTTGGGTCACTTACGTTTACAAGGATGGTATCACTCGTTGTTGGAGTCAATGAGAAGTCATCAACAATAGTGACTGTAGGTGGGAGTGTGTCAATAATAAATCATGTTGCTCATCCTGATGCATAATTCCCTACTGCATCATATGCTCCTATCACAATATCTCATCATGAAAGGATTTGAATCGAACATGATACGACAGAAGATGTGATTTGATTACACACAAATCATGTGTAGGTGATTGTAGATGTTGGATCCACGATTACATCTCCACTTTCTATTGCTCTATCATCATTGACAGATATGGACAAATCAACGATAGGAGAACTAGACAGCAACGTTGTTGGAGTAACTGTTACTACTGGTGCTAAATTATCAATAACAAATGACGCTGAATTATTCCCATAACTTGCATTTGATACGTCTCTTGCTTGCACCGTTACAGTCATGCTTTCGGTAATACCGAGAAGATTACATGTCACTGGAGAAAAGAATTCACCCGGAGTAATTGTAGCTATTGCACATGCTCACAGTGCTGGTGTTCACACAGATCATGATATGCTCAGCGTATCTAAATTGGTGCCATTTGGACTGAGTACTGTAACTTGAGCGTCGGTAATTGATCAACTACTGATAGTGGTTGGAGTAGAAAACGTGATGACTGATGGGAACAAAGTACTCTGTGTACCAGTATTTCATGCTATATCAAAACATGTTACAGAAACTTCGTGCGTGAGTCTATCTGGATCTAAATTTAGAGATACAGGAGAAGTAGCAGGGTCTATGGTCTGCCAAGCTCCTCATGTCGTTCATCAAGCTAAATCATCTTCATAGTACGAGACTGTACAATAGTTTATTCCGTGATTATCTGATCATGCAAATATAATCTGAGGATTATCTTTTGAAAAAGGAGTTAGTGTATTTACCTGAAGAGAAATTGTTGGTAACACAGTGTCGATTATATAGTTGTTCTCTGCCAATAGACTATTGCTTCATGATATATCTGTCGCAGATATTACTAGATTCCCTCATGATATGATTGTCAGTCCACATGTTACATTGTTTGGATCCACTTGAATACATGAGAATCAGGTAGTTCACACCGTACTTGAACCATGAATAGTCACTCAGGTAGAGAGCACTCTCTGACCACCATATACCGATATCGTTGTATCTGTAATTCAGGTGTTTGACATCTTCATTCATGTCGTGATCGTGATCGTAGGAGGAGGACAGTTTCAAAATCAAAGATCTGTAATTGTCCAATTATACATTGATATCAACTGTGCTCTTGCTTCACTTCACAGGCAGTATCTGCTGTTTCATCCATTGAATACCACACCAGATTTTAATAAGGGGCTTGAAGCAAATCAAGTTAGAATTGCATCATAAGTAGAAGTATTTAAGGCAACGAATCTAAACATATCAGTCATATTTGTAACTCCACTAATATTCCACATCCCTATATTCTGCTCAAAATTAATAGCAGCACGGAACATTGAGTCCATAGTGGTAACTTTACTAACATCCCAATTATTCAATGGTTGATTAAACGTAGATGCACCATAAAACATTGCATTGATATTTGTAGCTCTTCCCATATTCCAGGTTGAAATATTCTGATTGAATGCAGTCGCATCACGAAACATCTGAGAGAAATTTGTTCAAGAAGAAGTATTCCATCATGACAACGACTGATTAAATCACGAAGCTGTATAAAACATGCTTGAAAAATCTGTTACTCTGCTCACATTCCAACTTGATATATCTTGATTGAATGAGGTAGCAGAACGAAACATTGATGACATATTTGTTCAACTTGCTGTATTCCATCCCGATAATGATTGATTGAATGAAGTAGCACTCATAAACATACTTCAAAAATCTGTCACCCTACTCACATTTCGATTATTCAATGGCTGATTAAAAGATGTAGCTCCACGAAACATAGCATTGATATTTGTAGCTCTTCCCATATTCCAGGTTGAAATATTCTGATTGAATGCAGTCGCATCACGAAACATCTGAGAGAAATTTGTTCAAGAAGAAGTATTCCATCATGACAACGACTGATTAAATCACGAAGCTGTATAAAACATGCTTGAAAAATCTGTTACTCTGCTCACATTCCAACTTGATATATCTTGATTGAATGAGGTAGCAGAACGAAACATTGATGACATATTTGTTCAACTTGCTGTATTCCATCCCGATAATGATTGATTGAATGAAGTAGCACTCATAAACATACTTCAAAAATCTGTCACCCTACTCACATTTCGATTATTCAATGGCTGATTAAAAGATGTAGCTCCACGAAACATAGCATTCATCAAAGTTACACCGGATAGGTTCCAATGATTCATAGGTCAATTTACCAGTATTGCATCACGAAACATTTGATTAGTATTAAAGTTGCTTCAAGAAAATATTGGAGCATCCACTGCATTCAAAACCATATTTGTTGTTCCATAAAATGCATCCTGCATCCCTAGCCAAACACCTGTTCATCGTTGCTCTATCGACAAAATCTTTCTTCTATCTCATGTATTTGCAAACTGTATACGAGGAAATGATCAAGTGATGTGAACTCTATAGGTTCACGTAGATGGGAAAGTAATCGTAGTTGCTCACACTAATCATGCTAAGGTTCAGCTGTTTGAAGGATTTACAATTTCCTCCCAAAAAACATTGTAATTATATCATCATAAATACGTTGGGATTCTAATTTGATTACTAGCAGTAGTTCAGGGATTGTCAGTTTTCCAAGTCGTGATAAAAGCTCATGTAGCATAGACACATGAGAATGAAAAAGCGATTATAATTAAGATACTATACAGTTTTTTAATCATGCTTTAATGCAATTGACAATATATCACTGTATAGTGATGTTTTTTGCACATATTTCAAGGAGAAAATAGACTATCTTTACTTTTTAATGCTCACTTCTACCCCCTACTTACCATTTTCAAAAAAATATCACTCGGTACTTCTACTGATCACATCGCCTTCATACGTTTTTTCCCTTCTTTTTGCTTCTGCAATAGCTTTCTTTTGCGGGAAACATCTCACCCGTAACACTTTGCAATCACATCCTTCCTCATCGCTGAAATTGTCTCACGGGCGATGATCTTTGATCAGATACCCGCCTGGATTGGTATTGCGAACATTTGCTTTGGAATAAGCTCCTTGAGACTCTCAACGGTTGCACTTCATTTGTTGTATGCTTTGTCTTTGTGAACAATTTGAGAAAATGCTTCAACGAGCTCACCATTGATCAAAATATCAAGCTTCACCAAGTCACTATTTATATATTGCGCAAACTCATAATTCATTGTTGCGTAGCCCTTGGTAGCAGATTTTAATTTATCATAAAAATCCACTATCAATTCTCCAAGTGGCATACGGTATCTCCACAAAACCCTGGTTTCATCTATATATTCCATTCACCTCATCTCACCTCTATAATCCTGTGCGAGCGCCATGATATTCCCACTGTAATCTTTCGGTCATACAATTTCCACATCTGCGAATGGTTCATATATATCTTCCAATCCCCCAACCAGTGGCATATCTGCTCATGATCTAATCAACAACCATGGATACAACTGGTCTTTGTAACGCTCTTGGATATAGTGATCAGCGTGATGTTCAATAAAATCAGCATCTTCAGGACTGAGCCTACCAGTAAAGTTCGAAATGATATGCACAAACAATCACGACTTCACAAGATCTATAATATTACTTCACGAAACGATCCTCTCGTCTCCAAATGATTTTACTTTCACCAAATATGCCACATTTGGAATTGTGAAAATAGTCTCTGCTCAGTATTCACGAGAGAGTCTCTCTTTAATGATATCCATATGCAACATTCACAAAAACCCAGCTCTCATACCATATCCAAGCGCTTTTGAGTTTTCATACTCAAACTCTAATGCGCTATCATTGAGCGATAGTTTCCCAAATGCCTCACGCATGTGCTCGAAATCAGCATTGTCTATTGGGTACACTCATGCATAAACATATGGTTTCACTTTTTTGAATCACGGAACTGTATAATCAATGAGCTGTGTAGGTATCTTTTTTGCAAGATCTCATTGCAATCCAAGCATCGTATCTCAAATCTTAGCTTCACGAACAGATTTTCAACCAGTCACTACATAGCCAATGTGTCATTCCTCCAGAATAGGATCTTTTGCATACTCAGGAGTGAAGTGACCAACTTCCGTAGGGATAATTGTATTATCAGAGTATGGCAACACTATTTTTTGTCATGGTTTAATAGAACCTGATACCATTTTCACATAACACACCACTCACTTGTATGGATCATACACAGAATCAAAAATCAAGGCTCTAGCGGTAGTTGATGAAACATCAACTCATTTTTGTGTATATTTTGTAGGGTATAACTCCATAAACGTATCCGGATCTGGCAAACGATCAATCACAGCATCCAATACTAAATCGACATTTTCACCTGTTTTTCACGAAACTTTGAGAATATTGTGCGGATTGATGCCTAGGAGATGTTCAAGTTCTTTGGCAACACGTTCAGGATTGGCAGCGGGGAGATCAATTTTATTGAGTACAGGAATGATCTCTAATCCGTTGTCCATTGCTTGATACAAAACAGAAAGTGTTTGTGCTTGAACTCACTGACTTGCATCTACCAACAAAATCGCTCCCTCCACAGAAGCCAGTGACCTACTCACCTCATAGGCAAAATCAACGTGTCAAGGTGTGTCTATAAGATTCAAGTCATACCCTTTCCATTTCATACGAGCTGGTGTGAGCTTGATAGTAATTCAACGCTCCTGCTCAATATCCAAACGATCGAGCATTTGTCAATGCGCGACTTTTTTTACAGTTCCCGTTATCTCAAGCATTCTATCTGCCAATGTTGATTTCCCGTGATCAATATGTGCGATAATACAAAAATTACGAATCTTCTTTGTCATGGTATATGTATAGGTATTTTACTTGCTAAAAAAAGAGAAAGTTACAAAATAAATACACACTAGAATTAGCTCACTATCTATCACAACTCTAATTTCTCAAAAAAACATAAAAAAGTGTCAATTTTTTTGACAAAATAAAAAAAAAGACTATATTATTAATACACAACAAGAACGATCTTTAAAAAACACTGCTCTCTTTCGAAAAAAGGCGCACATTCTACACTGCAATATAGCTCATCTGATAGCAGATTTAGCGATTGCAACAAAAAGTGACTACTCGTCATTACAAGGCCACCTAAATCCCTTGCGACGTTTCAGTGAGGTCTGCTCTAGATTGTCGTCTTTCTTCGAGAGATGGTAGTATCACGACCTGAGAAACAGCCTAAAAACTGTACGTACAAACTTGGTTTACTCCAAGCTCACCACTTGATACCAAAAGTATCTTGAACGGTTCCAGACATTGAGTTGAGCGATCAACAAAAATGGCTAGTACATACCTACACTATATCAGCCTTCGCGACTGGTGTATCCTGATAGCAATATCTTGTATGCATTTCCCTAAAAAGAATGTAGTCATATTATGGGCAACAACCATATTATACATGCGTACACTTTCTTATATGTAGATATATTGAAAATATGTCATGGTAGTCGTATTCTCTTCTCTAGATAATATCACCTTTCGTCAAAAAAATCTCCTGCGCAAGTATGGAGGTTTTTTTAATACCTTATAAACCTATCCTCCACGCCATTGTAATACGAATAAACATGTATGATATCTCATTTTACCAGTCATGCAGTGATCAATTTCTGCAAAAGCTTTTTCTTGTCTAGAACATTCCAAAACCGCATTTCAGCTTCATCATTACCCCATGGAATCATGTATGTCAAACGTGTTACTTCACGTTCTTTGATAAACCACACTTTTGCGTATGTGGTATCTTGTTCATCCACCAATCATTTTTCAATAAGTGTAGGCATATCCGCGTCAGTAGTTTCTCTGATTTCGATACCATCTCTTCATGAAAGCGGCTTTTCGATCTCTTGAAACTCATAATGAGCTCATGCAAAATTATCTTGCAGCGCTCATACCTGGTGCTGCTCTACCAAATCATTGAGAAATTCATCTATACCCGTACGCGCATACGTAGATGTGATATGAGCGTATTCAACAAAATACGAAAGAGGTATATCGATAGCATACTTTTCTTTGAAATATGGAGCGATATTCTTGTGAGCAAGCTCTATGAGCTCTTGAATAATTTCATCATCGTTGATTACGTCTGCTTTGTTGAAGACAAATATCACATCTTTTATCATCACGTCTTCTGTCTGTCAATGTTTGATCACTGAAATCCTCAACTGCAATTTGTTTTCAACGATGGCAAATGCCAGGGCAACATCAGATATCTCACCATAGTCTTTAGAAAGACGTAGTGTGCCTACCAAGTAGGTCAATATTTCATGTGCCAAGACCTCAAATTCCTTCATGCCAGCCTCATACCTCGAAAGATCAAGCATGAATGCCCATACACGTGCTTTCATAATATGACGTAAAAAATCATTTCCCAATCACTTTCCATCACTTGCACCAGCTATCAAGCCAGGCACATCAACTATGTTGAAAGTCACATCACGTCGCTTCACAGATCAGAGATTCGGTATCAGTGTAGTAAACGGATAGTCAGCAACCTTAGCTTTTACATTTGCAACAGCGTTGATCAAGCTAGATTTCCCTACACTTGGGGTTCCAATCAACGCAACATCTGCAATCAATTGCAACTCTATTTCTATTTCTTTGATTTCTCATGGCTCACCAAGGAGTGCGAATTGAGGGTATTGGTTTACTGCATTTTTGAAGTGCATATTTCACACTCATCACTGTCAGCCACGACATAAAATAAACTCATCTGCAGCATGATAAGCATGCCAAAGAGGCCTTCCAGTATGCGCATCACGCACTATTGATCACAGTGGCAATTCTATTATCAAGTCCTCAGCATTTTTACCATACTGTTCTTTCGTTCTTCATGGTTCACCATTTGATGCAACAAGCTTTTTCTGATTATGAAAATCTACCAACGTGTTGATATTGGTATTTACCTTCAAAATCACACTTCATCATTTACCCCCATTACCTCATGCAGGTCCTCCATAAGGCACTCCAGATTCACGACGCGCGCTCACTACCCCATCTCCCCCCTTTCATGATTGTACTACAAGGGATGCTTTATCATAGAATTTCATTTTCCTTTATGTATAATTAAAGTTGTATTACTATTTTGCATTATATGATTCCCCTTATGAAAATAAAGCTCATATGTATCTCAGATAACGACAAGCATTTTTCTAGTGCCATAGAAGAATATTGCAAAAGACTAGGAAAAGATATAGATATCATAGACATTAAACCTGAAAAAAACTGATCCCGTGAACAAATAATAAAAAAGGAGACCGAAAAGATCATCGACAAAATAAGTACTATAAAAGATGCATACACTATTCTCTTAGCTAAAGAAGGTAAACAGATCAGCACAGAAAAACTTGTAGAACTTGTAGCCAAGCACAATAGCATGATTTTTGTTATATGATGACCATATGGCGTAGATCACACTACTATAGAAAAACACATCCACCAAAAAATCGCATTCGGTGAAATGACAATGCCACACTGACTAGCAAAATTAGTGATACTTGAGCAGATATATAGGGTTAAAATGATTGGGGAAGGAAGAGAGTATCATTATTAGATTGTAATACCTACTCAGTAATACAGGTGATTTTTTTCATAAAAGAATAATAATACTTTTCCCCTTGCAGTTTTTTTTTATTACAATATATTAAACACAACATATAGCGGTGCATGGGCTATATAGACACTATATATAGGTTTTATATAGATATCTTTTGCGCCACTATGAAGTACGAGCTGTCAATTTTTCCATACAACCATCCTCCCTCGGTAATCTTATAAAAAGAGATCCCTTTTTTTATTTTTTTATTATAGAAAACACATGCAGGGAGTTGGTGCGACTACAATAGATGTACAAAAAACCATAGAAGAATATATCCATAAGCAAGACTGGAGAGTCAATGCCAATGCGAACAGTTGATACTCACTTTGATGAATGATTCTCAACACCTCAGGCAAGATTACAGCCAACTACTGGCTCTCACATGTCTATCCTGCAAGTGTTTGAGAAGCACATAGAAACGGGGATGTACACATCCATGATTTAGACATGTTTTCCTGATACTGTGCTTGACGAAGTTTGAGGCAAGTACTTGAAGAGTGATTCAATGGCGTAGCCAACAGAGTAGAATCGCACCCACCCAAAAACCTTCAATCTGCAGTGAATCAATTGGTAAATTTTTTGTGAACGCTACAAAATGAACGAGCATGAGCACAGGCATTTTCCTCATTTGATACATACATGGCACCGTATGTACATAAGCACAAAACTGAACTAAAAAATAAGATTGCTCGCCTATCAAGTACATTATCTGATGATGAAATCAATGCATATATAGAAAGTGAGACCTATGATTATGTTCTTCAACAGATGCAAAACTTTGTGTTTTGATTGAATGCCCCATCGAGGCGATGAACACAAACACCATTTACAAATATTACGTTGGACCTAGTCTGTCCAGATGATTTGAAAGATAAACACTTATTTCTATGAGGGATAAAAAATGGAGAATACACAAAACCATTTGGAGAACTAGAAGCTGAAATGCGTATCATCAACAAGGCTCTGATTGAGGTCTATACTCACGGTGATGCAAAGTGAAGAGTGTTTACATTCCCGATCCCCACATACAATATCACCGAAGAGTTTCCGCGAGACGATGAAGTAATTCATGAAATATTTGTCATGACTGCCAAATATGGTATCCCCTACTTTCAAAATTTCATATGATCGCAGTATATCACGAAAAAAGATGAGCATGGAAATACGACCAGAGAAAAGAATCCCTATGCGTATACTCCATGAGCCGTGAGAAGCATGTGCTGTAGATTGCAACTCGACCTTACCCAGTTGATCAAAAGATGAAATGGACTGTTTGGATCAGCAGAAATGACTGGATCGATTGGTGTAGTCACCATCAATCTTGCTCGCATATGATATCAGTGCAAATGAGACAAAGCCAAGTTTATACAACAAGTATTGCATCTAATGGAGATTGCAAAAACATCGCTAGAAATCAAAAGAAGTGTAATCTCCCAATGGTTAGAATCATGACTATTCCCTTACACTAAGCGCTATCTACACTCATTTAGGAATCACTTTTCAACAATCTGAATCAATGGAATGAACGAAGCAATTCGCAATTTTACCAATGATACAGAAGATATCAGTACTCCATGGTGAAAAGAGTTTACTGCAGAGATCATGGAAATCATGAGAGAAAAACTGACTATCTATCAAGAAGAAACATGAAATCTCTATAATCTAGAAGCGACACCAGCAGAATGAACTACATATAGATTTGCAAAGGAGGACAAGAAACAATTTGCTAACATCATACAAGCAGGGACATCTGAGAAACCATATTACACCAATTCCACCCAACTCCCTGTAGAATATACCGACGATGTATTTGTTGCACTTGAAAATCAAAATGAACTACAGTGCAAGTATACTGGTGGGACAGTCCTTCATGTATATCTCTGAGAAAGAGTTTCTGATGGGCACATCTGCAAATCTCTTGTCAAAAAAATATTGTCAAATTATCAGCTACCATATATCACCATCACGCCAACATTTTCAATATGTCCTCACCACGGATACATAGCATGAGAACACGAGTATTGTCCAATGTGTGATGAAGAAATAGGGTACGAGGAGGAAACTACAGTCAAAACCATCTAGCAATTTATTTTATTAAGCATATAATCATGACAACAAAAAACGTACCACAAAGAACAAAATGCGAAATATACACTCGTGTAATGGGATATTATAGACCAGTATCTCAATTTAATATTGGAAAACAGTCTGAATTTGAGGGGAGAATATATTTCAC
Organism: Candidatus Absconditabacterales bacterium; assembly: GCA_039809345.1. GTDB lineage: Bacteria > Patescibacteriota > Gracilibacteria > Absconditabacterales > Absconditicoccaceae > JBDHUW01. The sequence continues at coordinate 22,502 of JBDHUW010000005.1, read as the reverse complement.
TGAGAAAACAAATGAGAAACCACTTATTCAAACGAAAAACAGTTCTTTATTTTCACTATCAATCCCATGCTCATCTGATGAATGCAAAAAGTAACATACTTAGATTTCCCAGGCAAGATCGCTACAATGATTTTCACAGTATGATGTAACATGAGATGCAAATACTGCTACAATAGTAGATTTGTAATGCTCCAAAAAAAACATGAAAATACTATTCCAGAAAAAGATTTTTTTTCATTCTTAGAAGAAAGAAAATGATTCCTTGAATGAGTGGTAGTATGCTGATGAGAACCTACAATACACAAGGAGCTTCCAGAGTTTATCAGCAAGATAAAAGACATGTGATATGCAGTCAAGTTAGATACAAACTGATCTAATCCCACTATGATAAAAAACCTAATCGATGCCGGCCTCGTTGATTATATTGCCATGGATATCAAAGATAGTTTTGATACGATGACCGCACTGACGCAGTCTCACATTGATTTACAACACTCCATCAAAGAGTCCATAGATATCATCAATCAAAGTGGGATAGAGTATGAATTTAGAACTACTGTCACTAAGCCATACCATACAAGTGAAAAAATACAAAGTATCGCAAAGCTTATTCAATGAAAAAAAAGATATTATTTGCAAAACTTCTTCCCAACTGCTACGATGATTGATCCCTATTTTGAAGCTAAGAAATTTTCACATACAGAGCTCGTTGATCTACAAGAAATGGCAAACCAGTACATCACTACTTCTATTCGTGAGTAATACTTTTTGTAAACTGGAGAAAGTCATCCACCAATGAATTATGAATGATAAGTGTTTCTGAAAGTACAATAGTATGATCCAACGATCGTACTCTATCATATTCCTCTCGAGTGTTTTTTTGACTATTGAATCATAAGAAAACATATCATAGAGCTTGAGATATACCTACCACAGGGACTCGATCCCACGGTGTTGGATTGCCTGATCTTCACAAGAATCATGTAACTTCATTTTTCCAGATACGAGCGACATTGGTTCATATACTTCAGTTTGTTACACTAATTGAATCAAAAAATCAACTCTTTGGATATGAAATTGCTCATACCATGGTATGATATCATCTAGGGTCTTCAAGCATAGCCAAGCGTTTATGAGCTTTTTCTGTATACTTCAATTGTATCCTTCTACGCGGATGAATCCTTTCTACGTGACCGGTTGCTGGATTGAGAAGGTATATTTCTTGCGTCATCACATCCGCTATCGCTGCTCATATAATCTTACCATCAAGCACCACTCATATCATGCTTCAAATACCGTCTGATTGCATACGGACATATGCACGAGTCCCATCGAGTGGATCAATTGTGAAATAGAGCTTTTCGGTGGGATGTGTACACTCTTTTTGTAAGTTATCTTCCTCTGCAATAATCCCCGCTTCAGGAAAGCATTTGACAATCATATCTACTATAGCTTTTTGCGCTGCATAATCTGCTGAAGTCACTTGATCTCCTATCTTTTTCTCATTTTCCTTCGCTGTATATGAAAAAGAATCCAATTGATTACGAATTGCAATTATTCCTTGCTCAGCCATATCACGTAGGAGGATTCATAGGACATTCGTATTTACACCATGTATAATTTTATTTTTCATTTCATAATTTAGTTACTAAAGATTCTTTCTATTTCCATATACAACTGCTCCACAGTTCCATCATTCATAACCACCTCATCCGCCAATGCCAAACATCCAACGAGATTCATTTCATATGGATTGGTGGTGTGAATCTCTTTGTCTTCTTGAGCTACAAATTCATCAAATGTAACATTATCAGTACTATTTCATCTTTCGAAAACTCTTTCATACCTTGTTTTTCTGTCCGCATCAACTCAAAGCAAAAAGAAGTTCTCATATTGTCTAAGTTTGTCTATTTCTCAGATATTACGGATAGATTCTATAATCGCATTTGTTCAGTTTTTGACTGCTTTTTTATACATTTGATCTATGACATATGAAGGTCAGTGCTCTTTTCTTAGGCCATCTGCCAATATACGCATCTCATCTCTTGTGTGCTCTAATCAGCGGCGATCAAGCTCCTCTTCCAAAAATGACCTTACCGAGTAATGGGTATATCATTTCTCCTTCACCAGGTAATCTACTACAGTTCACTTCCCAGCTCAAACAGTTCATGTAATTCACACGATATGCATCATAATATTTGATTAGTAAAACAACAACTAATCATATCTACGTATTCACGGAATTGTTTCAAGTATAAGCGCTCAAAAAAGATTCAATTGTAAAAAGATTGTAAATTCTTATACATGAAAGACTACATTTATTTATACTCAAATACTATGAAAAACACACTTACTAAATGAATTTGAGCATCGTATCTCGTTTCTGTAGAACTCTCTCAACACGATCAAGACACCCTTCATCAAAAAACATTACAAGGGTTGCAATGAGAAGTGAAAGTACCATGATTTAGACCTGGGCACGTACCTCTTCATATGGTTGAAAAACAAATTCAACCACAATATTTGAAAATGGCGTTCATGGAAGAATCTATCAATGCTAGTATCAAATCTCTCCTCAAAGAGCACGCAGACAAACAATTCATAGGACAACCATATGATATCAATGAAGAAAAAAAGTGAGACTCTTTGATTCTCACATACAAGATAGATACCTATCCTCAAGCCGAAGTAAAAAACGATGGATGGAAAAAACTTACAGTAGAAGCTGTAGACAAGACAGTGACACAAGAAGAAGTATCAAAAGCGGTCACTAATCTATCAAAACAGTACGCTGATTACAAAGACGCTGATAGTATTTGAAAAACAACTCTTGTGAAGGCTAGATATGTCATGAGCGACAAAGATGGAAATGAGCTACACAAAGGTACAGCATTTTTCGGTGAAGATGAATTTACGGAGTCTCCATATTTATGGGAGGTGGTATGATGAAAGAAAAAAGATGATGTGGTGGAATTTGCATACAAGGAAAAAGAACTTCCTCATGCAGTTCACTATCACCCTCATGGAGATGAAACTGCAAAGAAAATCAAAACAGTTACAATGACAATAGGAGACCTCAAGGAAACAGTATTGCCAGATCTAAACGACGAGGCTACTCTCAAAAAGTTATTCCAATCAGACGATATCAAATCATATAGTGACTTAGAAAAGAAGATATATGAAGTACTAGGTGAACAAAAAGAAGAGATGGGATTACAACAATCTGTTGAAAAAATGCTTCTCGAAGCAAAATCATCGATTGAAGCTGAAATACCTGAAACGATTATAAGAGAAGAAATGGGAGCAAGAATCAAGCAACTTGGAGAAAGAATGGGGGGGGAAGAAGGACTCAAACAGTACTTTGCAAAAATTGGAGAAGAGAAAACAAATGAACTCTATGATGATATCAAAAAGTCTGCTACAGAGTCATTGGAAAAATTCTTTGTACTTAGAAAACTTGTAGAACTTCTTGAAATTACTGATATCAACTGGAACAACGCACTTGATGCTGAGAAGAAGATATATGCAAAACTTGTATATACTGATGCTAAGCCAGCACCAAAAAAATCTACGAAGAAAGCAGTAGATGCCGAAAGTACAGAAGAAGTAGCGCCAAAGAAAACAACAAAAAAGAAAAAAGCTGAATAAGAAATACTTTATTACCTAAAACAAATTACCATGTTCTGACAGTTGGGAGAGATGAAAAAAATGTATGATAAATATAAAAAGCTACAAGACGCGCTCAAAAGCATCATAATCAGAGCAAAATGAGTGGAAGATTTCAAAGGAAATGAACTATGAGTACTTATAGACATTTCTTGAGAGACAAAGATTAAAGATATTTCTATACATGACCCATCAAATCAATTATGAGCAGACATGAAAGCACATCTAGAAAAATGTATGAAAATTGCTTTCGAAAAATGACAAGCAAAAGCACAAGAAATTGCTGCTGAAAAAACCAAAGAGATCCTATGATTCGATCCTTCTCAACTCGGCAACATGATGTGAGGCGGAGGAATGCCAAATATCCCTTGACTTGGATAGAAGCATTTGCATATTTTCCTTGAAATGCACATAAACCAAAATGTATATAAAATCTCTATCACATTAATCATCTATTTCATATTTTTTATATGAGAAGTTTTTGCAGCATTTACAATCACTGCAGGGACTAACTGAACAAACATCACGGCCGACAATGCAAGCAATGCTACTACGCCAGCGTGGAGAACGCTGTGAAATATAGTACTAACAGAAGGTGCGAATGCCGATATTGCAGCTAGTCAAACCAATAGAACTATTATCCTGACCGCCCCCACTGGATGGCAATTCAGAGCAGGAAGTGGAACCGTGACTAGACAAGCATCAAGAGACATCACTGCAATTTCTATGGTGGTTGCCACATGAACCATCACTGTCACTGTCACAGTAGATGCAAATGCAAATAGAATTGATATCATCACCATAAGTTGAATTCAGGTAAGAGCAGATGATGGATCATTGCTCCCTTCAGCTGGAAATATTTTGAGAACTGCTTGAAATCCTGGTACACTCACGACTGTATGAATAGTAAATGGAACAACAAACTTTGGGTCTTTGAGCCAGACAGGATGAACAGCAAAAATATTTAGTGTATTGGTGCCAGGAGAAAGCTACATCAATACCACGACATGAGCAAAATCATGAAGCCCAAGTTATATATTCCCTGGTATGCAATTTGTGATGCCATGAATCAGATGAATCGATCAGTTTGGAAGTCTTGCATATTCATATACCTGAGCGAAAACTATTTCATATACAGGACCAGGGACAGGATCAGGTAGCAATACGTATACTACAGCTGTGAGTTTCACTGCAGGCACATCTACTACTATACTCAATACAACCTTGCGCACACCTTGAAACTATACGATCACAGCTACTCAGTGAACTGCATCATGAACTACGAGTACATTTAGGGTGTTGAACTGAGTATTTCTTATTGACTCTCCAATATCACTTGTACTTCCTTTGTTCAGCGCGTCAACTAGTACGTGAACTTTGAAATTTGAAAGTGACTTTTTTGTGGTAGAGGATCAAAAATGAACCTCAACAGGATATAATACTACGATTCAATGTACAAATTTAACCTCATCATCAAATACGATATCAGGCATTACATTATCTTGATCAGCACTAACTCTTTTATCGTGAAACAGTAATCCAAACGTATCGACAGCTCTTTCATCCTCACTTCAGTCATGTAGTAGCCCCCTAACATTTATCAGAAGAACAAATTGAGTTGCATGACAAAATATATACTGAGCATATTGAGCAAAGATAACCGTACAGGCTATAGTTCCGCCACGACAACCAATTGGAACATATACGTGACAAATTATTTATACACTCATTGCAAATTAATACGTAATTAGTATACAGTACTAGTTTTATATTATCTATCATTGATGAAAAAAATTCTGTTTTGGGGTGTAACCCTGTTTTCTCTCTTTACTGCATCAATATTTGCAACAGATGCAAGTGTGCTAAATGTATGAGAACTTGATTTGAGTTTCTGTAATGGAGGTAACAAACTACAAGTAAACATGGACGCTAAGTCATCGACAGGTATTTGTATCAATATCACAAACCTTTCTCAAAAAGCTGGGAATATTACAGTTGGTGTGGTAGATGGCGAAATGAGCCAATGAGATCAACCCATTCAAGCATGTAAAACATCAGCAGGAGGACTATTTAGCAATTCAGTCACCTTTTCTGGAGAGATGGATTTCCGCATCAATCCTTCTGAGACTGTGCAAAGAAGCTGACAGATTACCATACCAGATGGTGTTGCTTGAGACCTGTTCGGATGCGTAGTGTATGCAGTAATCCCTGAATCAAACACATGAACGAATGCTGGACAGATGTTCTCAATTGTCTCACGTAAAGCCAATACTATTGTAGTTTCTGTAAGTGGTTCATTGATTAGCAATATCATATTCAGCACTCAGCCAACGATTATAAAAAATGCAGAAGACAGCTATTCTATTGCATTCTCTCTTGTAAATAGTGGGAATACTACAGAAGAAATATATTGAAACTTATTGGTAGCAGATGAGCTAGGACTTTTTGCTAAAACCTTCCCAATCGCAAATTGACTACAAGTATACCAATGAGAAACCAAAGAATTCAATATAGAAATAGGGAAATTGCCTTGGTATGGATGAATCTATAAACTGACGACAGAAATTACAAACAACGCAATTGATAGAGAGTGAAAATCAGTTTGAAACGGCGGCGAGTATAGCAGTGAATTGACTATCAAGTATGGACTATTGCAATTCGGAGTGCTTCCACTGTTGTGATGAGCATTCTTGTTGTTGGTTATTCTATACTTCATAGAAAGACCATTTGCTCAAAGAAGAAGAGCAAAAAGAAAAGAAAAAAAAGCTCAGAAGAAACAAGCAAAACATCAAGCATAATATGCTAATTTTCTATAAGCGTATATACTACTGTACCTACGTACGAACCAGCCGCTTGTCATGCAGGCACATCCACCCTCATCTCAATGTTAGCACCGTAACGCCCTATCACTCATGAGTTAGCAGCAGTATTTCTTCTGATAAAACTTCTTGATGAATTGAGTGATTGAAATGCTGATGTTCATGCGTCCAATACCACTCTAGGGTTTGTTGATCAAGAAATCACATTGATAGTTCATGCTGCTCTAAAGAGTACTGCTGACCCTGAGATAGCGCTAGATCAAGCTACTAGATCTCAAGACATTTGTAGTGTAGTATTGTAGCCTGAATCGGTTCCTTTTAAGTCTTGTACAATAAAATAGTTTGATACTCACGTAAATGCTTGTTGCAAAGTTTGTGAATTAAACGATGCTGTAAGCGATGTAGCGAATGTCAACGCCCCAGGCTGTTCGATAGTAATTACACCAGGAGTGATTGTAAGACTGACTGTAGTATCTCATGCGTGTGCAAGTTGCAACGGCGAAACAATGACCAATATGGCCACTGACACTATCGAAACTATTTTACATAGCATTTTCATACTCTTGGAGAGATAAGAAGTAAACTCAATATATATAGTATACTTACATTCTATACATGAGAAAAGAAAAGCGTCATTTACAACAAAAGTCTCTCACAAGCGTGGAGACTTTTATATTATTCTATATTTTATAGTTGACTAATTCAGTTAATTATAGTTTAATAATGATTATTCTTCCTCAAACCTATCCTCTTTTTCTTTGAACGTCAAAGATAGTGGCACTCATATGAATCCAAAATTTCTTCTCAATGTATTGTCTATCCATTTTGAAAAAGCAAAATTTTGTCTTTCTAATTTATTGATGAAACAAACAAACGTAGGTGGATTTACATCGACTTGTGTCATATAGTATAGTTTACAAATCTTGTTCTTTGGAAACCTAGGTGGTGACTGGATAAATGCAGTAGAGACAGCTTTGTTGATTTCACCAGTAGAGATGCGCCTAAACTGTTGCTCGTGTATTTTCTTGATCACACCAAAAAGTTGTTGAATTCATTCTCCTGTCGCTCAACTCAATGTAACTATAGGGATCCATTTTGCCATACTCATGAAAGCAACCACCATATCCATTTTTTGTTTCTTTTCCTTGGCATTGGTTACTAAATCAACTTTACTCAACGCAACGACAATTGGCACATTGTGTTGAATCATCTCGCCTATGATCTTAAGATCCATATGAGATATAGTCTCAGACATATCAATAAGCATCACGACAATTGGCTTCACAAAGTCGATCATCTTGTATGTTTTGTCCCAAGCGATCCTTTCCAACTCTGAAGCTCTCGCAACCTTTCTAATACCTGCTGTGTCATACAAACGGAATGTATGTTTTCATAATTTCATATCAGTTGTCAAATAGTCCAATGTTGTCCCTGGCTTAGGAGACACATGAGATACAACCTTTTTTGCCAAGAAATTCATCAAAGTTGACTTCCCTGAATTTGGCTTTCATACTATAGCAATAGCCACCGCATCATCATTTTTGATAGCATCTTTTGATACCACTGTCTCCTTATACTTTTGTACTATTTCCAAGAGGATATCTATATTGTCACCATCTTTCGCAGAGATTCAGATCACCTTTTCAAATCACAAGACATAAAAATCTGCTAGTGCCAACGCGTATTTCTTTTCTCATAGACTTCACTCTAACTTATTGACTACTAAGACGGTTTTTTGCATCTTTCCTGAAGCAATCACCATAGAAGCTATTTGCTCCTCCTTTGCACCAATTCAAGTTCTTGCATCTACAACAAAAAAGAGCATATCTGCCTCGTCAATAATCTGCTGGATAAATGACAGTTCCTCGGTGAAATCAAGCAATCCAGGAGAGTCTATTACCTCTACCCCCTTCATTTCCTCCCACTGAGAATAATCACGCAAAAGCTCTCTGGTTGTACCAGCTATATTTGTCACAATTGCCCTATACGTTCCAATGAGCCTGTTAAACAGTGTTGATTTACCAACATTTGCCGCTCATACCAATCCTACTTTCATGAAAATGTAATTACAAAAATACTAATGCAAGTATAGTAAATGGAAAAGGAAAAACAATGTTAAAAATATGATCAGTGTGTTCCTGTTTGACTTCTTGGAAACAAAGAATATAGTGATTTGGACTTTAATGGGTTAATAGCTTACTCATGGTAAAGAGGATTTGAAAAAAATATATGAAAAAAGTATGAGATAGTTATTCTAAAATATATATAGCGCCTACACAATCATTGAGCAGGAAAGCAGTATTCGTTTTCCCATGACTACTTTATAACACCCCAAGTGCCGCCTGAATATTACCAGATATAATCAATGCCTATGAAGCCACATTTGTGTTTTTTGATTATCCTGAATCAGAGTTTAATCTCGATACATTTATAGATGAGGTGTATAGGTATATTGAAGACTCGCTGTATGAAGAGATAGTATTGATATGACTAAGTTTCTGATGCATAGTAACAAGACACTTATTAGATAAAATACCTGTCCATATCAAATATAAAATCAAACACGTAATATCAATTAGTGGCCCATCTACAAACAAAGAACTAAGCATATGATACAAAACAATGCTAAAGGCATGCCACCGAAATAGTCTATCATTGAATAAGGCCGTTTGATATTTTGGCTATACAATTAAATTTCTCAATAAAATTTTCACTAAACTAGAAATACAGAGACTTTCAAGGATGTGACTAAATCGTGGATATGTGGATAGAGCAAGATATATTCTACACGAAAAAAATTTACACAAAAGCACGTCGCTACGACTATAATATATAGTTCAAACGATAAATTTTATCGCAACCCCGAGGAGAATGCAAAAAAGCTCGCAACTACCAAATCGCGTCTTATAGAAATAAAAAGAGTAGATATGGGGTGACATATTGCTTTAACAGAACATGCGGAAAAATATGAGACTGTACTAAAAGAAATCTTTGATTGAATTTGGCCAGCTGAGAAATAAGTAATCCATGTGAAAATATCTCATTTCTATTAAAACTTCACAATATATATCTCCTTACTCTCCTTTCTCACAGCTTTTGGCTTGAATGTTTTCACATTTGCAGATCATACTGTTTTTTTGAAATCTGCTATAAATTCTTCGAATCAGGGCCCCATAAATATTTTGATCACAGCCTTCCCACCACTCTTGAGGAATTGTTCATATATCGGCAAAGTCGTGCGTAGAAGTTCTATGCTCCTCATCGCATCAATATCTCTGAATCATATGGTATTGGGAGCCATATCTGAGATGATAGCATCAAACTTTTTGATTCCATGAGTCGCTATGATTTCTTGGATTTTTGCAGTATCTTGAATATCTTGGTTGTAGGTAAATGTATTTGGAAGATCAAGTTTCACATCTTTGATATCAAATCAAATCAGTATAGGAGTAGTAGATCTTTTGGAATGGTAGAGTTTCTCTTCAACGTATTGTAACCAAGATCCCGGAGCACATCATATATCCAACACAGTAGAAACATTCGCATCGAATATACGATACTTTTGGTCAATTTCTTCCAACTTGAAAGCACTTCTAGCGACTAGTCACTCCTTTTTAGCTTTCTTGAAATAATGGTCTTGTGGATTGAAATACATATGTATACCATATCTATTTAGGCTTGACTTTCAAGGCACAATAGAACGTGTTTGGTTGCAATGGAGCACCAATTATTTATAGTGGAAGGACTTTATTATTTTGCAAGTTTGTATGAAAAAGTGATTACGTCGATTTTGATTTGCAGCCATATTGATCACACTCGTGCTGTATAGTATGAGAGACACATCAGTAGTAAAAGATGAATCAGGGACGCCATACATTGAAAAAACTATAAAATCTATTGATGTAAGTCTATGAGATTTCATAGCAAATACCAACACAGGGAAATATGAAAAAGTAAAAGTCATCAATGACTCATTTTTGGAATGATACAAAAGTGTATCATGAGATACTCAAGTCACAAGCGTAGCTCTGCAACAAAATGTGACTATCAAAAACTATGAAGTAGAAAAAACGGAAAAACCATTCAATAGTTCATTGACTGATTTGGGCATCCCTCTTACTGGAGATACGAAGATTATCGTAGAAACACAGGAAAGATGAGTGTGGTCTAGGATATTCTTGGAACAAATTCTTCCTACTCTCTTCTTCTTTGCTGCGATAATTTTCTTGTTCAAAATGTTCTGACCAAAATGATGAGCAGGATGACTGCCATTCAACATCAAGGTAGGAAGTCAGAAAAACAAAGCAGATATGAAAACAAAATTTTCAGACGTAGCATGAATGGATGAAGCGAAAGAAGAACTAGTTGAAATTGTAGACTTCTTGAAAAATCCTGAAAAATATAAAAAAGCTTGAGCCAGAGTACCAAAATGAGTACTCCTTTACTGACCTCCAGGATGAGGGAAAACACTGCTAGCAAGAGCTGTTGCGTGAGAAGCCAACGTGCCGTTCTTTTCAGCGAGTGGATCAGAGTTTATGGAAATGCTTGTCGGGATGTGAGCCGCCAAAGTACGTGAATTATTTACAAAAGCAAAGGCCGCTGCACCATCGATCATCTTCATCGACGAAATAGATGCTATAGGGAAAAAAAGAGGTGGTGGGATGACATGAGGACATCAAGAACAAGAGCAAACACTCAATCAAATACTTACAGAAATGGATGGTTTTGACAGAGACACTAAAATTATAGTCATAGCTGCCACAAACAGACCTGATACACTAGATCCCGCACTGATGAGATCATGAAGATTCGACAGGAAGGTGTTGATATGAAGACCGACACTTGAAGAAAGAGTACTCATCATCAAGTATCACTTGAGTAACAAAAAAATAGACGACACTGTAAACATAGATTCCTTCGCAAGACGCACAAGCGGATTTGTAGGAGCAGATCTAGAGAATGTAATCAATGAAGCTGCCCTCAAAGCAGCCAAAGATGGGAAGACTACCATAAGTAATTTTGATCTAGAATACGGACTAGAGAAGCTCGTAATGTGACCAGAAAAAAAGATCAAATCATTGAAAGAAAAAGAAAAACATATCGTAACATATCATGAACTTTGACACGCAATCACAGCATTTAATCTCCCTGAAGCAGACCCTGTAGAAAAGATCTCTATTGTGTCTCGTGGCATGGCGCTGTGAGTAACTTGGATGATGCCTCTAGAGGATACATATCTTTCTAGTAAAGCAAAATTTATGGATGAAATGGTGACACTTCTATGAGGTCGTGCGGCTGAAGAGATATTTTTCTGAAAGGATCACATCACTACTGGTGCATCAAACGATTTTGAAAGAGTAACCAAGATAGCAAGTGATATGATCATGAAATACGGCATGGATGATGAACTTGGACAAATAGTATACCTTGATAGAGACAAGTGAGAACGACAGGCATTCAAGCCATTTTCAGAACAAACAGCACAAATTATCGACAGCAAAATTAAATTCCTCGTAGAAACTGCATACCACAAAGCAGTAGCAATTCTCAAATGACACCAAGACCTCGTAGAAAAAATGGCTAGTATCCTTTTTGAAAAAGAATATCTTAGCAAAGAAGAATTCGAGGAAATCATGAAAGCACCTGCCGAAAAGGTAGACGAGATCATAGAAAAAATGCGTAGTGAATATCGCGCCTGACTAGAAGCTATTGAGAAAAAATAATTCCATATCTTTACTATTACTCCACATATCAATCATGGCTAAACGTATTGTAGACAAACTAGTAAGAGACAACATCGTGAAACAAATGGAAGCACAAGGCAAAAAAGTCACATATCGTCACCTAGAACATCACCACGAGAAGAAAGAAAAACTCGTAGAGAAACTTTGAGAGAAATATAAAGAACTTTTTGAGTCATTGATTCGCAACGCAGAAGGTACAGACCATATTGTAGAAAGTATGGCAGACATGCTCGAAGTGATGAACAAGATTGCACATCTTCGAGATATCAACTTGAGTTATGTGATGGAAAAGAAAAAACAAAAAGTAGATGAAAAAGGAGGATATGAAAATTTCGTTTATATACAGCATGTAGAAGAATAATTCCATGCACAAACTTCTCATCAAGGACGCATTTCGACAAATTCTCTGACGTATCATTTCGGCGATATGATGATTTTTGGTTGTGAAAATCATGACGCCATATCTATGACCATTGAGGTTTGGAGACTACTCTACGATATTGAAGTTCTTTGCAATACGATCAGCATTTGCAGATTTTGGTTTGTATGTGATAGCGCTTCGTAGATTGTGAGAGCTCAAGGATTCGCTCGCAAATCAGGCAGATATGCAAAAGTACTATGGGAAATTTGTGATGAGTAGGTTTACGACAATCACGATTGTATATACCGTAGCATTGATCATAGCGTATTTTATACCCGCATATACTTCAAATCCATATCTCTTACGAGGACTTCCATTGTGAATGATTTTTTCGGCAAGTTTCATGACGGCAGGAATATTGCAACTCCCATTGCAATTGTATCGAGGGATGAAACACGTAAGTATCGCGCTTACACTTGCTAGAATAGCACAGGTGATTGTGATGATCATTTTAGTGTCGACTTATCAATGAGTAGACTTTTCATCTGGTGACGCTCGCTCAGTGACCGCCTTTGTATTGATGATTGGGACCGTCGTCGTCAGCGCTCTTGTGCAATGACTGTATGTCCTGTATACAAGTAATCGTCATATCAAACTGACACTGGTTCCTGACTGGCAATTCACGCGATGAATTCTCAAAGAAAATCGACAATACTGACTAGCATATTGTCTGAGTAGTTTGCACACATTGTGAGTGATGATTCTGATTGGGATATATTATCCTACTGTAGATAAGTTTGATTTCGTCTGAATACGAGCGGTATCTAGCGCATTGATGGAGATACTCCTGATAGTACCAAGCTCCCTGTGAAATTCAATTATACCAAAAGTGACAGCATACACGCTTGAGCAAACACGCAAAGTATTTGGAAATTTATTGGTATTTATTCTATGGATAGGGTGAGTATTTTTCGTGAATTTTACAGTATTTAGAGAGAGTATCATATCATTTGTAAGTGGAAGCGAGTATCTTTCTAGTACGACAGGCACTCGATGATCTGATTCGCTGCTTCCATGGCTTGCTCTCGTACTTTTGTTGAGTTTCACCAAACAGGTTTACAACTTTCTTTTTGTATCATTGCATCTAAACAATAAACTCCTAAACGTGAATGCAATATGAGTAAGTATAGGAGCGATTATTTGATTTATTCTCATACCTCTCTATGGAGTAGGAGGTTGAATCATCACACAAATTACCATGGAAATAATATATGTGCTTGGTGGGCTCTACATCGCCCACACCCAAAAAGCATCTCTGATATTTTCATGGAAATATGTGTTTGGAATTGTGCTATGTATAGCGTCGTTTACGTTTGGAGCAAGATATCTTTTGTGAAGTACTATCTTGCCTATTGGATATCTGGTTGTATATGCGCTCATTCTCAATGCTCTAATCTTAGGTATTTCATATAGACCGGTCAAACGTATTATGAGAGGTTTCAATCAGTAGTTTTTTCGCTTACATCAATCACTGTGTTATTCTTTTTTTGTTGCATCCTTTTCATGACAAAGAATGAGATTATACCTGTGATAATCACCCGTCCCCAAAATGATGGATATATAAGATATATGAGAAACGGTACAGTATAAGCACTTGATGCCATACTATATGACTGTTCATATGTCAGTCATCCCTTTATGGTTTTTGAAATCAAGTATACGAGCGTTCAATGTATAAACATCACAATCGCTACAAAGAGTCACACAAACAATGCTATAAATGCACAGAAAATCAAAATGCCTAGTAGCACTCCCCACCACAATGTTCGTCTCATCGCTATGATATTTTCTACTGCTGATTGAATGGTAGAAACAATGACATCCTGGTTTACTACAATCGTTTCTGTAGGTGATACGCCTGCTCAGATCAACATATCTTGAATTGGATAAATATCATTTTTTCACTCTTCAGACATCACTTCTAGTGTGCTATTCTTGACCAAAACATATGTGTCATACTCATCCAATGTTGGCGCATCTTCACTCGTATCAATCACTAAGAAATTTTTCCTAGCATCTGGGTCAACCTCATCCGGATTTCATATAGCAGCTTGAGCTTGTGCCAAAGTAATAATCGTAGGTCCAGTCGCATTACTCACTACTCAACTTGCCTGAGATACCTGTAGTATCAAATCATCTGGATAAAGGGTGCTAACTACATTGTTTACCCTCTGTCACGCCCGTCTAATTTTATCCTCAGCCAATAAAATCATCAACGGTACCGTAACAAGCAAAAATGCTACTACTACCAGAAAATAAAACAAACGCATATAACGCCGTAGCACTGCCCCAAATGACATCTTCAATCAGCGCTCTTCATACCACTGTACGTCGTATAAACTTTTCCATATTGATGAAATGAATTTCATGTTTTTACATACGAAATAAATGGGCTATTTGTAAGGATTTTGGAGGAGAAATGCAATGGGTGATTTTGGAGAAAAAATATTGTATTGAACTGTAATTTACGTATATTAAAATCAGTCAATTTATACATTAACTTACCTCCTTCTACACATGGCACTCACTCCACGCGACAAAGACTTTTCAGCTCGATACAACGAACTTGTAGAACAAGCATGACTAGCGCAGACTTCAGCAGTACGTTGATGTATGGTTATCAAACCGTATGGATATGCAATTTGGGAAAATATGCAAAAATATTTAGATGCTATGTTTAAAGCTACGTGACATCAAAATGCATACTTCCCGCTCTTTATTCCAAAATCATTTTTTTCTAAAGAAGCAAAGCACGTAGATGGATTTGCAACAGAGGCAGCGGTCGTTACGCACTATCGTTTAAAAAAAGATGAAACCACAAAAACACTTGAAGTAGACCCTGATGCAAAATTAGAAGAAGAACTGATTGTTCGTCCCACATCGGAAACCATCATTTGGAACACGTACAAAGACTGGATTCAATCATACCGCGATCTACCTATTCTCATCAATCAACGAGCGAATGTCGTACGCCGAGAGATGCGCACAAGACTTTTTTTGCGTTCTGCTGAATTTCTTTGGCAAGAATGACACACCGCGCATGCTACAGCAGACGAAGCGATAGAAGAAACAAAAAAAATGCGAGATGTGTATCAGGATTTTTTCAATAATTTCTTAGCAATTTCTGGAGTACCAGGTGAAAAGTCAGAAAATGAACGTTTTGCAGGAGCAGAAAACACCTATACGATTGAATGTATGATGCAAGATGGGAAAGCATTGCAAGCATGTACTTCACATTTTTTGTGACAAAACTTTGGGAAAGCGTTTGACGTTACATTTGTAAACAAAGAAAATAAACCTGAACACGCTTGGGCTACATCACGATGAGCAAGTACTCGCATGATGGGGTGACTGATTATGTCTCATTCAGACGACAAATGACTCGTGCTTCCACCAGCACTTGCACCGATACATGTGATCGTCGTTCCAATCTGGAAAACACCTGAAGACAAGCAAATCATAGAAAGCTATATCGAAAACAAAATCACTACTCCATTGAAAAAAAGCTCACTCAGTATTTCATCAAAATATCTTGGCGATATTCAAGAATTAGTTCGTATCTCAATCGACCGAGATGATCAAAAATCACCAGGTCGAAAATACGCAGAATACGAACTCAAATGAGTACCGGTACGTATCGCCGTATGACCAAGAGACGTTGCAAACAACACAGTTGAGCTCTTCCGCAGAGACACTGGTGTAAAACAATCTCTAGCGTGAGATAATATCACCGATACTGTTGTATCAATATTGCATGATATGCAAAAGAATCTTTTTGAAAAAACTAAAACTATGAGAGAAACAAATACAGTCAAGGTAGAAACCTATGATGAATTCAAAAAAGCGCTTGAAGATGGAAAGTTTGTATTAGCTCACTGGGATGGCACACCAGAAACTGAAGAACTCATCAAACAAGAAACCAAAGCCACTATTCGTTGTATACCAGAAGACGCACAGTCAGAAAATGGCGTATGTGTGAAGACAGGAAAGCCAAGTGAGAAAAGGGTTTTATTTGCGATTGCGTATTAATTAATGATTCACGAGAAAAAAATATACTCAGAATCTTTTCAGAGAATTCTTGAATGAAGTAAAAAATATGAATTGCGTCTAGCAGATTGGGAGTGTTCTGTGTGAGATACTCTAGTACTACAAGAATGGGATCCTGTAACACAAAAATACACGGGAAGGGTAATCGAAAAAGAGGTTACCCATGTCAGAAAAACCAAAGACATTACTCTTTGGCCTGCTGAAGATATAGAAAAGTATGGATTTCAAATATTATCGTTTGAGTAGAAAAAAAATATGGAATTATCACCTTTATTATTTCTCATTCTACATGAAAATCATAATCCTCTCTCCGATTGCAGATGCAATATTTGATAGCAATGATCTTCAACAATTACAAAGTCAATGAGATATTGTGATACTCAAAGATATAGTACCACTCAGTGATATAAAAGAGCTATATGATGAAGATCCAAAAATAGTTGCGATAGACCCGGATTTTTGCTGACGAAATGTGCCCAAAGAAATAATCAGTGCTATGAAAAACGTCCAAGCAATTTGTCTGCAGACAACATCATTTTCATGGATTGATATAGATGCAGCAAAACAAAGCAATATACCTGTAGTAAACCTAAGATGATTTTCGACACAATCTGTAGCTGAACGAGCGATTATGATGACTCTCAACGTAGCGAGAAAAGTTCCAATGATCATAAAAGACTCTTGGAAAGCTGATTTTGTCCTCCATCAATGAATAGAATTAAGATGAAAGACGGCAGGGATTATCGGACTAGGTGCAATTGGAAAGTCTATAGCACAATTATGCACATGATTGGGAATGAATATTGTTTATTGGTCTAAAAGTTCGAGGGACGATCGTTTCTCTCATGTAAGTCTAGATGAGCTTATGTCTCAATCCGACATCATTTTCCCTACCGTAGCGCAAAATGAAGAAACAACCTGACTGATCACCGATGACATGCTTCTTTCAATGAAAAAATCAGCTATATTCGCATCAATTATACATGTAGATAAAATTTACAATCACAACCTTGTCATCAAACTAGTTGAATCATGAGCTATCTATGGATATGCGTATGAAAGTGAAAACGAAAAAATCAATGATTTCACAGGCAACATCCGAGTATGACCAGCACTTGCACGATGTACGTCAGAATCATTTGAAAAAAATGCTAAAATGCGGATGGAAGCAATTACATGTGCTGCACTAGGGAAATATGATAATCAAGTGAATACAGTGTAAACTAAAATTACTCAACTCATTCATCATACTTTACTCAATCATCTCATTCATCATACCCTACTCAATAAAGCGCAATTTTCAGAGCTTTAGTAGGCTTATCTCCCTTAACTAAATAGTCCATAGTAATTGCTTTTTGATTATCAGTAAGCTCATATTCAATCTTAAGTTGTGCAATTATCTGTTTTAGTGCTTCTGTGGGTAGATTTCCTTTTTTCATATATTCCTCGCCAAGATCATAATATCTTTTATCAGGTAGGGAGTCTATTGCCATATGGACAATCGTTTCATGGTATGCTCTCTCATCTAAATTATCGCTCAGATTACTATTTTTCACATTATCAAAAGTTGATATATAATCTCCCAGATTCTCTTTACCTTTTTGCGATTTTAGAAAATTTATTTCCTCATATATAAGATTAATTGGACTTTGACTCATTGCATCTGCAACATCGCCCACAAAAGATCATTGTTGTGATACGGGGAACGGCGTTTGAGAGATTCATATACCCTCTATTCCTAGATCATTCATAATATAGAAAACAAATTAATATAACCATTGTGATTATTCTAATAAATTACTCTCTCTAACTCCTACTGCACCTTCACGTGTGCATCTATCTCCCTCACAGTCTTAGTGAAAAACTCCTCTAGAGACCCTGAGATATTGCTTGGTATGTCCTCATAGACGATTGTTCCATTGTGTAAGATTGCGAATTCGTCTGCGACTTCTTGTACGTCTGATAGGATGTGTGTGTTGAAAAAGAGGGTTTTCCCACGTTTTTTGAGATCACGCATTAGGTCCTTCACGAGGATACGACCAAGTGGATCGAGTCATGACATTGGTTCATCCCAAAATATCAATTCTGGATCATTGATCAATGATGCTGCGAGCGAGAGTCTCTGCTTCATACCTTTAGAATACGCTGATATGCGACGATCACGAGCAAATGACAATCCCAACGTTTCGATGAGCTGGTCTCATCTTTTTTTGATAGTTGCATTGTCTACTCCAGCCAATTTCCCCATGTAATCCAAGAGTTCTCCCGATGTCAAAAACGGATAGAGAAATGTTTGTTCTGGTGCATATCATATTTTTTTGAAAATCTCTTGCTTATAATAATCTGTCTCTCAAAAAAGCTTTATCGTACCACCTGTTGTAGTATGAAAGTGAAAAATGCATTTCAAAAGTGTAGTTTTACCTACTCAGTTTGCTCATAGAAATCCAAAGATATCTCACTTTGCTACTGTAAATGAAACGTCTTTGAGAATTTGTGTTTTCTTTCTGAGCTTGATAAACTCTTTTTGCACATTGATAACCTCTATAATATTTTGTCTCATATCTCTAATTGTGGTATAATGATGGTAAAACTATCCGATTCTCACGATGATATCATTGTAAACTTCTTGCTTTTTTTCAGGAGCAATTGCACTATATCCAAAGTACTCGAGCAATGCAACGGCAAGCTTAGCCAGCTTTTCATTGCTTGTCTGCTTGATAAGTTCATAGAAGTAGTTTACATCACGCAAGTACGATACATATGAATCCAATGAAACCTCAGCGATACTAGGTAGCTGATGTTGAAAAACTTCTTTGAGTCAGTTTTCCTCAAACTGAGGGCGGAAAAACGGGTAGGTAATCATCACAAGCTCCTCTACTGCTATCACCATATTGGTTCAAGAAGAATCATGTTTGGTGCACACATCGAGCAACAATCACCATATCTCATCACTCTTGATCTCACCAAAAAGAAACTCAAGATATTTCGCAACTTGTGCATTTTGCTTGCTATCTCATCTCGTTTGTGCTCACATTTGCGCAGCTTTTTGCATACTTTCTGAGACACGCACCATATCTTCCTGCGAGACCTCCTTTCACTCTCCACTAGTCGAAACTGTACCTAAACCAATATCCGGTCATCATCATAATTCCATATGCACTAGCTAATTGTAAATAATTATATTGTATAGGAATTCCCCACCAACTTTCAAGCAATCAATCAATCAACAAGTATTGACATATAGTCAAGAAAATATATAATAAAAACTATGTGATTATGAACGCCAACAGATCTATCAATCAATAAAGAAATCAGACCAGTAGGGGAGACTCCTCTAACTGAACATTTTTTGGGAGATAATTCTGATTTGAAGAATAAAATAACAAGTATAATGGACAGTAAGATATTCAATGATGCCATAGGCCCATTTCTTAACAAGACAAAAATAATTGCATATGAAATCAAAAATAGGGTAACCCATTCAGAAGAAAATGACGTTGCAAAAGGTCATTTATATGCACTCTGTGAGGGAAACGAAAAAATTGAAAAGGTTGTTGAGGCTATACTAGATATAGATTTTTATAATTATCTGAGCGAGACTCTCAAGACCGCCCTTGAGACTATTGAAACGCAAGACAACGAATCAATTGACATAGAAAATAAGACTTTCTATGACTTTTGTATTGCATTTCTGTCAGATAAATATCCAGAGCAAGTACAACCACCGACTACTCAATCTACAGATACACAACTACCAGACATGGCACAAACTAATCAGAACAAAATAACTAAACAACAACTTCTGGGAAAAGCTAATGAGTTGTTAGATGGATTTAAAAAAAGAATATGACCTATATTGGATCAATATCATATTCGTGATTACTCCAATAAATTATTTTTTCATGATGTAGAGAAAAAAACAAAAAAAGAAGACGGGGGCAAAGTACTTTTGCTACATTTAGCATGTACTAATGCCATTTTTGATTTATTTGAAAACTATCCAGAATTTGAGCAATCGTGAGGTAAGTATAACACAATACAACAATGATTTCAAGAAGTGGTTTTAGATACACTGACCACAGAATATTGAACAGAAATAGCTTTCGTTTTCGATATTTTTGCAAACCCACAGGAAACCCAAAAAAACGTCAACAAAAATTACTCACCGTCACCTACTATGCATAGTAATGAATTGGAGAAACAACTTGTAGACACATACAATAAATACCACATTAGAGCAATACCAAAATTCGATTATAATAATTATATAGAAATAATTAAATCTACTGAAGGGGCGGCAAAAATCGAACACATTATCAAAAACATCAGTGACTTTCCAACTCAGCATGCACCCGTATTGTGCTTATCACCAGATTGAGACCCACAATTTGTGTATGCAGCAATACAAAAAATAGTGGCATACAAAAAGATAACATACACTAAAGATTTAGTTGTTCGAACAGGGGCGGCTGAAGATATAGCTAAACTAAATGCATTTTGTGGAAAAAATTATCACGATAGAATAGCCCAAAAGCTATCTCCGATCAAAAATGCTTTTTATTCAATACAAGACTACTGCGATATTTTAGTCGTGACATGAGCTGAGTATCTTCTCCAAGGGAAGGCACCAAAAACATTGTCAACACTGTTTAGTGGACGAAATGGAAGAGTGATTCTTGTTGCAAAGGATAATGTTGATGGAACGCCACTTGATTATATGCCTGAGAAATATTCAAACAAGAAAAATCTTTTAGTGCGAAACACTATTCAAGTACCATGAATACCTAAGAATCTTGAATATCTAGGTGTGGATGAGATTTTTCAAAAGTTAACATCAGAACAGCTATTTGGAGCACATTTTAAACCTTCTCAACATTTTTGCAAGAGCCTAAAAACACTATCTCAATGAGACACTGCACTACTAAATCAACTTTGCATCAATACACTTAAAGTAGCACAGAATATAGACACAAAAAATCTTGATGAGATGGGTGTTCTTTGGGAATTGCTTTTGAAGTTTAAAAAATTCTGAGGTAAACTTCCGTCCATTTTGACAGAAGAAGAAATAATGCAAATAGCAACGGCTGCAACAATAAAACATATGCAAACAGACGATACAATCCAAGATAGTGCCGCTCTATCAGTTAGAGATCTGATTTGCCAACAACATATAGTAAGATATATTGCAGCAATTATGTTAACTAAACACAACGAGTGTTTCTCTATACCAACGATAAATGCAAAGAATATTGTGAACTATTTAAAAACCTATGATATTAAAGTTCAGCAAAATGAAATTAACTCATGGAAAAATACTTCACTCCTATGACATGAGATTTGAAACCATGAAAAGCCTGGCATATTTCTCAGTCTCTGCAAAGAAATAAATCTTCAATATTGCCACAAATTACTCAATGGAAAGATAAACGAATCCCGAAATCCCAAACCCACAGACCCAATACCAAAAAATATCTAAGTAAGTAAAAAATCCTCTTGCATTCCTTGACAGATTTTATATATTCTCGTGACGTGTAAAAGCAATGTGCACGTTGCCTCTCAAGGTTTGAAAAGCAAAATTAAAAAGAGTATCATCATACTCTGCGTTTTTGGTCTTGTATAAGTGCAAAAATATGGCACTGTAGCTCAGCTGGTTAGAGCGCGCCTCTCATAAGGGCGAGGTCGGCGGTTCAAGTCTGCCCAGTGCTAAACAAACAAGAATTGTCGACTTGGTGAGGTGGATGAGTGGTCGAAGTCAGCTCACTGCTAACGAGTCGTACCTAACGGTACCGCGGGTTCGAATCCCGC
>JBDHUW010000004.1:0-124425 GCA_039809345.1 Candidatus Absconditabacterales bacterium | reverse complement strand
CCCAAGTAGCATGAGACACGTGAAATCTTGTGTGAATCCGGGCAGACCACTGTCCAAGACTAAATACTTTTCTACACCGATAGTGCATAGTACCGTGAGGGAACGGTGAAAAGAACCCCGGGAAGGGGAGTGAAATAGAACCTGAAATCTATAGCTTACAAGGGAGTTGGCGCCTGGCTTCGGCCGGGTCACAACGTACCTATTGACGAATGGGTCAGCGAGTTATTGATAGTAGCAAGGTTAAGGGAGTTATACCCGGAGCCGCAGCGAAAGCGAGTCTGAATAGGGCGCTTAGTTGCTATCAATAGACCCGAAGCGTTATGAGCTAGGCATGAGCAGGATGAAGGGTAGGGAGACCTACCTGGAGGTCCGAACCAGTTGGAGCTGCAAGTCCTTTGGATGACTTGTGCCTAGGAGTGAAAAGCTCATCGAATAACGTGATAGCTGGTTCTCTCCGAAATAACTTTAGGGTTAGCGTGTACATAAGATCTTACAGAGGTAGAGCTCTTGTAGGGCTAGGGGTGTCGAGAGGCATTACCAAACCCTGTTAAACTTCGAATGCTGTAAGGAATTGTATGCAGTTAGACCGCGGGAGCTAAGTTTCGCGGTCGAAAGGGTAACAGCCCAGATTTCCGACTAAGGTCCCCAAATAATAGCTAAGTGGAGAAGGATGTGTATCTGCTCAGACATCCAGGAGGTTTGCTCAGAAGCAGCAATCCTTTAAAGAAAGCGTAACAGCTCACTGGACAAGCGGGTATGCGCCGAAGATGTAACGGGGCTAAGCTATTTACCGACGTCGAAAACCAATATCGTAAGATATTGAGTGGTAGGAGAGTGTTCTTAATTGGGCTGAAGCTACAGCGTAAGCTGTGGTGGACTATTGAGAAGTAAAAATGCTGACATAAGTAACGATTGCAGATGAAAATTCTGCTTACCGAAAACCTAAGGATTCCTACGCAATGTTCATCAGCGTAGGGTTAGGCAGGACCTAAGGTCAACCCGAAAGGGGCAGCCGATGGATAACGGGTTAATATTCCCGTCCCTGTTATATGAGTGATGTGGTAACGCATTGGGATACGTATGAGCTCACTAAGGATGTGAGTCACACACATGAAGCAAATCTAGCATCTGCTAGTATGTCTGCGGTAGGCAAATCCGTCGCGGAATAAAACGTTGAGTGTGAGAGAAACTTTCCGCAAGGGAGGGATTCATAGAGTTCCGGTGCCGAGAAAACCCGCTAAACTTATCATATAACAGCCTGTACCCAGAACTAACACAAGTAGGTTGGTAGAGAATACCAAGGTACTCGAGACAACCGGTGATTAAGGAACTTGGCAAATGAACGGACGTAACTTCGGGATAAGTCCTGCCCTCAGCAATGAGGGTCGCAGCAAAAGTAGTCGGGGGGACTGTTTACCAAAAACACAGCTTCCTGCTAACACGTAAGTGGATGTATAGGAGGTGATGCCTGTCCAGTGCTAGAATGTTAAGCTCGCTTGTGCAAGCTCGTGAGTTAAGCACTAGTTAACGACGGCCGTAACTATGACGGTCCTAAGGTAGCGAAATTCCTTGTCGGGTAAGTTCCGACCCGCATGAATGGCATAACCATCTCGACACTGTCTTAATCTCGGACTCGGTGAAATTACATTTCCGGTAAAAATGCCGGATAGATACAGCTAGACGGGAAGACCCTGTGAAGCTTTACTGTAGATAGGTATTGTAACGTGGTACATGATGCTCAGCATAGGTGGGAGACGTTGATGTGTAGGCTTTGGCTTGCGCGGAGTCAATAGTGAGATACCACCCATTATGTATAGCGTTACTAACCCCACAAAAGTGGGGGACAGTGCCTGTTGGACAGTTTGCCTGGGGCGGGAGCCTCCTAAAAAGTAACGGAGGCGTACAAAGGTGTGCTTAGCACGGATGGAAACCGTGCTGGACGTATATTCGCAAAAGCATGCTTGACTGTCAGACTAACAGGTCGAACAGGTAGGAAACTAGGTGAAAGTGATCCGGATTTTCCATGTGGAAGGGAATCCGCTCAACGGATAAAAGCTACTCCGGGGATAACAGGCTAATGGAGTCCAAGAGTCCATATCGACGACTCCGTTTGGCACCTCGATGTCGACTCGTCGCATCCTGGGGCTGTAGAAGGTCCCAAGGGTTGGGCTGTTCGCCCATTAAAGCGGGACGCGAGTTGGGTTCAGAACGTCGTGAGACAGTTCGGCCCCTATCTACTGTATCCGTAGGTAATTTGAGTGACGTCGCTTCTAGTACGAGAGGACCGAAGTGAACGAACCTCTGGTGAACCAGTTGTCATACCAATGGCACGGCTGGGTAGCTACGTTCGGTACAGGTAACCGCTGAAAGCATCTAAGCGGGAAACTAGTCACAAGATTAGATTACCCACTTTGGAGTGATCCAAAGGTAAGAGCCCCCATAGACTATGGGGTTGATAGGCTTTATGTGGAAGCGTAGCAATACGTTGAGCAAAGAAGTACTAATCGCTCGAGGGACATATCACTCTTTTGAAAATATAATATATCTATACTGTTGAGGACGTAATAGTCTTCACACTTGGTGGTGCCGATGTATCGTGGGGAAATACCTGTTCCCATTCCGAACACAGAAGTCAAGCCCACGGTAGTCAATGATACTGCGATGAAACGTCGTGGGAAAGTAGATTGACGCCACCTATTGTGAAGATTGTTGCGAGATCATTATCATGTATATCAATTAAGATCAGAAACAAAGTAAAGAGGAATAGTCAGGTCAAACCTACTATAAACCTATTCGTAGGTTTTTTTATGAAGAGTTTGATCCTGGCTCAGGATGAACGCTAGCAGAACGCCTAACACATGCAAGTCGAACGGGCTTGTTGACTTCGGTTAACAAGTTAGTGGCAAACGGGCGAGTAACACGTGCTTAATCTGCCCTGGAGAGGGGAACAACTTGAGAGATCAAGCTAAATCCCCATACGCTCATGGAAATGAAAATACCATGAGGAAACAATTTATTGCTCTAGGAGGAGGGTGCGGCTTATCAGGTAGTTGGTGGGGTAAAGGCCTACCAAGCCTATGACGAGTAGCCGGTCTGAGAGGATGTCCGGCCGCAATGGAACTGAGACACGGTCCATACCCCTACGGGGGGCAGCAGTGGGGAATCTTGGTCAATGGGCGAAAGCCTGAACCAGCGATTCTGCGTGAAGGATGAAGCCTCGCGGGGTGTAAACTTCTTTTCTGGGGGAAGACGAATGACGGTACCCCAAGAATAAGGGACGGCTAACTACGTGCCAGCAGCCGCGGTAATACGTAGGTCCCAAGCGTTATCCGGATTTACTGGGCGTAAAGAGTCTGTAGCTGGTTATATAAGTCTATTTTTAAAGACCTTGGCTCAACTAAGGGAAGGGAATGGATACTATATATCTGGAGGTTATTAGGGGTTAGTAGAATTCCCGGTGGAGGGGTGAAATCCGTTGATATTGGGAGGAATGCCGAAAGCGAAAGCAGCTAACTATAATTATCCTGACAGTGAGAGACGAAAGCATGGGTAGCAAACGGGATTAGATACCCCGGTAGTCCATGCCGTAAACTATGCTTGCTAAATGTCTTAAGAGACTTGATCTCTGGGGTATTGTAACCTAACGGGTTAAGCAAGCCGCCTGGGTAGTACAGTCGCAAGACTGAAACTCAAAGGAATAGGCGGGGGAACACACAAGCAGTGGATGATCTAGATTAATTGGACAATAAGCCAAAAACCTTACCTAGGTTTGACATGTACTTTGTCACTGGGGAAACTCAGTTAGTGCAGCAATGCACGGGGTACACAGGTGGTGCATGGTCGTCGTCAGCTCGTGCCGCAAGGTATCTAGTTAAGTCTAGAAACGAGCGCAACCCTCATCTCTAGTTACAGTGTCTAGAGAAACTGCCTTCGCAAGAAGGAGGAAGGAGAGGATGATGTCAGATCCTCATGCCCCTTATGCCTAGGGCATCATAGATCATACAATGGGAAGCAACAATGAGAAGCAAAGCCGCGAGGTAGAGCAAAACTCCAAACCTTCCCCAAGTTCAGATTGTAGGTTGCAACTCGCCTACATGAAGTCGGAATTGCTAGTAATGGTGAATCAGCATTGTCACCGTGAATATGTCCCTGTTCCTTGCACTCACCGCCCGTCACACCATGGGAGTTGAGGCCTTATGAAGATTCGCACTGCGGATTGAATAGGGAATCGATGACTGGGGTGAAGTCGTAACAAGGTATCCCTACGGGAACGTGGGGATGAACCACTTTTCTAACTTATTAGAAAAAACAACCAAAACAATAAAAGTTTTGGCCTGGCTATCCTCTTTACTTTGACTCTGGTACTTAATTGATATACAAACTAAAAATCTAAACGCTCTAATGTGTTTAGATTTTTTTGTTTTTTCATATTTTTCTTTGCAATAGTTTGTTGTATTGTTACTATGGTGAAGTTGTTTTTATATTTATGATTTATTTTTCTCATGGTACAAAAAATAAAGTGATTATTGCTGTGATGTATTGTTTTTTGTTTTGGAACAGCTTTCTGAGTTCTAGCTGACTGAGGTGCGATAGTGCATCCAGATTATAATTTTGTATGACCTGCTCAGTTTAGATTTAGCTGGGGGATAAATCCTATTGTAGAGGATGTTAAACTACAACCTGATTGAAAAATATTGATTGCTGGTGATAAATATGATAATGGGGTAAATCATATTTGACTATATCGCATACACGCAAACTGAATGATAGATACCTGATTTAGGGTAACATGATTAACCTCTATAGAGTCAGTGCAGGGATTTGCACTACATTCCGATGGGAAAATCTATGCAGTATGAATGATTACTCATTGATGAGTAAGGGCGATTAGACCATTCCGTTTGTTGAGTAATTGATCGCTTGATACCTCATTTTATATATATCCAGGTGGATTCAACAATGTTATTAGATGATTGTGAGTTCAGTCAGATGGGAAATTAGTAGTAATTTGAAATCATACGCAGTTTAATGGAGTAGCAGATGGTAAAATTATTCGTTTCAATACTGATGGAAGGATTGATACAAGTTTTGCGGTTTGAGTTTGATTTACTGCATGAGATGGCCCTACATCAGTTGCCTTCCAGACTATATGATGACAAAATAAAGTTTTGGTATGAGGTCGTAGATTGGCTGGTACATACAAATGATACAACTATACAAAGTGATTGATTCGTTTGAATGATGATGCGTCTGTAGATACGACTTTTGATCAAGAAAGAGCTCGTGATGTGAATGAATGAGTCGCGCGTATGTATGTGCTTCCTGATCAAAAAGTTTTGTTGGGATGAACGTATTGTAACTTGAGATGATATAATCAATCTTGTATAGCTCGTATTCATCCAGATGGTAAGGTAGATACTTGATTCAATGCGAGATCACTGACGTTACAATCTCGTGGAATTCAAGATATTGAAGTTATGTCAAACTGAGATATTGTGGTGGTATGAGATTTTGCATGACCTTGGGGAAGTAGTATATGGCCTATCCAGGGGATCAGACATATAGCACGCATGAGTGCAAATTGAGCGACCAATACTTGATTCAATTATACTGCTACATTTAATAGGTATACGCTTGGTATAGAGATTCAATCAGACGATAAAATAATTGCCGTTGGTACATTTTCTACTGCAAATGGAGAAATTCGTCCTCAGGTTGCTCGCTTAAATCCAAATGGGACATTGGACTCTTTTGCTGAGAGAGCAAATGGGGTTGATGGGCCTGTTTCTGTGATTGCAAAAGATACAACCAATAATTCACTTCTTGTATGAGGGGCATTCTACTCTTATATGAAGAACAATGTATGAGTATTGAATAGAGGATATATGCGCTTAAGCGATGATGGTGTTGCGGATACATTTTATGGTATCGATCAATGATGATTCGATGTCCCTACAATTTATGCAATTCTAAAATTGCAGGATTGAAGAGTTTTGGTGTGATGAAAATTCACGAGATTTAGATGAGCAATAGCCAATAACATTATCATGTTTAGACAGGATGGTAGTGTAGATACGGGCTTTGTGATGTGAACTTGATTCAATGATGAAGTAAATGGACTTACACAGCAAGCAGATTGAAAAATACTTGTATGATGAAAATTTACAACATACCAATGAACAATTCGCAATAGATTAGTACGTCTAAATTTAGATGGTTCTATAGACAATACATTTAATATATGAGCGTGATTTAATTCGCAAGTCTATACAGTAGTAGCGCTAGGCGATTGAGGTATACTAGTGTGATGATTGTTTAGTACGTACGATTGAATGGCAAGAAATAAACTTGTCAAGCTTCTTCCTAATTGAGGTGTCGATAATGCATTCGATAGAACTGCTGAGTGTCCTTGATTTAAGTGAATCCCAACAATGTTGTATGTAAGTGATGCTGAGATTTATATACCATGTAATTCGACTGCCTCATATGTTACAAGAATAAATAGTGCTGGAAGAGTGAGTACGTGATTCGTGACGAGAAGATTCAATCATAATTGACGAGTGTTGGCTATGGCAAGACAAGAAAATGGTAGAATAATCATCTGAGGTAATTTTAATATGTATAGTGGTAGTTCTGTATGAGCAATAGCTCGTTTGTGGCCTAATTGAGATCTAGATACAACATTTAATGACTGATGAGTAGGATTTAATGGTACAGTAAATACTATGGTGCTGGATAGATCTGCCTTGTCGGTATGATGAAATTTTACTACATACAATGGAGAGCCGTTTGCTCATCTTGTGCGTCTGGATATTATGGATACTGAAGATCTCCTTACATACACAGCTCCAGATAAATCATTTACCTTCAAATATCCAAAAACATTTCAATACAAAGACATTACATGAAGATGAAAGCTAGTGACGATGTTTACTCCGGTGGGACAAGTTGGGAGAGCAAATGTTGGTTCATCACTCTTCTATGTGACAAAATGAAATGCAAATGAAACATCAGAAGTGCTGTATGCGAAGGCTACGGCGCAGATGAGGAAGTTATTTAGATGAGGGATGACAATCAAATCAGAACTCGCAAGAACAGAAAATGGGAACTTAGCAAGAATCGTGAAGTATAGATGAAGAATAGCAAGGGTGCAAAAAGAATATACGGTGGTGGTGTTGAGAGACGCCACAAGTGTGTATGTGATTAGTGCCAATGCGGATTTAGCAAAGAGTGTAGATCTTGAAAATATGGTTGATATTGCAGTGAGGACTTGGACGTTTGGTGGTAATTAGTTCATTTGTTTGAGGAGAAAGTGCATGATGTCTGCTACTTCGGGGCTCTCAATTTTGATTCAGATTGGGACGTCTTTGAAGATAGCGATGTAGAATAGCTCTCACACAACAAACATATGTACGGCGTTATTTCATCAGGGGAGTGATCAAAGGGTGTTGAGGTCATATGTCTTCAAAGTGTTTTCCAATGTGAGTACTCAGTTTCAAAGCAGTGTTTCTACGCGAACCTGCTTTTTTTGTATAAATGAAAAAAAGAACGGTACTATCTCATTAAGTTGTCTAGATGATTGCGATTGAGATTCTATGGTGTTCGATGCAAAGCATTTGATGACAAGGTAACCAGAGTTCTTGATAGTGGTTATAATATCGTCAAATAAGTTCTCGATTCCGGAGAGTCATTCGAAAAAGCGCATTTTGGGTAGAGGGGAGATACGTCATCATTCGATTTTTGCAAGCTCTGCCTCTATGATTGGAAGTTTTTTTTCGGTTTCTTCCATTGTTTTTTGGCGCTGTTCGAGCTGCTTTCTAAAGACTTCTTTGTCTGGGACAAAAAACTGTTTTACTCCATCTTTTGTTGTTTCTCAAATGAGTCACTGTTGTATGAGGACTTGAATTGTTTTGTAGGTGTTGGTTCTTTCTACTCATATGATTTTTGCAATACTACTTGCGGGTTTGGGGCCGTATTGGAAAATAGTAATGAAGGTTTTTGCCTGCATTTCTGTGAGTCAGTATTCTATGAGAGATTGTTCAATAAGTGACATGGGTAGAGTGTTTATAGTGTTGTGAAAGATTTCTTCACACTTATTATACACATTCTCTTGAATTATGCAAATGGTAGTGTAGAATTCTTTGTGTTGGAGGCCTTTTGAGACCGGTCTCTCTGTATTTACTTCTACCCAATGTCAATATGCAATACACTTCTCGTGAAGTCTATGAGTATGTGAGTAAAAAAATGAATGATCCAATTATCGAGCGAAGAACATGTGCTGTGAGCTGAACTGAATTTCCTATTTATGCATCAGATGATGCGTTTTATGAGAAGGTGAGTCCTACGTTTGCAGGGCAAAAGCACCTTATTCCTAGGCCTACGCTTTGTCCCGAAGAAAGACAAAGAAGGAGACTCCTTTTTAGAAACGAAAGGAAGCTCTACAAGAGAAAGTGTGATGCGACAGGAGAGAGTATAGTAAGCATGTATTCGGCTGATAAAAAATTGCCAGTCTATAAGCAACATTTTCGATGGAGCGACTCATGGGATGCGATGATATACGGTGTAGCGTACGATGAACAAAAGTCTTTTGGAGCACAATTTCAGAATCTCTTTGAGGCGGTGCCGAAAGATTCATTGATAAAGGAGTTTATTAAGCAAGAAAATAGTGATTATACGAATTCAGCCGGCATTGCGAAGAATTGTTATATGTGTTTTGAAATGGCATTTTGTGAGAATGTGTACAATGCTGAACATGTCTTCTATGTGAATGATAGCGCAGATTGTACATATTGATATGAAAATACAATCACTTATGAGTGTGTGAATTGTATCGGATCTACGAAGTTGTTTTGGTCGGTGTTGTGCTCACAGTGTGTAGATAGTTCATATCTGTACAACTGTCACAATTGTACTAACTGTTTCATGTGTTACAACCTGCATGATAAAAAATATTGATAGAGAATATTCAATATACTGCTGAAGAGTATCCATCAAAACTGGAGGAGTATAAAAAGCAACATGCTGATCTCTATAAAAAATTTGTACAGCTCGTGGAGGGGCAAGAGGTTATAAAAAGAGCTATACAATGAGTGGGTAATGAGAAGGTGGTTTGAACATTTGTAAATAACTCATTCAATAGTGCTTTCGTGACGGACTGTGATGCTGTTCGTGATTGTAGGTATTGTGCAATCAACCACAACTGTCAGGATTGTTATGATTATGATTCATGGGGAGAAAATGCGTCATTGGTGTATGAGAGTGAGGAGTGTGGACGCAATATTAGCAAGGTTTGATTTTGTTTATGATGTTGGGAAAACGTATACGATTGCCGATATTGTTACTACTGTATCTGATGCTCAAACTGTTTTGCATGCGTGGGATTGCGCAACAAATCATACTGTATCTTCAATAAGCAATATACCAAAGAAGAGTATGAAAGCTTGGTAGGGAAGATTGTTGAAGCGATGAAGGTAAGCGGTGAATGGGGAGAGTTTTTCCATCCTAGTATGTCAGCATTTGGATACAATGAAACCGTAGCATATGAGTACTATCCTATGACAAAGCAGGAAGCTGAAGGAAGATGATATAAGCGATTGGATGTAAATTACGATCCTGTAATACCAGAATGAGTCCGTGTTTCGCAGGTTGCTGGGTTGTCTGTAGAGGAGAACAAGGCGCTGAGAGATGGAGATAGTATCACGAAGGAAATATTCATCTGTGCGGACTCTAAAAGACCGTATAGATTGGTATCGCTGGAGGTTGATTTTTACAAGAAACACGATATCTCACTACCAGCAAACCACCCTGATATCAGATATGCAAAGAGGTTACAACTTAGACCATGAAGACAGCTTTTCCTTAGAAAATGTGATGCGACAGGACAGGAGATGATTGCTGTCTATCCACCAGAATATACTGGAAAAGTGTATTGTGAGGAGGCCTATGAGAAGGCAATATATGGATGATGAGTATAAAAATATTGGCTCTTGCGAGCAGTCTATGGGTATATGATTGGACAGAATCCTGTCTTTTTATCATGAGTGATAGCCGGGATTATAGCGATAATGCAATTATGGTATAAGGTGAAGTATCATAAAAAATAGTACCATGATTTTAAGGAGAGTAAGTTAATCTGAATGTGCAACATAATCAATTAGTAATTTTTATATGTAATCTCTAGACCATGAATAGTAGTAACTTTATTAAAAAACAATTTTCAGCAGACCAAAGTGAGTGATGAGCTCAAGACAATATTAGCTCAAACCCTGGAGCTGATTTAATAAGAGCATTAGGAGCAGGTAGCAATGCGGAATCTGAAAAAATATATGTGAATGTATATGCATGAAGCTATCTTCCTTTAATCTGAGAGGAGGTACAAAAGAACATCACTAATCCAAATCTGAATAATGTGTCAATTGTTGACCTTGATTATAAACCCTCTTCCCAACAATCTGACCATTATGGTGTAGAATTTGCATACGAATTGCTCCATAAAAATCCTTGATCTAAAGTAATACTACATACGTGCTACCCGGTATGATGAAACTATAGCCTGATTTATGGGGAGGAAAAAACAATGTTTGACTGGCTCCAACAACACAAAAATTGTAGGATAGTAAATGTGGTTGATATGTATAGAAACAATTACTCTGGTTATAATACATTGTTTGATGATGCTGTAATACATGATGATGTATCAAAAAGTAATGCTACAAAAAAGCTAGTTGCATATTCGTTGCATTTGATTAACCATCAATTAAGCTCTGTCAAAGATCGAAATGCGCCACAGACCAGAGAAGAAGAAAATAGGTTAAAGCAAGCATTTGAGATAACTCAGCGTTACTTCCCAAATATCAAGACAGTAGAGGAAATGTTTAGCTTAGTTAAGGATTTAAATATAGAGATTACCGAAGTAATGAGTTGACAGAGAATAGAATGAGTATGGTGTGATTTAGATTGAACCCTAATTACTTCTATTGATCTCGACACTGGTGAGTTGGTTATTAATGCCAAAGTATTAGACTTTCCTAAAAAACAGGAAAGCATGGGTAAAAAAATAACATTATGGACTTGATGATGAGAAATTAATGAAAAACAGCGTCTTTTGCAAAATGCGTGAATCACCTTGCCGGTAGTAAGTAAATATGACTATGCATGAGCAACGGCGGAAATTATGGTTGATGATCTAGATGAGGGCATACTCGCATACCAATACAAACTGAAATCAGAAAAATACATCAATGTAAATAACATAGAATAATCTCAAAATAGCACCTTAATTTTTTTATTATCTATTTCGTATTAATGCACTATACAACCAAAGAGACCTATGAAAAAATTAGTAAATCTATGAATGATCCAATCATAGAGCAAAGAACATGTGCTGTGAGCTGAGTAGAGTTTCCTATTTTTGCATCTGATGATTTGTTTTATAATCAGGTATCGCCAGTAATTGGATGAATAAAACAATCTATTCCAAGACCGACATTGTGTCCAGAAGAAAGATTGAGGAGAAGAGCTCAGTTTAGAAATGAGAGGAAACTGTATAAGAGAAAATGCGATGCCACTGGCGAAAGCATGGTAAGTATTTATAGTGCTGAGAAGCCATATACAGTGTACAATCAAAAATATCGATGGAGTGACGCATGGGACCCTATGCAATATGGAAGAGAGTATGAGGGCGGAAAGAGCTTTGTCAATCAGTTTGATAGCTTGCTAAAGACAGTCCCTAAGCTTTGAATCATCAATGACAATGGAGTGTGAAGTGTAAATTGTGAGTATACATGTGATTTTGTGTGAGGAAAAAATTGTTATATGTGTTTTGAAATGTGAGATTGTGAGGATAGTTTGTATTCACATCATAGTAACTGATGAGTAAATATTTGTGATTGTGATGAGGCTACTGGATGTAGAGATTGTTATGAGGTATTGTCTAGTGTAGATTGTTTCGATTCTCGTAATTTACATGGGTGTATCAAAGCTACATCGTGTATGTATAGCGATGATTTGCTCTGATGTGATCACTGCTTGTTTTGTTGTGGATTGCAAAATCAATCTTATATGTTTATGAATAATCCAATCTCGAAAGAAGAGTATAAGGAAGTAGTCAGAAAGATTTATGAGGAGGATGGATACTTAGATAAACTCCTTGCTGATTATAAACAATCAGTATACAAGAAGGATAGCACACACAATATTCGCCAGTCAGAAAACTGCAATGGATACAATATATCTCACTCGTCAAATTTGTCTTTCTGCTACAATAGTTTTTATTCTCAGAATATAAAGTACTGACGTAGTCTTTATCAGGTACAAGATTCAAGCGACGTGCAGTGCTGGAAAACACAATTGTGTTATGAGGGGCAAACGCTAGACGAGTCGTATTGATCTGCTTTTTGTGCGCGATGCTCAAGATCTAAATACATATTCTACTCATTCAACTGTCATGATTGTTCACATATATTTGGGTGTGACGGGCTTCGCAACAAGTCATATTGTATCTTCAACAAGCAATATACCAAAGAAGAGTATGAAAAAAAGGTTGCTGAAATAATTCGTGATATGAAAGCAAATTGAGAGTGGGGAGAGTTTTTCCCAATATCAATCTCGCCATTTTGTTATAATGAAACGTGTGCACAGGAGTATCTCCCAATGTCTAGAGAAGACGCATTAGCAAGATGATATACATGGTATGACATCTCTCATGACCCTGTGGTTCCAGAAGGGGCAGAAGTAGTTCGTCCTGCCGAAATGGATTTCCAATCGCGAAAAGATCTATTGTCGAATGATGATGTTTTGAAAAAGATCGTAATTTGTGCAGAGTCTGGTAGACCATTTAGAATCATGAAACAGGAGTTGGATTTCTATAGAAAGCATACCATACATTTGCCGAAGTTCCATTTTGATGTAAGGCATTTGAAGAGAATTGAGAGAATGAAATAAGAGAGAGGCTAGAGAGGCTGGAGAGCCTCGAGAGACCGGTCCCTCTGTATTTACTATCTAGGAAATATCAATATGCACTACACATCCCGTGAAGTCTACGAGCACGTGAGCAAAAAATTAAATGATCCAATTATCGAGCGAAGAACATGTGCTGTGAGCTGAACTGAATTTCCTATTTATTCATCAGATGACGCATTTTATGCTAAGATTTCACCGACATTTGACGGGAAGAAATTTCCTATACCGAGACCGACGCTTTGTCCGGAGGAGAGGCAGAGGAGGAGATTGATGTTTAGAAATGAGAGGAAATTGTATAAGAGGAAGTGTGATGCGACGTGAGAGAGTATAATTAGTATGTATAGTCCAGATAAACCATATAAGGTATATAATCAAAAATATCGGTGGAGTGATGCATGGGATGCAATGGAATACGGAAGAGAGTATCAAAGTGGCTTGTGATTTGAAAAGCAATTTATTGGTTTGTTGCATGATGTGCCGACATTCAATCTTTATAATGTAGATCCAGAAAATGCTGAATATGTGAATCACACATACAAAGCTCATTCATCGTATATGTGCTTTTCTTCGCTAGAACCTGACAGATGTTTGCATAGCTGGTGAATTATAAGATCTTCACAGTGTATAGATTGTGCTTATATTGAAAACTCTGAAAATTGTTATGAGTGCGTGAAGTGTAAAAAATGCTTTAATGTGTTTTATTCTCAAAACTCTGAAGATTGCTCCAACTCCTCATTTTTAGATAGATGTTTTTGATGCTCATATTGTCATCACTGTTGGTGACTAAACAATAAACAATATTGTATTTATAACAAACAATACACTAAAGAGGAGTATTTCAAAAAAACAGGAACTTTGAGAGAGGATTATGATGATGACAATCGTATATTACCAGCATTGGATCTCATGAATGCTGAAAATTCAATATGAAATAACCTCTCAGATTGTAACTCATGTGTCCTTGTATGTGACTTTGCAAATGGTCAGTGAGTGAAATATACTTTCGATGATGAAGGATATTCAAATTCTATGGATTGCTATGGTGCAACCTGATGAGAATGGCAGTATGAGTGCATGTGATCTGCCAATAGTTATATGTGTTTATGAAACTTTTATGCCAACAATAATACAAATGTGTACTATTCAAATAAAATATACAATTGTAAAAACTGTTTTGCGTGTGTGTGAATTCGTGATAAAGAGTACTGTATTCTAAATAAGCAGTATTCCAAAGAAGAGTATGAAAAAGTGGTCTCTCTCATTGTCACAGATATGATCAAAGAATGAAGGCGGGGGGAGTTTTTTTCTCCAGATGGTTCTATGTTTTCCTATAATGAAACAATTGCTGACACATATTTCCCACGCTCAAACGTTGAGCTCAACAATAGTAAGGTTGTACATGATGCTCAAAATATAATTGATCCCATTGGTTTCACAGATAAAGAACGAGCAGACTTGATATCTATGGATGGCATACACAAGAAAGTATTTCTCTGTGTAGTTACCAAGACCCCATTTCTAATACAGGACTATGAACTTCAATTCTATAAGAAGCATAATATCCCACTGCCAAAGAAACACCCTGATCAAAGACACAAAGAGAGATTCGCTAAGCGCCCATGAAGGACATTGTACATGAGAAAATGCGATGCGACAGGGGAGGAGACATTGTCTATTTACCCACTAGATTATCATGGTAAAATATATAGCCTAGAAGCGTATAAAAAAATAGTTTGATAAAAAGTTTATATGTAATTTTCACCTATGCACTACACATCCCGTGAAGTCTACGAGCACGTTAGCAAAAAGATGAATGATCCAATTATCGAGCGAAGAACATGTGCTGTGAGCTGAACTGAATTTCCTATTTATTCATCAGATGACGCATTTTATGCTAAGATTTCACCGACATTTGACGGGAAGAAATTTCCTATACCGAGACCAACGCTTTGTCCGGAGGAGAGGCAGAGAAGGAGATTGCTCTTCAGAAATGAGAGGAAGTTGTATAAGAGGAAGTGTGATGCGACGTGAGAGAGTATTGTGAGTATTTATTCGCCGGACAAGGCGTATACGGTGTATCACAAAGATTACTGGTGGTCTGATAACCGAGATTGAACGGAGTATTGAGTTGTATTTGATGCAACAAAAAGTTTCCTATGACAGTTTAAGGATTTTTATGCAAAAGTGCCGAGGTGCTCATTGAGTTTGATGAAAAATGAGAATACTGAGTATGGGAATGATGTAGAACAAGCGAAGAACTGCTATATGATATTCAACTGTTGGGATATAGAAGATTCCTATTATGCTTCTGCTGTCGGGCCGCAGTGCCGTGATGTGGTAGATTCATATTGGGTGAATTACTCAGATATTGTTTATGAAGGAGTTTATTTGGTGAGATGCCACAATGTGTTTTTTAGTTCTTATTGCAATGATTGCTCGTTTTGCTCGTACTGCGTTGACTGTCAATCATGTCAGAATTGTTATGATTGCCATGGGTTACTAAACAAACAATACTGTATCAACAATATTCAATATACAGCAGAGACCTATCAGGATGCCCTTGCAAGCTACAAGATTCAAGATACGCAGAGGGGGTGTAAAGTAGATAGAATCGTTAGGTCTCAAAAAGTGTATGGCAATAATATGATAGACAGTTGAGAGTGTATGTTTTGTTATTGAATGGTTGGGTGTCATGATTGTAAATATACAACAGATGGATTGAATTTTGATACTGCATCAGATACTACAAACTGTGGAACAGAATCAACGCACGTATACGAGTCGATTTGAACATATTTCGTAACATATAGTTGATTTACAATTGGATGTAATGGATTGTCTCGTAGCTGGTACTGTATTGACTGTTTTTCATGTAATGATTGTTTCTGATGTATTGGACTTCGTAACAAATCATACTGCATTTTCAATAAACAATACACGAAAGAAGACTACGAAAAAGAGGTTGCTATGATAATTAATACTATGCAAAAAACGTGAGAGCGATGAGTGTTTTTCGATCCAGCATTGAGTTCTTTTGGGTACAATGAAACGGTAGCTGATGAGTATATGCCTTTGGATGTTGCCAGCGCAAAGCAGAAATGATACCTGTGGTTAGATAGCAATTATGATCCAGCAATACCACCTACTAGTAAGGTGATCTATGGGCGTGATTATGATGATGCCGGGCGAGAGGATTTGCTAAATGATGACAAGATATGCAACTGTATTTTCATATGTGAGGAGTCTGGTAGGCCGTTTAGAGTGATCGCACAGGAAGTAGCATTTTACAAGAAACATAAACTGCAGATACCGACTTTGCATCCTGACGTGAGACACCTGAAAAGAATAGAAAAAAGACAAAACAATAATCAAAGTTTATTTGGATAATGTTATTTTACCTTTGCGTCTGTTCCAACAAAAAATGCATTGCTCGAGATAGCTCAGGGCTGTCAATTTTGAGTCACACTGGCGTCTCTTTGTAGATGATAATGTAGATTGATTTTCATATGACAAACAGGTTGATGGCGTTGTTGCCTGCTGGGAGGGAAGAGAGTTTCTGTGATTTGTTGTCTCCAATCATGAGGTGTTCCATGATGATTCATCATTCTGCTACATAGCTTGTGATGTTGATATTCCTTTTCTGTATTTCAGAGAAGAAATTTTGTGCATACGTTTTTATGGTTGTGTTGGAGAGGAGCTGGGTTTCAAAGGTGTTGGTGGCAAATAGTTTGATGGTGATCAATCCTTGCTCTTGAATCAGCGACAACATATCAGCAAAGATGTAACGAATTCCATCAGAATTTTCGAATAGTTGAATCTTGGGGATTTCAATGTTATATTGGTTTGGAACACTGAGAAACGCAGACTTGATGTAGGAGAATTGTTCTCCCAGCTCGTTCCAGGATGTTTGATGGCGTTCTATGTATGATTTGAGTAAATCAATTGATGGTATCCAAAACGTAGTGATTCATTTTTGTATGCTTTCAGACATAATTCCCATCCCCACGAACTTCTGTAATGTTTTATAGGTCCATACTCTTTCATATCACGCAACACGAGCAATAGAACTCGCTGGCTGAGCTCATAGTTTCCGAACGGTTACATATATATCAGATTCCTTGTCATTCAGTCAACAAGACTGTAGGAAAGAAGCTATTTCTTGCATCGATAGTTGTTGTAATTAAATTATTACAGTAGAGTATAAATACTCCTTGTAATTTTACAATACATATCTATTATACTCGCATCTATGAATATAAGTAGAGATATGTCAATGATTGTTCGTAGGAAATAACTAGTAATATAATTTATTTTATACAGTATGCTCATTATGCAAAACAATCCCCAACCAACAGAAAAAAAGACTTGCCGTGTTACGTGAACTGAATTTGAGATCACACAGGATGACAAATCTTTTTATGAGAAAATTAGTCCAACATTTGGATGACAGAAATTTTTGATACCAACACCAACACTATGTCCGCAAGAAAGACAGAGGAGGAGGCTGGCTTTTCGTAATGAGAGAAATTTGTATAGGAGAACGTGTGATGCGAGCGGTAAGCAAGTTATTTCAATTTATAGTCCAGATAAGTGATATAAGGTATATGATCAAAAGGCGCGATGGTCTGATAGTTGGGATGCCATGACATATGGGAGGGATTTTGATTACACAAAGACATTTCGTGAAAACTTTGGCGAGTTGATGAAGGAGGTTCCAAGGCCGGCACTTTGTATATTTAGTTCGGAAAACTGTGATTATGCTAATGAAGTAATTTGATGCAAATCTAGTTATCTCATTTTCAGTGGCGTGGATGATGAAGAGTGTATGTATTCTCATTATGTAGATTACTCTAAATACTGTATCGATTGTGACCAGAGTATCAGATCTGAAAACTGTTATGAGTGTTTCGCGATTACCAATTGCTATCAGTGCTTATATTCAAACCATTGCAAAGATTCATCATTTTTGAAAGGCTGCGCTTTTTGTGAATGATGCACCAATTGTATCAACTGCAATGGGTTGATAAACAAATCATATTGCATCAACAATCAACAGCTGACAGAAGAAGAGTTTACATATCAATCATCGATCTCTCTTTATAAACACAACAATTTTGTTTGAAGTGACAGTTGGGTTTTTGAGTCAGAGTCTAGTAGTGGAGCATATTTGCAAAACTGTTATAATGTAAATCAATCTAAAAATGTTCAAAATAGTAGAGATTGTAAATGGTGTTTGAGGGGAGCAGGCATGAATGATTGTTATGATTGCTTTATCAACTGAGTAGTTCCAAATTCATTTTTCCTAGAATGCATGACAGTGTGACCTTGAACTTTCAATGCATTTATGACAAACTGTCGGCCAAATATTAGTTACTCATTCTATAGCGATTCATGTAGCAACTCTCAGCATCTCTTCTGATGTATCTGACTCCGCAACAAATCCTACTGCATCTTCAACAAGCAATACACAAAAGAAGAATATGAAAAGGAAGTAGCAAAGATCATCACGCATATGCAAACCACAGGA
Organism: Candidatus Absconditabacterales bacterium; assembly: GCA_039809345.1. Classification (GTDB taxonomy): domain Bacteria; phylum Patescibacteriota; class Gracilibacteria; order Absconditabacterales; family Absconditicoccaceae; genus JBDHUW01. The sequence continues at coordinate 105,938 of JBDHUW010000004.1, read as the reverse complement.
GAGCGATGAGAATTTTTCGATCCAAGTCTCAGCCCGTTTGGATACAATGAAACCGTAGCACAAGAATACTATCCACTAGACGCAGAATCAACTACTAAACTTTGATATAATCGATCAACATACGAAGCACCGAAACCAGTATCAGACAAGGTAATCCAAGCGAAAGATTTGCCAGACACAATTGAAGCGGTATCTGATGATATAGTACAATCAGCGATAGCATGTGAAGTGACAGGGAAACTATTTCGTATACTTCCACAGGAGTTAGCTTTTTATCGTAAGCACAATATCCCGCTTCCACGTAAGCATCCAGATCAAAGACATTTAGAGAGGTTGGCGTTGAGGAGGTAGATGAACTTTTTAAATGTGTAGATATGGTTGACTTATGTATATAGATATATAAGGTATTATTGTTTATTTGCTTCCGTACATATAATGATTAAATCGTTTCATTTTTGAAGAAATATTCATACTGCAGATCAGAATCATGTAATTTATGGTATGAATAATGAATTATGAGAAAATAAAGATGTCGCATTATGATATTGATTTGTTGCGGACGCAATAAAAAATTGATTATTACAAAACTTAAAAAATGTTGATGATCATATATTATGAGAAGCTATTTTGTCTAAAGATCAAAAAAGTCATTTAGATGGTATTCATCGTGATTATCATGGTATTGTTTGTCATAGCCATACTGATGAAGATATTTGATGGCAATATACACCAGAAATATTGTTTAAAACACTAAATACTAAGTTTTCTAGAAAAGAGGTCGCGTCTCTTATAATATGATCAGGACTTATGTGACAAATCGGTTGAGCGAATATTGTTGAAATCTTAAAAGCTTTAGATGAATCAGAAGCAAATCTGTCGATATATACTTTAGAATGAGCTGAGGCATTACTTGCTATGAAATTTTGAATGAAAAGACTAGGGAAAAAGGGTACTTTAGTCGAGGAGGGAAGTGGTAGAGCGGTATTGGAAATGGCTTAATTATACTATCTTCCAACCTGTTCAAACACAAAATGCAGTAAATCTGCCATATCAAAGCTTACGAGTTTGAATGCAGTTGGGAATTCTTTGAATTGTATGATGTAGAGTGTTGATCAGCATATGTATCAGTGAGTCGATCAGATTCAAGGGCGGATAGAGGCAAGGGCTTCATACAGCTGCGTATCTGATAGACCCAAGCTTTACCAAAGAAGAAGTGACAGCAAAATGATATATGCGACGTGATGAACCAATCAAAGTAGATATTCCAGAATGAATGGAGCTCGTCAAGACAACAGACCTAGACCAGTATGAATGATACGATGAAGCATGAAACCGAACAATCAATGCAGATATCTTGAAGAAAGTAATTCAAGATGAGCAGGGGAATGTCTATCGTATCATCCCAATGGAATATAAGTTCCTGGTGAAGCATGGATTACCACTGCCAAGGAAACACTGGTTAGAGAGGATGAAGGAGAATTTTAGGATAGGGTAGCGAGTGGTGTATTGTTGTGCTATTTTATTGCAAAAGTTTGAAAAATATCTATACTGAAGCTATGAAAACTCATCTTATTAAGATATATCATGCTTTCAAAGAATGACCCGCATCATTTCGTGATTTCTTGGCGGATATAAACAAAACAATGACCAACCAAACCATTACTATTGGTTTGCATTATAATCAAGGGGAGTTGGTATATTCTCTTGATGCAAATGACACTACGTATGCATCATTTGAATCTCAATTTTATGCAGATTTTGCTAATTTCCAGCTCATTTGAGATAAGTGAAAATTGTGGGAATATGACATGAATCGCTCAAGCATATGAGAAGTTACACTAGAACATAAGTGATATTATCCTTTTTCTAATTCATTACATACAGATAGTTCTTTCATAAATAATATTTTTAGAGCTTTGGAAAATTGTGATATTGCGAATGAAAAAATGGCATATGTAATTCAAATTACTCCAATGCAGACAGAAAGCTTTATGTTTTATATGAAACAAAGATTTTCATACTGGTTGTTTAATTGGGAATTAAGGTTATCGTTTTTTAAATATATGTTCATGAGAAATATTCCATGAAATTGGAAAAGCGAAGGTCACAAGTATTATCAAAAAAAGTCGACTCAGCCACAATTTCGTGTGCGTATTGCAATCGTAGCACAATCGCAAAATAAAGCTACAGCAGAATGAAAAATCAGGTGAGTATTTAACAAGTTCCTAGTGTTTAAAAATATCCCATATAATCAGTTTCTTCTTCGCTTCAATAGAAAGATGAAAAACATTCAAGAGTTTTTATCTGGGAAGGATGTGTGGGAGCCATGTTATTTGTCATCTGAAGAAATTAGTCAAATCTTCCATTTTTCTGATTCTCCAGCATCAGAAACTGCCTTATTAACCGTCAAATCTAAAAAATTATGAGTGCCTGTTTGAGTTCCCTCGCTCCCATATGAATTAAATAATAAAGGAGAAGTTATCCCAGTGAATGTCCCTAGTGACATGACTCCAGTAGGTATTTCAGATTATAGATCTACTCGTATACCATTGTGATTATATGATGAAGATAGATTGAGACATACCTATGTGGTAGGTAAAACGTGAGTTGGTAAGTCAAAATTTTTGTTATCACTCATGATACGTGATATAGAAGCAGGGAAATGAATTGGGGTAATTGACCCCCATGGTGATTTGATAAATGAGTTAATTTCTCATGTCCCTGAATCTCGCAAAAAGGATATAATCATCTTTGACCCAACAGATGAGCAGTTCCCATTTTGTTTAAATCCACTTGATGTAAAGGTAAATGAGTCTAAGCAGGTACTTGCTAAGTGATTTATTGATATATTTAAAAAGTTTTTCTGATCAAATTGGAATCCAAAACTTGAGCATGTTTTGCGTATGATTTTTCTTGCGCTACTGGATAAGCCAAAGTCTACGTTGTTTGACATAATCCGCGCCCTTACAGATAAAGACTTCCGTTATGTGATGATAGAGCATATAAATGACGATGTGGTTCGCAACTTCTGGACAAATGAGTTTGCATGATGGTCACAACAATTCAATACAGAGGCTATTATGCCAATTTTGAATAAAGTAGGGCAACTGTTGAGTATTGATATATTGAAAAATATTTTTGCATCTCCTGAAAATAAGCTAGACTTTAGAGAGATGATGGATCAACATAAAATACTCTTTGTGAAGCTTCCAAAAGGTAAACTTCAAGAAGAAATAATGTGATTCCTATGAGCTATGTTTGTGACAAAAATATTTCAAGCGTCTATGAGTAGACAAAATGTTTCTAAAGAAGAAAGAATACCATTTTTCTTGTATGTTGATGAGTTCCAAAATTTTGCAACAGAAACATTCAAAGAAATTCTTTCGGAAGCAAGAAAATACTGATTATGATTGGCGGTTGCGCATCAGTTCATCAGTCAAATTCCTGATGATCTTTCTGATGCGTTATTCTGAAATGTATGAACATTGGTGAGCTTCAGAATTTCGTCTGAAGATGCAATTTATATGAAACAACATTTTTCACCATTTTTGACTGACTACGACCTTGCGAACCTAAATATGAGAGAACTGTACTGTAAAACTATTGTGAAATGACAGGTGAAAGATCCATTCTCATTGCTAACATTGTACACACCAGACGTCAAAGTAAACCAAGCATATATTCAGGAGTTGTATGAAATTTCAAGAGCATCATATGCAAGATCGCTAGAAGAAGCTAAGAAGGCAGTTACTCAACAAAAAGAGGTGATAGAAAAGATTGAAGAGTTTATGGAGCCTTTGTTGTAATTATTCCGAAGTACAGAAATTGTTTGTATCTATTTATGACAAATACTTTCCCCAGCACACCTACCTGTTGCTCGACATGATTGAAAATTAAATCCTCATGTGACTGCATCTATATTCAAAATTTCTCCAGCAAAATATAATCATGGGCAAAGCTTGCTTTCCATCGTTTTTGATGAAACTTCGTCTGTGTTGACTCATCAGGCTGTGACGAACTCATCTCAAGGTCTGCGCGCAACCAACGTCAGTTCCATGCCATCTCCAAGTAGTTTTGCAATGTGTTTTCTTTCTTCGCGAGAAATATTGCTTACCATTTTCAGTCCATCAATCTGATAGTGGTTCAAAAATGCATCTACTCGACGCTTGGTAAATTCATATGCTAGGACTGTGTTAAGTTGTTTCTTTCTATCTTCTTCTGCTTTTGTGTCGAGCCGTTTTTGCCATCGCTCCATATTGCGGTCAGTAAATGGCGCTAGAAGTACTGTATGTGGCTCATGCGAACTGATTGGAATGTAGGGGATTTGAGACGAATAGGTGAAGGTAGCTGGTCAGGAAATCCCAAAGTGGGTGAGGAGTACAGGCCCTTGACTTTCTACTTTTGGCGAGACCGGTCTCGAAAGTTTGGCATTGGGAAAACTAACTCCTGAGCACTGCTTGGTCCATTCTTCGGTAATGAGAAAACTATTCAACGATGGCCCAAGGGGAGAAACCGTGTGGCCAAATTGTTTGGCAATCGCGTATCCGTCTCATGTAGACCCCGTATGCGCATATGCATTACCTCCAGTTGTCAGTACTATTATATCAAAATCGTATGTGTCTTTTAGTGTGCTAAGCGTGAAGCTCGATACTGACTTTTGGATTGATACTACTCACTCCTCAAAATGTACTACGACATTTTTTCATATGATTCTTTCAAACATTGCGATGATATCAGTGCTTTTGTCGCTGCTAGGGAAGACGCGCATATCTGGTTCACATTTGAGTGATACCCCATGCTCAGCGCACCGAGATGTCATTTTACGAGGTCAAAATTGCCCCATCGCATGCTCCAGAAAACTTCGTCAGCGAGTATATTTTTTTTGTAGATCTTGTTTTTTGTAAAACCCAGTTGTCACATTGCACCTGCCACCTCAGCTGATGCGAACTTTGGTTCCTAGCTCTTTGTTCTTTTCAAAAATATGTATGTCGTATGTTGACAAACTTCACTCTGCGAGACTGGTCTCGCAGATGGTAGATGCTACCATCATTCCAGCTGCTCACCCTCATATGATGGCTATGCGTTTTCTCATTGTGGAGCAAGATATACTCTATCTGACTTGTATAGTAGATAGCTAAGTAAAAAATATCCTCATAACATAAAAGCGATTCCGCCTATTATAGCGAAAGAGCTTTGAAGCGTGAGATTGTATATAGTGTGAATTCCGATTCAGCAAATGTATGCTATTATATAGCCAAGATAAGAATGATGTGAGTTTTTGTATGCTACGTATCAAATTAATCCAGTGAATATTCCATGAAGAAGAGAGGTTGTAATTGATCTGGTGATAAATTGTCATATATCATGTGACGCAGCAAAATAAACCAAATTCTCAAAGAGCGCAAATCACAATCAGGCCAGTATCCCAAAGAGTATCATATCCCCACTATGTCTTTCGCTGATTTTGGGCAGCAGTGTATGTCAGCCGATTGTTTTCAATATCTCCTCTCATGTCGCTTTTGTAAGTACCAAACCCAATCAAACTCACCATGCAGCATAATATGTCAATCATCAAACCAATCCAAGTATAGTAATCGTAGCACTCCAAAGAGCTAACCATCGTTTCTTTTGCCATACAAAGAGTAGGGAGACACATGTTCATAGCGTACCTATGTAGCCATTGAACAATACTGTTTTGTCGATTCACAGAAGGGAGTAAAAGAATCACTCATATTTAGAATAAGCAAGAAGCGCAATTGTAGTAAATGACCCTAGTAGCAAACTATACCTTAGAAGCTTGTTGCGCTCGTGTCAATGCACAAAAATCTTATTCGTTAATCGAATTTGTGTGTTGATGATTATTAGACTGATGATAATTACTATACAAATCTTTATCAAAATCATTATCTATACAATACATAATTTATCTTAATTTGCAACTATGATAACGCTATATACAGATTGAAGTAGTATTTGAAATCCATGACCGTGATGACGATGAGTGTTGATCAAGCTGCCTTCGGGAGACAAGAAGTTGTCAGGAGGAGAGGATATGACGACAAACAATAGGATGGAGCTAACTGCAGCTGAGGAAGCACTTGCTCGAGCAAAACAACATGCAAACAGAGAGCCAGTTGTGATTTTCACAGACAGTAAGTATGTATATGATGGCATCACACAGTACCTCACACAGCGGAAAGCCAGAGGGCGGAAATTGGCAAACAAAAAGCCAGTTCTAAACAAAGACCTGCGAGAAAAGATAGATACACTTTTGGTGTGAAGCCTAGCTGAGTGGAAATGGGTAAAAGCTCATGATACCAGTATAGAAAACAACTCTGTAGACAAGATTGCTAGAAGAGAGGCTTTGAAAAGGAGTAGATAAATGGGGATATGCTTGTATAGGAAGGGCAAAAAACGAACCTAACTCTGCAATAGCACAAATATTTGACATTTTACTGTTTTGTATTATAATATGCATATATTTATTGTGTATATTGCTGATATGGTCAAGAAAGCATTGTGGGCTTATGCGTGATTGGTAGTGCTAACCACGTTTTGATTGCTCTATTATTTAGGAGTGTAGGTATGAAACATTACAAGTATGTTCTATTTTTCGTCTGTGCGGTGCTATTTTGTAGCACTAATTTGGGTAGTGCTGTGTATATGCCGGGTAATACGCCATATTTTGGTAGAGATGTAATTTCTATGAACTCGAAGAGGGAAAAAGATTGGAAGCAGTTTGAAACTATGCTTTGGGAGTTGTCTAATGGGAACAAAAATAAATATATAAGATTGCAGGCTTATTTATATGAATACTGTGGCGTGAGAATTCGTTTAGCCTTCCAGGAATTAGATTTTCTTACCAAAAAAAACAATACAACATATCATCAATACCTTTATTTTCAAGCTCAGCTGTATGACGCACTACAACCCATAGTGGTCAAGACTCGTAGTTTACTTGGGGATGAAAACATTAGTTCGCGTATCATCATCACACAGTTACAATCAAATAAAACTAAGGTTAGTTATTTTTATGACACGTTAGACGCAAGATATGCGGATAGAAATAGTATGGAGAATGTGATGTTGTTGGAGGAGTGATTGCGTCGTTATTTCGTAGCCAATAGACATCAGTACCCTGAGAAGTTGGAAGATCTTTTTGTGTATAATTATGTAAAAGGAGATTCACTAAAAATGCTTGAAGGTATAGCGTATAAACCATTCAATGTACCATATATTAAGCTTTATGATGAGGCTACTGCACCAAAGGTATTTTTACCAGAAACATGAGCGTATGTTTTACTATATAGGGCATATTTGCTAAAAAACATTACGATGCTTTTGTCTATAGATGAGTTTGCGAGTAGGATATCAAATGAAAGCTATGCATGGTGGTTGGCTAATAACAAAAAACCACTGGAATGAACGAGTGGTTTGTGATGGAGGGTCGTTTTGTTTGCAGCTCCATGAGGATGATAGTTTCTTATAGAATTTTATCTATAATACCGTAAGCAAGTGCGTCTTCTGGAGAAAGCCACTTGTCTCTTTCCATATCTAATTCCACTTTTTCATATGGTTGTCAGCTTCTGTCTGCAATGATTTTTGTAAGTGTTTTTTTGAGCTTCAATCATTCTTCTACCGCAATCCACGTATCACTTATAGTACCTTGCGCTCAGTGAGATGGTTGATGGATCATGATTCTAGAGTTGGGGAGTGAGTATCTTTTTCCTTTTGTTCCACCTACGAGAAAAATGGATCACATAGATGCTGCCAATCAAGTGCAGATCGTCACAACATCACATTTGATGTGTTGCATAGTGTCAAATATGGCCATACCACTATATACATCTCCGCCTGGGGTGTTGATGTGCATGATAATATCCTTGTCTGGATCTTTTTTTTCAAGGAAGAGGAGCTGAGCAACAATTGAATTCACCATATGTGGCTCAACAGGTTCTCATACGAATATTATTCTATCTTCTAGGAGGCGCGAATATATATCATATACTCTTTCTCCCTGTGGAGTTTTGTCGATGACTGTAGGTATCAAAACCATTGAAACGGTTGGTAAAATATAAAGTAGCTTTTATAGATACATAAATACAGAACTTCACAGTAAATTCAACTTGCTTTTTGCAGAGGGTTCCGTTAGTGTTTATATGTATTTATTATGCTATGAAATCATGAAGAAAAAATCATTTACGTTGTTGGAGATAATCTTTGCATTGGTTATATTTTCGCTCATTTTTTGAATGTTGTTTACACTGTTTTTGCGTATGTTGCGTTCAAAAACGGATATCGATGCAAGGCAAATGGTGATTACTACTACATATGACCTTATTGAAGATATAAACAATAAGATTCAAAATTTTACTATAGATTATGAAGAATACTTCAACAGAAAAATGGTTTGATGTGCCCCTGGTACCGCTATGGGAGCATTTGTGTGGAACTCATGATTACAAAATTGATACTGCCCACTGTGGACTACATATTGAAATAGCACTCCTTTGGTAGCAACTCAATCATATGTGGCTACAGAAAGAGAACATAAGTTGTATTATTGCTCTTCTGATTCGACATTACCATTGTTTGGTGGACTCAAGAGGATGCAAAACTCTGGTGGAGCATTGACAGTAGAGTGAGCAGGGGATTGTGCATCTAATTTGTTTACGATATACTCTAACGCTTCATACAATGCTAATTATTTAGCAAACTGAACTAGATTTTATCAGCCATACGGGCAATACAACGCTATGCACATCGATGCAAAGGCTAATGCAGATGATGAACCTTGATTTGCGGGAGATGATGATGATACATATTTGTGATCAGGTCCCATGGCGATATGAGATTCTATAAATGCCAAAGAACTATACCTGATTTCAAAAGACAAAAAGACTAGACTTTTTTTCAGAAGAGCATTGATAGCGACAGGGGATTGGAATGAAAATGGTTCTATAGATAGTGATTACGAAAAAAAATTCACAATACAGATGTTGCAACTCAAGGGATTTGATGCTGGTCAAAAACATGATTTCAATTCAACTGGTGGGGCTGGGGTATACGATGGCACAATTGATACTTGGGCATGCGACTTTGATGCATGATTTGTATGTAATGGTTCTGGAATGTGATCGGTATATTCAGGGTATCGCTTGCCACTTGACTGAAATGATGGGTGGGTAAATATTGTGAATGCAAATGTATCGATTGCTGATTGGAATATAGCTATTTTCCCAGAAAAAGACCCACAACTTGTATCCGCAGAAAGCAGATATCAACAGAATCCATATTTTAGGTTGTATATCAAAACATCGATGTATGGAAAAGATTGGATCAATAGAGTATGAGCAAATACTATAGATGATATCACATTTGATGTTCAGACTATGTTCAATATTAAGACGAACTACTAAGATTTACTATATTTATTTTTGATTGTATTGTTGGTAATTTTTCCAACAGAAAGTCACCTCTTTTCTTGTGTTAACAAAACATAGCCGCTATATCATTGATAGTCGGTTTCATATTCATCGAATGGTAGATCAAAGCCGTCACTGTAGCGCTGTAGGTCTTTTTCATGCAATGCAATTACATTCTTTGTTGCAATAGATCCAAGGCAATTTCACAATCCATGAAGTGGTCTTAAATCAGTTTTGTCTCGTTTTAAAATAGGTACTCATACTTTTGCAATCGGGAATGTATTGTGGATTTTAGTATATCTGATGTCTGTCAAATATATCTGTTTTGGAGAGCTTACGAAAAGAAATTTTTCCTTGTCAATTACAATCCCATATTCATCTAGGAGGAATTTACTGATTTTCTCTTGTAAATTAGCTGAAATGTCTAGATTCGATTCTTGTTTGTTGTCTTGATTTTTTTTCAAAACATGAAGCGGAAATGTATGAGTCTTTTGGAATTTAGCTATAAAAAACCCTCCTGTTTGTTGAATATGTGGCCAAAAGCGAGCTACTTTGTTTACATCACTATCTGACAATATTCTGTTCCCTTCTCGTGACTGTATTCATGGCGACTTGTTGTTGATTTCTACGTTCGCGATACTAATGTATTCTCAGTATTTTGTAAGTGCATCTGCTATCACTAGTTCATTTTCCCATGGATTGATGGTACAGGTTGAATAAACTATTGTTCATCAAACTTTGCATGCTTTGATAGCTGATAAGAGTAGCTCCTTTTGCAGGCGAGCAATTTTGTGAATATTGTCTTCGCGCCATCGTTTGAGTCAGTCATCTGATTTGAACCCTGTGCCTTCTCAGGAACAAGGAGCATCTACAAGAACATGGTCAAATATTTCATGCGCTATATTTCATCGGTTTCCACCTTGTAAACTACTTACACAGCTTCCCACACATCATGTTCTGTTGAGATTGTGCTGCAGCGATATAACTCTGCTTCAGCTAATCTCATTGCTCACCACAAATCATCCCTTATCGTGAATTTGTACAGATTTTCCTCATGGGGCAGCGCACATATCCAAAACAATCTCTCATGGCTGTATATCTAGCATTTGAACTGGGAGTGATGCAGCCACTTCTTGCATATAAAAGAATCCTCAAGTGTGAAGCCGGTGTTTTCCAAGCCCAACTGTATCATCATCTCTTTTGATATAGTACACATCATCGTTTTCTGTGTATTGTTGCTTGTTTAATGTCCATCAATACTGACCTGCTAATGACAAAAACTCACTATTTGAGATTCTAGAGGTGAGGATTTTGATGCTTTTGCTAATTGGTGCTTGATAACAAGAAAAATAAGCTTTTATGTCGATCTCATTGCTCTGCAAAAGCTCAGAAATTACTCTTTCAAATGTATACATTGAGGGGAATCACACTATGTTATATAAAATTTTATTCACGTGAAGCGAGAGCTTTCTTGATATCACTAATTCTGTACCCTTTTTGTGATATCTTCACCATAATTTCGTATCAATCTATTCATTTTTTCTTGTATTTTTCAATTTCTTTCAAAATGCGGTTGTGAGTGCCTTCTGCTATTCATTTCTCTGCATCTTGCACAATTTTGTTGATAATCGTTTTATCAACTCATTTGTGCAACAGTTTATGAACCACAAGTGATTGGATTTTTCATTTTTTCACCAGTTCTGATTCGATATAGAGTTTTGTAAACTGTATATCATCGATATACCCCTTACTTTTTAGGAATTCAATAGTTTTATCTATTTCTTGCTCGGAATATTTTTTGGTAAAAAGTTTTGTCCTGAGTTCTTGCTCGGTTTTTGGGTAGAGGTGTATATATCTAAGCGAATAATCTAAACAAGATGCCATTTTTAGTAGAGAATGAGAGGTAAACTTACAAATGTAGTATGTAGGCTTATCATATCTATTGGAGGGGAATTTACAAGGATCATATTGTTATAAGGCGCATATTATATCAACTATGGCAAATATGTCACTTTGTTTTTTTGATTCAACTACTAAACCTGTGGGTAAACTTTTGAGCTGGGTAGAATATGATTAATATAATATGTAAGTTTTATATTACTCTAATGAATACAATGGTTGAACCACAAAATCCAAAGGAGATTGACAATCCAGAGCTCACATTGGATCCGAATAAGGTTGGGCAGAAAGTTGAGCAGTCAACGCAGTCTGTGCAAGTAGCACTAGATCCAACAGTCTCGATTCAAAACGATCTTGATGATTTGATTTCTAATACAATCACTGATAGTGCTACCAAGCAAAAGATTGATTTTACTACCAATAAGGCAGATGCTACCAAAAAGGAAGATGCCAAATTGTCTCGTCTCAAGGAGAAGAAAATTCCCACGTTGATATTTATATACGTGTTTTTTGTGCTTTTGGGGGGAGGTATCTTGTATTGTCTTGTCTTATTCAATGTTTTTCTCTGATTTCAGAGAACGTGAAATGTGCCTTCTGCATTAGCAAAGAACATGCCATGGGTAGAGAGGCAGTATGAAAAAGTTTTGAGAAAATCGAAAATCCAACCTATAGACAAGTATTCACCTACACAAGTTGTTACTACAGATCCAAGTAGAAACAATATCATCTGATCTATCGTAGATGATTCAGAAATTTGATATATTACAAAAAAGAAGGTGCTACAGGGTGGGGTGTCACTTCTCTATAATGATGCAATTGCTAGATATGATACTTATGAATCATTGAAGAATACCATCTGACAACAATGATTTTTCCCTAAATCTATTCAGTCTATTGATTCTGAATCGTTCAATAATTCAATTCAAAGAGCTATAGTTTCTGTTGAGTCAATTAAGTTTGCAGTTGCATTGAAGTACTTTTCGTTGCTTGATAGCTTTATTACTCAATTGTCTTCATACGCGTCTATGAACAAAGATGTTGTAAGAGAAAAATTGAAGATGTTTGTTTGAAGATGAGAAAAGGACATCAATCTCTATGTGAATGCTTGTTATATGAACGCATACGAGTTATCAAGTACATGTTCATCGATATGAGATTTTTTCAACTACTACAACTATATTGATTCTTCATTTTCTGATCAAGATAAGAGACTTTTCATTTTGACAATGGATTTGATTGAGTCAAAATTGGAGAATGCAGATTATCCTTCTCTAGATATTTCTGTGACCAATATTGATCCAAAAGAAAATAGTATCAATATCGCGGTTGAGATAAATACCTTTAAGGAGGATGAGTTACAGTTGACATTGACTAATTGAATTTTGAATCCGCATATCTATTTGACCACCAGTGTGGTGAATCATCTCAGAGAGAGTAGGTTTGTATTGACTGATACGATCAATATCAATCAACTAAATGTGAATTCTAGAAGAGTGAGAATTGGATGACAGACTGTGATGGTAAATACCTCAAACTTTGATTTTGCGCTCCCATTACAAAATTCAGTTGAAAGAGAAATATATGACTTTTCTGATATATTCTCATCAGTTATCGAATAGGCATCATTTATACATCATAAAAATTTATCATGCAAGCACTTGGTACCCCTCCTTTAGAAAAGAAAAAGAAAATACAGATCAATCCTGTCATAGTATTGCGTATATGTCAGATTTTGGTTTGAATAATCGTTTTGTGTATAGGATTTCTTGCATTTATTGTTAGAAGGAATTATAAGGAACTTGATACTCTGACAACAACATTGTTAGATACTACTTCATATCCTAGCACTACAGACACTATTAGAGCATCTATAAGCACTGCAAATAGCGATCCTAAAAATCAGTTTCTAAGGGATATGCAGGGCAAAAAAAACTTGTTTGAAATCGTCGAAATGAATAATGCAGCGGAAAAACAAGTGAATGAGACTCAAAAGTACTTTGACACAATACAGTTGCCATATGATTCATTGTTGGATTTCTATCTGATGCCCCCTCTCAATATTTGGAAGAATAGATTCAATGGACAGATCGATGTGGATTTGATTGGGCAAAAATATCTGCAGGAAAATAAGTATTTGGATGTGAATCTTATTTCTCAGTGGACAAACTTTTTTAAGGATATTGGAAGAGATTCGCCAAAAAATGAGATAAAAAATATTACTATCAATGAAATAGTAGAAAATCCTTCAAACTGAATGTTTATATTGCCAATCACATTAGACTTTTCTTCTGAGACGAAACGTTCTTTTTTGCTCTTAGTAGATAAAATATCTATGACTTCAAACAAAGAGAATCTGTGATTGTTGAATGAATTCTTCTTTAATATTTGGTTGACATTGGAGGAAAAGAATCAGGAAGCTGCATGAGCAACTATGTCATCATGATCAGGAGATGCTACTACATGAACTGTATCATCACAAACATGATGAATAATGGCAGACTCTAAGAGTATGTGAACTGCGATTTACAATTGGGTAAATGATCCAACAAGTGATTACCTTACAGAGGAAGACATAGTCAAGACCATCAAACGTTTCGCAAATTGTGAAAAGGAGGATATGAGTGTATGTTATTTTAAATTTAGAGAGAAGATGAGAAATCTTCCAGCTCTAGCATATACCATAGGTATGCAAAATACAAATAAAGTAAATGAGTTTAGGTCGTTTTTGAAGGAGCTACCACCATTGATTAGCATTGAATCATTCAACTTTGAGAGAATAAATACAAGTAGCACAAGAGAGACAAATAGAGGATATGAATGATCACTTACAATTGAAGTATATGGTAGGTCTATGACGCAAGCAGAAATAGATGAAATATCAGTATACCTTTGACAACAATGTTTGTGAGAAGTGGTCCCAATGTCTCCATGATTAGCGATTGCTCAGCTTGATAGAACGATTAAGCAAGCAACTCAAATTACTCAAATTAGTAATGAAAAGAGTAAACAACTAAATGATCTGAGAGCGTCACTAAATACTATCAATCAATCATATGCTACTTTACCATGATTGAAAAGAGTAGTGAAGTTGTTTGAGGTGTATAGAATGCTCCAAGACAATAGACTGTGTGTGTCAAAATAAATAATAAAATAATGTTTATATCAAATATGAAATGGCAGAGATTATAAGTCCAACAGCTGAATATAGAAAAGGATTACAGGATGCAATTGTACAAGCCGATACAATAAAGCTTTTCGATTACATGCTAACAATAGGCGTTGAAGAATGAGCGTCAGATATTCACGTTGAGCCATTTGAAAATTTTGGAAGAATTAGAATAAGAATTGATGGTTGGTTGGAAGAGTTGATTCAATATCCAAAGACAATTCATGAAAGTATTATAGCAAAGTTCAAAATTGAATCTGGACAGATGAGACCAGATGAAAAAAGAGTCCCTCAAGATGCCCGTGTTTCTACAATCACACTGACCAACAAAGAAATTGATCTGCGTGCCTCAACGCTTCCTACAATTTGGGGTGAAAAGCTTGTGATGCGTATTGTGGATAAATCTAAAAAAACTCCTAAACTTTGAGATCTATGAATCGAATGAACAAACAATGAGATGATTATGCGTCAATTGGAATATCCAAATGGAATCGTATTGAATACTGGTCCTACATGATCTGGTAAAACTGCTACTCTATATGCTGCATTGGACTATGTAAATACTATAGATGTGAATATTATCACATATGAGGATCCGGTGGAAAACAAGATGATGTGACTTTCTCAATCGCAAGTGAGATCGGATATTTGATATACCTTTGCTGCCGGACTTCGTGCTGCTCTGCGTCAGGACCCTGATATCATCATGGTTTGAGAAATTCGTGATAAAGAAACCCTTGATATGGCTATGGAAGCAGCCATGACGTGACATTTGGTGTTTTCTACAATACATACGAACTCTTCAGCAGAAACGATTACGAGAGTGATGAATCTTTGAGCCAAAGCGTTTATGATTGCGGGTACATTCAACTTTGTGATGGCACAACGTTTGGTGAGAAAATGCTGCTCTGCATGTTCTGATTATAAGGACTTTTCACAAGAAAAAGAGTATACGTTTGCAAGAGAGACTTTGATGAAAATGAACAAAGAAATTCTCGCAAGTGAACTCAAAAAGAGGCTAGTAGACCAAATTCATTGGCAAAACTTTTTACAATGAAAGATCAAGGTTTGAACCTGAAAAGATAAGGATGGCAACACTTGTCCAATTTGTAATGGATCATGATATAAGTGAAGAATTGGTATATTTGAGGTAATGGAGTATACAGATGATATTAAAAAGTTGTTGATTGATGGTAAAACATCATTTGATATCGAAAAATTTGCATTGGAAAAGTGAATGATGAACCTGGAAAGAGATGGCGTATTCAAGGTAGTGAAGGGGATGACAACATTGGATGAATTATATAGTATCGTGACTCACAAATAAAATCTTTTATAGTATAAAACAAAAATAAAATGGCAAAAATTAGTCAAGCACCATTTCTAGACAGATTGATGTTCCAGATTCAAAAACCCGATGCAAAACATAAAACAGTTTTCTTTAGATTGTTGGCGGTAGCTCAAAAAGCTGGATTGGGTGTGAGAGAGGCTCTTTCTTCAATCTTACAGTCAGAACAACACTATGGTATGAAAATCATAATCAAAGATATCCTGGAGGACATTAATCAGTGATTGCCATTTGCAGTTGCTCTAGAGACGCATAGGTGATTTTTTGGCGCTGATGAAATTGAGCTGATAAGAGCGTCTGAGGGGATTGGTAATATGCCTGACACACTCAATAATATCGCTTCTGAGTTGGAAAACTTTCAAAAGATAAAGTGAAAGGTAAAAGGTGCACTGACATATCCAGTCTTGATGCTGTGATTTGCATGAGTGGCAGTTGTTGTACTTTTGGTAAAGGTAATTCCCACATTTGTTGGGCTGTTTGCTGGTAGAGAGTTGCCAGCCATCACCCAATATATGCTTACAGCATCATGATTTCTCCAAGAAAAGCGACACATTATATTTGGTATTATTGCATCTGTTGTTCTCGTATATAACCTGCTCTACAAATACTTTCTACCATTCAAAATACTTATAGATACATTATTTTTGAAAATCCCAGTTTTGAAGGACGTAGTGAAAACGTTTTATCTATATAGATTCTCAAAAGTATTGGCCGACTTCTATAAGGCATGAGTAAATCCAGTGGTTTCATTGGAGCAAATGTCGGCTATCTTTGATAACTATTTATATAAAAGAAAAGCAATGGATATCAGGACAGATCTGGAGGCATGATTTTGATTTGCTGATTCGATGGAATGATCGCCACTTTTTGATCCGATCCTTGTACAAATTGTACTAGTGGGGGAAGGCACTGGTAATATCGACGTGGTACTCTTGAAGATGGCTTCGTTCTATGATTCAGAGTTGGAAAATAAGATCAAGCAGTTGATGGCTATGATCGAGCCCTTATTGATGTCTTTCATCGCCGTGATTATTTGATGAATTGTGGCGTCAATCTTCTTGCCGATGGCTGACTTGGTAAATGCTATTACTTAATACCTATCATAATTATGCGCAGATTTATCACACATCCACTTTTTTTCGGAGTATTGTTGTTAGTAGTGGTTACTATGATTTTTTCTGACGCACCACAAACATCGTGAAATAGTAGATTTGCATTTTGGACTACAAAAAAAAATACGGAAGCGCAAGAAACCTCCTATATGAAATCAGTATCCAAAAAAGACGTAGTCTCTGATATCATCTCAGCACACGTAAAATTGGCTGCAACTAATCCAAGTTTCGCATGAGCTAGTCTGTGATGATGAACCTCTATTGCCTCTGTACCTCAGTACCTCGCTCAATGACAAAGGCTTTTGATGACTGATGTGGTAGCCTATTTGGAAAACGCATCTGATAAGGAGTCGGGGATCGATACATTGATTGGGCAGTTGACGTATTATCAAACACAGTGAGAGCAAATCCAGCAAAATATAGCGTCTGTGATACAAGAAAAAGAAATTGATTATGCCCAATGCACGACTCAGAAAGAAGAAGGGGATAGGGAGTTTTACCAGTGAATCCGTGAGTGAGACGGAGCTATGATGCAATGAGGTATAGAAAAAGCCAAAAAAGGGGCATCATGTCAAGCTACAGCCAGGGTTGAAGTCAATGCTCACAAGGCAATGGAACGTAGAGTAGTGGAGGTAGTGAAGATAAGCGCTAATCTTTCCTCTCTTTTGACACAAAATCGCTCCACAGTACTTGCTAATTTCACATTATTCAAAGACACTAATCTTGAAAAGCTGATATCCTTGCGTAATCAAATCCGTACCGTGAGCCCAGGTACACAATAAGAATTATTTTAGCGAAATATGACTTGCAATTTTGAGTCAAATGAGTATTCTTCCACGTACTGTCAAAAATTACGCGGGCATGATGTAATTGGTGTAGCATGGCAGAATTCAGCTCTGCCTGTACGGGTTCAAGTCCCGTTGCTCGCTATTTGCATATCTTTTGACACGATGAATATATTGTTGGGAATTGTTCTTATAGTTATATGAATCTGCATAGCAGCTTTCAGTCCACATTTGATGGATCTTACCTGAAGATGGACACGAGCTGATCGCAATCTATGATGAACAACACAGTGATTCGTGATCATTTGATTCTTGTTTATCCTATTCTGATCGTTTGTGATGTTTGGATGAGATCTATCAAATGACACTCCTATGACATTTCCAGTAGCAGAATAATACAATTTATGGGCAGGTGGCAGAGCGGTCAATTGCAAGGGACTGTAAATCCCTCGACGAAAGTCTACGAAGGTTCAAATCCTTCCCTTCCCAAATTATAATATCACCTTTTTGGGCCCTTAGCTCATTTGGCTAGAGCGCCTCGTTTGCACCGAGGAGGTGAGGGGTTCGACTCCCCTAGGGTCCACCATTTCCAATAACTTATGTGTACCTCCCTAACAAGGGAAGTAAACCCATCAAGTTAGAGGATATACATTCAAATAATCCATTAGTCTTGTGTATAGATTTACCTACTCATTATGTACTATGACAAAGGAAACTAGTCAGTCCAGAGATGGAAGAGTATATACAGTCGGTACTAGAGCATGACTTGGGAAAAATTTGATTCAGTTCCAGTGAGATACATCTTGATTAGAACTGAGCGAATACTTAGTAAATCATAAACAGTTTACCTCTCTGAGTGTCGATTGTGTATGATGAGCTCCTGATGATGCATGAATTCAGGATAAAAGGGTAGCAAACTTAGATGTTCATATCACTGCTTCACCTACAGAATCTAATACACTAGTTAAAATATACATGTAAAACTGTGGTCGAAAGATTGCAGTTTTTTTTGTTTGAATTTTTTTATACATTATATAGCATTACGTAGTAAAACGCTAAATCTGTATTATATAAAAACTATCGAATTATGTCTAGAAGTAGTGGTGAGAAAAAAAAGTGGGTTTTAGATGATACTCTTACATTATCTCAGTCTAGAAAAACTGATACAATTTCAGCGTTAATGCAAGAGAGGAGAGATGAGTACGGACAGAAATTTACGTATGCAGAAAGACTGGGAATGTTGGAAAAGTCTAAGCAACATAAAACTATGAGAATTGAACGCTTTAGTAATTGTTGTAACTTACAATTTAAAAATACGACGAATGATAAGATTAAATATGCAAACTATTGCTGATATAGTACTATTTGTCTTGCTTGCGCATGACGTAGGGCATATAATATAGCGAAAAAGTTGGTAGAGTGATTGTCATCTGCATGGATGATGAAAAAAAATCGATATATGATAACGTTTACTATGCATCACACATCATTTTACACTATCGATGAAGTTGTCTCATTTATGTTGAAAGCGAAAGAGTATCTTGTGAAGAGGCGTCACAACAGTATATACAGTGATTTGAAAGATAAATCCTTTTTCGCTCAATTTGAAGGTTTAGCTTTTTCATTTGAAATTACCAAATCATGACCTAATGGATATCATCCACATATTCACGCTATAGGCTGTACAGACAATGATTCTATTATCAAGACTGTTGATTTGAGTGAAATCTATCCCACAGACTTATGAAAAATAGCCTCTAATAAAAGTGCTATTCAAGAGTGGATGGGGTATGTAAAGAAGTCTATGCATCAATATTATTTTGATAAACATAGGAAGCATATAAAAGAACTTGCAGAATTTAGAATATGATACAGATGAAATTATGAAGAAGCTCTTCCGTATCAAATTTGGCTTATTAAAAATAGTTATCGTTGAGTTCATATAAAACAGCTAGATAAAAATACAATCACTTGAAAAGAAAGATATGGACGTCAAGGGCTTGGAGAGGTTTTTAAATACTCTGCTAAAATGTCTTCGTTACCTACAGAAGACCTTTTAGAATTCGCATATTGTATGAAAATGAAAAAAGCAAAATTGATAACACTTGTGGGAGCATTTAGAAAGATGACTTGAAAGAAAAAGAAAATACAAAGTCCATATGAAAAGGCTATTATTAAACCATATGTTTATAATGATAAGAGTAATACCTACGTGAGGGTATCAAAAGACCAAGAGAAACGCATGCCTTATAGACCAAAAAAAGATAGATAATCAGTTGTATTTTTGGTGTTACAGTATATATATAAAACATAACGATTTATCCGCTCTGACACGCCCATGATTATTTCTAAATCTTTATACAAAGAATACTGCCAATTCCCCAAACTTGCTCGATGGCATGTGAATAACAAAAAAACATATACTGCTATCCAAGAAGACCAATACGGAGCTATGGATGGTGAAGAGATAGGAAATAGCGTAGAACATATGGTAAGACAGTTGTTTGATGGGAAGGCTATTATGGATATTACCATGGAAGGCTTTTCGGATTATCATGCAAGATACCATCAGATAACTATGGATGCATTTCAGTCACAGGCTGATATATACTATCAAGCATGATTTCTAGTATGAGACTTATATACAAGGACAGACTTCCTCGTAAAAAACGCTCAATGAACCTATGATATTGTAGAAGTGAAGAGTATCTCTTCTGTGTTAACTACTGCAAAAACTCCTGCTCTTAAATCAGACTTGCTCACAGATGTAAGTTTTCAGCACTATGTGGTTAAGAAAGCACTAGGAGAGAAGTATAGCGGTACAGTATATATCTACCATCTCAATAAAGATTTTATCAAGCAGTGACCTATCAATCCTCATGATATTATTTCAATTGTGGATGCGACAGAGTATCTTCAGCAAGATGCAGAGATTGAGCATATTATTTCAGTCATGAAAAATAGCCTCTCTGTGTCAGAACAGACATTCAATCAGTTGCACCCCTTCGATGGAGCTCAGTACTTTTCGTATCACGGTGAGAAGCCAGAAAAATGAACGGTTTTTACAATCCCAAGAGTCACACAAGCAAAGAAAAAACTTATGGAACTTATCAAAACAGGAAAAACACAGATTTCAGAACTCACGGAAGATGATATAGCACTATTGGGCGATGGAGGTGATGAAGAGAAGAGTTATCAAAAATTTGTAAGACTCTATCAGCAATGATATACGGTAGATAAGGATACGATTAGAACTATTCTTGGTAATCTAGCGTTCCCACTGTATTTCTATGATTATGAAACGATATGCACTCCTATACCCATCTTGGATGGTTCATGACCTTGGCAGCAATTTCCAGTACAATACTCACTCCACAAAATGGATGCAGACGGCACTATAATTCACAAGGAATGTATCATACAGTCAGGAGAGACAACAAATAAGAGATTGGTAGACCAACTAGTCGCTGATATAGATAATCTTCAATGAACATGTATTGTGTGGAATAAGGCGTTTGAGAATAGTGTGAATACAGCTATGGGAGTACTCTATCCTGAATACAAAGAATTTTTTGAGAAAGTGAATGCACATACATATGATTTGATGGAAATTTTTAGAGATATGCATTACTTCCATCCTGATTTCCATGGAAGTGCATCTATCAAAAAAGTATTGCCAGTATTGACTGATATAACGTATGATGGATTAGCAGTACCACATGGATGAGTCGCTATGGATGCTTTGCAAAAAATAGCAACTGGTAGTATGGTATGAGAAGAGTTAGATAGTACAGTAGCAAATCTCTTGGAGTACTGTAAGCAAGATACATGGGCTATGGTTGCAATCTATCAGAGGTTGTTGAAGGATATTGGATAGGTTTTATTATTTTATATACTGAGTTATATGGACATAAATTTACTTCCCTGATTCGATAACATAACGAAAGAATTTTGCCTATTTTGAGAGAAGATTGCTAAAACCTATAGGACCAATCCAGCTCTTGCAGCAAAGCTTTTTGTTGATTCACTGCATGCCCCAAGGGATAGCTTTATATGATATTGTATGGGAAAGTGATTAAATTATAGTAGTTTTTGAGGGGTTTTGTTAGAATGGTATATGTTTTATGTCATACAATGATGAATCTCTGTTTTTAATGTGGCAGATGTATATGAGGTAGTGAATAATTATAGAATGAAGTATAAACGGAAAGAAGAGAGACAGGCAAAGAGTGTTAATGTAGATATAGTCTTGAAATCTAAGAAAACTACGAAGTTATTTTACTGTCTTGAGCTGAAAACTAATTTTGAAGATGGGTTTGCTAAATACTTTAAAGAGCAGACACAAATTTATCACCATCGCTCTAAAGCATATCAGGGCTTTAAATATCATTATATCTCATTGTGAGGAATACCCCAATATATAAAAAGGACACATGCAAGGTCATTGAATACTCTTGGCAGAAGAGAAGAGTTGTGGTGTTTTCCTAAGCCGACCAATGATATTAGAGAAAGCGTTTACTCAGATTGAGAGAGATTATTGAGTCTATTATATGATATAATGATATAACGGTATTTATTCCTTTATTGTTTTTTATGAAAGCAAATGAAGCATCATTGCTAAAGCTCCTTGATGGGACAAAGCAATTCATCATACCAACATACCAAAGAACATATAGTCGATGACCCAAACAGTGCCAACAGTTGTGGCATGATATTGTGAAAGTTGGTAATAATCCACAAGTACATACTCACTTTATTGGTGGGATAGTGCATATTGGAGAAGCTGTGGCGACTATGACATGAGTTACTAAGGTTTCTGTGATTGATGGACAACAAAGACTCACAACCACATCTTTGATTATACTAGCACTTGCACAGGTGTATGGTGAGCTTGGTGATGAAAAAACGCAGAAAAAACTGATTAACGTGCATATTTTAAACCCAGAAGAAGATTGAGATAATAAGTATAAACTATTACCAACAAAGCTAGATAGAGAGCTATATTGCAAGCTCATAGATGGAATATCTGTGGAAGGTAACGAAAACACAAACATAGTAGCAAACTATATGTATTTTCTTGAACAAATAAGAGCTAATAAGGCTAATATAGAAAATATTCATCAAGGAATCGGTAAGCTATTTATTGTGGATATATCACTTGATAGAACACAAGATAATCCACAACTTATCTTTGAGAGTATGAACTCTACAGGATTGGCATTATCAAAAGCAGAGCTTATTAAAAATTATCTGCTTATGGATATAGAACCACAAAAGCAAACAGAGCTGTATAATAAATACTGGTATCCAATGGATAAGGTACTAGAGAATAATCAGACGCTTTATGATGCATTTGTACGTGATTACCTTACCTTCAAAGACCCTATAGGCTCTATTCCTACATTTTGGTGATTGTATGATGAATTTAAAACATTTCTGAAGCAGTCGTGAGATGATGAGAAGAATTCGCAAGAACGTACTGAGGAGTTGTTGAAAGATATGCATGATGTATTTCAGCTCTATGCAAAATTTACTCTTTTGACAAAAGAACAAGATGAAGAAATAAATAATGCTCTAGCTGATATTGATAAGCTTAAAGTAAATGTCGTGTATCCATTTTTGATAGAGCTATTTCAGGATTATGGTAAAAATATAGTTACAAAAGACCATCTTTTGAAGATACTACAACAGATTGAGAGTTATGTTTTCAGAAGAGCCATATGTGGCATACCTACACCGTCATTAAGTAAGACATTTGCTACTGTAAAAAGATTCGTAGACAAAACCTCATCGCAATCATACTATGAAAGCTTTGTATCATACCTATTATGATTAGACTCATATAGAATTTTTCCAAGAGATGAACTCTTTGCTACTGACCTCAAAACAAAAGATGTATATAACTTTCGTAGTAGTAAGTACCTGTTGGAGAAATTAGAAAACTTTGGTAAGAAAGAAAAGGTGAATGTTGCAAATTATAGTATAGAGCATATCATGCCTCAGAATAAGAACATGAGCGACGAATGGAAAAAAGAACTATGAGAAAACTGGAAAGAAATACATACAAAGTATTTAAATACCATAGGTAATCTTACACTTACTGGATACAATTCTGAATATTCTGATAGACCGTTTATTACCAAAAAGACTATGGATGGAAAAGGTTTTAATTATAGTCCTGTATGATTAAATGGAATGCTTAAAGATATAGAAACATGGAATAAAGAACATATCTTACAAAGAGCAGACATACTGACAAAATTAGCTCAAACAGTATGGCCTCTAGACAATCTCAGTGATGATATTATAGCAAAATATAAGAAGACAGAAGTTAGTGCGGAAGAAAAGGAGTATACAATTGACAACTATACTCATCTTACATGACACACAGGAGAGCTCTTTGAAGCATTGCGTGAAAAAATACTCTTCATTCACCCAGATGTGAAAGAAAATATGAGAAGATTATATATTGCTTATGCATATGATTGAAATTTTGTATCTATTGAGCCGCAGAAAAATAGAATTAGACTATCAATCAATATGAATATTGAAGAGATTATAGACCCTAGGGGTGTTTGCCAAGATGTGAGCGAAAAATGAAGATGGTGAACATGAAACATATCTGCATATGTAACCAGTATGGAAGATGTAGACTATGCAATGTCACTTATACAGCAATCATTTGATAAGCAAGTGGGATAAAAGATTTATTTATGTTAGAAACCTTCAATGGCACAGCTTTTTAGCCATAAGCTCTTACAAGATACTGTAAAAAATCTCCTCATCCCTTGAAAGGATGAAAAAATTGCAGTATTACAGCAGCGAGTAAGTGCTATAGAAAATAAAAGTATTTACAAAAAGACAGAAAGTGAGTGTGAGCAATCTTTCAATCTTGATATTTTCCACAATGTGCTGTGATATACTTTTTATCCTACAGAGAACTATACGCTTGAAGCTAAGTGATGAAATGAGGTGAGTGGACAAAAAGCAGATGCAACACTTGGATATTTTAATACGTCTGATATTGAAAAAAACGTATCACTTGTACAAGTCGCTGTTGAAGTTAAAGATGCAAACACCTCCCTGACTAAGTCACAACGTAGAGAAGGAAACCTTTCTCCTATTCAACAGTGATTCAAATATAAACCACAGTATAATAATTGTAAACGAGTACTTGTGAGTAATTTTGTAGAAGTTAGATTATTTAAAGATACACAACTCGATTATGAAGTATGGAACCTCGTAGACCTTGTAAATCCTGAAAATGACTATCAAAATTTTAAAATATTTTGGTATTTGCTCAATGCAAAGCATCTCATTGCGCCTGTAGGGATGGAGTCAGTTACTGAAAGATTACTTTCAGCTATAAGAATTAAGTCAGAGCAGATTACCAAAAAGTTTTATCAAGAGTATAAAACACTTAGATTAGAGCTTATTAATGATATTCGCAGTAATAATCCTGAGATTAGTTTGGATATTGTTTTACAAAAATCTCAAAAGGTAATTGATAGAATTGTATTTGTTCACTTTTGTGAAGATTTTGGGCTACTTCCAGAAGGGAAACTAGCTGAAGTTATACAATATAGTCAGTCACTTGTATGAGTGAGTGTATGGCAGATACTAAGTGGATTTTTTGAGGCAGTAAATAGCGGTAGTAGTAAACTATGAATACCAAATGGATATAACTGATGATTGTTCCATGAAGATAAAGAATTGAATAATCTAAAAGTGTGAGATGCTATCTGTCAAAAATTCGTTGATTTGTGAAAGTATGACTTCCAAGAAGAACTTTCAGTGAATATATTGTGACATATTTTTGAGCAGTCTATTAGTGATTTAGAAGAGTTGAGAATAAATATGCTCTGAACTGAGCTCGGAACATGAGAACTTGGAGAATCGAGTAAATCCAATAAGCGTAAGAAAGACGGTATTTTTTATACTCCTGAATATATTGTAGATTATATTGTCAGAAATTCTCTTGGGAAGTATCTCGAAGAACAGTTTGAAGGTATTGAGAAAAAACATCTCAAAAATGAAAAGAAGATGTCTGATGCGACGTACCATGAAAAACAGAAACTCATTTATGGTGAATATAAAAAGGTTCTTGAAAGTATCACAGTGCTCGACCCCGCATGTGGAAGTGGTGCATTTTTGGTAAAAGTGTTTGATTATCTTCTTGCGGAACACAAAAGAGTCGGTGAAGCACTTGGTATGGGAAGTCTGTTTGATAATGAATCTACCTATAAATCTATCCTGCAACGTAATATTTATTGAGTCGACCTGAATGCTGAATCAGTAGAAATTACTAAGCTTTCACTTTGGCTTAAGACAGCAGAAAAAGGTAAAAAACTAGCTGACCTTGATAACAATATCAAATGCTGAAATAGTCTGATTGACGACCCTGCAGTAGCTGGAGATAAAGCTTTTGATTGGAGTAATCAATTTACTGACATCATGAACGCTTGAGGGTTTGATGTGATTGTTGGAAATCCGCCGTATGTAAGGCAGGAACTATTATGAGATGTAAATAAAAAATTTTATGCTCAAAAATTTCCTGATATATATAATGGTATTGCTGATTTATATGTTTATTTCTACTGACTAGGTGTACAACTTCTCAAATCACAGTGATTCCTTTGATTTATAGCACCAAATAAACGATTAGAAAGAAGCTATTGAAAAGAACTCAGACATTTTCTCAAAACCCAGTGTTTAGAATATTTAGTTAATTTTTGAGAATTGAGAATTTTTGATGATGCTTCTACAGAACCAATGATAGTTATTCTTAGAAAAGCAAAACCTAAAAAGTCAGTTGCTTATGTTTGAATAAAAACACTACAAGAAGCAAAAGACAGTTCACAATATCAATTCAATTCATATCCACTTGCTGAACTTCGTGAAGATATACGGTCTTTCTCTACTAAAACAGGAAAAAATATACTACAGAAATTTATTTGATTATGAAATGTAACTCTCAAGGAATATACAAAAAATGGTATATACTATTGAATAAAAACCTGAATGAATAAGGCATTTATAATTAATCAAGAAACATATGATTCTATAATAAAAACAGAACCACACGCAAAAGATATATTGCCAAAGCTTGTAGAATGAGAAGATTTTTGAAAATGGACGATACAACATTCGTGAAGATATTTAGTGAATACCTGATTTGATACTGATATTCCGATACTCTATCCAAAAGTTTTTGAGTGGCTTTCTTCTTTTTTACCTGATATTGAAAAACGTACTGATAAATGAAGAAATCGACGAAATCTAAGAGCCTGTGATTACTATAATAGTTTTGAATTACCAAAACTTATCTACTATCATACAGCACTTCATCATAAATTTTATTTTGATACTGAGGGGTATTTCATCAGTGCAAATTGTTATATGATTACTTGAGTAGATAGGTATTTGCAATGTATACTTAACTCTTCTCTCTTTGGATTTGTAAAAAAATATCTTTTCCCAGCTTTTGGTGATGCAGAAAATTGATGAAGAGTGCGTTTAGATGCAAATAAAATGTATACTCTCCCAATTCATAACATACCGCAATCCCAAAAACACAAATACAATGATATAGCTGAAAAAATCACAACTATATCATGACAATACCAAGAAAAACTCAACTTTACCCTCCGTTTTCTCCAGTCTAAATTCTCGATAGAAAAGCTATCAAACAAACTCCATAAGTTTCGAGAGCTAGATTTTGCATGATTTCTCAAAGAATTGAAGGTAAAAAAACTACCATTGGATGCAGAAGTAGAGCTTATGAGATACTTTGAAAAAGAAAAAGCTGAAATTATGAACCTAAAAAGTCAGATAGACGCACTCGATAGACAGATAGATGATATGGTATTTGATTTGTACGGATTGACTGACGAGGAGAGAAAGATTGTTTTAGCTGTATAAAAAAGTCCTCTGTGTTAGAGAACTTTAGTAACTTTATCGTTTATCATAATGGTGGAAACGGGTCTTTTCAGTATGAATTACCTCCGCTTATTCTTCCGTCACGATTTTGAATTTTAGTTTCTAGTCATTGGTTTTTGGCAATCTGCTCGGCTATTTGTATAGCTTCAGCTTTTGTATCTGCAATTGCAGAAGCTTTGCTGTTATCTGGTTGTTTTACTTTCCAACCATCATCTCCATTAGGAGAAACTCGGATTTGTTTAGTCATTTACATAATAATACAAGAATTAAAAACTTCTTGCATATCTAGTACAAAACTATATAAATTTATTCACCACAAATAATGATATATAGAAGCTCAGTTAGATATGCGACTAATAAATATTAGCCATGTTACTGAGCTTTTTGTTTGAAGCGTAGAATCATGTACTTAGTATTATATTGATAAATACAGGTGTTATATATAATATCTCTTTAAATGCAAATGATAATGATAGATAATCTTTCAAATACTCTTGTTTTTTGACAGGATTATGATTATATATATAATATACTTTTAGCTAATAATTATTATAGCTATGACTACTATACAAATGAGAATAAAATCTCTGAGGGAAAAATTTAACCTAACTCAGCAAGAAATTGCAGACAGTATTTGAATTTCTAGAACGGCTTATAGTCAAATTGAATTATGACAGAGAAATGTTAGCGTTGATGAAGCGAAGCGTCTTGCATCCTTTTTGGGTGTAACAATTGATGAAATTGCCTGATATAAAACATCTAAAACCTCGAATAAGAAAAATAGCAAAAACTATGCTTTGAAACAGCTTATACTATACATATCTACTAGAGTTGCTAATAGACCTAATTTTGGGGAAACCTTATTAAATAAACTGTTGTACTTTTCCGATTTTGATTATTGTGAGTGGAATGGTGAAGTACTTACAGGCACAACATATATCAAACAACCATTTGGACCAGTGCCAGATGGCATGAAAAATATTCTCCATGAGATGCAAGAGGAATGATTAATTGCTATCAAACAGGTAAGGTATCATGATAAAGCTCAAACTAAAATCATCCCTTTAGTTTTTGAAGTAGATACCAGTATATTCGATAAAGAAATTCCAGACGATGGTAAACAATGGAAAGAAGTTGTTGATTTGGTGTTAGATAAATTTAGCGCATGGAGTGCTAGTCAGTTAAGCGAATATTCACACAACGATAGACCATACTTATCTACTGTCCATTATGGTGATGAGATAGATGTGTGAAGTGTGTTCTATCGTGATGAAAATTTTTCAGTTCGTAAATACTAAACTATGCTAAGTGAAAGTATTTCTTTTGTTGAACTGCCTGAATTCTCACGTGAATTCAAAAAATTATGTAAGAAATATCCAACTTTAGATAAAGATTTTCAAACTTTTATAAAAGCATCGTTATTGGTTAATCCAAGAGAACATATACTGATAGACTGACTATGAAATACTGTAAAGTGAGAGGTATACAAAGTTAAAAAGTTTCGTTGCCAAAGTATCAGCAAGAACTCTAATCAAAGCGGGATTAGAATTATATATCGTTACCTAGAAAATGAGAATAAGATTGAATTAGCTGAAATTGTTTTTGTGGAAATATATTTTAAGTGAGATAAAGAAAATGAAGATAAGACGAGAATTAAAAAATATTTTTGTGATTAGCTTTCCCCTTGCATCATGCTCGGTATCAGTACGATTGAGGTTTATATTCTCAATCAATACACATGCCAAAAAAGAAACTAGAACAACAGCCTCTCCTCGAGACATGAGAACAACCATCTAAACCAAAAGGTCTGTATAACAAATACGACCTAACATCATGGCTTATCAAGTCTATGAGGATGAATAGAAAACATGATGCTATCCAAGCAATGCGATGTTTGCTACAGGATGGAAATAGTCAGTGGTATATTGCAAAGAAATTGGTTCAGTTTGCTGTAGAAGATGCAGTAGGGGCTGAGCCTTTTTTGTATGCTAAATCTACTTATGACCTGATAGTAGATATAAAGGATGAAATCAATGCGCTATCGAGATGTGTTCTTTATCTGTGTGATGCTCCTAAGTTCCGAGAGAGCAAGGAGGAGGCATATTGGGAGGTTGAGCGTATCCGTATCAGAGAGGCGACCAAAGAACATTATAAGAAATCAATCAAGCCTGCTGAACTTCCTGAATGGGTGTTTGACCAATATACAGCTCGTGGTAGTGCATTAAAGAAAAAATGAGCTATCTATGATGCAAGGTTTAGTGGCATACTACAGTGATGAAATTTCATGAGAGCATTGTTTCTTAAGTTTCAATGACTCAACCCTCATGAAAGCAAAAAAGAGCAATCTTTTAGTGACCATATTATGAAATGCACCAAAGAATTTCTTAGTGTAGATGATTATATGGCAAAATATAATATAAATTTAGATGATATACTAGGTCATAACTAGTAATTTAGAAAAAAACCTTGTAATTCTCTTGACCCACGCCGCACATCAGTAAAGTAAGATATGGCTTTACAACTAATATCTTACTATGAAACTAATAACAAAAGCACTAGAAAAAAGATTTATAGAAGTAGGTCAGCAAATACACTCTGATGACCCTCTAGTAATCTGTAAGCTATTCACTCCATGGACATATCGAACATGGTACGTAACTGAATACTATCCTGATGACAAAGTGTGTTATGGATATGTGGAATGAGATAGTAGTGAGCGATGATACTTTGCCCTACCTGAACTAGAAAGTCTTAAGTGACCATATGGACTATGTATAGAGAGAGACTTATACTTCAATGAGTCTCTTTTTAGTTCTCTCAAACTGCAACAATGCCAAAGGTAGCTATCTATGCTCGTATCTCTACAGCAGATAAATGACAGGACTTAGAAACTCAGCTGATACCACTTAGGGAGTATATAACTCACAGAGGGTGGATATATTACAAAGAATACACAGACATCATGTCATGAGCGAAGGACAATAGACCGTGATTCATTGAGTTGATGAACGATGCACAGAAAAGAAAATTTGATGTAGTACTTACCTTTAGATTTGATAGATGTAGTAGAAGTAGTAAGCACCTCATCAATACACTAGAAACACTGAGAGCATTAGGTATAGATTTCGTGTCGTATCAGGAAGCTATAGATACAAGCACGCCTGCATGACAGATGATGTTTACGATTATATCAGCCTTTGCTCAGTTTGAACGCAACATTATCCAAGAAAGAGTAAAAACGTGACTATATAGAGCTAAGCAACAAGGCAGACACATCTGAAGACCAAAGCAGGAGGTAGATAGTGATACTATCCAAGACCTCAAGAATCAGTGACTCAGTATCAGACAGATAGCCAAACAACTGAATCTTAGTAAATCAGTTGTAGAGAGGTGTCTCAAAACTCCCTGAAATATGTGAAGCTAAAAAGTATATTTCACCATATATTGTAATAAGTATTTTTATAGTCCCATAAACAACTCTTTTTGAGACATAAATAGTGGTGTTTTTTGACAAAATAGTGGTAAATCTGTATCATAATAGTATGAAAAAAATTAATGAGACAAACCTTCCAACATCTACTCCTAGTTTCAATGATATTGAAGAATTAGTATCCTTCAAAGGGAATGCTGACGATTTTTATCGAAAATGAAAACTTATAAGTACAATTGCAAAAACAGATGAACAGTTACAAACTATAGCACAAGCTAATAGCTTCATAGATTCGTATCTAGCTTGATATAATATCAACATACAAAAGGTAGATGAGAAATACTATACATTTCTGAACGAATTGTGAATGTTCTGATGAGCATATAATCCATCATTTCATCGTATTTTGCTGAGAGAAAATTTCATAAGATTGCCTTTTGTTATTCATGAAACATTACATTATCTCTCTACTACTCAAACGTTTCAGGACAAACAAGTATGAAGAGTATATAAATCATGATTTGAAAGCTCTTACAAAGATGAAGATGAGTGACATAGAATCTTTACATACCTTAATGAATGAGTAACTGAAAAGATAACAAGAGAAATATGTTCTGCTAATAATATAGAGATATGAAAGCCAATTAGTAATGAGACTGAAGATAAGGTCTGAGTAAAAATGATTCAAGACATAGAAAGTGAAGCGAGAGAAATAAAATCCAGTTTTGGTGAGCTATCTGATGAAGAACTATTTGAAAATGAAGAATTTAAGGCAAAGTTTAAAAAGATTCTACTCAAAGCTCTAGATAAGGCATTTGAGGATGAAAATATAAAGTTAGCAACAGCATATGATACTAATGTGAAGATTGTAAAAATAATTGTTAACTGTCTAGCTATCGCAAGACACCTAAAAGATAATACTAAATCTAGCACCGAACACGGCAATGAGATACGACAAAGCATATTAGAAAACTATTTTCATGGTTGAGTAATGTGGATGAGAGAGATAGAAAAAGTTTTTTGAGAAAATTATTTAAGAAACTTAGCTCTTACTCCTTGGATATGAGAAATTGGTAATAATTCACCTAAATACCAGTGAAGTGAAGCTATATTGAAAATGACAACAAAACAAGTATTAGACTCTCTTTTAAAAGTTGTAGATAAAAAAATGCCTACCATACCTGATAGCATTAATACACAATTTAAAATTGAAGAAGAAAAGTTGCGAGCTATGGAAATTCCTGTAGAAACTATAGATATTACAGAACTAGCAAATAACTTGGATATCCCATATCTAGAGCAATTATGAACTGATGATTGGAATCTCTCTCCGAGAATGTTGATAGAAAATTTTGATAAAGAAACCCACCATGCAGGTGTAGTGCAAAAAGCTGATTTACAGTATCCAATTGAAATATACTTTTTCAAGTGACAATGGATAATTATTGATGGGGTTCATCGTTTTACAAAAGCTATGATGCAATGAGATACAACCATCAAAGTAAGAAGAATTTCAGATGAGGTTGTTAACCAAGTTAAAAAGGGTGAAGCAGATTATAGAAGATGGAAAGGAGAAATAGTTAGTGAATAATTTTTAAGATATGTTTTCTAAAGAAAACCATAGTTTTTGCATTGCAAACGACATCAGCTTGCTTATAGATGAATTGCTCTGACAAGCATAAAACACACACCACTATCTGATAGCCATCAGATGCTTTTTTACAGTAACGGACAAGGTTGGGCTTATCGTCTTCAACCCAGAAATCCGTTGCAGGAAAGTATGGTGTGTGCTTTGTCAGAGCGGGAGGCGGTAGGCCCTTTTTGTTTCTACCAAATCTAGCTTTATCTGATAAGCAGACATCATGGTAGTAGCAAAGAACCGAACAGAGATTGTATATGATATATACGAGCATTTGTTTTGGGAACCGCAACGTATTTGACGTAAGAAACCACCAGTAGCTAAATATAAAAACCGACAAGAAGTTCTCACCAACCTGAAAGGGAAATGATGAGAGACTAGCTTGAATCACATATTGAATATATTTTTCACATTTCTGCCATCGCAGTTATTGCATCAATTTCTTGAATCCTCAGCCCAAGAACCGTTATGGTTTGATGAGTATGAACTATATGTAAGAGACTTGAGTGGAGTGGTGGATGTAGCTGATATATGAAGCATCACACAGCCAGACCTATTTCTCGTGTGAGAAAAAAACATAGTTTCTATAGAAATGAAGATAGGTATCAAAAGTAGTCTAGACCAAGTAATGAAGTATTCATTGTTGCACCATTTGGAATCTCAAACATCGGGTATACAAAAGAAATCATATCTTATTTTCTTGGGAATATGAGACTTCTCAACTGTTCGACCTAAGAAATATAAAAATATACAAGAGTTGAGAGAAGCCCTACATGATTTTGATATAGAATCTATAAAAAAGAATAAAAAAATGAATTATAGCCATTATGAAAAGGCAATTCGTACAACACTAAAACACACGACCTTAGCATATATCACATATCAGGATATAGCCGATTTTTGTGTGGTGCATATAGATGAAGTGAAAGGAAATCTACAAGTGATGAAACTGTTACAATGAATGATAGATGAGTTGAAAGATAGGCAATTGGTAGCTTTATAGCTAACCTTATATATCATGATTATTCCAAGCAGAAGAGAGAAATCAGTATGAGAGTTTTTACATGAATTTATAGTATTGTGCATGGAAATTGAGAGAGAAACAAACCCAGCAGAGTATGAAAGATTGATAAAATGGAATAAAGAATTAAGAAAGAAACGCTTACAAAAAGAAAGGCAGGAAAAGCTTAAAAAAATGAGAGAAAATAATTTGTAAATACTAATGACAAGCGTATAGTATAAATATAATTTATACATACGGAATACTCATGAGTAATGAGATAAAGTTTGATACACAAGAATGACCAAGGGTTGTACAGGTTGCAGCCTATATTCGCGTATCTACGGATGAACAAACACAAAAACAATGACCAGAAGTACAGTTAGGAAGTATTAAAAAGTATTTAGAATCTATGAGTAATAGCGACGTTGTGTATGAGCTACAAGAAAAGCATATTTACAATGAGACCGTAGATTTTAAGTGAGTAAAATGAGATACGCCTATTGAGAAGAGACCACAAATGTCAAAAATGTTTCAAGACATAAAAGAACATATAGCGATATATGACCAACCACCATTCGATAGACTTGTGGTATGGAAAATTGACCGTGCAGCTCGTAAAACATTGTTGCTTTATCAGATAGTAGAGGAGTTGCAAAAATACGATATTTATTTTGTGTCGGTAACAGAGTATTTTGACGTTTCAACTCCATTTGGGAAAGCAATTTTAGGTATCCTAGGAGCATTTGCAGAATTAGAGAAAACACAAATTGTTCAGAGGACTGGACAGAGCAAAGAAATTTCTAGAAAGAAATGAAAGGTGAACCAAGAGGTTTACTGATATAAGAAAGATAAGTTTTGATACCTAGAATTATATGAACTTGAGGCAGAGATAGTGAGAAGAATCTATCAAGAATTTGTTATCAAGAATATGAGTATTAGAGAGATTAGAGATTCACTAGAGTCAGATAAAATATCAATACCAAGAGTGGCCACTACAGAAAAATCTACAAATCAGCACGAAGAAATTGTATCAGCAAAGGCTAAAGTAAGTGATGCGTATAGGCGAAGAGATGGAACTGTACGTAGTATCTTGCAAAATGAAGTTTATATCTGAATGTTGTACTATGGTAAATCAAAGACCGTAAGAGATAAAAAAACGTGAACAGTGAAAGAAGTTAGTATTCCTAAGCATGAGTGGAAAATAGCTGATATTAAATCTTCAAAGATAATTGATAATGACTTATTTGAGGCTGCTCAAGAAAAATTTTGAGAAAGGATTGGGAAAGCAAAACCTCGTACTGATATATACTTATTACAATGATTGATAAAGTGCTGATGCTGTGCACACAAAAGAGAAAAGGGTATGTTGAATTGGAGGAATAAACCATGAAAATGACAAGGTAGGCGTATTTATCTTTGTAGAGCAAAAGACCCTGCTCAGTATCGTCCACATGAAAGATGCACATCTCTTCCTTTAGATGGTTTAGAGTTAGAAAAACTTGTAGTGTATCATGTATTACGTTTACTAGATGCAGATACTTACATTAAGTACCTTTATGAAAATAAATCAGAATTTGGAGTGTATACAAAACAGGTAAAACTAGATAGAGAGAAAACTCAAAAACGCATAGATGAACTGAAGCAAAAGAAGATGAGAATTACAACTCTCTATAAATCATGAGATATTTCTGAAGAGGAGTACAATAAAGATAAGGGCTCTATCATTGCTGAATTAGAAAAAGAGGTGAAGGCTCTTGAATGATATAATAAAAAGTTGGAAAGTTCTACTAACATGGAAGCTTACGCATTGTGATTATCTGAATTTCAAAAACAAGCGAGAGCAAACCTAGGAAATAACGTTTCAACTAGTACGCATTTGAAAAACTTACTAAACATTCTTATTAAGCAAATTATAGTTGATACAAGGTCAGTTACGCCAAATGATATATTACCATGAATAAAGGTGTGAGACTGAGTAGATAGACAGATCCCGCATAGAATAAGAATAGAAATGAGATTGCCTCAGGACTTTATATCGAATAAGTTGGGATAGAAAATATGGATACAACAAAATGGATTAAAATAGAAGAAGAAGTATTGTCTGATTTTTATAATAGCGATATAGATGACTTTGCAGTTTTTTTAGATGAACAAGAATTGTGAATTCAAATTCCCGAAGAAGAAGCAAAGATGATTAATGAACATAAAATAACAGTAAAAAAGATAAATTCACGTAATCCTATCTCTAGACAACATTATGTTCCTCAGTTTTATTTGAGAAAATTAGTCAATTCTCAGTGAAGGCTAGAAACATGTAATTTAAAGTTAAGGAAAGTAATTAAATCACAAGCTCCTAAAGAGGTTTGCTGTTCGGTCTATTTTTATGCTGTAAAAGAGTGAGAATATGATATCTTGTCTCAATTGGTTGAAGACTTAATGTGAGTTCATGAGAGTAGATTTGCTACGATTTATGATAGAATCGTTAAGCAGATATTTGAATGACAAAAGATTGCTGATAGTGATTTATATGAACTATGTATATTTGCATCGATTTGACGAATGAGGTCGAAATCTTTTAGAGACACATCAAATAATAGCTTTGTTAATTGATTTAAGAATTGATGAATGAGTGAGTATTTGTGAGATAGGTTAGACTCCAATCGTTGGCATATTGCATTTTTGACCAAACCAGAGAATATATACTGATTTGCAAATTTATTGTATGGTAAAAAAATTAGAATTTATATCTCAAAATGAGAAGAAAACTTTATTGCCAGTGATTCTTGAGTTATTGAGGTTCATCCAGAAATTAAAGATATCTATGGTAATAGTTTTTGCGATAGAATTCACTATTTTCCATTACATCCTAAAATACTGATAGAATTTAGTCATCCAGAATGACCTGGTAAGAAAATGAAGAGGAAAGAGATTTGATGAGATGAGGTCAGGTATTATAATTTTTTGATAGCAATGTTTTCAAACTTTATATATGCACCACTCAAAAGTGATTTGCAAGAAGAACACTATACTACTGCTAGAATAAATCATATTGATAAGATATATAAACTCTTTCCTAAACAATTTCTTGAAGATATGCAGGTATTAGAGCAATGTAAACATTTTGCTAAAGAAAGAAAAATACATTATAGAAACTATGAAGAGTTAGTAGATAAAGTATGACTTTATGATATTATGCAAACACACTGAAAATGAAGAACTGAAAAGGAAATCTATCAAGAAATAAAATCTATAGATATTATTAAAGAGTCGATAAAAATGCAGATTCGTTAAATAATTTGCTTGAAAAACCCGAAAAAATATTTATACTCTAACCATACGAAAAAGCCTATGAGAAAGCTAAAAAACAACCTAATCTCAGAGGTACACCAAAGTTATTCGGACTCACCAAAAGCGTTTTATCTTCGGATAAAGCGTTTTTTTATTTTTGCAAAATATTTAAATAAGTATATAATATGAGTATGAATAAAAATACAATTAGTCTTAAGGATGATATTCCGTTTATAAACTCATTTGAAGAGTTGGCATCTTTGCGTTGACCAGTCAAAGATGTTTTTTGGCAATGAGACTTAATAAGTAACATTAAAAAAAGTCCAGAACAAATAGATTGAATTACAACAGTGAGTAAATCTATAAAGAATTATTTCCAAAAAAAGTGAATAGAAATTATTTTACCAAATATTGAAAAATATGTTTGTGCTGGATGATTGTGACCATATGCTGGTGTATATATGCCAAATATTAATCTTATATTTGTGAGATCAGTTATTGATATTCCTGTTACAGTTCATGAGACTTTACATTACATATCTACGCAAACTAAATATTTAGAATGAGAATATGGTAAACATTCTAGAGAGTATAAAAGTTGATTTTCTAGTTTGTGGAATACTGAAGATGGGCAATATAGATTATTTACATGGTTAAATGAATGAGTTACTGAGAAAATGAGAGAGATTTGTGAACAAAGTAATATTGCATATGATAAAATTACTACAACTGATGAACAACAAAGAGAATATGATAATTATACTAAAGAAATGTATGAGAAATTACTGGCAGGATATGACAAAGAATATATGACAAGTAATGATTATTCAAATATATTGATGAAAGTTTTAGATAGTGCTTATGATAAATTTAATAGTGCAAAACGATCCGCATATGATTCAAATATACAGATATTAAATAATATAATATTAGCTGTTTGACTATATAGATACAGACATAAACCTGATATTTCAGCAGAAGTACATTGTAGTAATGTGTGGTTAGAAATAGCGCAACATTATATTAAAGGTGATATTCTTCGACTTAGAGAACGAGAGAAGATATTTTGAAAGTGATTTCTGACAAAATTGGCTTTTGTTCCAGAATCAAAATCACTAGATGATGATTTTATAAAGACTGAAGACATTGTGGAAAAAACTGTTGCTAATGTCATATCTGCATTGCAGAATAAATAATCTATTTTAATATCTACTCTCTGTCTAAAGATAAGTTATTAAAACGATTTTTGATAGAGTATTAGAATCTTATAGTTTTATATAGTTACCTATGTGTTAGGGTGGTATAATTGCTTACTTTGGCTTTCTCTTGCTAATAATATAGAAATTGCTTTCAAAAACTCTGCCTTGTCTGAAATTTCATCATAATAGAGTTGGACATTTTTTTCGAGCTCTTCACCAAAAGCATTAACTTTCGGGTTAATGTTTTTTTGTTGTAGAAAACAAGATATATATATTCTTTAAATGAAATGATTTTGCCTCTAGGCTACTGCAAGAAGTAGATTGTTTGATAGATGCATGACTATTTTATAGTCTTGCTGTATCTGTTTATGGTAATGTAGAAAGAAATATAAATGGAAAGTAGTATGTATCTTTATAGATTTTTTTGGTATATAGATAATTCGGTATCTACAAGTTCCCATCACATATCGCGAAGTGTGTGTGTTATCTCTTCCTGTTTCTTTTCGCATGTAGCTCCAAGGATAGTTCATTGATGAGCGCATTGATGTATGTGTTTTACTGCCTTTGACCAATCATACATACGCTGCAAAACATTGTTACAAAAAATCACATCAAATGAGTCTGAAATGATGGATTTCGTTATATCTATTACATGCCCTTCGATGTCAGGATATTTATCACGGACTGCTTGTATAACTTTAAGCTCTATATCAGTTACAACAATAGATGGTTTTCTACCTTGCTGTTCAAAGGCATTATGTATTTCTTGTGTTTCATAAGATTCTAAAGAAAATAATCAGGTCTTTCTTAATCAGCTCTCTATCATACTACCAATTTTTGAAGAGGTAACTAAATGAGAGAGCCCCTTTACTATTCATCATGGTCATATGTGAAAGATATGGGGATTAAGAACATCTGACAAAGCCAAAACAGTGTTAATTTGTTTATTATTTCTTCAGTATCGTGTTGTAGTCTTGTAGTTCCCATTATTAGTTATTGATAGCATTATCCCAAGAAGTTTAGATAAATATAGCTTGTATATCGTATATAAATGGTGCACGCTGTCAATAGTATTCCCAGATTGACCCCCGCTCTATTTCTTTATACTAAAGTCGGAGAAGCTCGTCACATATCCACCTCCAATTCGTATATCTTATATAGAGTACTTTTATTACTGATTTTTTACGCATATGAAAAAAATGTTAATAGCTGCTTCACTAGTGTGAGCAATGCTGGTTGGTACAACTTTTGCATCAAATACAGTGACTACTGAAGAAAGTGATATGGTTATACGAGGATACAATGCTGGGATCACTAAATATACAACATGGGATAGTTTTATGCCAAACGCTCCTGTTACAAGGCAACAAGCCGCAAAAATGATCGTAATGTGGATGAGTAGTGACGCAAATATAGGAGTACCAATGACCAACAAACAATGTACATTTAATGATGAAAAACAAATTGACCCATCATTGATTGCTTGGGTGCGTATGGCTTGTCAGTATGGGTTATTCCAAGGATACAAAGGGAACTTCATGCCAACCAATAATATCTCAACCAATGATATTGCAACTGTTGTAGAAAGATTATCTAATCAAAGTCCAGTTATACAAAAGTATACTTCAATGATCAAAATAAAGATAGAAAATAGGCGATTGCTTAGAGGAGAACTTTTAAAATGACTGTATATGTTGGATACTTATGTAAAACAAGAGGCGGCAAGAGAACAGTCGTCTCAACTTGACGTAGTACAAAAAAATGTTAACAAAGCAAAAATGTTGTGGGGAAAACAAAATCTTACTACGTACACATTAACACAAAAAGCTAGTTGTTACTGCATGTCAGAATATACTCGTCCAATTACATATAACGTGATAGACAATTCTGTTTATACTGATGGAGCAATATATGCAGATGGTAGTGGTGGAGTAGCAACAGGTTCTATGGTACCAAAACTTCGCACCGTAGATGATGCGTTCGCTATGATTCAAGAAGCTATTGACAATAAATCTGCAAGCATAACTGTAGTATACGATCCAATATTATGATACCCTATAAGCATCAGTATTGACCGTAGTACCATGATAGCTGATGAAGAACAATACTTCACATTTACCTTGGTTCAATAGTGAATTGCCCTTGTAAAAAATATATTTCGGATTAGAATTCCAATAATAAGACGTTTTTCATGTATGTTAATATATAATATAGATTTATATCATATGTACAATACCATGAAAACAGCGCAGCCTAAATGACATCATAGAAAAAAGCCAGGAACTACATGAAAGGGACATTTTTATCACATCGAAATTCGTCCTAAATCTCAATTTACATCATTCCGCGTGCAAGATGTATGAGAAAAAGGATGATTAGAAAGGGTCGCTTGAAGGCGTTCAAGCGGTAGTTGGGATACAGTTGCGTGGCTTATTAGCAAGGATGTCGCTCATGTAACAAAAGACCACAAATTAATCATTGATGATGAGCATGCTCGTAGTGTGCTATCACAAATTAGGTGAGAGATATCATGGG
This sequence comes from Candidatus Absconditabacterales bacterium, assembly GCA_039809345.1. Taxonomy (GTDB): domain Bacteria; phylum Patescibacteriota; class Gracilibacteria; order Absconditabacterales; family Absconditicoccaceae; genus JBDHUW01. The sequence goes on along the minus strand of JBDHUW010000004.1, from coordinate 65,170 downwards.
TAAAATGAGACATTTTCACTGCATTGCCAAGAAAAAACGTACCAGAAAAAGATAAACCAACTCCTGCACAAAGGACGGCGTGGGCAAGGAATATTAAGCTTGCACAAAAGGAGTGGCAAGCGATGCATGCTGAGTAATATCGTAGACTCCCAATATGGTGTTTTGCCTGATAATTATCTGCTAAAATTTGATATATTTTATGTTGTGTGTATACTCAGATATACAACAATTTAGTATTATATCAAACCTCATGTATATGCAACTCATCCCCGAATTTCTCCAACTGCATCAGTTTGCACAATTTGCTATGGTTTTAGCGGTAGTGGCGTGTGTTAGTGTGATCATGAAATGGTTGAAACAGCCCTTTATAATTTGATATATACTAGCTGGTATTGTGTTGTGACCAGTGCTTTTGTGATGGATTTCCGATGGAGAACAGATGAAGCTTTTTTCTCATATATGAGTAGCGATATTGCTTTTTATGGTGTGATTGGGGCTCAATCCAAGCGTGGTGAAAGAGCTCGGGAGAGCATCAGTAGTAGTATGAGTATGACAAGTTGTCTTCACAAGTGTGATATGAGTAGGCATTGCATTGTTGCTTTGATTTCAAACAGTAGAGAGTGTTTATATCTCGATTGCATTGGCATTTAGTAGTACGATTATCATTGTAAAACTTTTGAGTGACAAGGGGGTGATGGATGAACTCTTTGGGAAAATATCAATCGGTATGCTGATTGTACAAGATATCATCGCTATGCTAATCTTGATGATTTTGGTTTCATTGCCAGTGGGGGAGGTGGATGTGAATTGGATTTCATTTAGTGGAATACTGTTGGCTAAAATATTTCTTGTAGGAGCGCTGACATATATTGTCACCAAGTACATCGTGCCCAAAGTACTCTCATATATCGCAACCTCACAAGAGTTCCTCCTCATCTTCACGATGGGATGGTGTTTGATCTATGCTGCATGACTAGAAGCGATATGATTCTCTTTGGAAATCGGAGCTTTGTTGGCGTGAGTCACATTGGCATCCTCTCCTTATAGATTTGAGATTAGCAGTAAGATGAAACCATTGAGAGATTTCTTCATCATGATATTTTTCGTATTTCTATGATCTCAATTGACATTCAGTAATATATCAGACTATATTCTACCTATCATAGTATTTTCACTATTTGTGCTCATTGGTAATCCGCTCATCGTAATGGTGTTGATGGGACGTATGGGATATCAGAAGAAGGATGGAATGATGGTTTGATTCACGGTGGCACAAATCAGTGAGTTCTCCTTCATTTTGATGGGAGTAGCCCTCACGATAGGCCATATCACAGATGTAAATATCGTTTCGATGGTGACGATGATTGGATTGGTGACGATAGCGTGATCGAGTTACTATTTCACGTATTCAGAAAAAATATATACAAAAATCAAAAAATACCTCACGGTTTTTGAACGCAAGGTACATATTGATGTCCCTCAGATTACTAGGAGCGAAACAGAGCAGTATGATGTGGTCGTTTTTGGAAATCATAGAACATGAAAGTGAATCGTGGATATGCTTGTTCGCAACCAAAAGAACTTCATCATCATCGACTGTGATCCAAGTGTAATCAAAAAGTTGACTCATGCCGGGCTCCCTTGTAAATATGGTGACGCCTCAGACACAGACCTCCTTGAAGACCTCAATCTGCACAAAGCTAAGATGGTGATTTCTACCATCCATGATGCCGAAACCAATGCACTTGTCCTTCAACAAACCAAAAAATTCTGATCACATCACCTCACGATTCTCAGTGCGAACAGAATAGAAGATGCAGAAGCACTCTACGAAATGTGAGCTACATATGTCCTCGTTCCACACATTGTATGAGGGAAACACACTGCTATGTTGATAGAAGATTACGGGTATGATTTAGAAAAGTATGCAATCCAGAAAATAGAGGATTATAGTGCGATAGGGGGGTAGTATTTTTAATATTTTAGCTCCTCTTTATCGTCCATCTCCCCATTGCTTTGATCGTGGTACTGGTCGTCATAACTCGAAACACGTCAATATATATGTGTCAATAAAAGAGTATATATTTTGTCTTCTACTTTTACTATTACTTTTTTGAATTCCATGACTGCATGTCATGGACTAAATAGCTTTTCCTCACTGTTGTTTTGAGGAGTATTTATATTGTCAGCAACTGGGGACTGCAATGCCTCGTTCCCTCCCTCTTTAGAGTCAAATACTACATAAGGAGCTAAGTACGGTTTTGTTGGTAGGGCTTTCCCATGTTTTACGATAGTCTCCCATACCATTTGATTACTTGGTTTTTTATATAATTTTCAATTGATTGATAGAAAGTCGTACCGGCTTATGCCTTTTGATTTTAGTGTTTCAAATCGTTCTCTCAATGCTACATTATGATTTTCCTTCTTTTCATTTAGCATTTTTATTATCTCCTGCACATTGGTAATGCTAGCCAAATCCGGACTTCCCCTATATGGCCCTTTTTGACGTATGGTCTTCTCATCAGATATTGTTTTAGATGATGTTGATTCATGTAATCCCTTTTTCTTTTTTGATCTATATGTATAAGGTACATTGACCTCTTTCGGCATTGCTTTTTTTGGATCTTCGACTATGATTGGTTGTTTTGATCGTAGTGGACTTGTGTAAATCCAACCGCTGTATTTGGAATAGGACAGGGGTTCCTGCTGCGAATCTAAGTCGTATTTTTGGGCAATGTCTATTCGAGCTTTCCGAGCTTCATCCCGTTGTGGCAGCAGTTTGGTTATATCTTGTAATATATTTTCTAGCTCTTTCTGAATTGCTGCCACTCATGGCCAATCTGTATATCAATTAAATCCTGGATGTATCTTAGCTCATGGGATATACGTGAAGCTTCAATTTCATTTATCAAGTTTCTCGATAACTCAAGGAGGAAGAGTTTGCATAATCAACGTTTGCTACATATAAAACACGACTATACTATACACATCCGTCAAGCTATGTCAATAATAATTCTCGACAGCCTTTCTGTTGATACTTTCGCACAAATCTGTACATGTGGTATGATGATGCAATATCTTAGCAGTTTTTTTGGGCCGATATGAGGGGGGATACATACGTTTTTGTTGGGCTTGCCAATTATTTTTGTGGTAGCTCATTTTTTTTTGAGGAAATATTTTTATTATCATAGAATAAAGTTCTTAGTCTATGTGTTTATACTGTATGTATTTGTAGTTGTTTGATTGGTTTGGTTTCCCTTTCCCGATTTCACGCCTCAGTTTTGTGCTGTTCGTAGTGGGATTAGTATGTTCCAATGGGTCCCAATTAGGTCAATTGGCGATATGTTTACGTATCCTGTAGATTGAAGAGCGATTTTTCAGGTGGTATTCAATATAGTACTGCTATTCCCACTAGGTATACTGCTTTCGTTTTTGACCAAGCGAAGTAGCAAAAAGATTATATTTGTAGGATTCCTGTCCAGCATCCTAATAGAGGTTAGTCAGTGAACGTGATTTTTTGGTATCATGCCTTGTGCGTATCGTCTCTTTGATATAGATGATATTTTGCTCAATACGCTCTGAATCGCACTGGTAGCTAGAGGAGTACTGTGAAAAAAAGCTATGGTGCAGCACCGATTGCATGAGTGACGTATCAGGACGCTACCACCTTCGTTCGTTCGCAGGTTCTTTTCTAGTATTGTTGATTTCGCATTTATACGGTTTTTTGCTGAGCAAAATACGCATGTATGATTGTCGATCGTCTCGTCACCATTGGGCGCTATCATCACATACTTTCTCTCTCTTTCGCTCTCGTTCTTCGTGTTTGTAGTATTTATTCCATATTGGACATGAGGATACTCATTGTGAAAATACTTAGCCTGACTCAAGATTGTCCCTTTGCATGCACATCAACATAAGCCTATTTTTTGGCAGTATCTTTTGCGTGCGAGCGTGGTGATGTCGATCATTATCCTCATATCAGTTTTGGAGAGGTGGTATCTAATCATGTGACAGCAGGGGAGTTCGGTCCTCATAGTAGTACAGATTATCTATATGTATACGATTGTTGTAATCTTTCCTATAGTGGCTGAAGCGAACAAAGATGGTGTATTGTTTTATGAGGAGTGGAGTAGAACCAAACAAATACACTCACCGACGATACGAGAAAGACTAAAAACGTTTCGATAAATTTCTCTTGCATTTCATGTGCGATTACATATGATATCGGTTCTGGTTCGTGCCAGATATATTTACATTGATAGAGTAGGTAATCGACACATACTAGTTGATACGCCACATTGTCGTAGGCAATGACTCATCATATTCATACGGTCATTACAAATTCGTTTTATATTGTTTCTCCTATAAATAGGGAGGCTCTTGGTAGCTTTTTTCTTTTTATATAAAAAAACGATATAGCCACATACAGTACATGCTCCAGTAGCTCAATGGATAGAGCAACAGCCTTCTAAGCTGTAGGTTCATGGTTCGAGTCCATGCTGGGGCGAATGAAAAACGAGTGTTTATGCTCTCGTCGTCTAGCCGGTCTAGGATATTGGATTCTCATTCCAAAGATCGCGGGTTCGAATCCCGCCGGGAGTAACCTGCTATGGAAAATAAAAAAGCATTATACTTATTTACTATCTTTTGTGTGCATGCCACCATTTGAAAAAAAACCACAATCTCAACAGTGACAATCTAGACCTCCGCAATTTGGTGGTCAACAGCGTCCAGCTCAGTGATGAGCTCGTCCATCTCAGTCGGCATGATGACAGTCTCGTCCGCCACAAGCGTGAGGCCGTCCATGACAGTGAGTAAACAGTAGAGAGGCAAGGATGGTGTATATCAACGAAATGATCAAAGCGCCAAAAGTTCTTCTCATAGATGATTCAGGAGAAAAACTTGGGGTGATATCAAGAGACGAGGCGCTTAGACGCGCATCATCTCAGGGATTAGATCTCGTACAGTTGGCATACAATCCATTAGAGATGATATGTACAGCAAAGATAGTGGATTATGGAAGATACCAGTACGACAAACAGAAGGATGAAAAGGAAAAGAAGAAGAATCAAAAGTCGAAAGGGTGAAAGGACATCAAAATGTCTTACACTATATGAGACAATGATCTTCAACTGAAAGTGAAAAAAGCTGATGAGTTCTTGACTGAGTGATATACTGTGAGGTTTATCGTTAGATTGAAGTGAAGAGAGAAGATATTTGTGGACAAGGTAGTGGAGAGATTGAAACTGATAGAACAACAGCTCGAAGCAAAAGCAAAATCACAATGAGTCAAACAAGAACCCAATGGAATATCATTATTTTTACTACCTAAAGCAAAGTAATTCAAATGGCGTGAATCTGAAAGACCCACAAAGGGACTGCAAAAAGGATCAAAGTGACAAAGTCTAACACATATATGCATGATAAGGCGCAAAAAAGTCACCTCCTCACAAACAAAGGAAGAGCGACTAAGCAATCTAAGCTTGGAAGACCTCTATCTAAAACACAAACTGCAAGAATCAAGGCTTTACTTCCTCATAGTGTAAGATAATACCATGGTAAGAGTTAAAAACGGGATACAGAGACATAGTAGACACAAAGCGTTCATCGCTCGTGCTAAATGATTTAGACTCGGGAGAAACAATCTATACAAACAAGTAAGATTGGCTCTTGTGAAACAGGGTCAGCACGCATATATCTCTAGAAAATTGAAAAAGAGAGATTATAGACAGCTCTGGATTGAAAGAATATCAGCTGCAGTACAAAGCAAAGGAAGCTCATATTCTAAGTTCATCTCTGTAATGTCGAAAAAGAACATTCAGTTAAATAGAAAAGTTCTTTCAAACATCGCGGCAGCATTCCCAGCAGCATTTGATAAGATATATGAAGAGGTTACAAAATAAGTCTACAATTACTAGCATCTATGAAAGGCGGCCTGGCGCCGCATGCTATGCCTGGATGGCGGAATTGGTAGACGCAGCGGACTTAAAATCCGCCCCTAGTAATAGGGTACCGGTTCGATTCCGGTTCCAGGCAAACTATCATACTACAAAAGCTATTTAAACTATTATCATATATATCCATGTGATTTACTATCCACAGAACAGGTGATCTAAATACCAATGAAAGAATGATTGCTTTCTACAAAAAAGAACTATGGACATCTCGTCTCCTAGATACTGCTAAAAAGCAAAAGCACTATGGGACAAAATGGTATAGGAAATTTGTTGAATATAGATTCCCAAGTGCAAGAAGATACAAGAGATCTAGAGCAATGGTTTCTAATGCATACAAGAGAATCAAGTCTAAATATGCTATGCTCGCACAACTTGGTAAAATCGTTTAGTTTTTTATTATGAATATAATCATGTACGCAGTTGTTCAATGTCAATGACATCAATATATTGTTACTAAAGGCACAAAGATCGTTGTAGACTCTATAGGTAGTGAAGACAAGGAGTTTAGTGGGTTTGAGGTGTTGGCAGTGTTTGCTGAAGATGGATCTCAAGTGTCTGTTGGTGCGCCATTTGTAAATGGAGCAAAAGTAGTAGCTGAGAATGTAGGTACAGCAAAAGGTGAAAAAATCAACGTTCTCAAGTTCAAAAGAAAAAACAGATATGAGAGAAACATTGGTTTCAGACCTCTACAAACTACTTTAGTTATTAAAGAAGTCACCCTGTAATGCCAAAAGATGATGCAATTGTCGTTGTTGGTGAAGTAAAGGAAAACCTCTGACCTGGAGGATATAGAGTATGGCTCCCAGACTACGGTATGGAAGTGACGGCTACTCTTTCTGGAAAGATGAAGAACTTGCATAGGATCAGTGTGCTCCCTTGAGATCATGTTGATGTGGAGTTGAATCCATATGATATGAAAAAGGGGCGTATCATATACAGGCACAATATCAAAAAGATGCAACAACAGGCTCAGCAAGCTCCGGTGGTGTCAATCCAATCAGCTCAACCACCTAGTGCCAAGGCTGCATAAAAAAGTATATTTACTATCTATAATAGGATCTACCATGAAAGTAAGGTCATCAATAAAGAAAATGTGTAACAAATGTAAGATTATTAGAAGACATGGAAAGATATTTGTTCTCTGCGAAAATGTAAAACATAAGCAAAGACAAGGGTAATTTTTTATATATCTCTATTACACACTCACTATGTTAAGAATTCAATGACACGTTATACCTGATGCTAAGAATATCTGGATTGGACTTACATCTGTTTATGGAATCGGACGTCCAAAATCTTTAGAAATTCTCACCGGTCTCAAGATCAATCCTAACAAAAAAGTTAAGGATATTTCTGAAGAAGAAGAAAAGATGATCGTTGATGTGATCAAGGAAATGAACCTGGAAAATGATCTTAGAAGGGAGGTCAACGGTTTCATCAAGAGATTGAAGGAAATCAAATGTTATAGGGGAATGAGACACAACCTATGACTTCCAGTAAGATGACAATCTACAAGAAAAAATGCGCGTACAGCGAAAAAACTCCTTGGTAGAGCAAGAGTTAGACCTACAATCAAGAAATAATACCATATAAATCATATATATTTACTACTCACATTTGTATTCAATGGCAGAAAAAGTTGCTAAGAAAAAGAAAAACGTAAAGATCAGCAAAGGTATTTTGCATGTTCATACGTCAGAAAATAATACTATCGTTACTCTCACTGATGAAAAAGGAAACAAGGTGATTGGAAATGGTACTGGTAATGTAGGGTTCAAGGGTGCCAAAGAAAATACTCCATACGCCGCAGAAATACTAGCTAAGAACCTTCTCAAGACAGCAAGAGATGACATGGGGCTAAAAGAAATCGGTGTGGTATTTAGAGGTATCTGAATGGCGAGAGATGGCGTATTCAAGGCTATCAACGATCTTGGGCTCATCGATATACTATACATCAAAGAAGCAACTCCATTGCAATTTGGTGGATGTAAGGGTATCAGACCAAAGAGAATGTAATCATAGTGAATTTTTCTTTATACTATTAACGTATTGTACTACATGAAGTATACATGACCAAAATATAAAATTGTAAGAAGAGAGGGGATTAATGTCTTCGGTAATGACAAATATGATGTCAAGAAAAGAAGAACAATTCCTGGTCAACACGGATGAAATATGCCAAGGCTCTCTGAATATGGGAAGCTTTTGAGAAATAAACAAGTTCTCAAGAGAACATATTTTATGGCAGAAAAGCCTTTTGCGAAGCTTGTAAAACTGACTTCTTCAAGATATGCGAAGAATAAGGGGTTGCAACACGACAAGGTACTGTTGCAATTCTTAGAGAGAAGATTGGATGCTGTCATCTTTAGAGCTTGATTGGCAAAAACTATTGTACAAGCTAGACAGATGGTAACGCATGGTCATCTTACATTGAATGGTGTAAAGCACAATGTACCTTCTTACTTTGTACAAGCAAATGATAAGATAGCTGTGAGACCAAAAGTAGCTTCTACTGCACTCTATGAACAGGCATTCTCAAACGCAAATACTGATATAGCATGGTTGAAAGTTAACAAAGCAGACAAGACTGTAGAAGTAGTAGACTTGCCAGATGTAAATACATTGCAAACTCCAGTTGATGTCTTGAAAGTAATTGAATTTTACGCGAGAGCATAATAGCTTCTTCTTTATTCTTTATCGTGTTCCCTCATGCTCGATATACAAAAATACATTTGATCTCCAAAAATTATCACAACCGACATCGATCCGCTTACAATGAAATTTGAACTACAATATGTACCAAGATGATTTTGACATACGCTTGGTAATGCATTGAGAAGAGCAATATTAGGATACAATATCGGTGGTGCAGTGACAGCGATGAAAATGAAATGAGTTTCTCATGAATATCATGTTGTTGATGGTGTAAAGGAGTCGGTGATAGATATGATGCAAAACTTTAAAAAATTACGTTTTTCTCTCACTGGATGAGTAGAAAACATGCAGTGGATACCTCAAAAATTCAAAGGTGCTCGCATATATACTTCGGCAGATCTTAAACTGCCTTCGGGAGTAGAGTTGATGGACAAGGATACATATCTTTGTGAGATATCTGATCCAAGTACAGAGCTAATCTTTGATATAAGGGTTGAAAAATGATATGGCTACTATAGCGTAGATTTCCTTAGAAGACGCGAGGAAAAGAATGGAGAAAGTGATATAAATCTATTGCTTATCGACAATGATTTCAAAGCTGTAGAGTATGTAAAATACGAGGTGAATGAAGTGATCGACGATTTCCAAGGAGGATTGAAGGATGCTCTTATCATAGAAGTGAAAACAAAATATGCTGACATCTCACCAAAAGAATTCATGTCTTTTGCTGGTGAGGTAGTAGCTTCTTATGCTAAATTGTTTGTGTTCGATGAGATATATGTAGATGCTGCAATGTTTGTGGAACTTAGTGAGCTTCATGAGGAAAAAGAAAAGCTTCCTGAGGAAATGAATATCAAAACTATGCCAATCGATGCACTACCACTGAGCGAAAGGACGAGAAATGCTCTTATCAAAAATACAATCCTTTATGTAGAAGACCTTGAAAAAAAGAGAAAAGTAGAACTTCTCAGTATGAAGGGGCTCGGTAAAAAGGCAATTGATGAAATCGTAATTGCTCTACAAAATATTGGTAAAGGGCTTTGAGGATAATATATTTTTAATCTATACACTTACTGTACAATGAGACATAAAGTAAACAAACTGATTGATATGCGTCTTGGTGTGTATCAAACAAGATCAAATGTCATCAGAACTATGCTTACAAACTTTGTAAGAGAGGGACATATGACAACAAGTGCTAAAAAGGCAAGAGTAATCAAGGCTGAGGCTGATTCTTTCTTTGCTCATCTTGTATGATTGTTTGATAAATATGCTGATGAAAAGGATGTGAGAAGAGAGGCAATCAGATTTGTAAAAGACACTCTTTTTGGTGAGGCAGAAGGTAAGAAGGTTGTAAATGAAATTCTTCCAAGACTTCGTCAAGAAAATAAGAAATCATGATTTGTGGCTTCATACAAATTGTGATATAGATCAGGAGACTGAGCTGAAAAAATTCTTCTAAGACTAATATAGACACTTATTTACTAATCAAATTATACCTATCATGGCATCAATGGATTTGAATAAAACCATCTATAAACAACCAGCTGAACTCGAGAAGAGTAGAAAGTGGTATAAAATAGACGCAAATGGAATGACACTTGGAAAAGTAGCAGTGATTTGTGCCGATTTACTTATTGGTAAAAATGAAGCACACTACTGTGATTTCTGGGATTGTGGAGCATTTGTAGTAGTAGAAAATGCAGATAAGATATCTGTAACTGGTAAAAAGCTTATGCAAAAAATGTACTACACATATAGCTGATACAAAGGTAATGTGAAGTCTAAAAACTTGCAAACTATGCTTCAGAAAAAATCAGTTGATCCATTGTGGTTTGCTGTAAGAGGTATGCTTCCAAAAAATAAGTTGAGGGATAGTAGAATGAAAAGACTAAAACTTTTCACGACTACATCATCTAAATACGATTTTTTACATCCTACAGTGATTAACTAGTCATGGCAGTTACAAAAGCAGCAGCACCAAAAAGTGCTAACAAATATACATTTGCAGTTGGAAGAAGAAAAACAGCTACTGCATCAGTGAAACTTTTTGCACAAGGGAAGGGTCAATTTACAATTGTAAAGGGAGATAAAAGAACATCTCTACAGGACTATTTTCTCTGACATCCACAACTGTTGCAAGATGCATTGGGTGCTTTCAATGTACTAGGTGCGGATATTATGAGCAGATTTGATGCTGATATTAGAGTAACTTCTGGTGGAAAAGCTGGTCAAGCTGACTCAATTAGACTCGGGTTCGCAAGAGCACTTGTAGAATGGAATCCAGAACTTAGAACACAACTAAAGCCTCATGAACTTTTGAAAAGAGATCCAAGATCAAAGGAAAGAAAAAAGCCAGGTCTCAAGAAAGCGAGAAAAGCTCCAAAATGGTCAAAGCGTTAATTTTTGCTGACAAATTCATCATATATATTACAGAAAAACAGGCTATCAATGCCTGTTTTTTCTATAGAAGAATATAAGCTTATTTGGTTGCCATATAATCTGTGACGCGGTTTGTAAGATTAATAAACCAAACTTTCATTTCATCGCTCTTTATCGTTTTATCAGGTTTTTGTAGAAGGAATGGTGAGGTAGGTGTGATGTGTTCTGAATGAGTAAGGTTGATCTTTTTTTCACCTCCGGTCTTTTTCTGCTTTTGAGTAAGATTATACGTGAGATACGTGGTGTTGTTAGATGATTTTTCGTATGTGATAGTGCCGTATGTTTGATTTCATTCTTTTGAGATTGTCTTAGTTGTGAGGGAGAAGCCATTTGCTTTGAGTGGTCACGAGAATGTGGTTTCAGATCAATATGCATTGAGAAGTGTTCCATTGACGGTTCAATTCTCAATTAGGAGCGATCATCTATTGTAGAATGAAAGTGCTACTTTTTCGATATGTTGATCATTCCAGCTGATTAGATCTTTTTCGAATCGATACTCTGGTATAGTGTTGATGAATTCTTCAGATAAGTGTTGCTTTGTGATTCATAGTGCATATCTGTTTCAGTTTCTTTGTAGGTAAACTATTCATTTCCCATTGCTTCATTCGTATAGTTTTGTCAGGAGTGAAGTACATTCGTATCCATTTTGAATTGGATTCATTAGAAGGCTACATAACTCTATACTAGGGAACCCATAATATCTATTTCATTCTTGATGGACGAAGGTCGCAATCTTATCTGTGAAGAGTAGGTTGCTGATCAAAGATTGCACTCATATTTCAGATAGAAGACTTTCATGAAGGTGGACCAATCTTCCCTCTAACCGATTTGGGACAGAGTGGACTCATTTTGCTATCATTCAGAGTAGTTCACTATTGTATCATTTTGGCGTTGCGTTGATAAATGAGATTTTTTCTAGTCCACCATATATATTGTCTCTGTCTGTTTTCGCGATATCGACTCAGGCTTCTGCGCTGAATGTGTATGATCTTTTGTTGATACTAGGAGATCATCAAGCTTTTAGTATCATATTCCCCATATTGGTTTGTAGGAGTGAGTCGTAGTATACTGTTCCATTTGCACTCATGTTGATGGATCAGTTGTATATTTTATTGTCATTTACATAGATAGAACCATTGATTGATTGATAATTTTTGAGATATCTGGTTCATCAAGGATGAACAATTACATATTTTTTGATGTGAGAAACGAGTGAATTTATGGCATTGCTTGCCTCGGGTAGAGAGGTAAGAGACGATATATTTTCTTGCAAGAGAATGTCTTGGAGTGCTACGTAATCTGGATAGATGCTGTCTTTATATGATATAATTTTGCTGTCAGCAAATTTTTGTCAACCATCGCCACACTCATCGAGCTTGAGCTTTTTGAGTATAGTAATTCTTTGCTTAGATCATAAGACAGTGCGTGGTTTCATCTCGCGAGTTTGTTTTTCTACACTATTTATCTGCGCCAACTCTTCTGTAGTGAGACAAGTTTCAACCTTCTTTTCTTGTATTGTAATAGAGTTGGGTGTGTAGCTAGATATGACACTAGTGATATCTCAATAGGAAAATCATACAATGGTGGCTGATATAAGCACTCATAGAATTTTAATTTTTTTGCTATGATGGTGAATGTGGCTATAGAACATTGAGATTATTATAGGTAGATTTGTGGGAAATGCAAAAAATAGATGAGAATATCTTCAAAAAATGAACCTAACTCTGTAATAGTACATTAATTTGACATATTGCCACGTATCGGTATAATATAATAATCTATTTTGTAACTACTTTCTATGGCAATAGGCGTTATCAAAAATTATACATCATTCGTGGGTGAGTGAGCTGGTGATGGATGACAAAATAAGTCTAAAGACGATTTGGTTCATTGACTGGAAAATGTAAATGATTATTTGAAATTTGCTCCTGAGTGATGGAAAAATATTTTTCTTAATTTAGATCCAAAGCAACAATTGCAGCTTAGCAAAAGTATTACATTTTTGGAGGATAGAACTTCGGTGAAGTGCAAATATAAACCAGTATGAGGAGAGGAGGGGGTTGCTGAAATTTCTTTTGAAAAGAATCTTTATGTGGCTGAGAAAGATACTAAAGATAAAGATATAGTACATCAGGATGGAATAGATTTCGTCGGAAATTGATTTATCAAGAAGAATATACCTGATACGCTACAGGTTAAATGATCAATTATAAATTCTTTAGCAAAGATAATGCCTGCTCAGGATTATGTGTTCTGAAAGGAGAACATCGCAATTAAACAAGTTTATGAACTCTTGGGTATACCATATAAGTGATACTATGAAAAGACAGAATGATGAATGAAGTATTACTGATGAGGGGAGCACGACGCATCAACAAAAAATGGGACAAACTATCCTGCGGTAGATGTATCTACTTGATATCTTATGACGTCTTCAATTAACAACAAAACATCTGACCCATTTGTCTTATCTACTACTACAGAAGGAGATTGATGATCGTATTCTACTATGTCAAAAAATACGTTAGCACCAACCATCATGCTAAAAGAGCCAATCAAATATCTAGAATAAAAAAACTCTACATTTGATTGTAGAGTTGAAAACTGGTTTTCTATACTAATGCTTGTATACTTTTTTTCGCAATTGTATGTAAGATTATTCTAGATTCCTTTTTTTCTAATTAGAGGGTGAATATGATTAGTCAACCATATCTTCTTCGTTGTCTGAATGTGAAGACATACCTCCTGCAAGTGATACTTGTTCAGCTTGAGGACCTTTTCTTCCCATACCTTCTACGAAAGTAACTGTCATACCTTCTTGAAGTTGATCTGGAGTAATTCCTTCAGCAACATTAGTGATGTGGAAGAATAACTCATTTCCAGCGTCAGTTTTGATGAATCCAAAACCTTTAACCGCGTTGTAGAATTTGATTGTACCTGTCATGTGGTAGTGTGTGTGATAGTATAAATCTGGGTAAAAAAATCCCATTGAGTGTAGTATATATTATTTCTGCTCGAATGATAGGGGAAATACAAAGAATTTTGTCGGAGATAATATCTAGGGTAAAATCGTTGCAAAATCTCAATGCTTTCTTATATAAAAAATGTTTTATTTGATATATATTATTATGATTTTAAAAGATTTGGTTTTGTTTTGAGCTCAATGATCATGAAAGGGGACACAGGCGAGGTTGTTGGAAGAACACTTTTTGTGACAGTATAGATATTTTGAATCAGGAGCAATATTGCGTGCTTTGTCTATGACAGACAATCCAATTGGGAATTATGTCAAATCATTTATGGATAAGGGTCAAATGATTGACAATGGTTTGGTGGTGGCTCTCTTTGATGCGTTTTACGTGACATTGCAACAAGACCAGGCTATGATGGTTGATTGATTTCCTAGAAATGTACCACAAATGCATTCTTTTCTCGATAGAATGTACCGTAACAAACGTGAAATGTTGTGAGTTTGGATAGACGTACCAAAGGAATTGGCAATCGAGCGCGCACTGCAAAGGTGACGTCCTGACGATACTCGTGAAAGTGTCGAAAAGCGTATCAATACATATTATGAACAAACGATGCCTACTATAGATTATTTTATTCACTTTGGTAAGTTGGTGAAGATTGATGGTACCAAAACTCCAGAAGAGGTGCACCAGGAAATCATGAAAGAACTTCGTGCTGGTATTAAAAAATAGAGTCATGTGCAGATAATCAGTCACAAAGAGTGGGGCAAATCGTATACCCTTGTGTAACTACTTTTTTACTATATAGCACCTATTATTATGTACAAAAAACCACTATTTTTGATGACAAGTTGAATATTTTTTCTGTGATCAACTGTATTTGCAGCTGAAAGTACCCAACCTTGGGACCCTTCGTTGCATCAAGCAACATCATGTGCTGAGGTGGAAAACGTATTGAGTGATTATGTAAAAAATCGTTGGAATGGTGGGTATTTTGGAGTGAAGGAGCCTATCATGGTAGATGATGCAGGTGGGAGTGTAGAAATGCCTTCGGTAGCAGATAAAGAATCTGTAAGCGGTGATGATAAATGATGAGGCGGTAGTGACTTTTCCGTGACAAATGTGCAAAAAGCATGAACAGATGAGCCTGATATTCTCAAATCAAATGGGAAATATCTCTATTATCTTGATAGTCAAAATGGGAAACTTCGTGTTTTGGACCCAAAGACAAAAGTCGAAGTGGTTTCTATCGTTTTACCAAAAGACTATTGGGGAACGCAAATGCTTATTTACAAAGATAAACTGCTTTTGCTGTGAACCAAAAGCATGCCCTATATGTCTGCTAAAATCTCACAGTCTTCATATGTACAGCGCGATCAACAGACTTTAGTAGCAATATATAGTATCGTACAAGCAAGGCCGCAACTTTTGAAGGCACATACGTTTGATGGATGGTTGCAGGATTCAAGAATTGCAAACAATAAACTAGTGCTTGTTTCTACACAGTCATTGTATCGAGGTCCGATATATAGAGCTATGGAAGACAAGGCTATCACAAACTCATCTTCTAGTGTGTCTATGCCCAGTGTAAGTTTGAAGGCAACAGATATTTTGCCTACCTGGACGACATTGACTCCAACTACGACTAAATGAAGAAATCGAAAAGTGAGAGCTATCACACGCAAATCTACTGCTACCGTGAATTGTAATCAAGTGATGTATAAAAAAGCCGATGTTTTACGCAAAAATCAAGGTTATTATGCGGGAGAATCATTGACGACAATTGTAAATATTGCGTTGGATGAACTCAATGCACAACCACAGATGAAAACAATCATCACAAATAGTGCGCAAATTCATGTGACACCAGCATCTATATATCTCATATCTCCTTCATATATGCGACAGCCATTTGTATGCCCAGCAGATGCGATATGTATGCCGTGGAGATGAGAGGGGGAGTATACCTCTATCTACAAATTTGATCAAGCAAACTTATCGTATAAATACGCAAGTATTGTAGAGTGAACCACTTGGAATCAATATAGTATGGATGAAAATAAAAATTGAGTATTCAGAATTGTGACATCTAGTCAGCAAAATGGGAAAGTGAATTCAAATGTGTATACTGTAGCAAAGGACGGGAAAGTAGCATGAAAACTACAAAATATTGCTCCAGGTGAGAACTTCTACTGAGTGAGATTTATTTGAGATTATTTGTACTTGATCACATATAGACAAATTGATCCTTTGTATGTAATCGATACTTCAAATATTACAAAGCCTTCTATACTATGAGAACTCAAAATGCCTTGATACAGTACGTATCTTCATCCATACGCTCCAATGAAAGACGGAGTACAGTATTTGATCGGTTTGGGGTATGACACTGCGATAAATGAAAATTGAGGTGAGCAACAACTGTGAATCAAAATGGATTTATACAAAGTAGACTACAACAAAAAAGACGCTAAGTGAAAGATCTCTGTGTCACAAGCATGGACAGAGACGCTATGAAAAGCATGAACACAAACTGAAGCAGTATACAACCCAAGGATGTTTGTTTTCAATCCTACCACCAAGGAGCTTCTCTTGCCAATTGTATTAGCAGATACAAGAAAGGTACAATCATGTAATATCATATATGGTGAGGATGGGAAAAGCGAAATTGGAAGAAGTTGTTATCCATACGAACAATCATTCGCAACATTTGCCTGAGTGAAATGATGGACACTAGGAGTAGATAAGTTGACAGAAACTATATCTGCAGATTATATCAAGCAGCTGAAGAATCCTTATGGCGACAACGTGATGGCAGAAACGCCAAGTGCAGTTGAACCTCGATGGTTTGTTGCAATGCAACCAAGAGTAGGATATATAGGAGATTCATATTATTTCATTTGAAATCAGTTTGCTACATTTTTCACAAAGCAAAACCCAACAGGTACACTTGTAAACTATAAGTAATCCAGTATAGAGGATGTATGATAAAATGGACAGAGGATGAAAGAGCCTATTATGTTTGGAAACCTAGTGGTGTACCAAGCACTTTTGGGAAGGAGTATTCATTTTTGGAGGAGCTTATGGATAAGCGCCCTCCTTTTTTTGTCCAACTGATGGACGAATTTTCTAGAGATGAAGAGTTTGGATTGCTAAATAGGTTGGACAATGCCACGGCTGGTTTTTTGTATTTTGCAAAAAATCATGAGAGTAAGACCTCGTTTAAGCATATGATAGAGTCATGAACTCTCCACAAGGTCTATCTGTGTAAGGTAAAATGAATAGTTGATATGCAATACTATACGGATACAGATCGTGCATGAAGGGTGTCGGTTTCAAAATATATCAATAGCATGTTTTGAGAAATTGTCATAGGTGAAGTATCGTTTTTTGCAGATGTTCAAAACTGCCTAGTCGATAAAGGGGTAGTCATTTCCTCCCCAATCATGCATAGTAAATCAAGTATGGATCGCATGATAGTGATCAAAAACGATAGAGATTCCCTGAAATGAAGATGACAATTGCATCAAGTGAAGACTACTCTATACCCTGTGCATACCTTGTTGGATGAGAAGAGTACTATTTGTGTAGTGGTTCTGGAGTGATGAATGAGGCATCAGATTCGTGCCCATGTGGCGAGTATCTGACACCCTGTGATTGGTGATGAGATTTATGGCAAAAAAAGTCAAGGCGAAGGGGGATTGGAGCTATATAGTGTAGGGGTAAGGGGTGATGAGTGCAGATAAAACAAATTATTGTTGACTATTGAGTGAAGAATATATATATGTGTTTATGCAAATGACAAGTTTTTTATAATCTTATATTCTACTTATGAAGAAGCACATTTATCGTTTATTGTGACTATTGTTGATTACGCTTTCGCCTGTGCTGACAGCATCTGCGACGAATCTTACATTTGATCCTTGATTCGCATTTTGAACACTAAATTGAGACGCATACAAATGAATTTTTTCAAGTGCTGTTCAAGCAGATGGGAAAATTGTGATAGGAGGTAATTTTACGGGATATAATTGAGTGAATCAAAAGTATATCACGAGATTGAATACGGATGGTACGAGGGATACATCGTTCACTATTTGATGAGGATTTAACAAATCAGTGCAAACTATTGCTATTCAAGCAGATGGGAAAATATTGGTATGATGAGACTTTACTAATTACAGCGGTAGAGCTCAGGCAAGATTGACTAGATTAAATACAAATGGGACTAGAGATACTTCATTTAATATTGGAGCTGGATTCGCGGGTAATATAGGAAGTGTAACTACTATATTGATTCAACCAGATGGAAAGATTTTGGTTTGAGGCTACTTCACTACTTTTTCAGGAACATCAGCCAACAGAATAGTTAGATTGAATGCAGATGGGACAAGAGATAGTTCATTTAACATTGGAATATGATTCAATGGAGCTGTTCGTGGTATGGCGCTACAGTCAGATGGAAAAATTTTGGTATGATGAGAATTCACAACCTATAGTGGGACAAATCAGTTGAGATTGACAAGATTGAATGTAGATGGAACAAGAGATACTTCTTTTGTTGTTGGTGCATGGCCAGTAAGCGCGCAGTTCCCATATAGATACACTGAGGCTATTGTGGTTCAACCTGACGGGAAAATAGTGGTGTGAGGATGGGACTCAGTAAATGCACCTGTGCTTAGAGTAACAAGAATGAACCCAGATTGATCAAGAGATACATCATTCCAAGTAGATGCATACAACAATTCATCTGTTTATGCAATGGAACTACAAGCAGATGGAAAGATTTTGGTGGGGGGATACTTCAACAAAGGAGGCGTGCTTAGTTCATTGTTGAGACTCAACACTGATGGTACAACTGATATGACATTCACATATCCATTGACTCTCAATACTCCAATATATGATATCGATCTCTTTGGTAGTAAAGTGGTGCTTTCATGAAGAGCTCCAATCTTCACAACAGTGTTACAGGAATAATACAATTAATCAGATTTTACTGGGGAAACAACGTACTCGCTACGTTGTTTTTTCTTTTACTGAAACTTGCAATTGCAATAGTATTTCCTATAAAAAAGATAATTTAGTATTATTATTGCTTCACATGAAAAAAAATCTCAAAATCAGTTTAATTGTTGTGCTAGTCATTGCGCTTATTGTTTGATGAGTATTTCTGCTAAAAAGATACAACGATAGCAGAGTTAGTCCAAGTGCATACATCAGTCCAGACGGGACTTTTGCTCTTGAAATTCCAAAAACATGGAGTGCGCAGATTCCTGATGCATGAAGCATCGTGGTTACATTTATCAACAATGATATCAATACAACATCACAAGCTAAGCCGTATATCAATATAGCTAAGTGATGATTGCAGTGAGATATCGATCAAGTATACGCTGAAACAGTAGGGAAGTACAAAAGATTATTCAAGAAATTTGAGATCGTAGAGGAAACAGAAATCAAGCTAGGTGGAGAGTGAGCAAAGAAATTAGTTTTCGATGGAACACTAGGAGGTAGATTGGTTCGTTATACAGTAGTACTCACAAGATATGAGGATGTAATTTATACATTGACTTCATCATCATCACAAACAGATTACGAGGCAGTGAAACCTACATTGGATGGTGTATTGGGGACGTGGGAATTTTTGGAGAAGTAATCTTTTATTTTTAATGTTTTTTTCAGATGATGTTTAAATTTTTGCGCGTATTCTTTTTCTCACTGTTGTTGTTTGCTTGAGTAGCAACAGTATCTGCTGATGACTATTACTATATTGACTCAACACTTATTAAATGATGATTTGGTTCAGACGAGATATATAACCCAAATTTAATATCTACTGTGTCGACTCAATCGGACGGTAAAATTATTATAGGATGAATTTTTAATTACTATAATAACACTCAGCAAAATAGTTTGATTAGATTAAATTCAGACTCATCAGTTGATGCTACTTTTAACATATGACTATGATTTGTCGGAATGACATCCTATCATGTGGTGACGTCAACTAAAATTCAATCAGATGGTAAAATCATTGTTTGATGAGCTTTTACCTGATTCAATGGGGGGTGACAAAATAGAATTGTAAGACTGAACGCTGACTGAACAAAAGATGCAACATTTGTTGTGTGACAATGATTTAATGGAACAGTACGAAATATCGATATTCAGTCAGATGGTAAAATCATCGTTTGATGAGATTTTACTGAGTATGATTGAACGTCTGCAAATAGAATAATTAGATTAAACGCAGATGGGACAGTAGATACTACATTCCAAGTAGGCAATTGATTCGACGCCACTGTCAGAGTAGTAAAGATATTACAAAATGGGAATATATATATATGATGAGATTTTACTACATATGATTGAATTAGCGCTCAGAAAATGGCAATTCTCTATGCAGATGGGACCAGATATTGAAGTTTTGTTAGTTCTGTTGCTGCTGGGAATGTACATGCTGTAGTCGAACAATCAGATGGTAAGCTTGTAGTATGATGAGATTTTACTACTTATAGTTGAGTATCTAGAAATAGAATAATAAGATTGAATGCTGATTTTACATTAGATACTTGATTTGCCACATGACTATGATTTAATCAGACCGTGAGAGGAATTTGATTGCAATCAGATGGAAAACTTGTTGTAGTTTGAGATTTTACTAGTTATAGCTGAGTAACTAGTAACGGAATAATTAGATTAAATACCAACTGAACTAGAGATACATCATTTAGCGTGTGACAATGATTTTTTGGCGTAGTGTTAAATGTTAGAGCAACCACAATTCAATCAGATGGTAAAATCATCGTTTGATGAGCTTTTACTGCATATGATTTGGAGGTGCAGATATGAATTACGAGACTAAATACTGATGGAACCCGTGATAGCTGATTCAATAGTTACACTTTTAATGCAAGCCCCGCCTATGCGCAAAATGTTGATACGCTCGTAAAGATGTGATGAAAGTATTTAGTATGAGGTAGCTTTACTAGATTCAATGGTATAGTGGTGAATAGAATGGCAAGATTAAATGATGATTTTACATTAGATACTTGATTCAATATTTGATGATGATTTAATAATCGCGTAGCTAAGATCGTATTACAGCCAGATGGTAAGCTTGTGGTTTGATGAAATTTTACTACTTATAGTTGAGTATCTAGAAATAGAATAATAAGATTAAATGATGATTTTACATTAGATACTTGATTCAATATTTGATGATGATTTAATGGAGGTGTCTTAGATGTCTTGCTGCAACCGGATGGAAAAATATTAGCCATGTGAAATTTTACTGCTTATAGTTGAGTATCTAGAAGTAGAATAGCAAGATTGAATGCAGATGGCACTTTAGATGTGTGATTTACATCACCATGATTTAATAATGCAGTAACCGCATTTGTACTCCAGCCAGATGGTAAAATCATAGTGTGATGAGAATTTAGCTTGGTGGGTGGATTAAATAGACTTCGTATAGCAAGATTGAATACGAATGGGACTGTAGATGCTTCGTATAATGCTATGAGTGTGTCGAATAATTGGTGAGCGCCTGAGTGACCATACTATCCATCAGATATGGAATTACAGCCAGACGGGAAGGTGGTTGTGTGATGACGGACCCCGATTAATGGTAACTCATTAAGATTGACTAGGCTCACTACTACTTGACATGCAGATAGTACTTTTACCAGGCTTTCAAGCACTATAGGGTGATATGTTGGTAATGTAAACGCATTGGCGCTTGAGTCAGGTGGGAAGATAATATTTCAATGACCATCTTGAATCATGAGAGTCAACTCAGACGGAACTATAGATACTGGATTTAATATGGAATGAGCAAATCGTTTATTCCCGTATAAACACTTTTTCCCGATCGGTGACAAGGAATATTTTGTTGCTCAATTGATAAGTGTGTGACCATTAGTCCGTATTTACTGACAGGAACTTTTGACATATACTGCACCAGATGAATCATTTACATTCAAATATACAACGAACTTCCAGTATAGAAATATCACATGAAGATGAAAGTTAGTAACTATGTTTAGTCCAGTTGCTGAGTGAAATAGATACAATGCATGATCTAGTATCTTTTATGTAACAAAGTGAAATACTTCTGATACCAATGAAGTGCTTTATACAAGAGCTACTGCGCAAATGAGAAAATTGTTTAGAGGGACTATGACGATTAGATCTGAACTTGTAAGAACTGACAATGGTAGAGTCGCCAGAATAGCGAAATATAGATGAAGGATAGCGGGAATTCAGAAGGAGTATACAGTAGCAGTATTGAGAGATGCGACAAGTGTGTATGTGATTACTGCAAATGCGGATGCGAGTAAGAAACAAGCTATGGAAGATCTAGTAGATGTAGCTGTAAGAACCTGGACGTTTGCAACTCCATAGAAATGATTTAGTTAGATATCTCTCTCATATAAAATTCCAGTCAAGATATTCGAGTATTATATCTTCGATCAATGAGGCTCAAAAGCCTCATTTTTCGTAATGAAATTGTAGTGATGCTAGGTGCATGTTCTCGCCTCCATCAGAAATTTGTGCGTAGGTAGGTAGCCTTCTCCTGATTGAACTCATTTTTGAGTGTAATTTGGTCTGAGGTGAGGATCGATGATGGGGTATTGCTATTTCATATTAGTTCATATCAAGTAGATGCCTTTTGTATCTTCCCCATCTGTCAAACTCATAGATATACGCTTTTTCATAATCCTAGAGAGATCAGAATAGTATTGTCTGTTTCATTTTTTACTTGCTGGTTGGTGAGCAGTGGATAGAATCAGCGGGTACATATATCTTGCATAGAGATCGAGTTGACTCAAAGTGAGATATTTCATTTGGTGCCGGGGCTACATTGAATGTTAGGTATTTGTGAGACGTAGAGTATGTCTAGATTCGGAGAGTGATTGTATACTGGGATGATAGAAAATACAAAACTGATTGCTGTGAGAACTGTGAGTGTGATTCACACAAATCACATTCATTTTTGTTGCCATCATATCCATAGACCGATAGATATACTTGCCAATGCGCCCAGTACTCAAACATAGATATCAATATCAATGAGCGCAGTGCAAAACAAAAACCGAAGTATCGCTATCAGGATAGACGAGATGATCGTGTTGGATTGAAATTTAGACATGTGACTAGGTAAAGACTAGTAAAATTATTTGATGGGTGATACATTTCATACCCATTTTGCATACTCTTCATGTGCATCATCTGGTTTGAACCAAATCATTTCTGGTATCTTGTATGGATGATTTTTTGCAAAGTATGCTTGTAGTTTTGCTTTTTTGTCGCTTGTGGTTTTGATGATGAGAATCTTTTCTTCTTCTTGCGTCAGTTTACCTTCTCGAATATAGTATGATTTTACGTATTGAACTCTCTGTACGCATGCAGCCATTCAGCTTTTCACAAGTCAAAGGATAAACTTTTTACAGTCACGAGGTTTGTTGGGGTAGGTAGTTTGCAATATGAGTAGATCCATGGAATATATATGTGAAAAAATGAAAAATCTGTATAGATTGTGTCACTTGCTTTAGAGTTGTATATATGTATACTGAAGCGACTTATATTCGTATACTGAAAATGACTCAAAAGAAAAGAGCTTGATGGATGATATATGGATTACGTTTATCGAGACCTGTATTCCACGCATGATTTTTGGCAGCAATTTTCCGATTGGCTTATATTTTCCGTCAAAGGACCGATTGACTTCCATGAATTCAATTGGATATTCCATTTATAAATGTGTTGGATTTGGTTGTCTTTGCTACGATAAGTATCGCCATCTTCGTGATCATGGAATTCACTTCGAATGCATATAATCTTTCGCAACCGCTTCACTGATACTATCCTCGTTTTTTCAAGGGATGGTCGCTTTGGGTGATTTCTATGACGTTTTTGGCCTTGTTTGGAGGAGGTTTTCTTTTTGGACAGTGAATTTCACGTTTTATTATATTGTTTGTAGCGCTTGGGGGTTTAATTGTATTGTCGCTCTTCGATCTATTTTGGAACTCACTCAACAGTAGAGTAGAAATGCGTAATCCCTATAGGGTGCTTGCATTGTATGATGATGAGGAGTTGTTGAAGCAGTTTGTAGAGGAGTTTGAAGACTATCCAATTTATGATATTAGAGCTATTACCTTTGAAGAGTATGATTCTAGTCGTCGTTGGGATAATCTCGATATCGTGATTGTGTTGGGAACGCACGATCAAAATGTATTGCAGACGATTGCAGATCATGCACGTATCAATGGGAAATCGCTATATCATGTGCCTGAGAGTTACTTTCTAGAGGATTTGGTTTCGACAAGTACTCGTTTGTGACCAATTGTTGCCCTAGAACATAAACCATCACCACTCGATGGTTGGTTTCGTGTATGGAAACGTATGTTTGATTTTGTGGGTGCTACTTTTGCAATCGTATTCCTTTCTCCTGTGTTTTTGTTGATTGCTATAGCAATTTTGATTGAATCTCGTGGGCCAGTATTTTTCGTGCAAAAAAGAATAGGAAGAAAGGGGAAAGCATTCAGCTTTGTGAAATTCCGTAGTATGTATACACAGTTTTCTACATGAGAATGATACGGAGGAATCGAGGCCGATCGTTTGTATAGAAAACTTATTAGAAAGCGTAATAGGAGAGATGATATATTGCCGAAGATAGAAAATGATCCTCGTGTTACCAAAGTATGAAGGTTTCTGCGCAGGACATCGCTTGACGAACTGCCAAATATCTTTTGTGTCTGGATGGGGACGATGTCTTTTGTCTGACCAAGGCCGCATCTTCCAAACGAAGTAGATAAGTATGAACCTTGGATGCGTAGACTTTTTGCTATCAAACCAGGGATGACTGGATATGCACAAATATTCTGAAGAGACCGTTTGCCTTTCCGTGAAGAAGCGACATTGGACTTATACTATATACAAAATCGATCAATTGGGATGGATTTACATGTACTTTTGTCGACATTGAAGGTAATTTTTGCATGAAGATAGTGAGATCAATATACTGTAGCTATGGCAGGAAAAGAGATACAACCACAGCTAGAGGCCGAGAGAAAAAATAATTCTTCTTTGCTTGCAAAGGAGATAGACAAGAGCTTTTCTAGACTTTGAAAAGAGTGGAAACAGAGAATACAAAAAGAGTATGCGTGATTCGCATTACAAGATGTGAAGATGCTTTTTGCAGCTATGCAGAAGTTTACTAGCAAACAGTACCCACAATCAATTTTGGCTACTGTGCTGATTGAACACGCTAGAAATGCTCGCCAAAACAATGAGAGGTTAAATCCTGGATTGTGTGAGACACAGCTACTGGATAAGGTAAGTGAGTATGCTCATATCAAAAAAGTGTACGAAGAGTTCTCTACAAAAAAGTGAGAGAAAGAGTTTGCCTGATTTAAAAAATATCGAGAGAGTAACCAAAATAAAATCAGCAAGCAGTGAATTTCTGTGGATCAAATTTTAGAGACAAAATGATATTCATACGATACATATCTTTTCACGCAGTATCTTTCAAAAGAGTTTGTCCGTGATCCCAATAGAGATATCGTCTGGGGAAGTCTTTCAGTCGAGACCAAAAAAGAACTTACAGCATATACAGATAGTAACCTTCGCATGAAGGCTGTTTTGCAGTTGCCAAGCATAGTTGAAGAGCAACCTGTGAGGACAGACGACAAACAGCTACAGTCTCAGCAAGACAAACAAGAGACGCTTCAAGCACAGGCATTGTCAGGCGCGAATAAAGATGTCATCAATACAATCTCATGAAAGCAGTTTGACACCATTGCTATAGATGCAAACGATATCGCTCAATTCAAAGATAGTATAGTCCGTGCAGCATATTCGAAGGAAGATCTCCAAAAACTTTTCCAGTCTAGTGGGATTGAATGAGACCTGCTAGGCGAAATTGTCGCATATATTTATACTGAAAAATCATTTTCTCAAACAGAAAAAACATATATCGAAGGCGCACTCAAAAACATACTAGACTCATACCTTCATCAACATGCTAAGCCTCAAATCACCAATGAGGTAGTGCGTTATTATTGTGCGCAGATTTCTTCTGTGATGAAAGTAGGAGGTGAATATATTTCTATCGACACACAAGCTCCTATGAGCATTGCACCAGATTGAAGTGTAGAATACTCATATAAAAGTGCACACGGACTGATTGGTAAAATCTCTATAGATGCTGCTGGAAATATTCAAATCGAATCTCCACTATGATATGAAAATGACAATGACAAAAATACTGCAATGCAATATAAGAAAATGCCTATTGCTTGAAAAGTAGTACCGTTCTGATTGATGTTTTCTCGTGTCGCTCAAAACAAGGACGCTATATTTTCTCTTGCACTCAAAAATATGGATAGCCAGTGAAACGACAAAGCTAATCAGGATTGGTCGTCATTGGTAGTAGATACTATTTGACCTGATGATGAAAGTATTAGGAAGGATGCTGAGATTAAACTCGGATCAGAATTGCTTTCTATCAATAGCATGGACCAATTATACTGACTCGTATGACAAGCAAAAAGAATCAACCAAAATACGCAATACAATGATAAATTCTCTACATACGTAGAAAACAAGGAAGGATTTTTGGATAGAAAGATCAATACAGAATATGAATGAGTATTTGTACTGCGTGAGACACTTTTCACAGCCCCACAACAGAAAAAAGAAAAACTCAATATTGCGCTTTCAACACTGCAAAAATCATATGAACAGTTTTCAAAACAACTCTCAGACTATCCTTTCTGATCTAAAAAGTCTAGTAATAAGGAAACTGTATTTGATTTCATGGAGCGTTTTTGCGTGAATGGAGAATTTATGATGGATGCATGTATCAAATGTGTAGATATAATCTGCGCCATGAAGCCATTGCCTACGAGTATCATTGATATGATTATGGACAAGAAGTTTAGTTTACCTACTGGTAGTCTGTATGATTCTAAGCACCCGTTAGAAAGAGAAGAAATTTCTGGATTACACATTGAAAAAGAAAAAAGTACATCGATAGTTGCATCGAACGCTGGAGGAGCGTTGGCAGATTTGGAAGCGGATGTGTTGTTGTCGTAGAGGCATATTATGATGGATAAAGAATATATGTAAATATACTGTGCATATAATATGATATAATGAGTCTTTGAATATTCATCTTTTCTATAAAGCATATGCAGATAATGGTATCGTACTAAAAAAAAGGTATAATTATTGTAATTTATACCTTCACGTATATACGATGAATCCAATAAACAAAGATTGAAAAAGCAATCCAGCGAACACACTATGAGAAAATCAATCATGAAAACAGGTTGCGAATAGGCAGTCGGCTCAATCTTGATGACGAAAGAATATAGCAACTTCTGCTCTACTATCACTGTTTCTTGTATGATGAATTGCTTCACAGGATGTACACTGACAGAAGTCAAAGTCTGGGAAGCCAGTAAGTGGTCAAAAGAAGCAGGTAAAGGAAGAAAATGATACCACTGGTAGATATATAATTTTACCATCATGATCATATAAGCCTAGTGATGTGAAGACTACTAAACAGCTACAGGATGCTATCGATACAACGAAAAATCCAGTTGCTCATTTGTGATATCCGTTCACTCTCAAGATTTTTGATGATGATTTGAATTTCACACAAGAAAAACTTGATGAGTTGGAGAACTTTATAAAGAAGGACTTGAAAGATAAGAGCAAATGACGTCAGATAGCTGTGAATTTTGCGCGTGGTGATAGAGGATCAAGGAAAGCGTTGTATCGTAAGTTAATAGAACATGTTTTTTGATATAATTTACTTAAGATGGAGAATGACGATACGCTCTATCTAAAAAATAAATGATATGAACTATATAATACCTACTATGCACCACTAATGGGTGATAATCAGATTTGAGGGAAAAACACAGTCTTGACTCCAGACCAACTTATCTCATCGCTAGAAACAAGTTTCAATGCAGCGGTGGTCTCTCCTGCGATTGATTATATAAACACACCTACACATTCACTACAAAGCCGTTTTGCTAAAGTAGATGAGTTCTTTGAGGTTTTAGGAAAGTTGTACAACAGAAGAAAATATATTTCTGAGGCAGCTGATCCTCAAGCTCCTATTAAATTACAAGATGATAGAGATGCTATAGAGTTTGCAAACTCTTTGATCAAGAAAAAGACAGCATCAACCAAAATAGAAGAAACAAGAGCGCAATGATTTAATCTCGATGATAAAACAATAGATGAAAATATTCACATCTTAGAGAAAGTGATAGCACAACAAGATATTGAATGAGTTTCTTTGATACTTGATAAAATATTGGCAAGCAATAAATCACAAGTATTTACTATCAAATATCGTTTATATAAATTGGTGAAGGCATTGCCTCAAGATTTGAAGACCGCAAAGACAAAAGAAGATAAGATGAAGGTAATATATGCATTTAGTAAACGTTTAGAAGTTGCACTAGATATTGCAGACATCACTATGAATGATAAATCTTTGAAAGATATTCTAAAAGGAATTCTCAATGAGGAATATGCAAATGAGATTTATGGCGACTTGGATTCACAAGAGATGACAGAAATAGCTAATCTAATTGATGATATTGATAAGACAGATGTGCCATTTGATTTGGAATGAAATCCATTAGATGGAATGAATCAAGCTGAGATTGATGACCTTATTCGTGATGCAATTGACAAAGATAATACACTCTATCAAATGTATCGCTATATGGAGCACATTACGAAAGTGAAAGTTATAAATGAAAAAAATAAGTCTATAGTAGATCACTTTTCAAGAGTGGATAAAAAATGACGCTATATTTATACAAATGAAAAAGCTCACTTCAATTCGTTGACATATGTAGAGCCAGACGTGTTTTTTAAGCTTGTAGACAATGTTAATAGAAATCCAAACATCAAAGAAGTCCGCTTCAATTTGAATCTTATGAAGAAATCATATTCTCCTGAAAATTTCATTCGTGTTGTGAAAGCTATGGGGAATCTAAAAAAACATGTTATTTTGGATACAGAGAATGAATTTACTACTATGGCCTCATACGCAGATTCTCTAAAACAAAATTATTCTATGGATGCATTAGGTGAATTTATCAAAGTACATAACACATCTGCAAGGTGATACTCTGTAACATACAATGCTAGTATGCTTTCTGAGATAGAAGCAGATCTGCTATTTACTCTTTCTGGATCGGTACATATCCCTCGTTGTGAATCATTCCCTTGGAATACAAATGAAGCTTTTGAAAAAGCAATTTCATCATGGCAGAAAAATAACCCATGAGGGACATTAGACATGTGATTCTTGGCCATGGGGAAAAATGCATATCGTAGTTTGGCAAATGTATTCAATAGTAATCAATTTTACGTCATCCATCTAGATGGGATACAGACATTGCAAAAAGAAGAGTTGGAATGGTTGAATAGAATAAATTGTACATTGACGACAAATGCATTGTCGTATCAAAAGATGTGACCGACAGCTCAGTATGTATTGAACTTCTGATTACCACCTCAAACAGATGGATTCTTTACAGAAGAACAGGTAATAGGTAAAAAGCAAAAGTCTGGCTGACCTAAGGTAGTAAATAATCGTGGTATTGCTTGATTCCATAGTATAAGTGAGGAGGATATAAAATATGCTGAAAAATATTTTAAATGAGCGCGATTGGAACTCTGAGAGTGAAATATTCAATCACACCATATGTCGGCATATAGGAATATGGAAAATCTTGTAGATTTAAGATTGCATACTTCAGAACGAGGACAGGATAAATCTGATTCCTTGAAATGAACAAAAATCAACACATTGATGCTCTACAAATATAATAGTGGTGATGAGGCCGTCTTGAAGTGACTAGTAGAAACTGTGAAGACATTAGTTCTTCCCGATTTCGATGCCATTAATAAAAGCACATATGATAAAGAATCTAACAAACGAGAAAACGCTCAATTAGCTGCATTATTCTCGACAGAAAATAATATTTATATGCCAAGCATAAAACAGATTGATATGGGGTGGGCTATCCTTCTTAGCCAGAAAAAGGGAGGATCGGTTTCTCTTGCTGGTGACATGGAATGACATGAATGAGTACAATCTATATTACTGAAAGATCAAAAATGAAATGACATTGAGGTGACCTCAGATAACTGCCATGAACATAGAGAATTATTAGTTCCATTCTTTAAAAATGTTTATAAGTCATGAGCAAAGGTTGAGTTCGGATCTCGAATTCAGAGAATTTATAATGATTACATTAGCTTAAAAAGTAAAAGATAATCCACAAGTTTCATTTTAGCATTATCATGGTATAAACATGAACATCATTGAAAAAAATCAATCTGAGTATGGGGTAGATTTCAAAGCACTTCATAATCTAGACGATCAACTTACTACTGATCTTAGGAAGAAGCTCACCGAAGCGTTTCCATGACTTGCAGCTGATATTTTTGATAAGGACAATAACTTATCTACGAAAATACAGATCGAATCTGGGAAGTGAAGAAAAGAAAAGGATAAAACATTTCTCGTAATTGGGGAAGAGCGCTTTGAAGTTGGGAAAAATGATGAAAAGGTACAGGATTTGATTAGTATGCTTATGGAACTACAAACTGTTCATGAACAACATGAAGAAGAGGTTGATCAAGTGATTGCGACAATTAGACCTAAGTTAGAGGTTTTTTATACGCAACTAATTGTCGATAAAGATCATAACCATACGGTAACTAACCCCGATGTGGCAGTAGTTAATCCATGAGATGGGGATACAGATAAGCCTATTTCACCCACAACACCAACGGTTAATGTAGGAGTAGTTGATCCAATGATGGCGACATTGTTTCCTAAAAAGAATGTATTTGTAAAACCTAAATCACCAGAATATACTGCTTCTCCAGCAGATACTATATTTAAAGAGGTGCAAACAGCATTTTTGGAGAAGTGAATACGCACTAAAATTACTGTCACAGGTAGCAATGCCCTCACAATTGGTTGAGATCTCTACCTAATTTCTCCTGATTACAAAATAAGATCGACAGCTGATGGAAATAAATTGATATCTACTGATGAGATTGTTGAGAGATACAAGGTAGTCGTTCCAGAAAAGAAAGAAGAACCAAAAACCGAAGATAAAAAAGAGGATAAAAAAGAAAATGAGCCAGAAACTGAAAAGAAAACCGAGAAGAAGACTGAGAAAAAATGAGTAAAAGGTGGGGATAAGAAAAGCGAAAGCACCAAAGCAGAACTAGATGTAGAATATGCTGATAGGACTGAGCTTGGGTATGCTACTGCCAAGGGTAAATCATTGAATGTTAACTGATATAGCAAAAAAGAAAATAGAGTAGCTACTGCTTGAGCATTGAGTGTGGAGTGAGAAAAGAGTGAGGACGAATTGATCAAGCAATTGAGAAAGATTAACATAGGGGAAAATGGTAGACAATTACAGGATGTGGTTTCAGTGATTCTTTTGGATGCTTGATTGAAAGCGAAACTTGAAGCATGAACTTTGACGAGAGAAGATATGAATAAACCAGAAATCAGAAATGCATATGAAAAGAGAAAAGGGTTCTTGAGAAGAGGTGAGATGGGACAACTTGAACAAATTGCAAACATATTAAACTGACTCAAACTTGCTAAGGTGCAAGAGTTCTATGCTATGCAGGGGGTTGATCTCAAAGTGGCCTACAACACTAAAAACATAGACAAAGCAGATATCACCAAAGACCCATTTGCGTTTTTGGTAGACATGAATAGTGATGGTACAATCGGTGAGAAAAAATGAAAGATAGACAAAGGCAATGATGCTGGTCGTATCGCCCCATTGACACTCTTGAATACATATTTTGATCAATGAGATTGGAAAAATGAGGGGACTGAAGACGAACCCAAAAAGATGATGATTGATTGAGATAGCACTAAACAAATTATATTGCAGTTTGCTTCATTGTTGAAGATGTCTGGAGTTTCGGGTGTAGACAGTGTTTTCAAAGATGGTAAGATTTCAGAATTGACAGGTGCACTTACCAAGAATCCTTCATGGAAAGCGATATATCTCAAGCAACTCGAGGACTTGACGTATTATAGATGATACAATCTCAAAGATATTATCAAAAAAGATAGATTTGTAGAGGTTTCTAAAGAAAAAAATCAAGCATTGATTGTTCCTGAGAAGTACCTCAATCAACTGGATAGTGAAAATCAAAAGGTATTGGTAGCATTTTTAGAGTGACTCGATACAGAAGACAAAAAGGATATTGAAGAGATGTCACAAGCTCAGAAAACCTCTGTAATGCGCGCTATCATGGATGGATTGGATAAAGTTCCAAATGCATTATTGTGAATTGCAGGATTGGGTGTGACTACTGAGCAAAGAGTGGCTACAAGAGAACAACTTAGAAAAACTGCAACATGAAAACTTGCATGGCTATGAAAGAAATGAGACCCAGATGCACAGCCTAGGCTTGTACTCAATTTCCCTACACCAAAGAATCTGACTGAAAATACATATGATGACTATGGTAATCTTATTTCTGGACCAAAAAAATGGTCAAATCAGCAAATCAAAATATGAGTATCGCTGCCACTTATAAACTATACACGTAGCTGGAATCTGAATGATAAAAATGTACAAAGTGCATCGATCTCTGATTCTGATGTTTCATATACGCAATTGTATACGAGAGCAGGAGCCGCGTTTGATCTATTTTATGCAACCAAGGAAGGTAAGCAACTTTCACTAGATGGACAAGGTTCTCTCAACCCTCAAAATGATCCATATTTGAAAAAACTTTCAGGTGCGCTTATGGCAGAGTTTGGTATTTGAATCAAAAAAGAATACCTTGGAGCTATTGAGAGTCAATCTGAATACAAGGCGCAGTTCTTTACTGAATGATTGCTGAAATGAATTTCAGAGATACAGTGATCGACGGCAGAGCAAATGGCGGCATCATTCAAAGGAAAATTACTAGAAAATGTAGCTGCCATGACCAAAGATAAAACTACGAAAAAACTATCTAACTGGTCAAAGTATATCAAGGAAAATCCTGCAGAAGTAAACTCATTTGTGACACAACTGACGAATTATTTACAAGAAGCATGAGTATTTGCAGATGTGGTAGCTAATAAAGAAAATCCAGATATCAAACCAGACCTAGCACAAATGGTAGATGCAAAAGTAAGATGAATTATTAATCAAGCAGAATTTGAACGCAAACAAACATATGACAACAAAGTGAAACTTTCTCGTGTATGAATATTCGGAAGAATAGGGTGAGAGATGTGATTTGGCGGAAGTGGAAAAAGAATTCAAGCAGGATTAGGCTTTGAGACTTCGCTTGCAGCATTCAAGGTGTTGTATGCTCCTGATGCAGAGAGATTAAAATGGATGGATGAGGATTTGAAAAATGGAACAGGTACAATAGCTATGGAGGCCAATAGATTGAAATGACTAGAATCTCACCAGGATTTAGTAGATAGACTTACAAAACAAATCAATGCCAAAGAGCAATGATTGGAAATTAAAGTGTTGGAATCTGGCGTGATTGAATTCTCTTCTAGAAAGGGTGATGTGGCAGATATCTTAAATATCTACTATAAACCAGATGTGCAAAGGAGTCAAGTAAAATACAAAGACGGAAAGCTTTTGGTGTGAGATGTTTCGGTGTTGCAATATGTAAATAGACAATATTTCAATACAGAAGCACATTATTTGATGCTTGATGGGAAAGGAACAAATGGTCTTACAAAAATAGAAAAATGAACGCCGGTAAATCTAGATAAGAATATTAGTAAACTTGATTTAGAAGCTTGAACTGATGCAGCAGCCCAAAGAAAACTTGAAGAATCATTTATCAATATGTATAAGAAAAACAATTCTGTTACTGACGTGCCAAAAGAAATAGAGGACAAGGCAACAGCAGCAGCCAAAAATATCATTCCAGCAATCATGAAAGTGAATGAAAGAGGGGATTATATAGTAAACAGTAAGACGCATTTCCCAAATAGAGAAATATGAGATATACTCTCACATGTGAAGTTAAAGTTTTCAAAACTTGATTGAACTATGACGGTGGCAGAATCTAGTGAACCTAGTACCACGGGGATCAAGATAGAATACACAGAATGACCTTCTATGAAAAAGTTTGAGAATACATGGGAAGGGAATATGGTGGATATAGCAGATTATGAATCAATTACAAACGTATTTGATGTAACCAAAACTAATTGATTTGACTTTGGTGCATTGATTGGAAAGGATATTAGTAATATCAAGACATGATTGTCTCTACATTATCAAAGAGCTCGTGTGGCTCTTGCTAATGCAATACAGTGAAAGGATATATGAAAATCACTTACAACGACTCACAACGAGATGAGTAATATGATCAATAAATGGTACAATATTAAATGATTAAAGAAAGATGATCCTAATAGAGTGATAATTGATGGGGCGTTGAATACAATAAAAACCTATATAGATAAAAGTGCGACGGATCAAAATATGCTTAGTGGTGCGCTCTATGGATTGGGAACGTTTATGATACATATGGCTCGTGATAGCCATAATGCGTTACAAGCCAATAATCCTAAGTTTGAGAAATCAACATATGTAAATAACACCAAAAACAATCCGGATGTAAACACGAAAAAGATTATTGATAGAGATGTTGGTGCCTATACTGAAAAGAGAAAACTAAATTATGAAGCAGCTCTCAAAACTATGTGAGTGTCAGCTAAAAATTTTGATAAAGAAAGAGCTGATGCATTGAAACAGTTTACTACTGCAGATAAAAAAACGTGGGATGTAAAAGATGCAACTAATTTTATCGGATTCAGTGCTATGAGATACAATACCGCTACCGTTGCTCCAGTCCTACTATGACAGGGGAACGTGGCTACATATCCTGGTGGAAAAGAGTGTGTATCTCAAATTACAGACGATACTAAGATAAATCAAATTATTGGAATGCTTGAAAAAACACCAAGTGCTTTAGGGTTGCTTCCTTCTGTAAAAGAGTACTTCAATGGAGAAAAGGATCCATCGTGAAATCTCATCAAGGAGTATGTTACCAAGGACCATGTGATTCAAGCTTTGAGGAATTCATTCAAGGATCCTAAAAATCCAATCCCAGTAAAGATATATAATCCAGCTGGAGAAGAAGTCGCAGAATTGACAATTGGTGCTACTGCACAATTCTTGATGTACTGACATTGTATGAACGAAAGTCGATGATTAAATATTGGTGATATTTGAATTAGAGTAAAAGGAAAAGGGTTTGACTGAGAAGGAGAGTTGGAAAGGACTGAAGCGAAACGGATATGAGTTGATCATGGAGCAGCATATAGAACCAACAGCGTAGATCAAAAACAAATTAATGTTTCTGGTAGCGCAACATGATCTGATACGCAAAATGGTGATAGAGTAACATTGCCAGGTTGGGTACTATGAGGTAGGCGTTCATCGTTACCAGGATAGAAGACACAATCTATTGACAAAGCATACATAAGACATATAATTGTTTATGAAAAAATACTACGCATATTTATACTATATATCAATCTTACATGAAAAAATATCTTATGCTCATATGAGCATTGATAGTAGGCGTTTCTACATCATCTGTTTTTGCTACTACACTCCCATGATGATTATTCCAGTGAGTGAATGTATGAACACAGAACTTCTTCACACAGACAAGTGTGACCACTCCATATGCTCCGTCTCAGTGTGTAGTAAATGAAACTCGTAGAGTATATCTAAGTTGAGATTTCAACTCAGACGGGAGAAGAGATACTGGTGCTCCCTTTTACCTGAGAGATAATTATAGAGTAGATTGAGATACTACTAATACTTTCAGATTAGATATGTTGACACCTCGTGCATGAGTGTATCAGGGTACTACTGTATATTACTATATGCCTCAAAACTGAGTCATCAGTATTTTACAGTGAACGAGTACATTGCCAATATCAACGAGAAATGCGTGGTATAGAGCATCTAAAGTAGCTCCGCTCAATCAGTCAGTAAGAGCTGTAGAGAGTGAGCCTCTTTTGTTGCAAGCACCTACAACGAACAATCGTGCAGATGGGCAGTTTCAAGTGACGTATCAAGTAAGATATGCAGAATTTGCATCATTTTTGAATGGTTCTAGTGACTATCAGTCATTTGTACTTCCAACATTCGATTATTTTTGACCAACTACAGCGGTGCATTCATACTGGCTAAAAGCTAATTCTTCTAATGTAAATGGACTAGGGCCTCAATTCCCTCAAGACTTTACTAATCAAGCTGCAGCAATTTCCACAAAATCTATCCAATGGGGACCTGAACAAACTCATGGATTAGAGTGTTTTAGTGTGACTACTGCGCGATGTGGTGATAATATCGTAGATGCAGCGGAATGAGAAGAGTGTGATTTGGGGGCTCAAAACTGACAACCTGGATCTGCTTGTTCTTCATTGTGTAAAAAACCGCCAGTTGAAGAAGATCCAGATGTGACAATAGTGAAGAGAGTAGTTTGAGCTACTACTTGATATCAAGAAAATGATACAGTGACATATAGAATTATCTATAGAAATATCTGAACAGGTATGGCTACTGATGTAGTTATCAAGGACGAATTGCCAGCATGAGTGACTTTTGT
The DNA here is from genome assembly GCA_039809345.1 of Candidatus Absconditabacterales bacterium. Classification (GTDB taxonomy): domain Bacteria; phylum Patescibacteriota; class Gracilibacteria; order Absconditabacterales; family Absconditicoccaceae; genus JBDHUW01. The sequence goes on along the minus strand of JBDHUW010000004.1, from coordinate 28,458 downwards.
GAGTTCAAATGCTACACCAAATATTGGACAGCCTACATTAAATGGCAACATACTAACATGGCCAACTATTGCAACCTTGCTCCCTTGAGCTCAGTGAGAAATATTAGTACAAGTAAGAGTGACTCAATTCGAAGCATGTCTCCCGTATACCAATAAAGCAATAATTGCAGCATTCAATGAACCATTGAGAAATACATTTAACAATACATCGCAAGTAGATTTCACAACTAAGTGTCCAGATCCAGATGTGATCACAGAAAAAAGTGTAACGGCAATAAGTTGATCATATCTTCCATGAAAAGTGGTAGAATATACTTTGAGATATCAAAATATATGAGAGGCAGCAGCTACAAACGTAGTGATTACTGATACTCTGCCTTCACAAGTGACGTATATTAATTGATCTAGTACTTCTACACCAAATATTGGACAACCAACTGTAAACGGTCAGGTACTTACACGGCGTATTGCTAGTTTAGCACCTGGTGCTTCATGAGTAATTAGAATTAGAGTAACCATAAAAGCAGATACTCCAGTGTGTACAAGACTGAGAGTCGACAATAGATTGACAATATCAGCAACAAATGAACCATTGTCGCTGCTTCTAAACAATCCATCTAATGCTGCTTTTGAAATGCAGTGTGTAGATTTATGGGCTAAAAAAACAGTAGATAAGCCAGAGGTTTATTCATGAGATATTGTGACATATACTATTACATATGGAAATAGTGGTAGTGCTGCATGGCCATGACTAGTAAAAGATACATTACCAGCATGATTGCAATATGTGGCTAATTCATCAACCTCAAATCCAAATGTATGACAACCAGTAGTAAATGGACAGATATTAACTTGGAATGTGGGAACATTACCAGCATGATCATCAAGAACCATTACCTTCAAGGCAAGAGTTTTGCAGACCATACCAAATAGATCTTACTTAAATACAGTATGTATTGAGGATGACAAGAACTACAATAATAATAACTGTTGAGAAGCAGTTACGAGAACGCCAGGAACATGAACTAATCTAATAGATCTATGGTCAAGAAAAAGTGTGGACAAAGCAATTGTAAATTCATGAGATATAGTAACATACACCATTACATACGGGAATAGCTGAACACAATCATCGCCTGCAACAGTAAAAGATACATTGCCAGAGTGAATGACATATGTGGCTAATTCATCAACCTCAAATCCAAATGTATGACAACCAACAGTAAATGGTCAGGTATTGTCGTGGAATGTATGAGTATTGCCAGCGTGATCATCAAGAACAATTAGTTTTAGAGCGAGAGTGACATTGGTAAGACCGCAGTATCTCAATACAGTATGTATCGAAGATGACAACAATTATAACAATAACAACTGTGGAAATGCGATATCTACGCCTCCAGGTGGAACATGAAGTAACTTTATAGACCTCAATCTCAATAAGTTAGCAAATGGACAGAAGGAAGTATATGCAGTATCATGAGACGTTATAGACTTTAGTTTGGTAGTAGGGAATTCGGGAAATACTGCTGCTACAAACTTTAGCGTAAAAGATTACCTGCCTGATGGTTTGGTGTTTATGCAAGCATCTCCAAATGGTTCATTCAACGCTACTACGAGAGAGATTACATGGACATGATTGTCATTGAATGCATGAGCCGTTACTACCGTTACATTTAAAGCAAGATACATCAGTGCGGTTGAGAGAATAAACTATGCAGAGGTGTGTGTGTACAACGGGAAAACTGACAATAAATCTTGATCTCCAACAAGCTCTACAAATCCTCAGGATATAGATTCAAATCCATGTAACCGCGGTCCAAATCCTCCAATTGAAGATGATGAATCTTCAGCCAAGGTTCTGCCAAGAACAGCAAGTAATATATTCGATTTATCAATCAACAAGTTGATAGACTGAGTAAAATCCAAAACTTGAGTAGGTTCAGGGACAGAAGTTACTATTACTTTGAATGTAACAAACTCTGGTGGAGCATGAGTAAGCAACTTCACTGTGAGAGATTATATGCCAGTTTGATTAGATTTTAATGGATCTGCATCACCAACTGCTACATATGATAGTGCCACTAGAATTGTGACCTTCACATGATTGAATATCGGTGCAAATCAAACAATTACATTGACTTTCAAAGCAGTATATCGCTCACTCAATACTTTGACAAACTATACAGAAATTTGTGATTATAGATGAGTACTAGAAACGGGGAATGAACCAAAAGATATCGATTCTAATGCATGTAATCGTGGTCCTAATACGCCTATCGAAGATGATGAATCATCTGCACAGGTATGACCATGAGGAGGATGTTGTGGATGAAATTATACTCTCGATCTTACATTGAATAAGCTTGTAAATTGAGTGAAAGAATATGAAGCAACAAATGGTGAGACAGTCACATTTACCCTTCGTGCTACAAATGAGGGGAATCAGACTGCAACCAATGTTTCAATTGTCGATTATCTACCTGCAAATGTAGAGTATATAAGCGGATCAGCTACACCAAATGGTAATTGAGTGACGGTGACATATGATTCAGCAAATAGGAGACTAGTATGGTCGTGATTGACATTTAGAAACAACAATGCTTTTGACCTCTCATTTAAAGCGATTTATAGAGATACTGTAGCAAGAACAAACTTTGCTGAAATATGTAGGTATAACTGAAAATCACTCAAGAGTTGAAATGTCAATGAAATGTATGATGCTGACTCAGATCCATGTAATCGTGGTCCAAATCCTCCTATAGAAGACGATGAATCATCGGCCACCATCAAACCAAAAACTGGTTGATGTGTGGGAAATTGTGGATGATGATCGAGGAATTACTGTGGAGATGGACTAGTTGCTAGACCTAATTCATACTGACAATATGAAGAGTGTGATAAGGGCGCAGAAAATGGGAAACCATGATCAAACTGTTCAATCACATGTAAGAGTACAGAGAAGATGAATTGTGGAGACGGAGTAGTTCAATATGGTGAAGTATGTGATCAATGAAAAACTGGTTGAAGAATACCTACTGGTAGACCATATGCATGAAGATATTGTACGAGTGCATGTTGAATTGAATGAGTAAAGAATCCAGCATGTGATTATATTGATCCACCATCTATTCAATCAAATGAGTACCTACCATATCGATGGGATCTAGAAGATGTAGAAAATCTCAAGACTAGCTGTACAGCAGAATGAGACATTATTAGAAATTCTTTGATGTGTGAATTCATAGTGACTGATGCAAAGAATAATACAATTGATAGATATACACAGCCGTGTGGGGATCCAGTACCAGATAGACTCACAAGATCAGCTTATGTGCAGGTGATGAGATCAGTATGATATGATCCAGATGATCAAAGAATCAAGCCATACGGGTTCGACTCAAAGAAGTTTGCATTCAGAAATCTATGAGAACATAAAATTACACTTGAACTCAAATCATACAATAGATGTATACAGTGAAAAGATGGACTGACACAGGAAAAGGTAACTCAAATGACGAAGCCTAGAGTATGTGAAATGAACTTCGCAGTGACAACTCCATATTTGGTTTCTAGAGGGCCATTGGGTAACTTCACAAGTGAGAAGGATTGATTAACAAGGTTCTTATATATGCCAAAAGGACTCCAAATATTCACTTCACCTGTAGCGCCAGTTACACAAAAGTTTGATGTAACCAACGAAGTAGTTGATAGTATCAACACATTGGTAGCAGAGTATAAAAAGGTTGCTGTAGTAGTAGATTGATTGCCAACTCAATTTGGAAGCGCATCTAAGGTGCCATGAAAAGATATATATCTTTTTGAAGCATCGACTGATGAGTGAAGAATTACGATCACTGATGATGTCCATACATCTCTTTGAGATAAACCATTTACTATCATTGTCACTAGATGACATTTGGTAATCAAATGAAACATTGAAAAAGCAAAAAATGGTATGTATATCAATGCATCGAGAAAATGATCAATCAGTTTCAATATGGATGATGCTCGTGCATGAGTGAAATGATGTGATGTCACTCAGATCGTAAACTGAATCTTCATTTCATTGAACATTCTAGAATCAAGAGATCAAACATGAGCTCCAAGAATAATAGCGAATACAAATCAAAATGAGGAGCGATGTATGTGATGAGACTTGACTGTAAGAGGAGTGTTGATTGGTAATTGATTGACAGAGAATGTTGTGAATAGACGTAGATCAAATGTAAATAGTTGGTTCAATGAACTTACATCGATACAAGCAGATAGAAAAGAATACTTGTTGAATCATGGGGCAGTAGTATTGAAATACAATCCTGATCTCTTTGACAATCTACCTCCAGGTGGAGAAGTTCTATCACAAGTATTAAATACATATAAGAGATAAAATGACTAGAAAATGGAGGAAGGAGCGAAAGCTCCTTTTTTCTATTGTTTTTTGGACAGGACTCTGTAGGTATGGAACATGATTATATGGAGTGGAATAGTTGCAATATTGCTTTTGGTAGCTGGATTACTTGCTATTTTGTATTTTGTGATTATATACGTATGGGACGAATGGAGATTTAGAAAAACCGCTCCATACGTATGAAGTTATTTTTCACATAAAAAGATATTAAAATGATACGGTGAGTTGGTCGCCAACAAAACGGTGATTGATCTTGGATGTGGGGACGGAGAAATGTTGAGATTTTTCACAAAGAGGCTGTGAGCAAAGAAGGGGATTTGATATGAAATACGCCATTTACCAATACGATTGTCAAAAATCTTTAATCGAGTATACAGTACACCCCAATGTTCCGTGATCTCATGAGACTTCACCTATGCCCGTATAGATGAGGCAGATATCATCTATCTTTTTCTTTGGCAGAGCGTAGTTGACTCATTGGAGGTAACTATCTTTGAGCGTTGCAAAGACGATGTAGTGATTATTACTAATACATTTCATTTTAAAAATCTAAAACCCTATGAGATAGTTCATGACAAAAGGTGAAACGCAGTTATTTGCTTTTATAAAAAAACTCCCACAGGGGGAGCGTTCGGGGCAAAGAAGTAGTTTTGATTTGTTTATGCTGTCTCAGCCGAGAGAATCTTATGCAAAATTCCATTGATAAGTTTGGGCGATCCGGTGTCTCCGTATTTTTTTGCTAGTTCTATAGTTTCGTTGAGAATAACTTCTTTTGGTGTTTTCATTAGCTTAAACTCCGCATATCATAGGAGAAAAATCACTCTATCCATGATATCCATGTCATCGTACTGGAAAGTAGTGGTATATGTATTTACGAGCTCAGGGAGTTTACTGGCAAACTTATCGAATGCGGTAGACATAGTGTGGAGATATTCAGTATCGATTCCACGTTCTGCCAGAGTAGAGAAGCAGTGCTGTACAAGATAAGTCATATCTTCATCATACTCATTTTCAGGGAATTGCTTTCTCAAAGAGCTTGCTAGTCATTTCTCATCTACAACATCCTTTATCTCTAGAGCAGATTGAGTGATATCTATCTCTGATATCTCTTTTATAATATGCTCATTTTGTGCTGTATAGACAGCAGTATATTTTTCATATAAGTAGGTAAGGACCATTTTTCTTGCCAGGATGCGAGCTTGTATGTTCATGAGAAGACCAACAAAATAATAATTTACATCAGTATATTGAAATGTATGCAGAAAGCAAATCTCACTTTGGTTTCAATGACATCTTTAAAATAAAAAAAATGAGGATGACCTCATTTCCTCATAGATATACAATACTAGATAGTGTGATCTTATTAGTTCCAATAAGACCACATTATCTAGCATTATAGCTAGATGACTATGCTTCTAAGATAGTTTTGTTACCACTAGTTTTGATAGTGATTACTTGCTTTCCCTTGTAGAAACCACAGTGTGGGCAAACTCTATGTGATAGCTTATATTTAGCACAGTTTGAGCATTTGGTTTGTTGATATTGTTCAGTCAATCTTGTAAGATTGAGATGTAACCACTTAGAGTGTCTTACATTTTTTTTGTGAATCGAGTTTTTTTTCCTAGGAGTTGCCATTGTGCTTCATGATGCTTAGATAAAAAATGTTGTTTATGCAGTAGAAACCTCTACTACAGTTTTCAAGTACTTTCTTCCATCAAATCTTGTAACATTTTTCTTCTTGAATGTTACAACGCCATCAATAGTGGCATGAATAGAAAAATCTTTACCCTTGTATGTGTTTGCACCAAGAGCGTATTTGTCACCTTTTTGTCTGATGATGATATTTCATGCAACAGCAGGTTGTCCACCAAATATTTTGACTCATCTGTATTTCGCATTCGAGTCTCTAAGGTTTTTCGCCGAACCTCCGGCTTTTTTGTGTGCCATAGTTGTATAAAACTAAACTATAAATAATTAAGAGACCTTGCTTTTGGAGCAAGGACTCATTGGATGACTATGAAGTATACTAATTTACTTGTTCATTTCAAGCCTATTGTTCTTCTGCTTTTTTCGCTTGTTCAACCTTATTTTTGTAGATCTCTCATACTGGGAGAAGTCTACCAATAATTACATTAGATTTGAGATCGTTTAGAGGATCTACTGCTCATTTCAACGAGTTGTCTACCATCACACGGATTGTCTCTTGGAATGAAGCACTTGACAACCATGAATCCGTTTCTTTTGCAATATGCGTCAATCAAAGAGCAAGTCTTTTTCATTTTGCAGGAGTTTTCTTTTGTGCAATCAGATCAGTATTGATAGCCAAGAAATCTTCATATTTAACTTGTGTACCTGGTATCAAACTAGAGTCTCCACCTTCTTCCACAAAAACCTTAGAGAACAATTGTTTTACAATTACTTCCATATATTTATCACTCACGTCTTGTCATTGTGAAGTATACACTTTTTTCACTTCTCTTACGATATACTTCTCAGCTTCTAGGTCTCATACTATGTTCTTGTAATCATCAATATCAAGAGCTCATGTTGTAAGAATTTGTCCCTTTAGTACCGATGCACCATTTTTGACTCTGATAGATGTACCACCAGCAAGTGATTTTTTCGCTCTTTGGATAGCTCAAATTGTGATATAATCTTTTTCTACTTCAAGCACGATACCATCTTCTTTGAGCTTTAATTTACTCTTTCATAAACCAGCATAATCATCTCCTTTTTTCACTGTTTGTCCTTTTTTCACAAGCAGTTTATATCATTCTTTGATGATATATGGTTTTGGTTCTGGTTCTCATACTATTTCAAGATCTACTTGTTTACCACTTTCTACGATTGTAACTACTCAGTCAAATGGAGCAATTACGGCTGCTTTTTTAGGCTTTCTCACTTCGAATAGTTCTTCAACTCTTCTAATACCTTGTGAAATATCTGAATCACCTACTCATGCGCTTTCCGAGTGGAATGTACGCATTGTCAATTGTGTACCTGGTTCACCGATTGATTGTGATGAAATAATTCCCACAGGATTTCATATCTCAACAATCTTTCTTGTAGATAGATCCATACCGAAACACTGTTGACACACTCAGCTTGATACATGACAAGTGAGAGGAGAGCGGATTTTCACAGACAGAATGCCTGATTCTACTATCATATCCACAGTCTTCTTGTCAAGGAGAGCTCCTTTGTTTACTAGTGTATTTCATCTTTCATCTATTACATCATCTGCTGTTACTCTACCGAAGAGAAGTTGATCATATGGTTCACTTCTAAGATCTGCTTCGTCTTTTGAGACTGTAATATATTCATGAGTCTTACAGTCAAACTCTCTTACGATTACCTCTTGTGATGAATCACAAAGTCTTCTTGTAAGATATCCTGATTCTGCAGTTCTCAATGCCGTATCTGCTTTACCTTTACGCGCACCATGGGCAGCAATAAAGTATTCAATAGGTGAGAATCACTCTACAAGTGAAGATTGAATTGGAAGTTCAATAATTTCTCATGATGGTGATTGTACCAATCATTTCATACCTGACAGCTGAGTCATTTGTCCCCACGTACCTCTCGCTCATGAATCCACCATCGTATATGCGTTGTTCCCTGGCTTATAATTTACTTTCACGAGCTTTTCAACTTCCTTGGTGATGTTTGACCAAACTCTAATAATTTGTCTGTGCTTTTCATCTTCTGAAACAAATCATTTGAACGCAAAGTTGTATATCTTGTTTACTTTTTCATGTCCTTCTTTGAGAAGTTGTTCCTTTTCTTGCGGCACAATCAGGTCAAAGATATTTACCGTAGTAGCAGATAGAGTAGCGTATCTAAATCCATAATCTTTGATAATATCCGCAATTCTCACTGTTTCTGCCATATCATATTCATCATAGATCTTATCAAGAATTTTTTTCAAGTCCTTTTTCACTATTTTCTTGTTGATGAATCTTACTTTTTCTGGCAATACACTGTTGAAGATTACTCTACCGACAGTAGTTTCAATCCATTCACTACCTGTGTAGAATTTGATTGTATCTTTGATTACTACTTCTTTTGAATGATAACGAGAGAGTACCTCATCATAAGTGCTGAAGTGCCCAGCCATCCTTGGATTTGGTGTATAGTCATCAGTCAAGAAGTAGATACCCAAAACCATATCTTGAGAATGCGTAATAGTCGGCTCACCAGAAGATGGTTTCAATACATTCTTATCTGCTGCTATAAGTTCTTTCGCTTCTTTTTGTGCTTCTTCAGAAAGTGGAAGATGCACTGCCATTTGATCTCAGTCGAAGTCGGCATTGAAGGCAGGACACACGAGTGGGTGTAGTCTGATCGTCTTACCAGGCATCAATCTAATCTTGAAGGCTTCGATAGACAATCTATGCAGAGTTGGAGCACGGTTCAAAAGTACGTATTTATCTTTGATAACTTCTTCCAATATTTTTAGTGAAATTGGAGCTTCGTCTTTGATAAGTTTTTCTGCTTGTTTTGGAGTATATACAATTTTTCTTTCAATCAATTTTCCAATGATGAACGGAGTGAATATTTTCACTGCGATATAGAGTGGCAATCCACATTCATCAAGTTTTAGATTTGGTCCTACAGTAATTACAGATCTACCAGAGTAGTCAACACGTTTACCAAGAAGGTTTTTCCTGAATATACCTTCCTTACCAGAAAGCATATCTGTAAGAGATTTGAATACCTTGATCCCTGCGCCACCAGCACCTGTATTTTTTTCTCATATAATCAAGTTGTTTACTGACTCTTGCAAAAGTCTAATTTCATTTTTCTTCACTACATCGGGCATCCCAACTTGTATCATTTTTCTCAATCTGATATTTCTCATCAGTACTCTTCTATAGAAAAGATTTACATCAGAAGAAGCGAATCTTCATCCATCAAGTTGTACTACTGGTCTGAGGTCTGGTGGTATTACCGGTAAGTTTTTGATTACCATCCATTCAGGTTTTACATCAGAGATGTAGAGATTAATCAATAATCTAATAAGCTTGAGTGCTCTATTTTTGTTTTCTCCCTTGTATCCACTAAAGCTTTTGATAAGTGTTCTAATTTCTTTTTCTACGTCTATTTGTCATAGAAGTTTTTGGATTGATTCAGATCATGACTTGAACTGAAGAATCCCGTCAAATCTCCAGAATATATTTCTGTAATCGCTTTCCAGGATTGTTGCTCAGATTTTCAAGTTTGCAACAATTGACTTGATTCTATTAAACTCCTTTTCAAGAGTAGATTTGTTGTCAGCTAGGAGTTTTTCAAGGTCGTTTTTCCCTTTGTTGTTGCCTTCTTTCCCTTCTTTTTCATATGCTTCTTGTAGTTCCTCTAACTTAGCTTTATAATCTTTTTCCAATTGAGCAAACACTTCTTTTTTTTGTGCTTCAGTCACAGAAGCTACAAGTACGTATTTTACATAGTAGAGGATCTTTTCAATTTCATTTACAGAAAGTCAGAGCAAAAGACCTACTCTAGAAGGGGTAGCTTTCACATACCAAACGTGAATTACAGGTGCCGCCAACTCAATATGTCACATACGTTCACGTCTCACTCTAGCAGATGTAACTTCTACACCACATCTTTCACATACAATACCTTTGTATCTTACACCTTTATATTTTCCACAACTACATTCGTAGTTTTTCATAGGACCAAAAATAGATTCACAAAAAAGTCCCTTTTGCTTAGGTTTACCAGTTCTATAGTTGATCGTATCAGGTACCTCAACTGAACCAAATGACCATTTTGCAATGTTTTCTGGTGATGCCAATGTCACCATTAGACCATCGAAATGTGTTTTTTCCATGAATAGGGGAGTATGAAACTAAATAGGGGGAGTCGGTAAGGAATATCTTTTTAATTTATTCAATTTCTCCATAATCTTCCATTTCTTGCATTACTGTCTCTATCATTTCTTTTTTATCTTCAGCTTTTGCTTCGCTATCATCATTCAATTCTAGATCATCGACACCTTGTTTTGATGTAATTCACTTGAGTCAAAGTGAAGTGATTTTCGCTAATCTTTCTTTGTGAATCATTTCTATAGTATCTTCATCAAGAGGTTGAATATTTTGACATAGTCATTTGAAGAGATATGTCACCAGATTGAATGATTCAGGTATACCAGATATTCTTAGTTTATTTCCTTTTATCACAGAGTCGTATGTTCTATTTCTTCCTTGTACATCATCAGATTTGATTGTGAGCATTTCTTGTAGCGTATAGACTGCAGAGTATCATTCAAGTGCCCACACTTCCATTTCTCAGAATCTTTGTCAACCATCTCTTGCTTTACCTCAAAGCGGTTGCTGAGTAATCAGTGAGTAAGGACCCACAGCTCTCGCATGTATCTTGTCTTCGACCATATGTGAAAGCTTGAGAATATGCATGTATCAAACAGTCACTTCATTGTCAAATGGTTCTCAGGTCCTTCCATCAAGAAGCTTCATTTTACCATCTTTTGGAAGGTCGCACTGTATAAGCATGTTTTGAATATCATCTGTTGTGAAGTTTGAGAACAGAGGCACTGCAAATTTGGTTCACAATGTCTTTGCGATCAATCACAGTTGAACCTCAAATGTTTGTCCATAATTCATACGAGATGGAACTCACAATGGATTGAGCATCACATCTACTGAAACTCCATCTTCACCATATGGCATATCTTCTTCTGGTACAATATGAGCAATAATACCTTTGTTACCGTGTCTACCTGCTAATTTATCTCATACTTCAATCTTTCTTGTCATCGCTACGTATACTTTGATCTTTTTTCTAATACCAGCCATCAAATTATCACCCTTTTTAGAATCAAGAATAAGAACATCGATTACCTTACCTTCACTTCCAGAAGGGAGATAGAGAGATGTATCTTTCAGACTCTTAGATTTGTCACCGAAAATTGCTTGAATAAGTTTTTCTTCAGGAGAGAGCTCTCACTCAGATTTTGGCGTGATTTTACCAACCAATATATCGCTTCATTTTACAGTAGACCCAATTCTGATAATACCTTCTTCATCAAGATTTTTTAGCTTAGACAATGATACTCAAGGAATATCATTTGTAGTTTCCTCAGGGCCAAGCTTTGTGTCAGCTACCTCAATTTCATATTCTTCAATATGTATTGAAGTCAATGAATCATCTTTTACAAGTTTTTGAGAAAGAATAATTGAATCTTCAAAATTGTATCACTCCCAAGGCATGAAGGCTACTCTAAGATTTTTACCAAGTGCAATTTCTCCGTTTTCAATAGATGGACCCTCTGCAAGCACATCTCATTTTTTCACCTTCTGCCCAATAGAAACCTTTGCTCTTTGGTTGATAATACTTTTTTGATTAGATCTCTTGAAGTTGATCAAAGAGTACTCCTTGATTCCTTTCTTATATTTTACTTTCACTCTTTTCCCATCTACATAGATCACCTCTCAGTCGTCCTCAGCAGAAATTACCGCATATGTCATGGCAGCAATATCGTGTTCAAGTCATGTACCAACCAATGGCGCATCATTGAACAACAATGGTACTGCTTGTCTTTGCATATTCGTCGCCATACCCGCACGTACCGCTTCATCATGATCGATGAAAGGAATCAACGAGGTATTTGGAGAGAAAATTTGTGATGAATTCACATCCATGTGAGTGATGTCATTTACATAGAACATTTCCATGTCCATAAAGTGCCTAGCAGCAACACGTTTTTGTGTAATATTTTTGTGCTCATCAAGTTGCGTCGAAACATCTGCTATGACAAACTTCTCATCACGTTCAGGAGATATGTATTCAATCTTTTCACTTAGATATGGTCTAGTAACTATCTTAGCTCATTTATCAAAAGCTTTTTGAATTTCTTTTGCAGCAGTTTCACCAATATACTCATTGTCTTTGGCAATTACTTTTTTGGTTTTTGGATGAATTACGTCTCACTCAGCAATTCTGATTGCAAGCTTAGGATCGTGAGCATCAGCATATTTTAGTACTTCTACCGCAGGTGTTTCTAGGAATCATTCACTATTCACTTGTGAGAAAATAGATTGATATACCACCAATCAAATGTTTTGTCCTTCAGGAGTTTCAATCGGACAAATTCTACCGTAGTGAGAAGGATGCACGTCACGCACTTCAAACTTCGCGGTTTCTCTTTTCAATCAACCAGGGCCGAGCGATGTAAGTCTTCTTTTATGTTCTATTTCTGCAAGAGGATTGATCTGGTCCAGGAATTGAGAGAGTTGTGAAGTAGCGAAAAAGCTTTTTATGGAATTATCAATTATTTTGAAGTTTACCAAATCTGTAAGCTTGATAAGCTCTTCCGTGTTTAGGATAGATAATTTTCCTTTTACTGATTTTACAAATTTTCTCACTACAGGTTGTAGGTGAGAGTAGAGGATCTCCCCCATAGATCTAATACGTCTGTTTGAAAGGTGATCGATGTCATCTATATAATATCACTTCTTTTCATTTGCAACAGCCAACAAGTATTTCAATGCTTCAATAAGATCATCTGCATCAAACACGTGAGAAGACTTTTTGTCCAAAGGCTTTTCCATGTTTAATTTGGCATTGATTTTTCTTCTTGCTACATTTCCGATGAATATTCTATCAGGAGACAAGAACTGAGCCTTGATGTAGTCTATCGCACTATCCGCATCAATAATTTCTCATGGCCTCATTTTGCCATAGATTTGTATAGCTGCCGATTCTGCATCACTGGAAGTGTCTTTTTTGATTGCATGATCTATATAGTTGTAATCTCATTCATCCTTATCAAACGATTGTTCAAAAAGTGATCTGATACTATCATCACTTTCATATCACATGATTCTGAGAAGTCAGATTACAGAAAATTTTCTAGATTTGTTTATTCTAGCTACAACGTTTCCCGACTTTTCTATGATTACTTGCAACCACGGCCCTCTTTCAGGGATCAATTTAAACGAGTATGTGAAATCTTTTTTGTCAAATGAGAAGAAGATACCATACGATCTGACTAATTGAGAAATTATAACTCTCTCTACTCAGTTGACGATATATGAACCCCATTGTGTCATGAGGGGGAGGATACCAATGTTTGCACGCTTATTAAAAAGTATTTTACCACTTTCAGTATCAGTAAGTTTGATTCTTCCACTCAATATTCCACCATACGTCATCTCCTTCTTTTTACACGTCTCTATCGTTTCGATTGGATCAGAAATCTTGATTTCATCTATTTCAAGCGAGTGCTTTTCACCTGCAATATCGCGAATAGGATTGATCTCAGAGAAAAGTTTATGCATATACTGATTGATAAATTCATCAAATCACTTCTCTTGCATACCAAGAAGTTCAGGGAAGGCAGCAAACTTTTTTGCATGTTTTAGAAACACCCTTCAATTCTGCTCTTCTAATCCCTTGAGTATCTCAGTAGCATTTACTGAAGACGATTTTGCTTGTTTTTTTGTTGATGAAGCCATGAAACAAATCTAATAGGACTAAAATAGAAAAAAACTACCAAGGCGCACTTGGTGCTTTATCTACACGAATATCAATGTATGTGATTTTTTTGTTGCGTCATAGAAAACTCATATCTAAACGAAAAAACCACGAGGGCTGATTAAGCCTTCTTTTGTGGTGTGAGTTGATGTCTTCCCTTAGCTCTTCTAGCAGCTAGAACCTTTTGTCCTGACTTAGAAGCCATTCTTTCGCGGAATCCATGAGTTTTTAATCTCTTTGATCGTTTGAGCTTTCTTACTCTATTTAACTTTAACGGCATGTTGATGGATAGAGGATAGGTAAATGTTATTAGTTAGTATATGCTAATACTCATAATTCTCTTGCTCTAAGAATTGCTTGTCTAACCTTCTTTTGTTGAGAAACAGTGTTTCCCATAAAACGTCTAGGTTTCACATCGCCAAATCTTGTAATATAGAAAGAGAGGAGTTTAACTGCTTTCCATGAGATTTCGTCATTGTGAGATTCCTTGTTGAAATATCACTTTCTTACCATAGGTTCAGGTTTCTTTTCACCTTCAGCGAGTGGCTTTTTTTCAAATTTCTTGTTGATGTCTGCAAAAATTACAAACGGCTCAGTAGTTTTCATTCAGAAGAATACGTACCTAACCACTCACTTTGTGATGCTAAGCTCATGTTTGATAGCATTTACAGTTTGAGGAGAGAGAGCGCAGTAGTATGAAGTCATATGAGCTTGTGAGTGTCTAGCTTTCCCTATTGGGTGAGCCAACTGCACAAGTCCAAGATCGTCCACTTGCTTTTTCCCGGCTCATAGAAGAGCATCAATTTTTGCGTAGATTGCATCTTGTTCATCTTTGCTTGTTTGTGGATGGAGCGCAACCACTAATTCGTACAATTTTTCCATAGAATATATACGTGATATATAAATAGTGTAATGTTTATCTTTGACTATGCTAGATAGCTATTCTTACAAAACTTGAGATTGAAGCTTGACCATTTGTGTAGTCTTTTACTTTTTTGCTATCATCTCGAATAGCAGACTGTTCCAAAAGAACATTTTCTGCATATGCTTTATCTAATTTTCCAGCAACAATTTTTTCAACAATATCAGCAGGTTTTCCTGAAGCAGCAACCTCCTCTGTAAATTGAGCAGTCATAGCTTCTCTTTGAGACGCAGGTATCGTATCTACAGATAGGTATTCTGGATTCATAGCTGCAATTTGCAAAGCAGCTTGTTTTGCGATACTTTCAGAATTGTCTCCAGTAGCAGAGTAGTATACAATTGCTACAAGCTTATCACCAGGATGCACATACGTAATCACTTTGTCATCTGCATTGTGGATATATACGTCAGCAAGCTTAATGTTTTCTCATATTTTACCAACAAACTCCTGTACTAATCATTCACACTGAGTAGCAATTTCACTTGGAAGGTCAGATAGAGAGTCTACATTGCCTTTGTAAGAAGCAACAGCATCCAATAACTTACCAGTAAGTTCTACAAATAAATCGTTTTTTGCAACAAAATCTGTTTCACAAGCCATTTTGATAGCATATACAGTATTTCAGATAGTGCGAGTTTTGATAGCTCATTCATTTGTCTCCCTGTCAGCTTTTTTAGCCGCTTGCGCAGCCCCTTTCTTTTTGAGATATTCAATCGCGCCATTGAGATCGCCACCTGCATTGTCCAAAGCTTCTTTACAGTCCTTCATTGGAGCAAAGGTAGCGTCTCTCAATTGTTTGAGAAGATTCATATCAACTGCCATCGGTAGATTACTTGAGGAAATAAATAGGTTTTATTCTTGTTGTTGTGGATCTTGTGGATCCAAGGTAGAATCGAATATTCATAACACCCAGCCACCAAATCAAGCAAACACAGGCATAAATGCCTTGTCTTCAGAAAATGACGTATAGCGCCCATTTCGTGCCTGTATGAAGAATATGATCCACACAGCCAATAGTCATGCATAAGCTAGAAACGGAAGAACCTTCACCCAAGGGAGAAATGCTAACACAATAGCTGGTATCAGCAGAACGAAGAACATAGTCCATCGTCCCAACGCCTGCTTAAGATGAAACTGCTCATAACGAGAGGCTTTTTGTTGTGACAACGAAAGGAGGATTCACCAGATGACATACATCATCAGCGATTTCTTTCTTTCAAGAGCACTAGGGATGTAATGCTCTCCAATCAGCACATCTATATCATTGCGAGCTGCTTGTTCCATGACGGTATTATGCACCTAAAATATAATTGAGAGACTGCTTGAGACTCTGATATGCGTCTACATTGAGTACAACGAGTTTATCTTCCGCCCATCGAGTATCAAAATTTGTACCAGCGATCACTATATTGTCTAAGTCAAGCTTTTTGAGTTCCTTTACAAATTTCATCATAGCCTTCCCATCTACAACGATCACTAAGTCTGGCTTTTTTCTGAGGTTTTTTACTCCCTCGTACACAAGCTGAACTTTTGCTAATTTTCTTCTTGTAGTGAGCTGCTCCTTCTTTGTAAGCTTGTTGAAATCTTCACTCTCAGTAAACGATTGTAACTGATTCATACCAGTAATTCTCGTAATAAGAGTATCGAAGTTCGTCAAAAATCAAGCAGGAACCTTATAATTCATATAATGAAATCCGTGTGTTTTTGCAAGAGCTGGAATTTCATCCGCCAACATGCTTTTTTCACAAAGAACGAGAACCTCTTTCCCATCCTTTTTTGCTTGTAAGAATTTTTCTCTTGCTGCGTCTAGAGCAGAAGTAATCTTATCAGGATTGATAACTACCAACCCTTGATTCATCTCTAACCAAAACGATCTCGTCTTGGTGCTAGCGAATTTTTTAAGATTACCAACGTGCATATGAGCAGCAACTACTTCTTTTTGTGTAATTGCCATGTAGGATATCTAAAAACAGAGTAAAGGTAATTATTTCAATGTAACTGTAGCACCAGCTTCTTGAAGTTTATTTTGAAGAGTTTCACCTTCATCTTGTTTTACTCCTTCCTTGATGATAACTGGAGCCTTTTCAACTAAGTCTTTAGCGGCCTTTAGGTCGATGTTCATCAATTCTTTTACAACCTTGATTACAGCAATCTTTTGTTGTCCAGCATCAGTAAGTTCTACATTTACTGAATCTTTAGCAGCACCTGCGTCATCACCACCTGCAGCACCACCTGATACTACCATAGCAGCAGCAGTTACACCAAATTCTTCTTCTAGAGCCTTTACTAGATCAGCTAGTTCAATAGCAGTAAGTTCTTTTACAAGATCAAAGATCTTTTGAGCATTGTTAGTTAACGACATTGTTTATAACACTATATAATATAAATAGATTCATAATGAAGAGGGTATTATTTTTTGGCAATCGCATCAAGCGTACCAACAAACTTTTGAACTGGATGTTTGAGAAGGAATAACAACTTTCCAACCAATTCTTCTTTTGATGGAAGATTTGCAAGAGCAGTAACATATGATCCGTCTTTCCATTCTTTATCAAACCATCAACCAACATATTCTACAGAATACTTTTTGTCAGCTTTTTTAGCATCTTTGATAAACTTTTGGATAGTTTTCATAGGAGCAAACTCGTCTTGTGTTGCGTAGACTGCGACAACAGCTCAATCTAACATCTCATGCGTAACTGCTTCGAGACCACTATTTTCTAGTGATTTCAAGAACAATCTTTTTCTCACTACGTTGAACTTTCCTCCAACATCCTCCAATCACATTCTCAGGTTGTTGCTGTCGTTGACAGGAATACCAGATTGCTTGATTAGGACGACATTTTTGGCGCTCGCTAGGTCACTAGCATACGCAGCTACCAACGCTTCTTTTTTTTGTCTTGTAATTGCCATGAGGCTTTGGTAATCAAAAATAAAAAAACTTTCCAAGGAGGAAAGGGTACATTTCAGTATGATAGAGTATCATATACTTGACGTACTTACCTCGGCGGGATTTATATACCTTTGGTACTACCTGCTGTCTTGGGTTTGTCCGTCACATTTTTGATGTGACAATGCTGAAAATATATAGAAAGGAGAGGAGAATGCAAGAGAAATTACTCACCATTCTCAGGGGTAAGTTTTTTACCGTCAAATAGAGTCATATTTGATGAGTAGGTTATTCACGTTCACTTGATGCTGTTTATGGGGTCATTGATAGTAGTACCAGCCAATCTTGTTTTCAAGAACTCAAGAAACTTTTTACTACCGTCTGTGCTACCTCCAAAGAGTGCATCTATTGTAAAGTCTTTGTCATCCGTTACTCAGATCAATGATTTAATTTGGGTTTTTAGTGATGAAGGCGCTTCCATTATGCTCTTGAATACAGTTTGTTTAAATTGCTCGCTTTGGAGAGTGAGTTTTTTGTTCTTTGTTTTTTTAGCACTTGCCATTACGTTGTTGTATAGTTTATCCCCAAATGCGGTAAGATTGCTTGCAAGTTTCAAGTCAGCAAAGTAGCTATCACTTTCTTTACGAGAGAGATCTTTGGGCGATTCGCTATTTGGCTTGAAGCTATCCCCGTATGTTTTTTGCATAAATTGTCATAGCTTTCCTCAGAAGATTCCATTGTCAAGATTGTCTGCTGCATCGCTGTTGCGAGGATTGATGAGTGATTGTCTGACCTTGCTGTCGACGGTATTCATGATTCAGCCATTGCTGGAGTTTAGTACAGAAGCCAATGAGACATTTTTTCATCAGATAGGTATGAAGTTGATCCCAGTGACAAGACCTTGTCCTAGGTCCATCACTTTCTTGTATGTTCAAGCTGCAAGACTCGAACTACTAGTACTAATTTTTACAACTGCCCATAGAAGCATGATCACAAATCACGTTGTGATCAGATATCCAAACAGTCATCAAGCATAGTTTGCCACATCTTTGAAGATATCTCATACTATGGTTATACTTGTTCAGGCGGTATTGTTTGTAAATGTTGAAGAGTTTGTATTTGTCACTATTTCAGATACTCATATGACTTTGGTGATCGGCTCGTTTGTAGGTTGGTTTCAGGGCTTTCATCATAGTATATAATACATACTCATGCTAAGCAAAAGCACAATCGACATTCAACCTATCACAAAGACTGGTTGGAAAGTCATTCCTATGATTTCTTTTATATCAAATAGAGCACTTATTTTTTTATTATCACCACCAATTTTTTTGCCAAGCACTGCAAAAACAACTATGAGTGGGGAAAATATGATTCGTAGCCATAGATAAAATATTCTTTGTATATTGATCACAAAAAGCGCAATAATTGGTGCCATAAACATCAACATGACTAGAAGTTTGATGAATAATCATATGGTAAAATCTTTGATATCGCGTATACCACTATTTAGCTCATTGTAGTCTTGAAATCTGAAAATACTAGCTCACATAAACAAAAGTGGACCACTCATATCATTGAAACGAGCCCAGATTCTATCCATTTTTTGAGTCGCGTTATAGATTCCAGTACATTCTGTTTCCCCCTTTTCTATGTTTGCACATATTTTGTCAGGGATTGACGCATTGAGAAATGCGGTTTGTGCTGATTGTGTTGCATCTTCCGATATGATAACTTGTGGAAACGATCAAACTGCTGCGGTAGCTACATTCGCTACATCTATCATTGCCCCCATCAAGAACCAGCTCATATTCACCAAAATAGATGCTAGCAGAAAGTTTGGTAGATCTTTTTTGAGCTCAAATCCATTTTTGCTAAATATAGATGATGCAATCTTACTAACCAAAAAGAATACAAGAGCAAAATTCGCAATATTTTTCATGTAGAGCCACATTGCATAAAGCGTCTTATCCAAACCAATTCATGTAGCATATATAAAATCATTGCTCATGAGCTTTCATGCAAGCACGGCTACAATCGTCCATCCCCAAGATACAAATCTCATGAGAATGTTGATTATTTGTATAAGTATACTCGCTTCTCATCATGTTCATGTAGTCACAGCTATTGTCGATCCAGTGTCAGCAAAAACTGCATGTGGTAGTACACATATCAGAAATGCAATCACTATGATAAACCGGTTACTGTATTTTCTCATTATATTCTTTTTTGGTTGGATCAAATGTAAAGATGTATTTGGTTTCTATGTTATTTGCTCATTTTATTGTGAATACGGTATTGGTTACGTCAAATTCTATATTCTCTTTAACCATTGCATTTATATCTGTTTTTAGTGCTTGGAGTTGCGTAAGATCACTTACTGTACTTGTAATCTCTACTTCCTTGTTGGTTGCATCTACTGCAAACACCTTTTTATCCTTGATGATATATTTTTTCTTGCTTGTAGGGTTTTCGTATGTTGTCTTAGCTGAAGTAGGATCAGGTTTAGAGGTATTTGGCAAAAATGCTTCAAGCTCTTTTTGTCTAGTTTCCCAGTCGTTTGCCATCCTTTTTCATGAGTACATCGCTCATAGCTTGCCCATATCTACTTCATGGCCATATTTGTCTTTTACACCATCAAGTACTTTTCATAGAATCTGTTGTCCTGTATTGGTGGTGAAGAGATCTTGTCAATTCGTGAATTTGGTTGTGTTGTCTCAAGCTATCTCGGCCAATGAGTTTGCAAAGGCAGCTGAGTTGTCTACTTGTCAGAATGTCATTGATTCAGGAGCTGAGAATGCACCACTGTTGATTGCGGTTACGATATTTTTCTTTTTCTCATTGATATCTTTGATTTTTTCAGTTTCATCGATTGTTTTTCAGATTGCTGCTTTCACTTTTTTGTCTTTCCCCATAGTATCCTTGAACAGTCATTCTACCGACTCTCAGAATATAGCAGCTCATTCTGCTTTGCTATTGTCCATTTTCTGCTCTAATTGTGAAGGGAGCTGTTTGAGTGCAGATAGACTCGTACTCGCGCCTCACGGTACCGGTATGATAGGCGCACTCATCACCATATCCTCTCAAAGTTTTTGCATTTTATCCACAACATCTTTGGTAAATTCTGATGATTTCATAGCAGCCATTACTGAAAACCACATCAGTGCAATACCAAAGAGATTCATGATAATCCATGAGAAGTAGTCCATAATTCATGTGCCGATATCTCTGGTAGGCATATCAATACATATATTGGTGACTCACACGTCGTAGCATTTTGTACTGTTTCATTCGGTTCTTTGATATATTCATAAGCTATTTGCAGTACCTGATTTCGATATTCCTTCGCTGAGAGATGAGAGGAATACGATCGAGAGTGATATGGCGAATGTCACTACTACTGGTAGCAAGAGAAGTGATATGACATTTTTGTAGTCAAAAGCTTTTTTGAGAACTTTGTTATCCATTTTATCTTTTATTTTCGATCAGAGTCAGTCCACGCTAGCAAGTGCTATAAATGGAGAAAATGCAATGATAATCCACAAATATCATACTCTCATGATTAATGTGATTGCTAGTATCAGCAATGGAATCATATATGCCAATGCAACGATCGCCTTGATCAGCGTCTCCATCACGATAGAGGTGTCTGATTTTGGAACTCACACATGAATGGTTGAGAGGTTTAGGAGTGATGCATAGAGTGAGTAGAATGCTCATTGATGTCACTCAGTCCATTTTGTGACCGATTTGATAGTTTGGCACGCTTGATTGTCACTACAGACTCAATCCTGTCTTACTTTTGCCAATGAACCGCTATAGAGAGCGCTCAATGCCTCACTGTTGTTTATAGATGGTGAACCTTGAGCTTCGTATAATTCCTTGTTTACGAGATTTCATGCAGATACACAGTAATTATCTACGACGCTTGCCCATGTCACGTTGGTACCTGTGATTGTTGTGTTTCCATCTACTACACCGAAAGCAGTTTGTCGTCATTCTCATCGCACTATTTTCCCTCCATCGAAATAACAGGGGAGGAGATATGGTTTATTGTTTGGAAATACTGCTCCTGGCCACGTATGTAGTATTGCTACTGAGTTGTTTTTTCAAATTGCGTCATTGAGTTTTATATTTGTTTTCACGCCAAAAATTGGTTTGTCTGAGAGATTTTCATTTTCAATTAACTGTAGGGGTAGTCATCATATTCATACGGTGAGTACCGTAGAGAGATCTACAAGTGCTCACATGATAAACCAACTGGTATTTACGAGGATTGATCACAATAGAAGCTTCACTATAAGGTCTTTTGGATGTGTTCATTTTCCTTTTTGGACATTGAGTACAAATTGGATGATAGATCGCACAAAAATGAATCACAATGCAAAGTTTGCAAAGTTCTTCATAATAGATCGGAACTTATAGAGTGCATCATCTAGTCAAAAAAGTTCTCAATAGACAAGAGAGTTGTCCATCGCTAGTCCCGCTATAAACAATGCTGGCCACAGGAGGACGTATATCACTTTGAGGATAGATTCCAATGTCACAGCTAAATCTACATTGGTGCTTGATGTTGTAGCTTCTGTTTCATCAGCATGTGCTATTTCATATCCCCAAGAGACCTCCATAGGTTCACTTGGAGATGTAGCTTCTTGGGCATTTGTGTTATACGGATCTACTCAAAAATGTGTTGGTACGACAGAGATTGGTCCCAACAATACCCACAAGAATAACGCTCCGCCTAGTATGATTTTTGTATATGTTTTGCGCATGATACTAGTATAGGACAATTATCTCAGGTACAAAAAAACATCCTATCTACAGGATGTTTAGTTGTGATAATAACGTGCGATATTTGTCACTTTCCGTTCAGTATCTTGACATTAGGTATTTTTTAACTAATTCCTTTCGGTCTAAAAGCGATTGTTGGATGTTGTATTGTCAAATATCAAGCAGGCTTGTCATATCCTCACTTTGGTTGTTTCTTTGTTTGATCTGTATATCTTGTATCATAGCTTTGATTTCAGGATCTACGAGGTTTTCTATATTCTCCACAGATTCATTTGAATATATGATAACTGATGTTTTGTGTAGTTCCAAAGCCGCTTGTGTGCATGAGACGCCAGGCAACAATGCTTCGTGATCAGCATGTATCTTCTGGTTTCTCATTTCTATACTTTCTCTTGTGATAGTTTGTGCGTTTTCCATAGTGAGATAGGGATTTATGGCTATTTCATATGCTTTGAACTCATATGGAGTGTCTAGTGATGTATCCCATTGCCAGAGGTATTTTGCATGGTCACGTTCTCCGCTTGTAGTAGACCATATGCTTCCCATGCATAGATAATTTTGACGTATAAATGCTTTGTGTAAATGTCAGGAAATCACTTTGGTAGCATACTCAGTTCGTGATGGGTGTAGAGCAATGTCCTTATAATCAAATTTGGCAAATTGTCATGGGAATGAAATATCTGCCGTATAGTAGTGATGTATGAGACGCATATTCGGTTCGTAGTGCTCTAGAAGGTAGTAATTGAGTGCTCATGACAACTGCTCATTGTGGTTTTTTGAAGTGAGAAGAGCCATACTTTCTTGTCTGATCCTTTCATGATAAGTGTTGGCTTGTATGTTGAGAGTCTCTCTATCCTGTTTCAAATCAATACTATCTTGATATGTATTGAGAAATAATTTATTGTAGGGCATAAAAAGTATTTTTTTTCATTCGATGGTATGTGATTCAGGTTCAGTGATGAAGTAGAGTTTGTTGTCTGATTGTCTGTTGAGAATATCTGCTACTTTTTTGCCTTCGTGATAGACGAAATGTTGGTTCAATCGATCGTGATTCCCTGCTACAATATAGATATTTTTACCCTCTCTCCACTGAGCAAGAAAAAAATCAAACAGCTCAGAAAGCGCTTGGCGATCATAACTAAACATATACATATAGTCACCCAGGAAAATAAGATTTTTTTCATCAGAAAACTTTTCAGTATATTGGCGTAATTGGGCTAATATCTCCTGACTATGACGAGCATTTATATGGATATCTCAAATAAGTAACATGTGGGAACATAAACAAATAGATTATTTTGGTCTTTTTCTGTCTTCTGTAAGTAGTTTTTCGATCAGATCTTCTATGACTTTTTTCGTGAAATCTGGTTTGGCAATAGGTCAGAAATGAACTTTGGTGTGAGGATTCTCTTCTGTTTCGATAGTTAAATTCCCGTTGTCCACGATACTGTCCCATAATCAGTTTTTGTCTATATAGACTCATGAGATATCTTGCACAAATATTGATTTTACGTTTCTATGTGTCAGGCTAACTTGGTAGTATATATCTACTTTTTCGGGTGTAATGATGATGAAATCTAGCCGGTGGTGTATGTAGCTATTGCATAAGATAATCGATTCTATAATCACTCGCACGATAGATAGCCCTATGATGACATAGAGATCCAAAGGTGAAGAGATATATTTTGCAAGCAAAAACATTGCTCACATCCATATAAGTCCGACTATCACCATTGGTAGGAAGAATCCAATGAAATAGTGCAATAAACTCTTTCCAACCAACATTACTTTTTCATTGCCAAACTCTTTCTGCGCTGCAGTCAACTCTGTTTCCTTGTAGTTGCTATCAAATGTAGAAAAGAATTTCATAGTGAAATTATACGAAAACAGTTTTTTTTGCAAGAGAAAAAAGACGCATTTCTACGTCTTTAGCTCATTTAAACTTTATATTATTATTGACATCCTTCGCACATTACCTTTTCAAACGGATCAACTGGGCATGCGTTACCATACAATGTCCCTGCTTTGAGTTTTTCTACATATTCATCTCATTTCTCAGCTCTCATTTGTTGTTCTATGATAGCTTTTTGTTCAGGTGTGATGTTTTTGGCATCAAACGATCTATAGCTATTTTCATTGTTTTCAGAGCTAGTTGCTTGGGCTGTAGCGGTAACTGCAGCGGCAAATCAAAATCATCTAGTTGGTCCATTTGTTGTTTCTGATGGGGTAGTTGCACCCGCGCCAAATCACATTCTTCAGCCTCTTTTATTCACGCTTTCTGTATATTTTTCCCCCTGAATATTTTTTTCAATGAAACAGTAGTATGTTGATTTGAGCCCCTTTTTCCAAGCATACATATAAATGTCAAACAGGTTATTTCTTTCATGCTCTTGTACGTATAGATTACGAGATATCGCTTGATCTACATGTTTTTGCCGTGCAGCTGCTACATCTATTTGAGAGGCGGGAGAGCACTCATATACTGTTTTGAATACTTGCTTATTGATTGCTCAGTCTAGTGCATCGATGTGTTGTACTGATCATTGATTTGCAAGAATTTGTTGTCTCACTTCTTCGGTCCAGAGTCATTTTGCTTTGAGTTTTTCCACAAGTGCTTTTACGATGATTGTGAACTTTCCTGATACAGTTTCTCTGGCGTATACGTTTGAAAAGTATGTTTCTACTCAGCTTGACGTTCATGCAATATTTGAGATGGTAGCTGTAGGAGCAATAGCCAAAAGCAAAATATTTCTTCTTGGTGCATATGGATAATTCTCAGCAGAATAATCTGCGAATGTTCCTCTTTCTTTCACTAAATCTACAGATATTTCATATGCCGCATCATATATAAATTTCCCTAGCATGTCAGATATTTTGACTGCATCGGTACTTTCATAGGGAATATTAAGTTTCAAAAATAGCTCTCCAAGTCCCATGATACCCAAACCAAGCGGTCTAAGATCAAAGCTTCACTTTTTAGATGGCTCAGAGACATAGTAGTTTAAGTCAATTACATTGTCTAACGCGCGAGTTGCAATTTGAACAGTTTCTTTCAGGTCTTTTCGATTGATTGCATCTGTTTTTTGCTCAAAAGTCATATCGTCAGAGATATTGTCTTTCACGGTAAAACGAGAAAGATTTATAGAGGCCAGCGTACAAGTAGCAGTGCTATCAGGACGGTTTGCGATACTAATTTCGGTACACATGTTGGTCGAGTGGATTGGAGCATAGTTTGGTGCTTGGTTTTTTTCGTTGTGTCTATCTTTGAAATTCAGCCAGTAATTTCATGTTTTGGCAGCACGTATCAACATTTCTCTATATAATTCTTGTGCTCTCATTTTTTTCCATTTTCTTGTTTGGCCAGACTCGGCTTTTTGTATCGCTATTTCGTATTCTCTTACAAATGCATCTCACCATGTTTCGGCTAGATTTGGAAACTCATTTGGATCAAAAAGATACCAATCCATATCCATTTCTACTCTGCGCATAAATTCATCAGGAATCCATAGAGCAGTATTGAGTTTACGAGCTCTTGCTGCTTCATTCCCATTTGTTTCTTTGAGATCAAGATAGTCTTCTATTTCTAGATGCCAAGGCTCCATATATACTACGATATTTGAAGCTCTCTTCCCACCAATTGCAACTGATGCGATTGTGGTGTCATATATTTTGATGAAAGGAATAGGCCCAGAAGATGCAGAGTTGATTGATTTCACCACAGATCAGCTTGATCTGAGTTTAGTTACAGACATGGCTGTCCCTCATGCGTGTTTTGCATAGAACGCCATCTCTTTGGCTTTGTCCATGATGGAATCCAAACTATCGTCTACTACTCAAATGAAACAGCTAATCAATTGTGGATGATTTGTCCCGGAGTTGAATAGAGTAGGAGTAGAGTGAAGATACTTGAGTGAGGCTAGTTTATGATATACTTTGAGCGCAAACTCTTCTTTGTTTACTTCGTTGAGAGATAATCACATAGCAATACGCATCCACATCCATTGTGGCTTTTCTAGGATATTTTTGTCGTAATCTTTGATCAAATATCTATGATGCAAAGTAGAGAGTCAGAAATAATTGAGAAAATTATCGTTTTCATAGTTTATCTCCAATTCTAATGTTCCTAAGTTGAAATCCTTCATCTTGGCATCGAGTAATCAGTAGTCTACCGCATAATGTATGTATTCCGCAAAACTAGAAAATCTTTTGTTTACGTTTTCGCTGATGATTTTGACATATTGTCTTGTTGCGATCGCATCATAAAGAGGATCTTCGGCAATCAATGGCTCAATAGCTTTCAAAAGCAAGTTGTCAATTTCTTCTGTTTTCACTTGTTCAGGAAGCTTTGTCTCAAAATTTTTGATAATCTTGAACATCGCTACAAATGGATCATTGAGTCATGGTATATTTTTGAGCACACTTGAGATTGCTTCGATGATTTTCTCAGTTTGAAAGTTTTCCACACTTCCATCACGGTGGAGTACTGTAGTTGCCATAGGGGTTACATAAGTGATATAAAACTGGCGGCGAGGCTAGATTTATATTTAGAAGTTTGTGTATTGGTTCGGAGTAACTTCAAAAAAGTTTTGGAGAGTTTTGAGGTCTTGTTTTTGAAGGAATTTGAGGGGGTTTTGAGTCACTGCATAGTGTGGAGGGAAGCCAAGTTCTTCCAATCTACGATCGGTGATATATTTTATATAGTCCGCCATCTCGTTGTATGTCACACCAAAAGTGATACCGTCATCTAGGAGTGATCTGACAAATCTCAATTCAACTTCAGTACATTCTACGATTGTGTTTTGGATGTGTTGTACAAATGCTGCATCTTGGACAAGAGCAGGATTCTCTTCGATCATAGTGAGAATCATTTCCACTCACATCTTGAGGTGGAAAGACTCATCGATCAATACAAGGTCCATACCATTACACACGTTTCTCATTTTCCCTGTTTCACGCATCGCGAAATAGAGTGCAAATGCCGAGTAGAAAAAGATTCCTTCTTGTACTATGTTGTTGATTAAAATCGCATTGAGAATTTGCTTTTGTCCTTCAAGTGAATCTGGATTTACTCATCCATTTGATATGCTAATAGCGTTTGCTGCTCTAGCAATAATTTCTTGTTTCTCCTTCATAATAGGGTGAGTCGATGATCTACTGTACACAGCATCACGATCCATATTGAAGGTGTTTAGTATCATTTCAAAGAAGTCTGAGTGAATATCTTCCATAAACATTTGCACCGTAAGCGACATTTTCGCGCGTGGATCCATGATGTATGGATAAAATGATTCACCAAGAATATTTTGTACAAGGAGTTCAGATGTTACGAAGTATCCAATAAGTTCATGGAAAAGTGTTTGTTCTTTTTCGCTTAATGATTTATAATCTACGAGATCTAATCAAACATTGATTTCTTCAGGAAATCGAATCGCTTGCTTTTGTTTCTTGTACAAATCAGTGAAGGCAGTAATGCGCCCGTCTAATTTGATACCATCAGTCACTTGTTTTTTTCAAATAAGGGGCATGATTTCTTAAACATAAGGAACTAAAGCGTTTTTGAGCTAAATACTATATATAGTATGTGTATTTTAGAAACAAGACTATATATAGTGATATTGCGTTGGCACACATATAGGAGTATCACCGAAAAATGCAAGGGGAAAAATATAATTTTTTTTCTGTATGGAGAGTGGCGTAGGAAGGCAGATGATGATGGAATTATAGAATAGATCTAAAATTGTCTATTTTTCGAATATGATTGACAGATTTAGAAGATAGAGGGATTAGCTTGTTTTTCATATGTATGAAAGAACTTTGTTGTTTAGAATACCATAAACTCATCCTCACTCCATCATCAACCAGCATAGCCCCCAGGGTGTAGATTCTAGGTCAAAACCGCACAGAAAAGAAAGATAACAAAAAAGCCAGTAGTGAGTATACTAGATGTGGGAA